>CAUWDA010000127.1:0-1546 GCA_963557075.1 uncultured Flavonifractor sp. | reverse complement strand
AATTTTTTGCTAATCCATTCATTTCAGGCTTGACTTTTAATAGTTAGTCTTTCGTTCCAGGCCCGTATCTGCTATAATCAACTCATCCCACCGCCCCTCTCTCCGGTGAGACAGGGGCAAAGTTTTCAGGAGCAGGAGAACACTATGGAACGTGTCTTTACATTATGCAACGGGGACCGGCTGATCTGTACCGAGCAGTCGGCCATCTTTACCTTTTCCGGCAGCCGTGCGGTCCTGTCCACGGGGGCCAACGGCGGGGGACTGCGGTACGACCTGACCGCCGCCTTCAACTACTGTGACTGCGGTACGGCGGGCATCTGCCAGCCCATGGAGGGGGACGACCTGCGGACCCACCAGATCGCGGTGGCCCGCCGCCTGGGTCTGGACCCGGAGCACTCCACCGGGCTGGATACGGCGGCCAACCTGGATAACATGGTGGTGGTCACCCGCCGGTGGGAGGACCTGGCCGTCACGGCGGCGGTGTCCGGTGGCGCGGACGTCAACGCCCTCTGCGCCGGGGACCCGGCCTCTCTGTGGGAGCGGTCCGGCGCCCCCTGCCCCGTCCCGCCCGGTACCATCAACATTTTTCTGGTGACCGACCGCGCCCTCTCCCCCGGCGCCATGACCGAGCTGGTCATGACCGCCACAGAGGCCAAGGCGGCGGTCCTGCGGGACCTGATGCAGGGCAGCAGCGTATCCTGTGAGCTGGCCACCGGCACGGGGACCGACGGCATGGTGGTCATCTGCGGCACCCAGGCGGACGGGATGCTGCTCAACGCCGGAAAGCACTTCAAATTCGGGGAGCTGGCAGCCCTGGCTGTGCGGGAGGCGGTGGCGGAGGCCCTGTTCCGGCAGACCGGCTTCTGCGCCCGGACGCAGCATGCGGTCCTGCGGCGGCTGCGCCGCTTCGGCGTCACTGCCGAGCGCCTGTACGACCGCTGCGCACCCCGGATGCCCGGGAGCCGGGACGCCTTTTTCTCCACCCTGGAGAAGCTGGACCGGGACTCCTTCCTGGTGGCCGCGGTATCGCTCTATATCCACCTGGCAGACCAGTGCCGCGCCGGGATGCTGACCCCGCCGGAGGCAGGCGACTGGGGGGACCACCTGCTGGGGGAGATCCAGACCCATTACAACTGTACCCTGCCCCTTCCCCAGGGGCCCGGGCTGATGGAGCGGCTGGAGGACTTTCTCTGCGCCCTCCTGCTGGCCAACCTGCGGGAGCAGGTCCGGCTCTATCCCGAGAGCACCGGCGGCTGAAAAAAGAAAAGCGGCAGCAGCCGCTTTTCTGCGTGGGCGCTCTGATTCGGCAGATATCATTATAGAGGAATTCTATCGGAAGTCAAGAAAGTCCTTTTGCGCTCCGCTCAGGGGCGCACACAGGATGACAACCGACCTCCCCGGCGGCCCCTGCTCCCCCATACAAAAAACCTGTCATTCCGAGAAAAATGGCCGCCCACCGGGCGGCCATTTTTCGTGGGGATCCGTCAGCGCCCCACACTCCCCCATATTGCCGGACGACAAAGGCCGGGCCTGCCGCATTGCGGCA
>CAUWDA010000126.1:0-1750 GCA_963557075.1 uncultured Flavonifractor sp. | reverse complement strand
CTATTCTTTGTGCAGTTGGCAGACCGCACTCCTATTATAGCAAAGGGAGTTTTTTTATCATTTTCATCGCCATAGGCTTTTTTGTACCACTCGCTTAGCGAGTGGTTTTCTTTATACAAAAAGCCGCCCGTCCAGCCCCCACAAGGGGCCGGCGGGCGGCTCTCTTTTTTTACGCCTGCTCTCTGCGCCGGGTATAATACAGGAAGAGGACAACTTCAAATATACACTCTGTGGTGAGGGCTGCCACATAGGCCGGAGTACTGAACGAACTAACATAGGAGATCAGCAGCAGCACCACCGAAACGACAGCCAGCAGCAGATAGTACACAAGATTTCCTATGCTGAAGGTGCGCTCTACCAGCTGGGCTCGCATCAGGAGGATCAGCATACGTCCCGCAGAGATCCCTGTTTGCGCCAGCATGACCGGCCACAGCTCAAAGGTCCTCGATAGATACCGATTCATTGCCGCATACCACCGAGGATAGAGCAGCGCGGTAAGGACATACACCGCAAAGAGTATCCCATTGAATATTTTCTTTCTATTTTTCATAGTCATCCCCCTTTCGCGCTTCTGTGACACGACATACGAAAAACTTTCGCTGCATCCCAGGCATTGATACCGCCCTATTGTTATAGCTATTGTTTAAAACACGAGCTTTTCTGTCAACAAAAATATACAAATCAACCAATCAAGTCTGTCTGTTCTTACCGGTGATTTGCGGGAAAACAGAAAAGCCGCCCGTCCAGCCCCCTACAGGGGCCGACGGGCGGCTCTTTTCCTGTCTCTCAGCGCGCGGACGCCGAACTTACGGCATGATGGAGTTGGCGCCGTCCACGATCACGCTCTGGCCGGAGAAATAGCAGGAATCCGGACCGGCCAGGAAAGCCACCACCGGGGCGATGTCGTTCTCGGGGTCGCCGAAGCGCTTCATGGGGTTCAGGTTCACCTGCTTGGCATACTCCTCGGGGAACTTCTCGGCCCAGGCCTTGGCGGCAGGGGATTCCGCGCCGGGCAGCACGATGTTGACGCAGATACCGTACTGGCCCCACTCCTTGGCGGCGATCTTGGTCAGGCCGCGCAGAGCCTCCTTATTGGAGCCGTAGGCCAGCTGTCCGGCGATGCCGAACATACCGGTGGCGGAGGCAAAGTTGATGATCCGGCCCTCATGCTGCTCCTTCATATAGGGGAATGCCGCCTGCATGTAGTTCAGAGAGCCGATAACGCCGCTCTCCCACGCCTTCACCATGCTCTCATGGGTGGTCTCCTCCACCGGCGCGGAAGGCACGATGGCCTGCCCGTTGTTGACGATGACGTCGATAGTACCGAAGGTCTCCACGGTGGTCTTGACGACCTCCTCCACCCGGGCGCGGTCCGCAGAGTCGCAGCTCATGGCCAGGCCGTCGCCGCCCAGGGCCTTGATCTCCGCAATGGTCTGCTCAATGGGCTCCAGACGGCGGCCGGTGGCCACGATCTTGACGCCCCGCTTCGCCAGGCAGAGGGCGATGCCCTTTCCGATGCCCTGACCCGCGCCCGTGACGATGGCGACTTTTTCATTCAACTGTTTCATTGTCGTTCCCCCTCAGATCTTGTAGGATACCACGCCGGACCGGCAGCTTATCCGCCCGGCGCAGAGGATCAATATCTGTTTTTATTCTATCATATACATCCGGAAGTTTCAAGCTGCGCCCCACTGTGGGAGTGTCCAAACAAAGAGTTAAAGAAAGTCAAAGAGTGAAAAGGGCACAGTTG
>CAUWDA010000125.1:0-1819 GCA_963557075.1 uncultured Flavonifractor sp. | reverse complement strand
GCAGAGCAGAGCAGAGCAGAGCAGAGCAGAGCAGAGCAGAGCAGAGCAGAGTAAGTAATACTCTGCCTTTTGTGCTGTCCAAATATGAAAAAACGACAGGTATGGGACGCCGGAGTACGGCGGCCCATACCTGTCGTTTTTGTTTGCCCTGCTGAGCGGATATGCGGAAAACACCCCAATGTCGCTCATAGACCGGCGGGCGCACCATGTGCGCCCCTGCGTGGTGTTGTCGGGGGAAACCAGTCGGAAAACGAACGACACACGCGTCTGAACAGAAGTCTAAAAGGAGAGGATCGTATGAAAAAACGAATCTTGGCAAGTCTGGTATGTCTGTGCCTGCTATTAGGTCTGATTCCATCGACAGCATTTGCGACTGGAGCTGCCGCTGAGGCTACTCCCGTGTTTGAGATTTCCGGTACCAATATCTCAGAAGTAGACGGGCAGTACAGTTCTGTGTCGGAAGGGGCCAAAGCTTACTATGAAAATGCCTATGGAGAGGCCTGCACGATGACGCTTCTGGCGGACACATCAATAAATATTTCGCCTGAAGATTCACTTATTGAAGGAATACCTGTGGGTATCATCATCACTGGTGCTGGTTCCATACTAGACTTGAACGGCCATACTCTAACTGTGACCGGTAACGGTATCGAAATTGAGGGCTACTCTCTGCCTGGAATGGCAATCTCAACATCCGCCGCATCCGCCACTTCTGGTGCAATTACCGTAAAAAACGGAAAAATCGTATTGGATGGCACAAATTTGGCTGGTATTGTGAACGGAGACAATGGGTTAACTGTCGAAGATATTGAAATCCTTTCTGGTAACAATGCGAGCAATCTCATTGGTATTTGGAACGGGCTTGAAGAAGGAAGCAAGCTTGCAAATACTGTCATAAAGAATTGTCAGGTGGTTTTAGGTCAAGACAATATAGATTTAAAGGGAACAGCTTATTCTGAATCAACCTACAAAATTTGGGTACAGTCTGGTTCCTTTACAAGCAATCCTGTCACAGAAAGCCAAACAAGTATCGCCTATGCGGAAAACTCTGCGGTTCTCTCGAGTTCTCTTGATGGTGTAACTGGTGTTGTAATCACCTCACCCAGTACCACCGCTATCATCGTTCAGAATGGCAAGGCCTATACCTATGACACCCTCCAGGCTGCCGTGTACGCCGCCGATGGAAAGACGGAGATCCTGCTGGTCAAGCAGCCCGAAGAAGAGAAGGTCAAGGTCCCCAATAGTGAAAACCTGACGATCAAACCCTTGGAAGGGAAAAACAATATTGATATCAGCAAGGTTCCTGTGGTAGACAAGGACGGAAACAAGCTGGAGATTACAGAAAATGGTGAGCTGGAACCTGTCGTAGTCCCCGCCGAAAGCATTACCCTGAATCAGTCCAGCGTGACCCTGTACAGCAACGCCACGCCGAACACCGTCCAGCTGACCGCCACGGTCCAGCCCGACGACGCCACCGATGCTGTCGTGTGGACCTCCAGCGACCCCGCTGTTGCCACTGTGGACAACAACGGTCTGGTCGCCGCCGTTTCCAACGGTACCGCCACCATCACCGCCAGCGCGGGCGATAAGACGGCCACCTGTGCGGTCACTGTGACCACCTACACCACCGGCGGCGATTCCTATGAGCCCTCCACTCCTGTCGGCGACTACCTGGTGTCCGTGGACAAGACCACCGGCGGCAAGGTGACGGTGAGCCCGGGCCGGGCCGACAAGGGCGACACCGTGACCATCACCGTACGCCCCGACAAGGGCTACGAACTGGACAGCCTGACCGTCACCGCCAAGAACGGCGACACCG
>CAUWDA010000124.1:0-1971 GCA_963557075.1 uncultured Flavonifractor sp. | reverse complement strand
ACTGGGCTTCTGTTAGCTGCGCTTTTTTGTGTCTACTTTTACTTGACAGATGCAGGGGCTTTGGAGCCCTCTCCCGCCTGATGAGTCAATCCTTGCTGTCAGGATCGAGGCAGAAAAAAGTGAATGTTCCAGAGGCCAGCAGAGTGCCGTCCTCATCCAGAATGTCGGCTGTGGTCAGGCAGGTGGTCCGTCCCCGGTGGCGGACGCTGGCCCGGGCGGTGACATGTCCGCTTCGCCCGGAGCGGATGTAATCGATCTCGCCGTGGAGGGTGACATAGCGCCGGCCATCCGTCCGGCAGGCAGAGCCGCAGGCGCAGTCGGCCAGCGTATAGTAGACGCCGCCATGGAGCATGCCGTAGGGATTGAGGGCGTTGGGGCCGACCTCCAGACCGGCTTCTCCCAGATCCGGACCGGGGGAGGAGATCTG
Organism: uncultured Flavonifractor sp.; assembly: GCA_963557075.1. Classification (GTDB taxonomy): domain Bacteria; phylum Bacillota; class Clostridia; order Oscillospirales; family Oscillospiraceae; genus Flavonifractor. Next base: position 1,544 of record CAUWDA010000124.1, on the reverse strand, counting down.
GATCCCGTTATAGAGCGCGAATGCGTTGGGTGGAGTGGGGGTGTTTTTCATAGCAGATCCAGTCTCCTCAGTCGGCGAGGATGATCTCGCCGTGTTCGATGGCCGTTACAGTAGCCAGAGCCTCTACACGGATGCCCATGCGGCGGAGCACACGGCCGCCGTCGCGCATGGCCTTTTCAATGGCGACGCCTACGCCGGCAACCTCTCCGCCCGCCTTGGAGACCAGATCCAGAAGGCTGAGGATGGTCTGCCCGTTGGAGAGAATGTCGTCCACCAGCAGGACAACGTCATCGTCGGTCAGATATTTTTTGGATACCCGCAGGGTGTAGGATTTGTCCAGCGAGAAGGAGTGGGTCTCCACAGAGTAGACGTTGGGGTCGATATAGCCGGTCTGGAATTTCTTGGCGTATACCACAGGAACGCCCAGGGCTTTGGCGGTGAAGCAGGCCAGGGCGATGCCGGAGCTCTCGGCGGTAAGGACCTTGGTGATGCGCTCTCCCCGGTACAGCTTAGCCAAAGCAGCACCCATCCGCTCCATCAGGTCCATGTCCATGCAGTGGTTGAGAAACATGTCCACGTGGATGATATCGCCCTCACCCACAAGTGCGTCGCTGCGGATACGGCGTTTTAGTTCTTCCATGACTTCCTCCCTGGATGTGTCGTTGGTGAATGAGATACAGTATTTATTATATCCCATTTTATGCCGGGCTGCAATATTGACAAGCACATAAAAATGAGGTATCCTATACCTTGTCTGTCCCATCTGCTGTTGGGATGGCGAACTGATGCAGCGGTATCGAAGTGGTCATAACGGGGCTGACTCGAAATCAGTTTGCGGGCAACCGCACGTGGGTTCGAATCCCACCCGCTGCGCCAAAAACCCCTTGAATCCAGATGGTTTCAAGGGGTTTTTTATGATTTTTGAAGGAAAACCGAGCAGTTGCCCAAAGAAATGACGCGATTTTGCTTCATGGATTTTTTTATGGTGCCCAAATGGTGCCCGGCACCATAAAATAGGGATATAACAGTTCATATCAAAATACAGCACGTCAAAGCCACCTTAACAAAAAAGATTCGCAGCGCTGCGACGCTGCGAGAGCCCCCAAATTGGGAGGTGCCGCATAGACGGCACCTCCCAATTTGGGGGTTTTTATTCCTTCGTCCCTCCCAAAACTTCGCCTTTTTTCAGCCGCTTCCAGCCCTTTTCCTCCAGGCCCAGGCCGTTCCACAGGTAGTCCAGGGCCTCTTGAAATATATCTGCCGGATGCTTTCTTTCCATGAAATTACCACCCTGTTCTTCATATTACAATAACTTTCGTACCATCCACGCAAGGCCATATCCCAGAAGGATACATATCCCAATGATCCCCCATGCGGCAGCAGCAATTATATTTCCACCAATCAAGAAGCCCGAATCCGCGCATAAAGCAACGCCCGCAAATACAAGCGTAATGATAAAGGTGTATAATGGGATATGCTGCAAAACCTTGTGCTATTACAATAAGATTGGATGGAACCCTCGGTAGCCAGCCGGGGGTTTTGTC
>CAUWDA010000123.1:0-2015 GCA_963557075.1 uncultured Flavonifractor sp. | reverse complement strand
GCCCTGCGCTGGTACGACCAGATCGGCCTGCTGAAGCCCAGCCGGGTGGCGGAGAGCGGCTACCGCTATTACGGCGGGGCGGAGGTGGACCGGCTGCAGGACATTCTCTATTACCGGGCCCTCGGGGTGGAGCTGGCCCGGATCAAGGAGTGTCTGGACGATCCCTCCTTTGACCGGCTGGCCGCCCTGAAAGACCACCTCGCCGCCCTGGAGGCGGAGCGGGCGCGGCTGGAGAGGCTCATCCGATCGGTGCAGGACACCATCGGAGCGGAAGAAAGGAAGGAACTTATGAGCGACGAACAGAAATTCGAGGCGTTTAAGAAGCAGGTCGTGGACCACAACGAAGAGACCTATGGGGCGGAGATACGGGCCCGGTATGGCGACGCCCAGGTGAATGAGGCCAATGCCGCAGTGTTGGGGCTGACCCGGGAGAAGTACCGGGAGTGGACCGGGCTGGGGGAGGAGATTCGGAAACGGCTGGAGGAAGCCGTCCGGGCGGGCCTGTCCCCGGAGAGCGGGGAGGGCGAGGAGATCTGCGCCCTCCACCGCCGGTGGCTCACCATCACCGGCAACCGGTATGACCCGGCCAAACACCGGGGCATCGCGGAACTGTATGTGGCGGATGAGCGGTTCACCGCCTACTATGACAGAAATCTCCCCGGCTGCGCCCGCTTCCTGCGGGACGCAGTGGCCCACTGGGCCGGATAAGGACGGGGAGAATGCTGGCCCGAACCATTTAAATAGCAGCGCCCCGCCGGAATGCTCCGGCGGGGCGCTGCTTGTTGTGTGGAAAAAGCAGTGTGATCGTGTGGGATGATTTCTACAAAATAGTTATGCCGTCTGCCGTCAAGGCTCTATATCTTATAGATGATATAGGAAGTTAAACATCATTGAGATCATAGGGGGTAGTCTGGTAGACATAATAATTGAGCCAGTTGGTGTACAACAGCTGCCCGGCGCTGCGCCAGCGGACCACGGGAACACGGGTAGGGTCATCCTCCGGGAAGTAGTTAGCCGGCACGGAGATATCCAGGCCCTTGTCGACGTCTCGCCAGTACTCTTTGGCCAAGGTGTCCGGGTCATACTCCGGGTGACCCAGGACGAAGAACTGACGGCTGTTTTCGGCCTTTACTGCATAGACGCCGGCCTGGGAGGATGTGGCAATCAGTTCCAGGTCCGGCTTGCTGCGGATATCCTGCTCCCAAACCTCGGTATAACGGGAGTGAGGGGCATAAAAGATATCGTCGAAACCGCGGAACAGAGGAGAACTGGGTTTGAGCACCCGGTGCTCGTAGACGCCGAACAGCTTTTGGGGCAGAGAACGCTTTTCAATACCGTGGTGATAGTAGAGCCCTGCCTGAGCGCCCCAGCAGATGTGGAGGGTGGAGTGGACATGGGTCTTGCTCCACTCCATGATCTCGCAGAGCTCAGGCCAGTAATCCACCTGGTCAAATTCCAGGTTTTCCACAGGCGCGCCGGTGATGATCATGCCGTCGAACTTGCGGGAACGGATCTGGTCAAAGGTAGTATAAAAGGAGACCAAGTGGTCCTCATCGGTATGCTGGGACTGATAGCTGGCCGTCCGCAGCAGTTCTACCTCGATCTGCATAGGGGTATTGGAGAGTTTGCGCAGGATCTGGGTCTCTGTTACGATTTTGGTAGGCATCAGATTGAGAATAAGCACATTCAGAGGACGGATGTCCTGGTGCAGAGCCCGGTGCTCTGTCATGACGAAGATATTTTCACTTTCCAGAACCGCGGTGGCAGGAAGTGAGTCAGGTATTTTAATGGGCATAGGGATGCTCCCTTCCAGAGAGATAAGCACGGGGAAAACCCGCAGCTTATAGCCTACCATAATTTGACCGGTGCCGCAACCAGAGAATGAAAAGAGGGGTCCTGAAAAAAGATGAGGAAAAATGAAGAAAAGTGTTGACAAATGGGGCACGGAGTGGTATTCTATCTGAGCGCCTTGCGAGAGGCACTGAAAACTGGATCTGAACGGGAGAAACCGAGCG
>CAUWDA010000122.1:0-2225 GCA_963557075.1 uncultured Flavonifractor sp. | reverse complement strand
AGGATTTGATTACCACTCCAAAAACGGAAAAGAGCAATCGTGTCATCACTATGCCGCAGTTTCTGGCAGAGGAAATTCAGGATTACCTCAAAATGCTCTACGGAATTGGAGCAGATGACCGAATGTTTACCGTCACCAAAAGTTATCTCCACCGGGAAATGGATCGGGGCTCCAAAGAGGCCGGAGTGCCGCGCATCCGAATCCACGATATTCGTCACAGTGCGGTTTCGCTTTTGATCGACATGGGGTTCTCTGCCACAGCTATCGCAGACCGGGTGGGTCATGAGAGTATCGACATCACTTACAATTATGCGCACCTGTTTCCGTCCAAGCAAACGGAAATGGCAGATAAATTAAATATGGAAAGGGGCAATTAAAAATGTCAGCAAAAAATTTGGACAAGCACAACCGTTGGAGAAACAAGGCCGTATCTTTCCGGGTCTCCCCTGAGGAGGATGCCCAGATTAAAACAGCAGTCAAGCTCACCGGACTGACCAAGCAGGATTATATCATCCGTCGGCTGCTCTGTCGGGATGTGGTGGTTCAGGGCAATCCGAGAGTCTATAAGGCACTGCGAGATCAGCTGGCTGCTGTGCTGGACGAGCTGCGCCGGATCGAAGCCGGGCAAGGCGTAAATGAGGAACTGTTGAACACCATTCAGATGATCACAACCATTATGAAAGGAATGCAGGAGGACTTTGCCTATGATCGATGAAAAAAAGAAAATGACCGCCCATGGTTCATCTGTTGGCGCAGATGATGGGCAGTCAATCTCTACAAATTCCAAGTCCACTATACCAGACCCGGACGAAAAAAGCAATTCCCCAGAAAGAGATTTGGAGGAACTTTACCGGAAGATGCGCCGCATGAGTGACCCGGCTTACCTGCATACTGTGACCCTGGACGAGCTGATGGACAATGTGTTTGAGGTAAAGTCCGCAGTGATTGAAAACCTACTCTATACCGGAGCATATATCCTTGCCGGAGCTCCCAAAATCGGTAAATCCTTTCTGGTGGCGCAGATCGCCCACCATGTCAGCACTGGACAGGATTTGTGGGGCTACAAGGTTCATCAAGGAACAGTCCTCTATCTTGCTCTGGAAGATGACGAAAGCCGTTTGCAGCGCAGGATGTTCCGTATGTTTGGTGTGGAGGGGACAAGCTCTCTCCACTTTGCTACCAGTGCCAAGATGATTGGCAGCGGTTTGGATGAACAACTTGAAAAGTTTGTCCGGGAACACAGAGACACCAAATTGATTATCGTGGATACCCTCCAAAAAGTCCGGGAGATGGTGAGCGATAACTACAGTTATTCCAGCGACTATGAGGTGATTGGAAAACTGAAACAATTTGCAGACCGGCATAGAGTTTGCATCCTGATTGTCCACCACACCAGAAAGCAGCCTGCGGGAGATAGCTTTGAGAAGATTTCCGGCACCACCGGACTGTCGGGCTGTGCAGATGGGGCACTCATTATGCAGAAAGAAAAACGAACAAATGGAAAAGCCACACTGGAAATCAGTGGACGGGATCAGCCGGATCAGCGGCTGTATCTAAGCAAAAACCAGGAGCGTTTGGTATGGCTCCTCGACCATGCAGAGAATGAGCTTTGGAAGCAACCTCCGGACCCGGTGCTGGAAGCGGTAGCGAAGATCGTATCTGACGCGAACCGCGAATGGGAAGGCAGCCCAACAGAGCTTTCTGAAGCCCTCCAGTTGAATATGGCAGTGAACCGCCTTACCAAGCATTTGAATGTGAATGTCAGCCGCCTGCTGGAAGAACATCAGGTGAAGTACGAAAACAAAACCAAGCACGCCGGACGGCGTATCAGGCTGACTTATATGGTAGAAGCACCTATGGTTGAAGTAATTAAGTAAAGCGCGACGCTTGCAACGGTCGCGACGGTGTTTTGAGGGGTACTCCCAGCACCGTTGCGACCGTCGCCACCGTTGCGGAAAAGAAAATATGAGGTGGTGTTTCGCCACCCCATCTTTCCAGGTAAGCCCTATTTTAGGGCGTACCATGTAAACATTAAGGAGAATCCCTCATGCTTTGAAACCAAGGCACAGGGTGCAAAGTAAAAGCGAACGATAGGAAAACATTTTGCCCACGCATATAGCGAGGACTACTGTGTTTTGCGGCAGCCATCAGGCGTAAGGGTGGAACGATTTGTTCCATGGCATTTTAAAGGGGACGGCGCTTTGGCGTACCCTTTCAAAGCGTTC
>CAUWDA010000121.1:0-2368 GCA_963557075.1 uncultured Flavonifractor sp. | reverse complement strand
AGCACAGCCCTTGGAGAGGGGCTTTAAAAACTACTACTCTATAATACAAGGAGAGAATGTCATGGCCGGCCAGAAACGAACCGACAATAAGGGGCGTATCCTTAAAGACAATGAAACCCAGCGTAAAGATGGGACTTATCGTTTCACATACACTGACGCAGATGGCAAAAGACATGATGTATACAGTAGACGGCTTGTGCCAACTGACCGTCTTCCTCCTGGTTGTAAAGACGATTTGAGTCTCAGAGAAAAGGAGCGGAAAATCATCCGTGACCTTGAAGACGGTATCAAAGCTACCGTAGAAAACAGAGCCACTTTGAATGACCTCTTCAATCTCTATATTTCCAATAAACCAGAGCTGAAGCAATCCACTCGTGCCAATTATCTCTATATGTACAAGAAGTATGTCCAGGACGATATTGGCAAGAAAAAAATCTCAAGTATTAAGTATTCAGATGTCAAGGCTTATTATAACCGCCTCATCCGAGAGCGGGGATTTAAGCCCAACTCCATGGAGATCATTCACACCATCATCCACCCTGTCTTTACGATGGCCGTGCGTGACGGTTATATCCGTATCAATCCCGCCACCGGCGCTATGGCAGAAATCAAGAAAAGCAACAACTGGGAAAAGCCAAAGCGTCACGCTCTGTCTAAAGCAGAGCAGGCAGCTTTCATCGACTATATCAAAAGTAGTAAAATTTATAACCACTGGCTCCCGCTCTTTACTGTTTTACTGGGAACTGGTTGCCGTATCGGGGAAGTTATTGGCCTGCGCTGGGAAGACTGCGACTTTGAAGATGGGACTATCAGTATCAACCACAACATGGTATATCGGAAATATGAGGGCGAACCCAAAGCCCGCTTTCATATAGAAACACCAAAGACAGAGGCCGGCACCCGTATTGTCCCTATGCTGGAAGAGGTCAAAGATGCGCTGCGCACAGAATGGGCAAAGCAAGAAATCATAGGATTTAATGAGTCCATTATAGACGGATACACGGGGTTTATCTTTCAAAATCGATATGGCGATCCCCTCTCCCCTCACAGCGTCAATCGCGCCATTGACCGCATTTGTGCTGCCTACATTGAGGACGAAACCATTCAAGCAGACAGAGATGGCCGCGACCCTGTTCTGATCCGCCATTTCTCCGCCCATAATCTCCGTCACACATTCTGCACCAGGTATTGCGAGATCGAGAAAAACATCAAAGCCATTCAAGAAATTATGGGACACGCCGACATTGAAACCACCATGAACATCTACGCCGAGGCCACCAAGGAGGTAAAGAAGCAGTCCTTTGCGAATCTCGAAGGTAAAATCAAGATATCTTGACGGGAGGGATTTTTGTGGGCAAGCTCGTTGACTTATCCGATAGAACATTTGGCCTACTCACTGTTGTGTGCAGAGTGGAAGACCGCAAACCTGGTCGCCCCATGTGGCTCTGTCAATGCGAGTGTGGAAACACCGTTGTTGTGTCATCTACTAATTTACTCAAAGAAAATGGCACAAAGTCATGTGGGTGCCTGCGGCATAAGCAATCTTCCACCCTCATTGACTTAAAAGGAAAAACATTCGGAAAACTTACTGTAATCCAGAAAGATATTGCCACTGAAAGCGGAAAAGCAAAGTGGATCTGCGAATGTGAGTGCGGCAATATTGTGTCCGTCCTATCAGACAGCCTCAGAAAAGGTAAAACCCAATCTTGCGGCTGTTCCCAGTTCCAGCTCAAGCACGACCTTACAGGCCAGACTTTCGGCTACCTCAAAGTAATTGAGCCAGTGGAGAATAAACGGATCGCCGGCAATGAAACCAGATGGAAATGCCTCTGCCAAAACTGTGGCCGTACAGTGGAAGTAAGCAGCTATTGGCTGCGGCACAGTGATCCATACGGACATTGTAAATGCACCAGATTTAATAAGCCCAAATAAAAGCCCGTAGATGGCTCTCAGAGCGTTCCGAAACAAAGGTGGTAAGATTACACTCCCACAACCTCAATCGGCTGTCCTGGGCTATCCTGGGCGACAACACGAGAAAAAAAATAGGGTACAGATCTCCGAATTGGATTTCTGTACCCTTTAATCTTTCTCTGACAAAAAAATAGGGAGCCAGCACAAGGCCAGCTCCCTAAATTCAGTCGGATTTTGCTTTTCGGTTCTACCACATTTTCATGTGGTATTTTCGGCAAATGTGGTAACGCTGTGGTAAGATAAAAACACGATCCACAAAAAGCACAATATATAGTGTTTATTTTACCCAAAATCACTCTATATCGTGTGTTTTGAGTGAATTAGTCACCCAGGGGTTTCATCGTCGGGAATAAAATTTTGCTCTCTCCATCCCGCCCCATGCCGCTCCGTAGTGCGC
>CAUWDA010000120.1:0-2680 GCA_963557075.1 uncultured Flavonifractor sp. | reverse complement strand
CTATTTTTTACCCCCGGCATAGCCGGGGGTTGCCTTTGGTTCCGCCAAAACAAAAATACCCGCCCCGGGCATTTGCCCGGGGCGGGTATTTTGTTCTGCGTAATCTACTGATTCAAAATCAGGCGATGTAGCAGGTACCAGCGATGGTGTAGGTGTTGGTGTCCTTGGTACCATCGAAGGTCACCAGAACCTCGATGGTGAGGTTGGTGCCGTTCTTCACGGTCAGGCCGGGAACCTTCATGGCATTAGCCAGGCTGCTCATAGCGGTGTTGCCGGAGATGGTCTGAGTGAAGGTGCGCTCAGCGCCGCCGTCGATGGAGACGGTGTACTCGATCTTGGCGTTGCCCAGACTCCAATCCTTGATAGTCTCACAAGAAGCCACGGAGAACACGATGTTGCCCTTCTCATCCACATTGGCGGTCAGGGTGTCAAACTTGTAGTCACCCTTGATGACGGGCTTGTTGGTGCCGCTGTTGCCGGTCTCGTCGTTGGCATCCTGCACGATCACGGTGGTGGCGGCGCCGTCCTCAAGGATAGCGCTGACAGTGTAGTCGTACTTGCCGTCGTCCTTGGCCTTATTCAGCTGAGCCATGACATCCTCCAGCTCCTTGACGCCGGTCTCGAAGGTGGTGGTGAGCTTGTTGTCGTTCTTCTGGATCAGAACCAGCTTCACATTCTCATCCACGAAGAAGCCAGTCTTGTTCTCAGTGGTGACGTACAGAGTGCTGCCCTTCAGCTGAGGTACCTTATCCTGGTTAGTGAAGGACTGAGTGTACAGGACGGTATCCTCGGCATTGATGGCGGCCTCAACATTCTTGATGTCGGTGACGTAGCCGTTGGTGCCAAGCAGAGTGGTGGAAGCGGGAGTCACGCCGATGACTTCGCCCTCAGCGTTGTACTTCACCTGATACCAGCCATACTGATACATGGTATCCAGGTAGGTCAGCGCGTCGCCGACTTCCTTGATCTCGACCTCCTCGCCGTTGGAGATGACCTTGCGGGTCCAGGTCCACTCATCGGCGGTCTTGTCATAGGACTCCATGGCCACGCTGCCGCTGTGGACATAGACCAGGTTCTTGGAGGCGGCGTCATCCTCGCCCACCACGACGGCGGCGATGATGTAGCCATTGCTCTTGTACAGGGTGTACACGCCGCCGGCGGCGTAGCTAGTGCCCAGCTTGGACTCCACATTGTCGGAGCTCCAGGTGGTCAGGTTGGCGTTCTTCACGCCGGTGGTGACGTTCTCTACGCCGCTGATGATGCCAGCGGTGCTGCCGGAAACAGCAGTGATCTTCTTCAGCTCAGCGTTCAGGTAGACAGTGGAGTCGTTGCCGTACACGCGGTTGTAGTCGCCGCTGGTAGCGCCGGGCAGAGAGATGTGCTTCTTGTCGATGGAGATACCAGCCTCGTCCTTGTGGTACTGGGCAACCTTACCGTTGCTGCCGATGGAATCGGCGACCTGCTTCACGGTGTAGACGCCGTTCTTGTCCACAGTGTAGGTGTACCAGCTGTTCAGCAGGGCCTTGGTAGTCAGGCCGGTGCTCTTGGCGGTGTTGACCTCAATGACCTTGGAGGTGCCGTCGATGAAGATGGCGTTGGCGTCAGCGGTCTTGTTGGACAGATTGCTGCTGTTGCCATCCACGCCGGTGATGAAGAGGTAGTTGTTGGGGACCTCCACCAGATCGATGCCGATCAGGTAGGACACGTCACCCATGGTCACCAGATAGACGTTGTAGGTCACGTCCTTCAGGTTGATCTTGTCGCCGGTGTACTGGTCCAGAACCTCGGTGTCGTACATGGCAGTGTTGGCATAGCCGTACTTGGTGCCGTCCACGGTGACGCTGGAGCCGGTCTTGAAGGCGGTGATCTCGGTGTCAGCCAGGATCTCAGCCTTGTCCATGCTCTGGATCTCGCCGTCAGCCACGGTCACCAGCATGGCGTCGCCCTCAACGACCTCGGCCACGTCGAAGTCCTCGCCGGAAACGTCGAAAGAGGAAGTCTTGTCAGTATCCTTGATGTACTCGTTGCCCTTCTTGTCGATGGCGTACACGGTGAAGGAAGCCTCGTCCTTCTTCTCGCTGTAGTCGCCGTCAGCGATGGCCAGGTAGGTGTTGATGATGGCGACGGTGATCTCCTCGTTGGCGGGATCCACGAACACCTGAGTCAGCACGGCGTCGCCAGTGGCGCCCACGCCAGCCTTGTTGTTCTTGTTCATCTGGGTGGCGTTGAAGACGTTATCGTTGATCTTGTGGTCGGTCACGCCGTCGATGGCCACGTTCAGATCGTAGTCCTTGATGATGTTGGAGCCGATCAGGTCGTACAGGTCCTTACCGGTGACCTGAGTGGTGAACTCCTCCACCATCAGATTGGTGTTCACATAAGTGCCGATGTCGGTCTTGCCGTACACCCAGTTGGTGGAGGGACGGCCGAACACGTCCTTGACGTCCTTCTTCTTCAGGTTGGAGAAGTACTTCTCGGCGAACTGCAGGTTCTCGGCGTTCATGGTGTCGCTGTAGGGAGACTGCTTCACAGCAGAGGCCTTACCGGTGGTGGACACGCTGGTGTTGCCGATGATGATGGTGCTGTCGTTCAGGTACTCCACCATGGTGGCCTGCAGGGTGTTGTAGGCCATCTGAGCGGCGTCCTGACGGGACAGCTCATTGGACAGAACCAGGCCCTT
>CAUWDA010000119.1:0-2696 GCA_963557075.1 uncultured Flavonifractor sp. | reverse complement strand
CGGTGTCGCCGTTCTTGGCGGTGACGGTCAGGCTGTCCAGTTCGTAGCCCTTGTCAGGGCGTACGGTGATGGTCACGGTGTCGCCCTTGTCGGCCCGGCCGGGGTTCACCGTCACCTTGCCGCCGGTGGCCTTGTCCACGGACACAAGGTAGTCGCCGGAGGGCTCATAGGAGCCGCCCTGGTCAACGACAGGGGGAACGTAGGTGTTCAGGTCCTCGGGATTCATGGAGGGATCCTTGTAGTAGACGTCATTGCCGGTGACGGTGACATTATTGATCTGCTCTTTGCTGGGAGCGCCGCCGCCCCAATAGTTCTCGGACACATCAATACCGGGCACACCGGTGTTGGCGTCCAGCTTGCTGTCACCAGAAATGTTGTTCTTCTCAAAGACAGCGGGCTTATCGTAGAACTTGATCCGGCTGCCATCGGTAAAGGTATTGCCGGTAACGGTCTGCTTGTCCGACATGATGTTCAGCTTGCCGGAGTCAACGTTATTACCGGTAAACTTGCCATTTTCAGCGCGCAGGATCACAGCGTAGTCACAGTCGGTAAAAGTAGAATTCTGAATGATCAGATTTTCCACCTGAGCTGTCTCGCTGTCATAGATGGCATAGCCGATGTTTTCAAAGGTACAGTCGGTAATCGTGACGGTCTCATTCTCAGCAGGAGTGCCGCCGACAGTGATGCCATAGTTGACCATCTTCTTACCATTGATGTTGTTACCAATGATGTGAACATTCTCAAAGATATCTCCGGGCGCAGCGTTGAAAGCACGGAGGCCCTGAGCCTGAGAGGGCTTGCTGATGCCGGACAGGTCAATGGTCAGGTCCTTAAAGGTATTATTGCCTGCGGAGTGGAACACCGCGTCATGATTCTGGAGACTTTCAATGGCGTTGACCTTGAGGGTCTTGCCATTGCCGTCCAGCGTGATGCCCTTGATATTCCAGATCTGCTCCCAGCTCTCAACGGTAACATTCTGCTGCAGAGTCACGGTCTTATGCGTAGTACTGGCCATGGCGGCCTTGATGGCCTCAGACAGGGAGGCGTACTTGGTCTCACCCACCTGAGCGACATAGACTGTCAAACTTTCGCCATCGGGAATGGTCTGACCGCCAATCTGGATTTCGTCTCCGGTTTGGTTTTCCAAAGTTGTGCCAGCCGGGGGCTCGGGCAGCACCTCATCCTCTTTGATGTTATCAACGGTGATCGTACTGCCCGGTTTGGCGTTCTCAATGGCCTCGGTAGCCGTAGGATAATAGGTAGTCTGGCCATCGCTCTCCACATGGCCGCCGCTGTTAACAGTCAGGTTATTTTCACCCACATCAGCAGTGGCACCAGCCTCTTCTACGATGGTTACGCCGCCTTCTTCTGGTGTGATGGTGGTATTTTTCAGAGTGCCATCTGTTACTGTAATGCTTCCGGAAGCGGTGAGTGCCACATTAGTGATTCCAGTGCCATAAATAACGGAATCATCATATGAGTCCTCGCTTGCGCTTAACGTCGTATCACTTAGGTCAACCACAAAAGTTTTGGCGCTGCCAATATTGGCATAAATTGCATTGCCATAACCGCCGCCGCTTCCACTGCCTTTGCTACCGCCGGCAATGCTGCTGTCAGAGATAGTAAGTGATACAACGTCATTGTCGTTTCTCTTGACATTGACCCCACATCCAAGCCAGCTGTTTCCACCACCGCCACCTTGAAGTGTGGAACCTGAAATCTCAATGCTAGAGGCATCCATGTTCTGGGTAACCTCAATAGCGTCGCCTGCAATACCATAAGACCCTTGTGGACGGATGCAACCGCCGCCCTTAACCGTGCTGTCTGTGATAGAAAGTTCTACGCCATTTCCGTTTCCGAAGTAAATGGCATCTCCTGCGTTGTAGAACTCGCTGTCTCCGCCGGTAATTACGGAGGTGTCAACAATTACGGTTCCCTGATAGAGATATAGTGCAATACCTCCTTCAGCAAATGTTTGCCCACCAGAAACGTATTCTCCTGTCAGTTCACTTGCCGCAGTACCGTTTCCTCCGGCTACTTCAGCGCTTGCAATCTTTAAAGTGCCGTTGCTTTTAAAATATACCGCATCACCGGCCTCTCGATCATAACCATGGGCACTTTCCTTATGGAAGTCTCCGCCAGAAACAATGGCATTTTGAATAGTTATGCTGCTTGTGCCAGATTCGTCCTCACAATAAATCGTGTACCCAACATCTCCACCACCATTTACAGCGTGAAATCCACTCACGGTCAAGTCCTTGGCTTCACTTCCCTGGATGGTCAGATTTGCGCTACCGGCTACAGTGATCAAATTTGCAGTCGTATTTTTCTGACCGCCGGTAACGACTCCTGGTCCCTGAATACTTACATTGGCTTCATCGTGGATTGCCAACAGAGTATTGGAACCTCCAGCCATTAGCGTATAACCGTTGAGATGAATTTCTAAGTCTCGGGTAATTTTTGCTGTAGAGGTCAGTGCCACATCTTTCTCCAGAGAAATGGTACCGGCCTCGTCCGCTGTTTCTAAGAACTCTTCTCCAGTCATTTCTTGCGCATCTGCCGCCAGCGCGCTCACGGGCAGCAGAGTCACCACCAGGCACAGGGCCATCAGCAGTGACAACAATTTTTTCTTCATCTGCGTATCTCCTTGTATTATAGAGTAGTAGTTATTAGAGCCCCTCTCCAAGGGCTGTGCT
>CAUWDA010000118.1:0-2789 GCA_963557075.1 uncultured Flavonifractor sp. | reverse complement strand
TTATTTTTCTCATATTCCCCATTCTACTATAAAATCTTTATTTTGGACACTCCCCACCTTTTGGGCTCTGGCCAGGACCTCGATGGTATGGGGGTCCTCCGCCACCATGCGGGAGACAAAACGCTGGTTGCGCTGCAAAAACTCCATCTCGGAGCGGTGGCGCTCCTCGCTCTCCTCGTACTTTCTTTGCAGGCCGTAGATCTCCGTCATATCCCGGACCACCGTAATGATCATGGCGATCCTGCCGGCGCTGTCAAAGTGGGGCGTGCTGGTGATCAGGGCCTGCTTTCCGGTGCGGAAGGTCTGCTCCAGAGTCACCGGCTGGCGGGTCCGCAGCACTTCCAGGGAGCCGGAGCGGTCGATCATGCCGGAGGCCACGATCTCCCGCATGCTCTTGCCCAGCACGTCCTCCCGTTTTAACCCGGAGACTTCCTCGTAGGCCCGGTTGATGAGGATGGTGTTGCTCTCGCCGTCTGTAATGTAAAGCCCGTCATAAATACTGTTCAGGATGGTAAAAAGCTGTCGGTTGATCTCCCTCTCACTGCCCCGCAGCAGGGTGGCGTTCTCCGCGACAAAAATATGGTCGGACTGATACATTTGACTCTCCTCTCCCGCGGTCCGTCAGTTCTTGGGCACCTCGCCCTCCAGAATGACGATCGGCATCCGGCACTTCTCGGTCAAAAAGGTGTCGAACCGGTCCAGCTCCTCCGCATCCTGAAAAGCGGAGGTGGGGATGATGTACGCGCCCTGGCTGAAAAAGAGGAAGCGCCACTCCGGCGTGGCAGCCAGGTGGTTAATCTCCCGGTAGCCGACCGAGCTGACCGATTCGCCCACAGCGGCGCGGATGCGGTCGGACTGGAAGCGGAACTCCACCTCCGCCGGGTACTCCCCCCGCTTCTCCGCGTCACGGATGGCCTTGCGGCAGATCTTGGACTGGGCCCGCCACGCACCCAGCGGGATCACAGCAAATTGCAGGATCACAAAGGCGATTCCGCCCACCCGGATGGGAACGGAGGCGGTATTCCAGTTGTAGATCAGCAAAATGCCGATGACCACGGCGATGCTGATCAGCGCCGGATAGGCCATGATCTCCATTCTGTGCTTCTGGAAGAGTTTCCAGTTGGCTTTTGCCATAGCCTTGTAGGCCTTTTGGTCATAGGTGCTTTTGATACGGAAGTCATGTTCGGGGGTCATGCTTCATTCTCCTTCCAAACGATGTTGCGTGCATGCACAGTGTAACACCTGGCCCCCACAAATGCAAGCAGTTCTCTCCGCCGCCCATCTCTCTGCGGCAGTGGAAATGAACCCCTCTATTTTTCTAAATCCGTAATTTATTTTTTCACTTCGCTGATGTAAAATAGGAACATCCCAACAGGGAGCGGCTCCCGTTGGACAACAAGGATATGGGATCATGGAAAGGATGGAGTATATGTACAGCATTCGGAATTTTACGGATAACAACGATATCAGAACGCTGGATACCATGGGCGCCTTCACCGCCATCGAGTATCTCCGGGACCTGAGTGTCATGCCCGGCGACGCCCAGCTGGCCTATTTCTGCAACGAAATGAACGTCCGCAAGCGCCAGGTGATCTGCGACCTGTCCAAGTCCAACATCACCACCCAGGCCGGAGCCATGCAGTGGACGGTGGGAGACGTCAGCGCCACCACCGGTCTGAAGGGCGTGGGCGACTTCTTCGGCAAGGCGCTGCGGGGCAGCGTCACCGGTGAATCCGCCATCAAACCCGAGTATACCGGCAGCGGCACCCTGGTGCTGGAGCCCACCTACAAGCACATCCTGCTCATCAATGTGGCCGACTGGAACGGCTCCATCGTGCTGGACGACGGTCTGTTCCTGGCCTGCGAATCCACCCTGAAGCATAAGGCAGTGCCCCGGTCCAACCTGTCCTCCGCCGCTCTGGGCAACGAAGGTCTGTTCAACCTGGGCATCCAGGGCAGCGGCGTCCTCTGCCTGGAGTCCCTCTGTCCCAAGGAGGAGCTGGTGGAGATCACGCTGAACGACGACGAGCTGAAGATCGACGGCAACATGGCCATCGCCTGGAGCGGCACGCTGAACTTCACCGTAGAGCGCTCCGGCAAGAGCCTCATCGGCTCCGCCGCCTCCGGCGAAGGACTGGTCAATGTCTACCGCGGAACCGGCAAAGTACTTCTGGCCCCTGTTACCGCAGGGGCGGTCTGAGAACCTGATCCTCAGGCCGGAAAGGTGAACGATCCATGTTTCAAATTTTGATCCTCGCATTCTCTCTCTGGCTGGCCTTTAAAGTGTTCGGGCTGGCCCTGCGCCTGACCTGGGGCGCGGCCAAGGTGGTGGGCCTGCTGCTCTCCGCCGTGGCCCTCCCCCTCCTGATCGGCTGTCTCCTCTTTGCCGGCGGGCTGCTCCTGCTGCTCCCCGTACTGCTGCTGGGGGCCGCCGCCGGTATCATGCGGGCCGTTTTGTAAAACAGGAGAGCACCATACATAACAAGAGGACATTGCCCCGATCCACACCCCGCAGGGGCCAGCCTCCCCGGCGGCCCGCGCTTCTCCCGTACACCTGGAACTGCCGGGCGGCGGGGACAAGCCCGCGCCCTACTGTCATTCCGAGAAAAATGGCCGCCCACCGGGCGGCCATTTTTCGTGGGAATCCGTCTCCACTTGCTGAGGAAGCGGATCGCCACGCCAGCAGCCCCACGCTCCCCCATATTGCCGGATAACAAAGGCCGGGCCTGCCGCACATTGCGGCAGGCCCGGCCCTTTCATGTTGGTGCTAAAAATATGTTTGGGTTACC
>CAUWDA010000117.1:0-2843 GCA_963557075.1 uncultured Flavonifractor sp. | reverse complement strand
CGTATCATCTTGGAATTCCCAAACCTTTCTTTTTCTGCTTCGGTAGCTGTCCCACCTTCACGCAGAAGCATACATCCTGTTTCTGTATTAAGCCTGTTGGTTAAGACTGTCATGATTCTTCTGTGGAAATTCCTGCAATCTAAACTGATGCAAGTTGCAAGCTGATAATAATTCTGTATTCCAAGTACCATAGAGTTGAACAACTGGATTTCAGCCAGACAGCTCCTTTTCTCTCTAGGTTTGGCAATATTCTTTGCCTGCTCTACCAATTTTTCTCTTTCAATCTCAACCTTTTTATCACAGATAGCTGATTGCACCACATATTTGTGATGTTTTAATCTAACCCTTATCTTGAATCCCAGAAACTCAGACCATCTCTTTCGAGTGTTGACAATCCTTGTTTTTTCGGGAGACACTTCAAGTCTCAACCTGTCTTCAATCCATTTTGTTACCGCTTCTTTTGTTCTAACAGCGTCCTCTTTAGTTCGGCAAAAGATTCTAAAATCATCCGCATACCTGATGATATGCATTTCTTTCATATCTGTATTTTTCATCAGCCTGTATCCGTGGCTTTTGTCAAATACTTTTGTTTTACCGATAATTCTTTCTCGCCCTCTGCTTACAGCAATAGGATTTTCTTCCCATTGACTTGACACCCACCAGTCCAACTCATTTAGTACGATATTAGCTAATAGCGGAGAAATAATTCCGCCCTGAGGTGTACCTTTATCAGGTATGACTGTTGAATTATCTGGCATTCTTATCGGTGCTGTCAGAATTCTTTTAATTATAAAAATCAGCGACTTATCGTGTATTCCCAAAGCCCATATCTGCCGTATGAGTTTACTGTGATTGACATTATCAAAGAAGCCTTTGATGTCAAACTCTATTACATAATGAAGATTCATCATTTGCAGCATGGTGTACGTTCTGTTTATGGCGTGTTCTACCGAACGGTTAGGGCGAAAGCCATAGCTATTGTTACTGAACTTTGCTTCGCATATAGGCTCTAATATCTGTTTGATACATTGCTGAATCAGCCTGTCCCATATGCAGGGAATTCCTAACGGACGTGTTTTTCCGTTTGGTTTTGGAATGTCTTTACGTCTTACAGGTTTGGGTCTGTATCCGTGTTCACCCCCTGTGACAATAAATCTTACTTTTTGAATCACCTCATCGGGAGTCCTACCTCCGATGTCTGTAATGTTTTTGTTGTCTGTTCCTGCCGTGTAACTTCCTTTGTTTGCTTTAATATTCCGATATGCAAGCAGAATGTTATCTTTGCTCAGTATCAAATCCAAAAGATTATTAAATACCTCGCCATTTTGACTCTTTTGATATAATTCATCAAAAATTTCCTGCATTCCGTAATATTCAGCATGTCGCAGGTCGTCTACACATAATGTTTTACTTTTCTTTGGCATAAGGCATCACCTCCTATCGAAAGTGACCCTTTTGGTCTTACTCGAAATCCTTATCTAAGGACTGAATAATGCCTGTGTTTTACAACCGACTAGAGACCATTCCTCCTACTCTCATTACAAGAGTTATCAACGGTTCGACCTCAACCTTTCAGCATCAGTTAATCTGCTTATTATTCTTCGTCAGAAAATCCCTCAGTTGGGACCTGATACCTTTCCTTGTTCCGATAATTCTATCTGTACATATATATCCTTAGGCTTCTTGCTATAGTCCTGCCAGCTTGGATGTGCCTGTAACACAACATGGTTGTTCGTAGGATCAATTTCTACTTAACCACACTGGCTGCGCTTTAATGCACCCATGCATTTCTGCATGGTCTTCTTTTAGAACCGTACATTCGCAGATTCGTCAGCCTGTCCGCCATGACAAGCATTCTAACCATAGATATTTTATAGACCCTCGGCTTATAGGCAACACACCCCACCTCTGGGGCGCTTTCGGAAGTTTTACCAACTTCTACGGTTGCTCTCAGCCTTTGTCACGGAGCTTCTAACCCTAACCTTTACAGTTAACGCTAGTCCGCCAAGGGTAGGCATTTCAGGGCGTTACCCCATCATTCTACCTATCGAATTATTAGTTCATAGACTGATTATTAAATTAAATCAAACCTATGCGCAGGCTTTTTACCGCCTACGAACAAGTCGCACTAATCCAGAAATCCTCCGTAGATTTTTCTCCTTCCCCCTTCGTATTTGCTATGATGGTATTCACCAGTTTTAAGATATCCTTTTCACTACGGATGTAATGGAATGGATTATAGTGCATGGACTTTTTAAAATTGATCGTATTCAGCACCTTGATCCGATAGCCGCCATTTACCAGCATCTTTCCGCATTCTACAATGATCGTTCCCTTTGGATCAGTGACCACATAGGATACATGATCTGTCATCTGCATCAGATTGGGTTTGACGTAAAATCTGGTTTTACCTGATCCTGAGCCCCCGATCACGATCACATTCTTGTTTCTGGCATATTGGGGAGCCTTTGGCCTGCTGTTCATCGTAAGCCGTTCTGTTTCGGTCAGAATAATGTTATTTTCAAACACCGGATCTTCAAATGGCTCGATATCCTTCCGGTTTCCCCATCTGGCCGATCCATACTCTTCTCCATGCCGGAACTTCTTCGCATTCTTCGCTTTATAATACAAGATCAACCGAAAGATAAGCGCGGTCACCAATCCTCCTAACAGATCTTGCATATGAAAGCTTGGAAGCCAGTTGGTAAATGCCAGTTGGAAATTCATCAGCATCACACCGATTTTTTCAATCATACTATCACCAATGCAATGGCGGTATAGCCAAAAGCATTTATCTGCAAGATAGAAGATGATCAGATACGGAATACTTAATATCACCACTC
>CAUWDA010000116.1:0-2859 GCA_963557075.1 uncultured Flavonifractor sp. | reverse complement strand
GGGTGCGCTGGCAGCCAGTCAGCGTAGAATGAAAAGTCTCCACCGAATCGCCGGGCGCATGAGAAACATACGAAACAAGGCAGGTAGGTTCCTGCCAAGTGTTGAGTTGTTCTCATGTGCCCGGTTTTTGTTTTTCTCAAAAGCTTCTTTGTTCGTGCCCGAGCAGTAGAGAGTTGTCCGAGCGCTGGTCAGAGAGGAGGTGCAGGTCAAGGAGACAGGACTGTGAAAATTATGCAGAGAAAAAACATGAGGAGGTAACCTGAATGAAACCATCGATCTACAAAAGCTATGACGAACTGCCGCTGATGCTGAATATGAAGCAGCTCTCGGATCTTCTTGGAATCTCAGATGCAAGTGCCTATGAGCTGGTGCAGGAGGAGGACTTCCCCTCTCTGCGCATCGGCAAGCGCATCGTGGTCCCCAAGGAGGAACTGCGGAGATGGATCTCCGCGCACACGAAGGGAGTACAGGGATGATGGGAAATCAGAAGCGAGATGTGAAGAAGTATTTCTTCATGCTCCCTAACGCGGTGTTCGAGTTGGGGCTCCATGTGTATGAACTGGCCATCTACGCCTACCTGCTGAGGATCGAGGATCGGCGAACCTGGCAGTGTGTGGTCAGCTACCCGACCATTGCGGACAAGCTGGGGATCTCGGTCAACACTGTGGCTAAGTATGTGGGACTACTGGAGGAACACGGTCTCATCGCTACGGAGCGCACCGACGTCATCACCCGGGACGGTCTCAAGCGCAACGGCTGTCTCCGGTACACCATCCTACCGATCCAAATAGCTATCGACCAGTTCTATGAGCGGCAGATGTATGCAGCAGAGGTGGCTGCAGAACGGCAGAGAGTGGAACAGCGCAGAGCGGCCTATGAACAGAAACGAGGTGAGGCGGTATGCTGACCCAGATGGTGGATCTGCTGATCCAGCAGGATCCAACTCTGCTGGCACAGCGCACGGTTGACGCAAGGAGGTACATCATGGACCAGTGGGACCGCACGCACAGGGACCCCATTGATGAAAACGCTCTGGCGGTGTTCCTCTGTGATGAAGCGCACAGCAGCTTGCCCGAGGAACAAAAGATATTCGCCAGAGAGAAAGGGGCAGAGGTAAGGGACTGCTATCGCAATGCGCTGTTCCGTCTCCTCCTGTGTGGGGAGGTGCTGCGACGCGGCATGGTCACCGGAGCGGAGGAGTACTGCCGAGTGTTTCTGCCCACGACAGTCGGTGTGCTTGACGGAAGCGTTCCCCCATGCAGCGGCCTGTGATGAATTGTGTTCGACCAGATGGGGATGGGTAGAGTCCCAGCCCCAACCAGGCCTTCAACGCGAATTCGAGCCGTTTTTGAGGGCTCTGCGGAGGACGAAAGAAAAAGCAGGATAAAGGCAGGGGTCGCAGGCGGCCCCTGCAGGAAGCACTTCTGCCCGCAGTGCGGGCAGTTACGGGGAATTCTGCGGGGCTGTGAAGTGGGGTCAAAAACAGAGGAGAACCGCTCCCTGTGCGGTCGTTATCCCAAAACACTTACTGCCACAACGAAAAATCAGGGGTCACCCCCCGGAAAGGAGCCCATTTTGAGCAAGAAAGAGAAATTTGCCCTGTACCTGACGCCGGAGAAAAAAGCGGTGCTGGAACGCCGCTATCGGGAGGACGGGAGCCGCAGTCTCACCGCCTTCATCGAACGGGCCGTCGACTTCTATCTGGACTACCTCAGCGCCAACGACGCCGGGTTGTTCCTCCCCACCGCGCTCAAGTCCTATGTGGATGGCCGACTGGGACAGATGGAGGACCGGATGTCCTCTCTGCTGTACAAGCAGGCCGTGGAACAGGATATGGTAGCCGGCATCCTGGCGGACGCCTATCAATTCAGCGAGGAGGATCTTAAGCGACGCCGGGCGGAGAGCATCAGCAATGTGAAGAAAACTAATGGCCGCGTCTCCCTGGACCAACGGGTGCGGGAAGTCTGGGAGGAGGGAGATGAGTGGCAAGACTGATCGTCAAAAGTCCCTACTACAAGTGTGGCGGGAACACTTCTCTCAGCGGCTACCTGCGCTACATCGCCACGCGGGAACGGGTGGAACTGCTGCCAGACGACCGTCCGCCCACACGCAAGCAGGAGCAGCTCATCAACAAACTTACGAAAGATTTTCCTGACAGCAAAACCCTCTATGAGTATGAGGACTATGCTGCAAAGCCCACAAAGTGCAATGCATCTGCCCAGTACCTGCTGGGCAAGCTGTACCTCACAGGAAAGGAAGTGCCTCGGGATGAGGAGCAGGCCGTTCAATGGCTGACCCGATCGGCGGAGCAGGGGAATAAATACGCCCGGTATCTTCTGGATCACCGGGAGGAACAGCGCCCGCCCGATGTGATGCTGGCGGTGACGCGGTTGCTCTATCACATGAGCCGGGTGTTCCAGGACAACTCCCTTCCCAAGTCTCGTCCCGGTGGAATCCAGATCGACCGCAAGCGGCTCAAAAAGCTGCGGGAAAAGAAAATAGCCCTGGGCCACAAGCCGGATGACCATGAGGAGGAGCAGAGTTTTGGTAGCATGACCATGGGCGGATGGTAAGAAAAATAGCACACTGTTACCAATGAAAAGAGACCGGGGAAATTGATAACAGTTTGATAATTGTGGTCGAATCCCCTGGCTATTCTCTGCATAGTTCAGTATTGTGTGTTGCTGATAGGAGGCGGCATACATGAACGACTACATGAGGGCATTGCATCAGCGGTTCTTCCGGGAACCGGATGTATCCGAATTGGAAGCGGACATTGAGAACACCCGCCAGGAAGTGCGGGACTGTAGGTGTTACAATGAAGTGTGACAAATAGAAAAAAAGAAAGCGAATAGGAGT
>CAUWDA010000115.1:0-2966 GCA_963557075.1 uncultured Flavonifractor sp. | reverse complement strand
AATGGGTCGTCACCAACAACAAGCGGGCAGGCGCAGGAACGGAGACCTTTTCGGACGCCAGTTGTATCTACCTGTCCATCCGGACCGGGGATATTGTATATGGTGTCATGGGCATCGCCGCAGCGGATGATCCATTGGATTCCTTTGAGACAAGCATCCTGCTTTCTGTCCTGGGCGAATGCGCTCTGGCCATGGAGAACCAGAAAAATCTAGAGGAAAAGGAAGCTGCTGCGATTTTGGCGAAGAATGAACAGCTTCGCGCCAATCTGCTCCGGTCTATCTCCCATGACCTACGAACCCCGCTGACCTCAATTTCCGGAAATGCAAGTAATCTGCTCTCTAATGGAAACCTGTTTGATGCCAAGACCAAAGAACAGATGTGTACAGACATCTATGATGACGCCATGTGGCTGATCGACTTGGTAGAAAATCTCTTGTCTGTCAGCCGGCTGGAGGACGGCAGGATGAACCTTCATATTTCAACGGAGCTGATCGATGAGGTCGTGGCGGAAGCTTTGCGTCATATCAACCGCAAATATGTGGAGTATGATTTGCATATTCAAAGCAGCGAGGAGTATCTTCTGGCCCAGATTGACGCTAAGTTGATCGTGCAGGTCCTCATCAATCTGATTAACAACGCCATCAAGTATACCCCCCCTGGCACAAAGATTGATATTGAATGGAAACGTTGCGGAGCATGGATCGAGATATCTGTCTCTGATACAGGACCGGGAGTACCAGAACAGGCCAAGCCTCACATCTTCGATATGTTTTACAGCGCATCGGATCAGATCGCAGATAGCCGTCGCAGCATGGGCCTTGGTCTGGCCCTGTGCAAATCCATCGTCAATGCACACGGCGGGGAGATCACAGTGGCTGACCGCTGCCCTCATGGAGCCATTTTCACATTTTCTGTACCAGCAGGGGAGGTAGAATTACATGAATAAGCCTTTGATCTTAGTGGTTGAGGATGATCCAGCCATCCGCAGCCTGATTACCACCACATTGAAAGCCCACGATTACCGTTACTTGACTGCAATCAATGGGGAGTCCGCAGTTTTGGAAGCATCCTCACATAATCCGGATATTGTTTTGTTGGACCTGGGCCTTCCGGATATAGACGGCGTAGAGGTGATCCGCCGGATACGCACCTGGTCCAATCTCCCCATCATCGTCATCAGCGCTCGGAGCGAGGATACGGATAAGATCGACGCTCTGGACGCCGGTGCCGATGACTATCTAACAAAGCCTTTCTCTGTGGAAGAGTTACTGGCCCGGCTTCGGGTCACCCAGCGCCGTCTGGATGCACAACAGGCGGGAGTCATGAATACAGACGCTGTTTTTACCAACGGAAAGCTAAAGGTGGATTATGCGGCTGGATGCGCTTTTCTGGACGGACAAGAGCTTCACCTGACACCCAGTGAATATAAGCTGCTGTGCCTGTTGTGCAAGAATGTGGGAAAGGTGCTGACACACACCTTTATCACGCAGCAGATTTGGGGACGCAGTTGGGAAAATGACATTGCCTCCTTGCGGGTCTTCATGGCGACTTTGAGAAAGAAACTGGAAAAGGAGCCTGACTCTCCTCAATATATCCAGACCCATATCGGCGTTGGATACCGGATGATGAAAGTAGAATAACTTGAAAATTACTTGATAGCAGATATTTTTATCACGATGTTGCATATACACTTTAGAAATCTTTTCGTAGTACTCAAAATGTTTAAGAAGCGCTGGCAGAACTGCCTACAATTTTTCCGGTCAGTTCGGTGCAAATTAATTTTGCACTCCATTTCCAGTTGATGATAGTGTTGAACTTCTTGTATTTATCCCAGAACCATCCAGCACTACGACCAAGGTAATTTATACCTACGTGTTGAGTGGCGTATTTAGCTAGTGTCGGGTCAGGCGAAATTAACCACTCCGGGGCAGGAGAAAATCGTCAATCTGGGGTAGCCAGCCCCCAGACAGCATAGTTTATGAATCAGCCGGTGAGCCAGTAGAAGTTCGCAGGGCAACCGTTTCCATCTTCCTACCCCGGTAGTTCTCTCCCTTAATGGTAAAGGCACAGCATCGCCAAAGATGCAGTCCAGTATGCACAGGAGAGAATCGTTCTTGCAGAAGTTCTCCTTCTACTGAGCAGGATCATGGTCGTTAGTTAAGACCATGTTAAAGAAGCCCTCCTTCTGGTATTGTACTATTCCGGTAATAATCAAGAGCATACCCAGATGCTGTTGAGGTTACAGTAAGAGTGACAATTTCTAGTTCTCCTACATTTAACTCTGGATCATAGATGTTTTCTGGAAAAAGACCAATTGGTAATACATCGGACGGGTGTATAAAATGTAAATATAGAATCCCATCAAATTTTCTGGGTAATCCATCAGACGCAATTAATTTGTCTATATAATACAAAGGCCCTCTGCTTTTTGGGTACCATTTCTCAAAAATAAACCTGAGAATTTTTTAAAAAGAAAACAGACACGCCATAAAGTAATACTGCGGTTGTATTTTATATCCATCTGCGGTACAATCATCTGCGGTGGAGGGCCAAGAAGCCATCCCCCTATCGCATTGATCATCACGCAGAAAGGCAGATCGACCATGATACAAAAGGAATTGAATGAGCTGCGCCGCCGCTGGCGGCCGGAGAAAAACGCCGTCAGCCGGATCTACGGCTGTTTTGTCAATAGCAGCAAAGAGATCGTTTCTGATCTGGACGAATCCCTTGGGATGATGCCCCAGGAAGAGGCCGAGAAGTATCTGAGCCTTTTGAAGAAGGGACTGTCCGGTTCCCTGGGAAAAAATCTCATCGACATCGTATTCTCCACCCAGCAGGTGGCAGACAGCGAGGAGCACCGCCTGCTCACCACACTGCGGGATTCTCAGCTAAAGGACAACGGGGCCCGTAAAACCTTTTACCGTAAGGTAATCGATAGTCTGGACATGGGGGACAGCAGTTACCT
>CAUWDA010000114.1:0-2970 GCA_963557075.1 uncultured Flavonifractor sp. | reverse complement strand
ATCCTGGGTACCTCCGCCGACGGCGTGGACGCCGCCGAGGACCGGGAGCGCTTTGACGAGATCCTCAACCAGTGCGCCATCCCCCGGGCCGCCGGTAAGACGGTGTTCACCACCGAGCAGGCCCTGGAGGCCGCCCACGAGGTGGGCTACCCCGTGCTGGTGCGCCCCTCCTATGTGCTGGGCGGCCAGGGCATGGAGATCGCCTACAACGACCGCAACATCACCGAGTTCATGCGCATCATCAACCAGGTGGAGCAGGAGCACCCCATCCTGGTGGATAAGTACCTGATGGGCCGCGAGGTGGAGGTGGACGGCGTGTTCGACGGGGAGGACCTGCTCATCCCCGGCATCATGGAGCACATCGAGCGGGCCGGCGTCCACTCCGGCGACTCCATCTCTGTCTATCCCCCCATCCACATCGAGGAGAAGCACAAGCAGACCATTTACCGCTACACCTATGACCTGTCCAAGGCCCTGGGCGTGGTGGGCCTGGTGAATATCCAGTTCGTCATCTACGACGACACCGTGTACGTCATCGAGGTCAACCCCCGCTCCTCCCGTACCATCCCCTATATCTCCAAGGTCACCGGCGTGCCCATCATCGACCTGGCGACCAAGGTCATGCTGGGCGGGAAGCTGCGCGACCTGGGTTACGGCACCGGCATCTACAAGGAGGCCGACTACTACGCGGTGAAAATGCCGGTGTTCTCCTTCGAGAAGCTCACCGACGTGGACACCGGCCTTGGCCCCGAGATGAAGTCCACCGGCGAGTGCCTGGGACTGGCTGAGTCCTTCCCCCAGGCCCTGCTGAAGGCCTTCAAGGGCGCCAACATGAAGGCGCCCAAGAGTGGTGGACGGATCATCATCACGGTGAAGGATGAGGACAAAGAGGAGATCGTGGGTATCGCCCAGGGCTTTGCCGACATGGGCATTGAGATCCTGGCCACCAGCGGCACCTGCGACGCCCTCAATGCCGCCGGCATCCCCGCCCGCAAGGTGGCCCGCGTCTCCGAGGCCCACCCCAACATCCTGGACATGATCGCCTCCGGCACCGTGGACCTGGTCATCAACACCCCCACCCGGGGCCGCCGCCACGACACCGACGGCTTTAAGATCCGCCGCTCCACCGTGGAGCACTCTGTGGCCTGCATCACCGCCATCGACACCGCGCGGGCCATGCTCACCGTCCGCGAGCAGGGCCGGTCCTCCGACCTGCGGCCCATTGATATCACCCAGATCTAAAAATGGAAAGACCTCCTTCCGGAGCTGTCCGCCGTCACAGCGGAGCGGCTCCGGAGGGAGGCTTTTTTTGCACAAAACGCCGGGGGAGAACCGCCGGTGGAAGTATTGCGTTTTGGGGTAAAATATGATATCCTAAACCATAATTTTTTTCATTAAAAGAGCCTGAAACAGAAAGAAGGATGCGATATATGTCCCATCAGACCGTGATCGTCCTGGACTTCGGCGGCCAGTACAACCAGCTCATCGCCCGCCGGGTGCGTGAGTGCGGCGTATACTGCGAGGTCAAGCCCTATACCACTCCCTTGGAGCAGCTGAAGGAGATGGCGCCCATCGGCATAATCTTCACCGGCGGCCCCAACAGTGTGTACGAGGACGGCGCGCCCCAGGTGGACCCCGCGCTGTTTTCCATGGGTGTGCCGGTGCTGGGCATCTGCTACGGCTGCCAGCTGATGGCCCACACCCTGGGCGGTCAGGTCACCGCCGCCCAGGAGGACACCGCGCGGGAGTACGGCAAGACCGAGACTTACTACGACACCGCCTGCAAGCTCTTCAAGGGCCTGCCCGAGAAGGGGATCTCCTGGATGAGCCACGGGGACTATATGGCCAGGGTGCCCGATGGCTTTGCCCTCACCGCCCACACCGACGCCTGCCCCAATGTGGCCATTGCCGACGAGGCCCGGGGGTTCTACGGCGTACAGTACCACCCCGAGGTGGACCACACCCAGCACGGCACCGACATGATCCGCAACTTCCTCTATGAGGTGTGCGGCGCGGTGGGCGACTGGACCATGGAGGACTATAAGAATACCGCTATCCGGGCCATCCGGGAGAAGGTGGGGGACGGCAAGGTGCTGCTGGCCCTCTCCGGCGGGGTGGATTCCTCTGTGGCCGCGGCCCTGCTGGCCGAAGCGGTGGGCAGTCAGCTCACCTGCGTGTTTGTGGACCACGGCCTGATGCGCAAGGACGAGGGGGACGAGGTGGAGGCCGCCTTCTCCCGCTGGGACATCCACTTTGTCCGTGTGGACGCCGAGACCCGCTTCCTGGTGAAGCTGGCCGGTGAGGCCGAGCCGGAGCGCAAGCGCAAGATCATCGGGGAGGAGTTCATCCGGGTCTTTGAGGAGGAAGCCCAAAAGATCGGCCGGGTGGACTACCTGGTGCAGGGCACCATCTACCCCGACGTCATCGAGTCGGGGGCAGGCGACGCCGCCGTCATCAAGAGCCACCACAACGTGGGCGGGCTGCCCGACTATGTGGACTTTAAGGAGATCATCGAGCCCCTGCGGCTGCTGTTCAAGGACGAGGTGCGGCAGCTGGGCCGTGAGCTGGGTCTGCCCGAGTACCTGGTCATGCGCCAGCCCTTCCCCGGCCCCGGCCTGGCCATCCGTGTCATCGGCGACCTGACCAAGGAGAAGCTGGACACCCTGCGGGAGGCCGATGCCATCTACCGGGAGGAGATCGCCAGGGCGGGCGAGGACAAGAATCTCAATCAGTACTTTGCGGTGCTCACCAACACCCGCTCCGTGGGCGTCATGGGAGACGGCCGCACCTATGACTACACCCTGGCCCTCCGGGCGGTGACCACCAGCGACTTCATGACCGCCGACTGGGCCCGCATCCCCTACGACGTGCTGGACCGTATCTCCACCCGCATCGTCAACGAGGTCAAGGGCATCAACCGGATCGTCTACGATATCACGAGTAAGCCCCCGGCCACCATTGAATGGGAAT
>CAUWDA010000113.1:0-3243 GCA_963557075.1 uncultured Flavonifractor sp. | reverse complement strand
CTTCATGGCCGCGATGGTGTCTGCTGTTTCGCCGGATTGGGAGAGTACGATCAAAAGTGTTCCGCTGTCAATCTGGGGTTCGCCATATCGCAGTTCGCTGGCAAGCTGTACGTCCACAGGAATGTGACAGAGCTTTTCAATGGCGTATTTCCCCGCACAGCCTGCGTAATAGGCAGAGCCGCAGGCTGTGACCACGATTTTCTTGATTCTGCGGAGATCCTCTTTTGTAAAGCTGAAATCGTCCAGCTGGATCTGATCATTCTGAATTCTGGGGGCCAGAGCCGATTTGACTGCGCGGGGCTGCTCCATGATCTCCTTGAGCATGAAGTGCTCGTAGCCGCCCTTTTCGGCCGCTTCAACACTCCATGTGATCCGGCTGACTGGTTTCTGGATAGCCGTTCCCGTGCAATCGTACACAGTGATGCGCTCCGGCGTCAACTCCGCAAACTCGCCATCGTCCAGATAAATGGTGTTGCGGGTGTACGCCACCAGTGCCGTGACATCAGAGGCAAAGAAGCTTTCTCCCACGCCGATGCCCAGAATCAAGGGGCTGGCCTCCCGCACAGCCATGATCGTCCCCGGGCAGTCGGCGCACAGAACTCCGATAGCATAGGAGCCTTCCAGCCGGGAGGTGGTTTTCATCACGGCCGCTTTGAAGTCCCCGTCATAGTACATTTCCAGCAGGTGGACGATCACCTCGGTGTCCGTCTGACTTCTAAATGTGTAGCCGTTGGCGATCAGCTCTTCCCGCAACTCCAAATAGTTTTCAATGATCCCATTGTGAACGATGGAAAACCGTCCGTCACAGCTCATGTGAGGGTGGGCATTGATGTCTGTGGGCGCTCCGTGGGTGGCCCAACGGGTGTGGCCGATGCCGGAATAGCCCGGCATATTGGCTCCGTTTTCTGTTTTTTCGCAGAGGTTTGCGATTCTTCCACTTACCTTGGACACTGAGATCATGCCGTTCTGGCAGACGGCGATCCCAGCAGAGTCATATCCCCGGTATTCCAGCTTTTTAAGACCCTCCAGTAAAATGGGAGCGGCATTCTGTCTGCCGGTAAATCCAACAATTCCGCACATATGCCCCTCCTGATCACCGCTTGATGTAAGCGTCCCGCTCCGGTCCAACGGATATGTATCCGATGTGGCAGCCGATGGCCTTTTCAATATACTCCACATAAGCCTGCGCCTGTCTGGGAAGTTCTTCCCATGTGCGGGCACCAGAGATATCACAGCCCCAGCCGTCCAGATATTCTGTGACAGGTCTCGCGGTGTCCAGCGCCGCAGGAAACGGGAAGGTCTTCGTTTCTGTTCCATCAACCACATATTTGGTGCAGACAGGAATCTTGGCCATATAACTGAGCACATCCAGCTTGGTCAGCGCGATGGTCGTGGCTCCCTGAGTCTGTACGCCATAGCGTGTGGCCACAATATCGATGGGTCCAACCCGGCGGGGGCGACCTGTTTTGGCACCGTACTCAAAGCCAGCCTCCCGCAACTGGTCAGCCTCAGGGCCGAACCACTCGCAAACAAAGGGCCCTTCGCCCACGCAGGTAGAGTAGGCCTTCACCACACCAACGACCTCATCCAGTCTGGCAGAAGGAAGGCCGGATCCGACCGGTGCGTAAGCTGCCACCGCATTGGAGGATGTGGTGTAGGGGTAGATGCCGTAGTCCAGATCCCGCAGCGCCCCCAGCTGCGCCTCAAACAGGATGCTCTTTCCAGCCAGCTGGGCCCTGCGCAGCCAGTCGCCGGTATCACAGATGAAGGGCTTTAGCTTCTCCCCGTAGGTGCGGAGGTGATCGCGGAGCTGATCCATGGTATAGGGCTTTGCGCCATAAACTCCGGTCAGGGTCAGGTTCTTCCACTCCAGCAAGTCCTCCAGATGACGCGTTAAGTATTCCGGATAAAACAATTCCCCGGCCTGGATCGTCTTTTTCTGATATTTATCAGAATAGAACGGGGCGATTCCCTGTTTGGTGGAGCCGTATTTTTTATCTTTCAGGCGGGCTTCTTCCAGCTCATCCATCAAAATATGCCACGGAAGCACCAGAGAGGCCCGGTCGCTGATCTTCAGGTTATCGGGTGTTACGGATACACCCTTTGCGGTGACACTTTCTATCTCAGTGCAAAGACTTTCTAGATCCAGTGCAACGCCGTTTCCTAAAATGTTGACCACACCGGGGCGGAAAATCCCAGAGGGAAGCAGATGCAGCGCAAATTTCCCATATTCGTTGATGACGGTGTGTCCTGCGTTTCCGCCGCCCTGATACCGTACCACAACATCATAATCCTGCGTGAGCAGATCTACCATGCGGCCTTTCCCTTCATCGCCCCAGTTAATGCCAACGATGGCACATGTTTTCATAAATTGACCTCCTTGATCTTGATTTGTTGCCGAATTTTTCGTTCAAACCGATCCTTATCTCCACGGCTCGGAACCGCGGTAGGATATGCACCACCGAAGCAGGCAGTGCAGAAGCCGTTGTACCCCTCCGCAATCTGTAATAGATGCTCCACACTGAGATAGCCCAGAGAATCCACTCCGATGATTTTAGCAATCTCCTCCACCGTGTGGTGGTTTGCAATCAGATTCTCCGCATCGTCAATGTCCGTGCCATAGTAGCAGGGGGCGACAAAAGGCGGTGCGCTGACTCTCATGTGGATCTCCTTGGCTCCGGCCCTGCGCAGCAGGTCGATCACGCCCCGGCAGGTAGTACCCCGGACGATGGAATCGTCGATCAGCACGATGCGCTTCCCCTCCACCAGCGCGCGGATGGGATTGAGTTTGAGGTTGACGCCCACCTCTCGCAACTCCTGGGTGGGGGAAATGAAAGTGCGCCCGATGTATTTATTTTTGGTGAAGCCGATGCCGTAGGGGATCCCGGAGGCTTTGGCGTACCCCAGAGCGGCGTCCAGACCGGAGTCCGGGACGCCGATGACCACATCAGCCTCCACCGGGTGCTCGGCGGCAAGAAATGCCCCGGCCCGCTGCCGTGCGGCGCTCACCGCGGCGCCGTCGACCACCGAGTCCGGCCGTGCGAAGTAAACGAATTCAAAGACGCACAAATGCTTGCCGGCCGTCCCGCAACGGCGGGTATCAGATTTCACACCGTCATAGCTGACGGTGACAATCTCGCCGGGGCGGATATCCCGGAGGAAGCGGGCCCCGACTGCGTCCAGCGCGCAGCTCTCCGAGGCAAAGACCGTTTTTCCGTCTGCTGTTTCCCCCATGCAGAGGGG
>CAUWDA010000112.1:0-3304 GCA_963557075.1 uncultured Flavonifractor sp. | reverse complement strand
ACTCCCAATGTTATTTTCCTGTCTGCTTTATTGGGAGCATACCAAAGTGTCCAGAGGTGGGCGCGAAAGGAGGTTGATCCATGCCCTATGTGAATGTTCCCAACGACTTATCCAAAATCAAGACCAAACTGGCCTTTAACCTGACGAAACGCCAGCTTGTGTGTTTCGGGATCGCGGCGGCGGTGGGCATCCCGTCCTATCTGCTGGCCCGGAGCGCCATCGGCAACACGGGAGCCATGTTCCTGATGATGGCGGTGGCGCTCCCGGCGTTCCTGCTGGCGATGTACGAAAAAGACGGGCTCCCCTTTGAAAAGGTGGTGCGGAACATCCTGCGGGCCCGTTTCCTGCGGCCTGGGGTGAGGCCCTACCAGACGGAAAATATCTATGCCCCGTTTACCCAGCGGGGCGCTGTGAGAAAGGAGGATGCGATTGCAAAAAGCAAAAAGCCCAAAGCGCGGCCCCGGAAAGGCCGCTAACCGGAAAGCTGCGTTGTCTGCCCAGCAGACGATCCCTTATCTGGTGATGCACCCGGACGGGGTGTGCCAGCTCCCCGGTGGGCTCTACACGAAAACCGTGGAATATGAGGACATCAATTATTCCGTGGCTTCTACCGAGGATCAGACGGCGATTTTCAGCGGGTGGAGCTCGTTTCTCAATTACTTTGACAGCTCCCTGCCGTTCCAGCTCTCCTTTATCAACCGCCGCTCCCGTTCCCGGAGCAAGTACAAGGTCAATATTCCCCCGGCACAGGATGACTTTGACAGCATCCGGGCCGAGTTCACAAGTATGCTGAAAAATCAGATTGCCAAAAGCAACAACGGCATCGAGCGGTCTAAATATATCACGTTTGGGCTGCCTGCCGATGGGATCGCGGAGGCCCGGCCCCGCCTGGAACGGGTGGAGGCCGATGTGACAGGCAATCTGAAACGGCTGGGCGTTCCCTCTGCTCCGATGGACGGGCAGGAACGGCTGGCGCTGCTTCACAGTCAGATGCACCCCGGCAGCCGGGAGCCGTTCCGCTTCTCCTGGCAGGACATTCCCCGGACGGGCATGGGGACAAAGGACTTTATTGCCCCGGACAGCTTCGACTTCCGGCAATCCCGGACATTCCGCATCGGCCAGTATTGGGGCGCTGCGTCCTACTTGCAGATTTTGGCGTCCGAGCTCTCTGACAAGCTCCTGGCGGAAATTCTGGAGCTGGATGCGGAAATGACCGTTACCATGCACATCCAGACGGTGGATCAGCTCAAAGCCATTAAGACCATCAAGGGAAAGCTCTCCGACATCGGCAAAATGAAAGTGGAGGAACAGCGCAAGGCGGTGCGGGCCGGGTACGATCCCGACATTCTCCCGCCTGACCTCATTACATTCAGCAAGGACGCGGCGGAGCTCCTGGCCGATCTCCAGTCCCGCAACGAGCGGATGTTCCTGCTCACGTTCACGGTCATCAATATCGCCCCTACTCGGCAGCGGCTGGAAAACGATGTGTTTACCGTAGGCGGCATCGCGCAGAAATATAACTGTGCCTTAAAGCGGCTGGACTGGCAGCAGGAGCAGGCGTTTGTGTCCTCGCTGGCCCTGGGCTATAACGAGGTGGAAATCCAGCGGGGCATGACAACCAGCTCCACGGCGATTTTCATTCCCTTTATGACCAGGGAGCTCCGCATGGCTTGGGCCGTCCCTCTACTACGGCATGAACGCCCTTTCCCATAACGTCATCATGGCTGACCGTAAAAAGCTGAAATCGGCCAACGGCCTGTATCTTGGCTCAACCGGATCGGGAAAATCCTTTGCCGCAAAGCGTGAGATCATCAACGTGTTTCTCACTATCCCAAAGGATCGCATTATCATTGTCGATCCGATGGGCGAATATGCCCCGCTGGTGCGGCGGCTGGGCGGCCAGGTGGTGGAGATCGCCCCCGGCTCTCCCAGCCATATCAACCCTATGGACATCCAGCTTGACCTGGACGATGACGAAAGCCCGCTTTCCATGAAAGCGGATTTTTTGTTGTCCCTGTGTGAGCTGGTGGTGGGCGGCAAGGACGGCTTGCAGCCCATCGAAAAGACGGTGATTGACCGCTGTGTGCGGCTGATCTACCGGGATATGGCCCTGGGGATCGGGGACGGCAAGCCGCCCTTGCTCCAGGACTTGTACGAGGAGCTTTTGAAGCAGCCGGAGCCGGAGGCCCGCCGTGTGGCAACCGCCCTGGAGCTCTACTGCACCGGCTCCCTTAACCTGTTCAACCACCAGACCAATGTAAAGCTCACGTCCCATATCGTGTGCATCGTTCTCAAAGGGCTGGGAGAAAACCTCCGCAAGATCGCCATGCACGTTACCAACGACTTTGTAACTTCGGCGGTCAATGTGAATTTTCACAGCGGCGTTTCTACCTGGTGCTATTTTGACGAGTTTCATATCCTGCTCCGGGACGCGCTCACCGCCAGCTACTTTGTGGCCGTGTGGAAAATGCTCCGCAAAAAGGGCTGTGTCCCCTCGGCCCTGACGCAGAATGTCAAAGACCTTTTGGCCAGCCGGGAGATTGAGGCCATTCTGGACAACACGGATTTTATGATCCTGCTGTCGCAGGCTCAAAGTGACCGGGCAATTCTGGCAAAGCAGCTCGGCATTTCGGAGCATCAGCTCTCCTACATCACCCATAGCAATTCCGGCGAGGGCCTGCTGTTCTATGGGGATGTGACGATCCCCTTTGTGGATCGGTTCCCCCGTGGAGAAATCTATAACCTGCTGACTACCCGTCCGGAGGATTTGAAGAATGAAGCGAAAACCGAATAAGCCCAAACAGGAGCCCAGGGAGCGCCCCGGCTCCTGGGAGAGCGCCGCCGATCCTGGCGGGGCCGCTGGGGGCGGCTCCCCAGGGGGTGTCGGGGCTGCGGACAACGGCACTTCTGGACAAAGTGTCCACAAGTCAAAGTTCCGGCAGAAAAGCAAACAGGAGCAGGCCGCCGCGTCCAAGCTCCGCATGGAGGAGCGCGGGGAAAAGCTGGAACGGGTAAAGGATAAGCTGTCAAAACAGAAGCCGCCCAAAAAGCCCGGCCCGGTGCGGCGGATAGGCCGGGCCGCTGGCGGGGCCGCCCACGGTTTTGTGCATGGCAAGATTTATGAGAATGAACAGGAAAACGTGGGGATCGAGGGGGCCCACCGCTCCGAGCTGGTGGGCGAGTCCGGCCTACGGCATGGCAAGCGGTTTGTGCAAAAGAAAATCCGGCAGCACCCGGCAAAGGCTGTCCAGCGGGCCGAGTCCAAATATGTCAAGGCCACGGCGGACTATCATTTCCGCATGGC
>CAUWDA010000111.1:0-3374 GCA_963557075.1 uncultured Flavonifractor sp. | reverse complement strand
CTCCTTGTCCACGTCACCACCCACCCTGTAGGACGCGGGGGGATACGGGCCGATGAGGGCATCGGCCCCTACGGGGGCGTGGGGGACACGGGGATGCGGGCCGATGTGGACAGAAGGTGAATTGTCCCGCAGGGGCAAGAGAGGCCACCCTGGGGTGTCGGCCCCTACGGGGGTGCGAGGGACATGGTCCGATTTGGGCAGGCGGCCCCTACGTTTTATCTGGATGCAACAAACCCTCCTGCTTCCGGCGGCACCTGCGAACGCCAGAAACAAGGAGGGAAACAACGGGCGGGCCAATGCCCCGCCCCTACGGAGGTCAACGCGAGAGAACGAAGAGAAAAGAAGAAACAAGGAGGAATCAGGATGGCAAATTATACACCCAATTATCAGCTCCACCAGTGGGCCCCGGAGGACAAATTTCTCCGGACCGATTTCAACGAAGATCTCAATAAGATCGACACCGCGCTGGGGGACAGCGCGACAAAGACCGCAGCCCTGGAAGCGGCGGTCAACAAGCGGGGAAACTGCAACATGGAGCTATTTACCTACACCGGCACCGGGACCTACGGCGAAGGCAAGGCGAAAAAAATCCAATTTTCCGTCAAGCCCGACCTCTACTTTGTTGCAGGTCATAACACCCTGATTTTGGGACCGGGGGCCAGCAAGTCCCCGCTGTTGATCGCGGAGGACCCTATCTCCGGGACTTTTGTAAAAGGCACGGACGTCACCTGGAGCGGAAACACCCTCTCCCTCGTAAACACTGTAAGCGCTCAGTATCAAATGAATGTAAAGGATACGGTGTACTGGGTATTGGGGCTTAAAAGGAAATAAGTCCGGTTTTCTTGTATTCACAGTCGCGATGCAGTGTCCACGAAGGAGTGGAGCGCGGAAAGAACGGGACTGACATATCATAAAAGCACGCCCCTCAGGCAATGCCTGAGGGGCGTGCTTTAACAGAATCAACTGTTGTGTGGTGTTTGTTATCTCTTAGCGGACAGCAACCTCAGCGGTGGTAGAAACACCGTCGATGGTCACGGTGACAGTGTAGTCACCAACACCGGACACGGCAGTGTAGGGGATGCCCCACACCAGGGCGTCAGCATCCCAAGAGCCAGCAGTGGTGCCCTTGGTGCTGGCAACCTTCACGCCGTCAAGGGTGCGGACCACGATGGAGTAGTCCTTACCGTCAACGAAGGTGCCGTTATAAGTGGCAGACAGCTTGAACTCCTTGGCAGAAGCGTCATAAGTCATGCCGGAGACGGTCAGCTTGCCGTTGTTGCCGCTGGGACCCTGGCCAGCGCCGGTGTCAGTGCGGTCATAGATGATCACAGAGGTGATGCGGCCATTCTCAATCACGGCGTTGAAGTCGTAATTGCGGGTATCGTTCAGGGTGTCCAGGATGGAGGTCAGAGCGGACCAGCCGGTGTACTCCTCAATGGAAGCCACGTTCTTGTTGACCTGACGGACAACAACCTTTACGTCGGAGCTGACGAAGATACCGTTGTCGTTCTGAGGCGCCTTCCAGTTGTAGATGGTACGGCCGTTCTTGCTGTAGTCAACAGCCTGCTTAGCCATAGACAGGATCACCAGATCCTCATTGCGGAGCTGCTCGACAGCGGTCTTCAGGTTGGTGGCGTACTTGCCGTTCTCAGTGGTGGCATCGTACTTAACAGCCTTCTTCACGTTGCCCTCGGCGTCGTACTTCACAGTGTACCAGCCGAACTGATCCATGCCGTCGGCCAGGACGCTCTCGTCCTCGTCGTTGACCTCGTTCAGGGTGACGAGCTTACCGTCGATGACCACATCGCGGGTCCAGCCCCAGGTGTCGTTGGAGTAGCTCTCCTCCTTGGCCTTGCTGCTGATGACGTAAGCCACGTTGCTGGAGACGCCGGTGCTCTCGCCCACCACGACGGCAGCGATCACGATACCGTCATTGTTATACAGGGCATAAGTGCCGCCCACGGTATCATTCTGGGTGGAACCCAGTTCACCAGAAACGTCGACATTGCTCTTGACTTCGATGTCGGTGTTGTCCACGCCCACGATCATCTCGTCAGCGCCGGTGATCACGCCGTAAGTGATGTTACCCACCTTAACGGTATCCAGGTCAGCCACCAGGTACACAGACTTCTCGTTGCCGTAGACCTTGCCGTCGTTGCCGCCGCCCAGCAGGGAGATGTGGCGGTCGTCGATCTTGGCGACATCAGCTTTGCTGGTGCGGTTCTGAGCCACCTTGCCGTTGCCCAAAGTGTTGGGCACAGCGGTCAGGGTGTAGACGTCGTTCTTGCCCTTGACGAACTTGAACCAGCTGTTGACCAGAGCCTTACCGTCGGCCTGGCCAATCACGGTGCGGACGTCGTCGTTGTTCTTGACCTTGACCACGGCGC
The DNA here is from genome assembly GCA_963557075.1 of uncultured Flavonifractor sp. Classification (GTDB taxonomy): domain Bacteria; phylum Bacillota; class Clostridia; order Oscillospirales; family Oscillospiraceae; genus Flavonifractor. The sequence continues at coordinate 987 of CAUWDA010000111.1, read as the reverse complement.
TGGTGCCGTCGGTGAAGATCACGTTGGCCTCAAAGTTAGCGGTGGCCAGGTAGTCGGTGCCGCTGTTGATGCCGGTCATGAACAGGTAGGCAGCGGGGGCGCTGACCTCCTCCACGCCGATGGCGTAGCCGTACTGATCCAGATAGACGTTGTAGGTCTTATCCTTCAGGTTGCTGTTGGTGTAGTCCTCCAGAACCTTCACATCATAGGTCAGGGTGTTGGAAGCACCGTACTTGGTGCCGTCAACGGTGATGCTGCTGACGTTGGTACCCTGGTTGTTGCCGGTGTCATTGGAGGTGAAGCGGTTGATGGCCACCTCGGACAGGGTCTCCACCTCGGAGATGATCTCGATGGCGTCGGTCTCGTAAGAGTAGCTCACCAGGACGAAATCGTCAGCGGAGATCTCCTCCACGTTGAAGTTCTCGCCGGAAACCTTCTCGGTCTTGTTCAGGCCGTAGATCTCAAAGGTGGCCTCGTCCTTCTTGGCGTTGTAATCGGTGGTAGCCTTGGCCAGGTAGGTGTTGACCACGGTGATGGTGATGATCTCGTTGTCGTTGTCAGCAAAGACCTGGGTCAGAGCGCCGTCGCCGGTCTCGGACACGCCAGCCTTGTTGGTCTTGGTGATCTCTTCATACAGGTCATCCTCAGCGCCGTCCACATAGGACTCGAAGTCGTAGTGCTTGAAGGCGGAGGTGCCCACCACGTCGTACAGCTCCTTGCCGGAGACGGAGGTGGTGTACTCGGCGATCATCTGGTCGGCATTGACGAAGGTGCCGATGGTCTCGTTCTTGTAGGTCCAGGTGGTGGCGGGACGCATGAAGGCGTCGGTGTCAGCCAGCTTCTTCAGCTTGCCGAAGTACTTCTCGGCGAACTGCAGGTTCTCCTGGTCCATGGTGTCGGTGTAGGGGGACTGCTTCACAGCAGAGGCCTTACCCACGGTGGACACGGTGGTGTCGCCGATGATGATGGTGTTGTCGTTCAGGTACT
>CAUWDA010000110.1:0-3397 GCA_963557075.1 uncultured Flavonifractor sp. | reverse complement strand
CCTCCGTATCCCCCAGTCTGTCCCCCGCCTGATCTACCTTGGACTCCAGCGCGGCGATCATCTTGGTGAGCCAGGCCGGGATAGGCGCGCCCAGGTTTCCTGCGTTCTCAATGATACTGCCCGCCTCGGTGAGGATGTACCAGATGACCACCAGAGGACAGAGGAGCACCGTATAGGTAAAGGGCAGCTCCAGCCCGGGTACATTGCCCAGCAGGTGGCCGATCACCACGTCCAGGATCCCGGCCACGATGACAGCCACCACGCTGCCCAGCTTGTGCCAGATACCGTCCCGGGCCGATTTGCTGGACCATTCCCCCGCCCGCAGGGCCGCGGCAGAGCCAGTGGCGTAGTCGATGAGCATGCACACGACCCAGGCCACCACCACCCAGCCAAACCAGCCCCACAGGGCGGTGAGGGCGGCACACACGGCGGACACCGCCGCTTTGAAGGCGTTGATGTGCTCCATATCAGCCGCCCCCCTTTCGATCCAGCAGCCCCAGCCGGTCCAGCACCAGGGAGGCCTGCTCCCGGGACAGGGGCGTCTGAGGCGCGGTGCCATCAAAAACGCCGGCGGCCCTGGCCCGCTCCCAGGCCTCCCTGGACCAGGAGCTGGTCTCCTTCTCCCGCTGCCGGGCGAGGTAGTTCTCCATCATGGCGTCAAACTGTTCCTGTGTCACTTCCTCATTCGCCTCCAATCGTTTGTTGACCCTGGCCGCGATCTCTCCAAAGCGGCTGTACAGGTAATCCCCCGGGCAGGCCTTGGCAGCAAACCACCGGTGAGCCGTCATGTTCTGCTTGTCCACCTGGCCCACCAGGCGCTTATCCCCCCGCCACAGCAGCCGGGGGATGCCGCGGCGCCGGCAGATATCCACCAGCAGGTCAATGAGGGCCTCATAGGCCTGATCCGTCACCCGGTAGGGGTGGGACCGGTCGCTGGACACCTCAATGGTGATAGCCCGGTGGTCGTTGGCCCGGTTGGAGCTGCACCAGGACCGGTCCCCCTCGTCCACACACAGGCCGATGCTGCCGTCCACCCCCACCGCATAGTTGCAGGAGTATCCCTTCACCGGGTCGTAGGTGGTAAAGGGCCTCTGCGCCAGGATCTGCCGGGCCGTTCCCTGCCCGGCTGTGCAGTGGATGGTGATGGTATCAATGGCGTGGTTTCGGGGGCTGGTCCGGTTGGGGGACAGCCTGGTGCAGGTCACCAGCGGGCTGTTACGCATCGTCCCCGGCGCCTTCCTCTTCCTCCGTTTCGCCCTCCTCGGGTGCCTCCGGCTCCTTGGGCAGCTCGCTCTTGGCGGGGCGCACACCGTCCCAGTCGTTGGGCCACTTATCCAGGGCCGCGTCGGTGGGGGGATTGTCCATGATCTCCACCATCTCGTCGAACTTCTTCATGCCGAAGAGCTGGTACAGCGGCTCCCACAGCTTCTTCCGCAGGGCGTTCATCTTGGCCCACTCCTCGCCGAAGGTCTCCGCGCCCACGGTCTCATAGGCGGTGTGCCAATTCTGGTAATCGGGCACATACTCCAGGGGGATACCGCCCACGGGGTCCAGGGGCAGGCCCTGCACGATGTTGTTCTTGATCTTGGACTCGGCAACAGACAGGTCGGAAACGCCGGTCTCCTCCCGGTCCATGGCCGCGCGGGCGTAGATGGCGACTACCAGATTGTTCATAGTCTCTTTCATGTTGTTTTCTCCTTTCCTTTTTGGGGCAAAAAAGCCCCGCCTTGTCTCACTTGACAAAACGGGGCCGGGTGATATAATGAAAACAGAAGGGCGCTGCTGCAAAGCGGTTAGCCTTCACAAGTCAACACATTTTTCTATGCTGACTGCTCGTGCCACCGGGCAGTCAGCACGCTTTTATGGTCAGTATGTAGGCCACAAGGGCCAGACACACACAGAGCCTCAGAAATTGCTTTCCTCGGTGTCCCATATCCGCATCACCTCCCTTCACAGGGAAGTGGCTAACCGCCGTTATGCAACAGCGCCGTGCTCATTATACCGCCGTGCGCCGCATTTTGTCAATTTTCGCCGCCCGCAGGGGCGGCTTCTTTTTTTATCATCGGCCTTTGCCGTTGATAACTGTTTCTGCCCGGTCCGCAGACTCAGCCCTCAGGGCCTTCCGCGTCCAGGTCCCGCCGGAGCCATGCAAACAGGTGGTAGAGCAGCCGCCGGATCCAGGGCGCCCGCTCCCGGCGGCCGCCTCCCTGCTCCTTCAGCCAGGCCAGCAGTCTGCCGCTGCCCCACCCGGATGCCGTGACCTCCAGCTCCCCCCGCCCCGCCTCCGCCGTCCGGACCGCGCCGCCCCGGACGAAGCGCAGCAGCCGCTCCTTCAGCTGGACAGGCGCGGGCCGGGGCGAAGTCTTTCCCCGCTTCCGGTAGGTCCGCTTCTCCCCCGGCTCCTCCTGCGGGGGCAGGTCGTTGAAGTGGGCCATGAGCCGCTCCTCCAGGCTGTCCAGCCCACGCACCTCCACCTGCGGCCCCACTGCCAGGCTCTCCAGCCGGTTCAGACCGCAGCGGATGGACCGCAGCACCGAGGCGTGGTCCACACCCAGCAGACGCCCGATCTCCCGCAGGGAGAGCCACTCCCCATAGTAGAGGTAGAGATAGGTCTGCTGCCGGGGGGTGAGCCGCTCCAGCACCGCACGCAGCACCGACCGCTCCCCCAGGTCCAGCACCAGAGGGCCTCCCTCCTGGCGGTCCAGCAGCTGATAGAGCGCCCTGGCGTCTGCCTCCACCCGCCGCCGTCCCCGCTGGAGGGTGCGGCACACGGTGGAGCGGTTCTTCCCTGCCGCCCGGGCCACCTGGGCCGGCCGCACGCCGCCGTCAGTCCCCGCCAGATAGGCCTCCTGGATGGAGGTGAGCCCCTGCCGGGCGGTCCGCACCGCCAGGCGCATCTTGTCCTGCTCTGTGGGGCCCTCCGGCTCCGCCTCATGTTCCAGCTCCGCCCAGGTCTTGTACTGCAGCTTGTCCCACTGCCAGCCCTCCATACAGTTCCAGGTGACGCCCCGCTTGATCTTGTGCCGGGGTTCCAGCTCCCGCAGCAGGCGGGCACAGTCCACCAGGTCCTCCCCCAGGCGGGCCAGCTCCAGCCGGATGGCTCGGGCCTCCCTCCCCCCGGCCTGCTCCAGACAGGCCTGAAGGGCGGTCCGCTCTGTGCGCAGGGCGCGGGCCCGCTCCCTGACCTCCTCCGCCCTGCTCATTGCTTGCTCATGTCCACGTGGGGGGCCCGCAGGGTGGAGGTGGTGTAGTACCCGTCCCGGGGCCGGGTGTAGTACCCCGCGGTGAGCTGCCGCAGGGCACGCATCTCCTGCAGCATCTGCCGCAGAAGGCACACTTCCCGCGCGGCTGCACGGTCTCCCGCCGCCGCACGTCCCTGCCGCTCCTCGATCCCCAG
>CAUWDA010000109.1:0-3517 GCA_963557075.1 uncultured Flavonifractor sp. | reverse complement strand
ACACGCCGAAGGGCAGCTTGCGGCGGGTGGTGCGCTGGACATTCTGGAAGTTGACAAAGATGCCCTGGGCGGTCTCAGGACGGAGGTACACGGTGTTCTTGGCGTCCTCGGTGACGCCCTGGAAGGTCTTGAACATCAGGTTGAACTGACGGATGTCGGTCCAGTTGTGCTTGCCGCAGGAGGGGCAGGGGATGTTGTGCTCCTCCACGAAGGCCTTCATCTCCTCCTGGGACAGGGCGTCCACAGCCTTGGGCAGGGTGAAGCCGGTCTCAGCGCACCAGTCCTCGATGACCTTGTCGGCGCGGAAGCGCTCCTTGCACTCCTTACAGTCCATCAGAGGATCGGAGAAGCCGCCCACATGGCCGGAGGCCACCCACACCTGGGGATTCATGAGGATGGCGGCGTCCAGACCCACGTTGTAGGGGTTCTCCTGGACGAACTTTTTCCACCAGGCCTTCTTCACGTTGTTCTTCAGTTCCACACCCAGAGGGCCGTAGTCCCAGGTGTTGGCCAGGCCGCCGTAAATCTCGGAGCCGGAGAAGATGAAGCCGCGGCCCTTACACAGGGTGACGATCTGCTCCATGGTCTTTTCGGTGTTTTTCATGGTACAATCAAACTCCTTTTGTTTGTAAGTTACAGGAAGAATAGGCGTAGGGGCCGACGTCCCCGACGGCCCGACGGAATGAAAAACCGCCCTGAGCCTAAGCTCAGGGCGGAAATAATCCGTGGTACCACCTGAATTCGGACAGATTGTCCGCACTCGAACCCGGTAACGGCGGGGGACCGGCGGGGCATTGCCTCCCCGCGGCTCACGGGCGCCTTCCCTCCACCTCCGCCGAAGCCTTGCACCGTCCGGCTCCTCTCTGGGGCGGAAATATAGAGGTACTCTTCCCGATCACAGCCTTATCGCGGGCTATTCTATCATCTTTTTGCCGCAGCGTCAAGGCAAAAAGGGGGAAAGTCCGCCGGAGCTTGCTTTTTATGGCCGATCCTCCTGCTTCAGCTCCTTCAGCAGCTTTAGCTTCTTGTGCCGGTACCACACGCAGTTGAACACGTTGCCCAGGATTAACAGGTTGCCGCACAGATAGAGCCACACCAGCATGATGATGATGGAGGCCAGAGACCCGTACACCAGCGAGTACCGGGAGGACAGGTCGATAAACAGGGAGAAGAGCATGGAGAAGGCGGACAGGGCCACCGAAGCCAGGAAAGCGCCGGTGAGCACCGGGGGACGGGGCTTGCCCCGGGGAGCGGCCACCCGGTAGACCAGCAGTACGAAGAGAAAGACCAGCAGGAAGAGCAGCAAAAACCGCATCCACTGCCAGTCCCAGGGCAGGGCGTTGGTGTCCAGGTGGAGCAGCCGCTCCGCCGCCCGGAAGAGCCACCCGCCGGTGAGAAGGACCACCAGGGACAAAAAGATGGTGAACAGCAGCAGCAGGGCGAAGAGCACACTGGCGATCACCTGCCGCACGCCCCGGTAGCCCTTGCGGCCGTAGATGTCCTCCATGATGTTCATCAGCGCCCGGAAGGCCGCCGACGCGAAGAGCAGGGTCATGAAGATCCCCGCCACCAGCAGGCCGGGGGACTGGTTATTGGAGATGTAATTGATATAGTCCAAAAGAATGCCGCTGATGGCGGAGGGGAGCAGGGGGGCGGCGGCGGATATCACGGCCTCCAGATCCACCGGCAGCAGGCCGATAAAGGCGTTGATGCAGATGAGCAGAGGGAAGAAGGAGAGGATCAGAAAGTAGGCCAGCTCGGCGGCGGAGCGGGAGACACGCTTGGAAAAATAGAGATCCACCATCTCCAGGACAAATTGGACCGGCCTTTTTTGCAGCAGCTGCTTGGACATGGAAGCACCTCCCTGACAAAGGTTCCATAAGAGGATGGGATTTAAAGATACCACAAAATGGAATTTGATGCAAGGGCGGATCGGTCCTCCGTCCGCCGTTTCCTCCGCGGCCCCGGTTTTGGACAGCAAAAAACCGCCTGCTCAGCAGGCGGTTTCATGTTTGACCACAGATCAGGCCAGCTTGTTCAGCTTGATGGTCATGGCGCTCTTCTTGTGCGCAGCGTTGTTCCGGTGCAGCAGACCATGAACCACGGCCTTGTCGACCGCCTTAACGGCCACCTTGTAAGCGCCCTCGGCCTCGCTGCGGTTGCCTTCGGCCAGCGCAGCCTCGAACTTCTTGATGTCGGTCTTGAGAGCGGACTTTGCAGCCTTGTTCTGCATGGCCTTGGCTTCGTTCACCAGGACACGCTTCTTGGCAGATTTAATATTCGGCAAACCAAACACCTCCTCCGATGACGATAGTTATACACATAGTTTGCCCGTGCATTTTTACATTTTAGCAGGATGGCAATAAAATTGCAACTGTTTTTTTCAAGTTTTTTCACTTTTTTTGTATATGGGGCGGCTCTCCGCAAAAAATAGAGGAAACAAGCGCACAAAACACCATATCTTGGGGTATCAGGAGGCACAGGATGGAAATGAGAAGGACCGATCTGGCGGTAGAGGCCGCCCAGCTGTGGCGGGAGGGGGGCGGCTCCGGCGCGCTCCGGGGGGTGAAGCAGGCGGAGACTGTCCGGGAGGGATACCCGGTGACCACGGTGCGGGTGCTGGACGAGGCGGGCGCTGCCGCCATCGGGAAGCCGGTGGGCACCTATGTGACCATCACCCTGGACGGGCTGATCCGCCGGGAGGAGGACGCCTTCGGCAGGGCGGCCCGGGCGGTGGCGGCGGAGCTGAGGGATCTGCTGAAGCTGGGGGGCGGGGAGCCCGCTCTGGTGGTGGGGCTGGGCAACCGGGCCATTACTCCGGACAACATCGGCCCTGCCGCCGCCGACCACACTATGGTCACCCGCCATCTGGTGGAGGGGGGACCGGGGTATTTTCAAGCCTTCCGGCCGGTGGCGGCGCTGGCGGCGGGGGTGTTGGGCACCACCGGCGTGGAGAGCGGGGAACTGGTAAAAGCGGTGGCGGAGAAGATCCGGCCCGCCTGTGTTATCGCGGTGGACGCTCTGGCCTCCCGCAGCCTGAGCCGGGTATGCAGGACAATCCAGATCTCCGACACCGGTATCATTCCCGGCTCCGGGGTAGGCAATGCCCGGGCCGCTCTGGACCGGGAGAACCTGGGAGTGCCCGTTATTGCCGTTGGGGTACCCACAGTGGTGGATGGGGCCACCCTGGCCGCCGACCTGCTGGCCGAGGCGGGGCGGGCCGACCTGGACCCACAGACGCTCCGGGATGTGGGGGAGGGGGTGCTGGTCACCCCCAGGGACATCGACGCCAAAGTGACCGATCTGGCCAAGGTGGTGGGGTTCGGTATCAATCTGGCCCTTCAGCCCGGCCTGACGGTGGAGGATGTGGAGCTGTTTCTGAGCTGACCCGGCGGGCGGCCGTAAAGGCCGCCCCTACGGGTAAAACGGCGTCTTGCAGGGGCGACCCTTGCGATCGCCCGCAAAAAAGGGCCTGTTGCAAAATTGACATTCTGCACAAGTCCGTCATTGCGAGCCA
>CAUWDA010000108.1:0-3747 GCA_963557075.1 uncultured Flavonifractor sp. | reverse complement strand
CGGAGGACAAATTTCTCCGGACCGATTTCAACGAAGATCTCAATAAGATCGACACTGCGCTGGGGGACAGCGCAACAAAGACCGCAGCCCTGGAAGCGGCGGTGAAGAAGTTTGGAAACTGTCAGATGGAACACCTTACCTATAGAGGTACCGGTACCTGCGGGCCTGACAGCCCCACAACAATCTTATTTTCCGGACACCCGCTGTTTTTTATCATTGTTGGTGCTTCGACTTTCACATTCGGTTCGTTCCTGATGGAACGGTTGCTTCTGGACCTCTCCCATAACAACTCCTATACTGACGCAGCATGGAACAAGAATACGCTCTCTTTTTATGCAGGAGAAGCGGAATGGCAGATGAATTCCAGAAGTGAGACCTACCATGTCTTTGCGTTTTATGATGTAAGCAATTCCATATAAGGCTAAAAGATCCCCCCGGACCGAAGTCCGGGGGGATCTTTTTAGCGTGTCATCAAACGCGAATCACGCTTAGGAGGGATAACGGTTGACAGTGATGTCAGTGTCCTTGATCTCGACTCTGTTCATCGCCTCGTTAGAGCCACCCAGGCCAATGTTCTCCAGAGAGGGCTTAGCAGTGTAGGTGTTGCCCTCGATGAGCACCTTGCTGGCAGCGTTGGTGATAGAGATATCAACCAGTTCGCTGTCAAACATGCAGTTGGTGATCTCGCCGCTCTTGAGGTTGAAGAATTGTACAGAAGTCTTGTAGCCCTTGAAGGAGCAGCCATCGAGTTCTACAGTGTAATTAGACTTATTAAACTCCTTAATGGCCAACGTATCTTCGGTAGTCACAAAGTTCACGTCGTTGATCACGAGATCAATGCCATCCTTCTCGATGTTCAGAGCACGACCTTTGTAGAGGCCACCCTTGGTCTTGATAGTAGCGCCGTTACCATTAATGGTCTTATCGCTGGTGATCTTAACACCCTTAGACAGAGTGTAGGTCTCACCGGGCTCCAGGTTGATAACCTTAGTGGTGGAATCGGCCAGAAGAGTGGCCAAATCAGTGCTGGACACCTTCTTGGTGATGGTCACATTGTCGGAAACCTCAACCTTAACGGTGCGCTTCTCAGCCTTGGCAGGGACCTCAGCGACGAGCTCATCGCCAACGAAGACATTGTAGCCGTCGGAAGCAGAAGCGGAGAAGGTCACGACCACGTTGTAGCCCTCAGCAACGTACTTGTCGCTAGAAGTAACATCGGTCTTACCGTCATCCAGCTTGGCAGTAATGTCGCCAGTCAGGCCAGTAACCTGATAAGCAGTGTACAGGTAACGGTCAGCGTTAGCGGAGATATCAGTGCCCTTGTACAGGGTGCTGCCAACAGCGCCGTCCAGGATGTACTTGGCATCCTTAGCATTGGGCACATCCAGAGTCTTGCCACTATCGGCATAGTCGACGATCTCGCCATCCACAAACAGAGCGAACTGCTGGATCTGGTCGAAGTCAACAGGATAGATGTCGCCGTTCTCCAGAACCACATAGTCCAGGATCTTGTTCAGGCGATCCACAGGCTCACCCAGCAGGTCAGCAATGGCGTCCTTAATCTGGGAATCGCTCATAGGAGTCTTGTAGTAGCGCAGCTCGATCTTCTTATCGCCGCTGTTCCAGGAAGCGGGCAGGAACTCGCCGGGCTTCACGTCGGGGTTGTCGGGCTGATCGTTATAGCTGTTGGCCTCATCGCGGATGACCACGGAGGTGGCGCTGCCGTCCTCCAGGATGGCATTGACGGTGTAGTCGAACTTGCCGTTCTCCTTGTTCAGGTCGGCAATGATCTTCTCCAGCTCATCCACGCCGGTCTCGAAGGTGGTCTCCTGGACGTTCTTCACATACTGGATGAGGGTGATGTTGACATCCTCGGCCACATGGAAGCCGGTCTTGTCCTTGGTGTTGACAAACAGGGTGCTGCCCATCATGCTGGGCTGGTCGTTGGTGAAGGACTGAACATACAGAACAGTGCTCTCCTCGTTGGCAGCCTTCTCCACGTTCTTGATGTCGGTGACGTACTCATAGCCCTTCAGAGCGGTGGAAACGTGCTCAACGCTGATGACCTCGCCCTCGGCGTTGTACTTCACCTGATACCAGTTGTGAGGAGCCATGGTGGTCTTGCCGATCAGGGACAGGGCGTCGCCCACTTCCTTGATCTCGATCTCCTTACCGCCGGAGATGACCTTGCGGGTCCAGGTCCACTCGTCGGTGGTCTCGTCGTAACCCTCTTCGGTCACATCGCCAGTGTGCGCATAGACCAGGTTCTTGGAGGCAGCGGCGTCCTCGCCCACCACGACGGAAGCAATGATGTAGCCGTTGCTCTTGTACAGGGTGTACACGCCGGAAGCGTTGTCGCTGGAAGGATTAGCGATGTCGTCATCAGCCTCGGCCTTGGCGGTAGCCTTGTTCCAGGGCTGGATGTTGGCGTTCTTCAGGCCGGTGGTAACGGAGTCCACACCGTCAATGATGATGTTGGAAACACCAGTGCCGACCATGATCTCCTTGATGGAGGCGGTCAGATAGACAGTGGAGTCGTTGCCGTACACCTTGTTGAAGCTGCCGGAAGCAGCGCCGGGCAGAGAGGTGTGCTTCTTGTCAATGAGGGTGTCGTGGTTGGGAGCGGCATACTGAGCGACCTTCACACCCTTATCGGTGTCGATCTTACCGGCGACCTCAGTCACGGTGTAGACGCCGTCCTTGTCCACGGTGTAGGTGCACCAGGAATTGACCAGAGCGGTACCAGCAGGCACATCACCCTTGTCAGACTTGACCTCGATGACCTTGGTGGTGCCGTCCACGAAGATGGCGCTGGCGCTCAGGGTCTTGTTGGCCAGGTTGCTGTAGCTCTTATCAATACCAGTGATGAACAGGTAGTTGTTGGGAGCGGAGACCAGATCCACACCGATGGCGTAGCCGTAAGCGTCCAGATAGACGTTGTAGGTCACGTTCTTCAGGTTGGTACCGGCAGCACCGGTGTAGTTGTCCAGAACCTCAAAGTCGTACTCAGCGGAGTCGGCGTAGGAGTACTTGGTGCCGTCCACGGTGACGTTGGAGTTCTTCTTGAAGGCGGTGATCTTGGTGTCAGCGATGATCTCAGGATCAGCAATGGTCTGAACGTCGCCCTTGGCCACGGTCACCAGCAGAGCATCGCCTTCGACAGCCTCGGCCACGTCGAAGTCCTCGCCGGACAGAGTGAAGGAAACCTTGTCATTGACGTTGTTGCTGCGGTTGCTAGCAACCTTGACATACTCCTTGTTAGCCTTCTCCAGGCCGTAAGCGGTGATGTCGAGCTCGTCCTTCTTCTCATCATAGTCCTTATCGGCGAAAGCCAGATAGGTGTTGATGATGGCGACGGTGATCTCCTCGTCAACGGGATCCACGAAGACCTGGGTCAGCACGCCGTTACCGGTGGCGCCCACGCCCTTCTTGTTGTTCTTGTTCAGGTCGGAGGCAGTGAAGAAGCCATTGACCTTCTCATCGGTCACACCGTCGATGGCCACGATCAGCTCGTAGTCCTTGATGATGTTGGAGCCGATCAGGTCGTACAGGTCCTTACCGGTGACCTCGGTGGTGTACTCCTCCACCATCAGCTTGCTGTTCAGGTAAGTACCGATGTCGGTCTTGCCGTACACCCAGTTGATGGAGGGACGCTCGAAGGCATCGGTGATGTCCTTCTTCTTCAGGTCGGAGAAGTACTTCTCGGCGAACTGCAGGTACTCAGCGTCCATGGTGTCGGTGTAGGGA
>CAUWDA010000107.1:0-3786 GCA_963557075.1 uncultured Flavonifractor sp. | reverse complement strand
GGCCGAAAGTCACCAAAGGCCAGTCAGGAAGGGGGGATTTCGATTTCCCCCCTTCTCAACACCCATCCCCCTTGAACCGACCAAGCACAGGGGGGCTGCGAAGTGTAAAGGGTTGCTTTGCTTGTTTTCTATTTGAAAGGAGAAAAAATGCCGCCGGCATCTTTTCTCCTTTCAACCCCCTATTGGGTGTACCCCCCAGGGGACGGGGGACGAAGGACGAAGGACGAGGGGACACGGGCCGATGAGGGCATCGGCCCCTACGAAGGGATGGGGGATGCAGGAACAAGGGCGGGCCGCCCCAACCTGTCATTGCGAGCCAGCGCGCACGCTGGCGCGGCAATCCGTCCTCCTTGGCCACGTCACCACCCACCCTGTAGGGCGGCACCCCTGACGCGCCGCAAGGAAAGGGACCGGCCCTCTGGGGGGCGCGGGGCGCGGGCCGATGAGGACAGAAGGTGAATTGCCCCGCAGGGGCAAGAGAAGCCACCCTGGGGTGTCGGCCCCTACGGGGTGCAGGGGGGACATAGTCCGATGTGGGCAGTCGGCCCCTACGTTTTATCTGAATGCAACAAACCCTCCTGTTTCCGGCGGCATCCGCAAAAACCAGAAGCAAGGAGGGGAAATACAGCGGGCGGGCCAATGCCCCGCCCCTACGGCGAGCAACCCAAGAGAACGAAGAGAAAAGCAGAAACAAGGAGGAATCAGGATGGCGAATTATACACCCAATTATCAGCTCCACCAGTGGACCCCGGAGGACAAATTTCTCCGGACCGATTTCAATGAAGATCTCAATAAGATCGACACTGCGCTGGGGGAGGCTGCGGCTGCGGCGGCCCAGGTCGGCAAGCTGGGTAACTGCCAAATCGTCCACGTCACCTACACGGGAAGCGGAAAGACCTCCCGCACCCAGACGTTTACCGGCAAGCCCCTGGTGGTCATGGTAGCCCGGACAAATGACGGATACAGCTTCATCGCCTGGCGGGGGATGAAGGACGTAATGCCCCACCACCAGCAGTATGGCACACTAAAGCTACCGCTGACCTGGGGCGCGAACTCCCTGGCCTGGTCCCACGACAGCGACCCGGAGCGGGCACTGAATCAGTCGGGCGCGGCCTATCAGCTGATCGCACTGCTGGACCGGAGCGCCTGAGCGGCCTGCGTTCTCTGGGGACATCCAATCGCAGACGCAGGCTCGGCCGATGCGGACGACCATAAAAGTCGCCCCTACGGGTGTGACGTCTCCGGCGGGGCAGGAGGAAAAACGGTGGCCCCCATCCGTTCGGCCTATCGTTCATGGGATGGTGGAGTGACGGATAGGACAGCAAAAGAGAAGAAAAAATCCCCCCGGGCGTTTGCCCGGGGGGATTTCTCAGTTATGCGCTATATTGGCAGACTAAGATAAGAGCATTTGGTTAGGGAGTAGTAGTTTCGGGATCAATAACCAGAACCGCGCCGTCCTTCATGTTCACCAGACGCCAGTCGACCTCGGTAGCTCCCTTCAGAGCGGTACCCTTGGTGGGATCGGAGAAAGAAACCTTGGTAGCCTTGGTATCAAAGCCGCCGCCAACGCCGGTCACCTTCAGAGCGACGGAACCCTTAGCGGGAACCTTGATGCTGGTGTCGCTGGAACGCTCGGTGATGGTGTACTCCTTGCCGTCGATCTCCACGGTGACGATGCCGTCGCCAGTCTTGGTGCCGACATTGATGGTCACATAGTTCTTGTCGGGAGTGGTGCCGTCGTCAGTGGTCACGCCGTCCTTGATGGCGTTGTTCAGGACCACGTACTTGGCAGCGCCCTTCTCGTCCAGCACGGCGCCGATCTGACCCTTGAACTTGCCGTCGGAGGTCAGAGCCAGAGCCTTGAAGGCAGAGTTGAAGTTGGTGTAAACATCAACCTCGGTGGTGATCTTGTCACCCTTGCTGTTGACAACGTCCTGCACCACAACGATGGGAGCGCCCTTGGCGATGGCCAGACCGTTATCGGTGCCAGAAGCCACATCGATCCACAGGGTGTTGCCGGCCTGGTTGGTCTTCAGAGCAGTGACATTCACATCCACCAGATAAGCCTTGAAGTCCTCGGTGTACTTACCGGAGTTGGTGTACTCGGCGTTGCCGTAGATGTCGTCATCCGCATCCGCACAGACACGGGCGTCGACCACATAGCCATTCTTGTCGTAGGTCAGCTCCAGCAGAGCGCCGGCGCCGGTCACGATGCTGCTGGCGATGTCCTTAATGGCATCGGTGTACTCGGTCTTGACGGTCAGAGTCTTGATCTCGCCGTCCACAACGGCCTCGAAGTCCCAGTAGTAGTAGCCATCATCGTCCTTGGCATACTCGTTCATGGCGTCCTTGTCGATGCCGTAAGCGAAGTTCTTGGTGTTGTTGATGTCCTCGCCCAGAACCACGGCGCCGATGATGTAGTTATCCTCGTCGTAGCAGGCGAAGATGACATTGTCGATGCCGTCCACACCCTTCAGCTTGATGTCCACGTTCTGGACGCCAGTGTAGGTGGCGTTCACCTTGCTGATGATGGTGTTGTTGTAGTCGTTGCCGGAGGTACCCACGGTGACGTACACGGAGTCGTCGTTGCCCCAGGCCTTGTCAGTACCCTTACGCAGCACCAGGCTGGAGCTGTTGATCTCGTTACGGGTCTCGGTCTTGCTGATGTTCATCCAGTTGGCCACAGGAGTCAGAGTGTAGACGCCGTCCTTGTTCACGCTGTAGGTGAACCACTTGTTGTAGCGGGACATCTGGGCATCCACAGCGCTGCCGCTCAGGAGGCCGTAGCCGGTAACAGCGGTCTCAGTACTATCGATCGTGCCGTTCTCGTTCTTATCGCCCAGCTTGACGTTGGTCTTGGTCACGTTGACCTCGATCTTCTCCATGGTGCCGTCCAGGAAGATGGCGGCAGCCTCGGCGGTCTTGACGCCCAGGTGGGTGGTGGGACGGTCGTAGCCGGTGAGGAAGAGGTACTTAGCCTCGCCGGACACCTTCTCGGTACCGATGACGTAGCCGTACTGATCCAGGTAGACGTCATAGGTGTTGTCCAGAGCGCTCTGGTTGTAGTTGGCCAGCTCAGAAGCGTTGTGAATGCCGCCCTTGAGCGCGTAGTCATACTGGGTGCCGTCGGTGACCAGGTAGTTCACCTTGGAGTACTTGGTCAGCTTGGCGCCGGACAGGACCTCGGGAGCAGCCATGATGGAGATGGCATACTTGTCCTTGGTGGTCTCGGCCACGTTCACCAGGAAGGCCTCGCCCTCCTCAACGCCCTCGATGGCGGGGAAGTCCTCGACCTCCACGACCTGCTCGACGGTCTTGTCGGCATAGATGTTCAGGGACAGCTCGCCGCGCTTCTCGTTGTAGTCGGCAGCAGCCTTGGCCAGGTAGGTGTTGATGGTGGTGATGACGATCTCCTCGTCGTTGTTGTCCACAAACACCTGAGTCAGAGCGCCGTTGCCGGTAGTCTCATAGCTGTAGGCGTTGGTGCGGATCATGTTGGAAGCCTTGATGACGTCATCCACCAGCTTGCCGTCCACATAGTAGTTGAAGCCGTAGGTCTTGATGGTGGAGGCGGTCAGCAGATCGAACAGGTCCTTACCGGTGACGTCGGAGGTGAACTCGCCCACCATCTCGTCCCAGTTGACAAAGGTGCCGACCTCTTCGCTCTTGAAGCTCCAGGTGTGAGCGGGGCGGTCGAAGTCGTCCACATCGTCGATCTTCTTCAGCTTGCCGAAGTACTTCTCGGCGAACTGCAGGTACTCAGCGTCCATGGTGTCGGTGTAGGGA
>CAUWDA010000106.1:0-3903 GCA_963557075.1 uncultured Flavonifractor sp. | reverse complement strand
GGTCATCCTGCTCCTGATCCACGATGTCCGGGCAGAAGCCGTACTGCTCTGTGGCGACCTCCATGGCCTTCTCCTCGGGGACGGGGGCCGGGAGCAGGAACTCCAATTCATCGTGGCTCATGGCGGCAGGGATGGCGCCATGCTGCTGGAACCAGTATTTTGCCGCCGCCATCAGCTCCGGGGTGTCGGGGCACTCATTCCAGTTGCCGAAGGGCAGGCAGGCAAAGATCTCCCAGGGGTTTTTCACCGGAATTTTTGCCAGAATGAGGGGGTAGGTCATGCCGGTGTCGGAATCCCAATAGCAGGAGAAGCGGTCATTGTCATAGCCGCCCTCCATCTCGCCCAGGACTTCCTTCTCCCAGTCCATATCGTCGTCCTCGGCTTCTTCCTTACGCTGGCCGGTCAATTCCTCCAAAACTGCCTTTCCGTCTTTGACGGGAGCGGAGAGCATCTTCTTCCGGTACTCCTCCACGGTTTTGAGGTCAAATTCATAGCAGTCCGCGTCGTTCTTCGGGTCGGCGTTCATCACCAGGCACTCCAGCAGCGTTTCGTCATCCGCCCGGATGAGCACCGGCACAAAGCCTTCCTGGGCACTGTTCCGCCTGGCATAGCTGTAGGCCGACATGATGGGGTCGTCGTCCTTCATGGAGGGGAAATAGATACATTCGCAGTCCAGATACTCCATCAAAGCATCCGCCAATTCGGAGGGCTCCAGCGTGTCCTCGTCGAAGTCCTGTCCCTGCCAGTTGGTGAAGCGTTCCTCGATCACCTTTGCCATAGCCTGGTAGTAGTCCTCGTCAAAGGGGATGAACAGGTAGGCTTCGTCCCGGAACTCCTCGGAGTGATATCGCTCCGGGCCGAAGAAGCGGAGGGCGTTGTCGTCAACATCGGCGGGATAGTAGGGGCTGTCGCCCTCTCCGTAGTAATAGCCCGCAAAGGCACGGCCTTGCTGATTGAACAGCACAGAGAACAAGCAGCCGTCCAGTTCATCCCGGATAAACGCCCGCAGATCCACGCCGGCAGGATCAGCTTTGACCTTCTCTACCACATCACCGTACTCCGCAAGGAATTCTTCACCCATCAGGTCGTGCTCCATGCACCAGCGCAGGTAAATAGCCATGTGGTTGTAGGCGTTGATGGGGTCAATGGGCAGTTCCTTCTCCTCGATGCTCTCGAGGTGATAGGAAGCGTCGTCCATCTCACCGTCAAAATCATCGTTGGAAAGGGTGCCACGGGTGATGGCATTCCGGCGGGTGGGGTTTACGACAAAGCTGATCCCCGCCATCCTGTCCAGCAGAGCGTCTACATCATGTTCCAGTTTATAGTCCAATTCATCCGCATAAAGCGGAATGACCTGATAGAAGTTGACCTCCTCGCCGCCCGGCAGGATGCACACCTCGCTGCCTTCCTCCGTGCCCTGGGGACCGATCAGGGTAGTAGTACACAGTTTGGTGTTGTCTGCAAATGGTTCCCGGTTCTCCACTGTATGACCATGCCCCAACCAGCTGTCACAGTTGATGGGCAGACGGGCCAAGGATTTCAGCAGGCGGATGGGCCAGTACCACCGCTCATCCTTCATAGATTCCTGATCCAGTTTCCAGTCCGCAGGCAGGGCGATGGCCAGCTCCGCCCGCTCCAGCTTGTATTCCGCCAGTTCCTCCGGCACATTCATCCGGTGGGCGCCCATGCCCATGGTGACCAGGGTGTAGTAGTCCCGCTCCTCAGTGGGCGGCACGATGCAGATGTCCACATGGATATCCGGGGAAACGATCTCGTGGAACACATTCTTGATCTCACCGAAATACGTCTCAATGTGCCCCTCGATGGACGCCATCTCCTCCTCGGTGTAGATTTCGGGCTGGGTGTACTCGTCCTCGTCGTCCTCCGGGGTGCAGGGGATATAGTCCGTGCCCGTCGGCGTTTCCTTCAACTCGGCGGACTCCTCGTCCTCATCCAGTTTCCAGTCTTTGATCTGCTGAAATACGCCGTTCTCATCCCGCTCAAAGGCGCATGGGGCGGGCGTATGTAGCAGCGCAATGATGTCGGGATCGTCGTTGCAGATCGTATTCAGCTTGTAGATCCCGGCGTTGTTGGGGTCGTCCATGTACGCCTCGCTCTCGTCCCCGGCGGTGAAGCGCCAGCCGCTGTCCCAGTCGCCGTCCGGCTCCTCCCGGTAGCAGTAGCCCACCTTGCGGCCCTCCACCGTGATACGGTTGGTGGCAATGCAGCCGGTGGCTCCCTCCCAGTCGGGAAGCAGATGTTTCACATCTTCCGCCTTTACATGGTAGTTCCGATTGCGGCCGGAGGCTTCGTACAGCTCTTTCCGCAGCATCTCCACCTGATAGGCCATATCCGTGATCTCATCCTCGCCCATCATCTCACTGATGTCATAGGACAGGGGATCTTGGACAAAGTCCGCCAGGGCCTTATTCATGGCGTCGTGTTCCTCCGGTGTGGCGGTGACGCGGAGGCGGCGGGAGGGGGTGTTGTACTCGTCCAGATCGTGGAGGTTCACACCGCCGCTGACGCTGCACTCCAGCAGGATGGCGGCCAGGTCGGTGACCACATCAATGGCGAAGTGGAAGTCCATCTCCACGCCGTCCGAATGGGTGAACTCCAGATACTCCACGGTCTGGCGGAAGTCCCAGTTCTGCTTGTCCAGACCGATCTTGGCGAAAATCTCGCTGAGGGGGATCTCCTCCTTTTTCTGATCCTCTAAAAATGCCACAAGGTTCAGGCTGTCATCGGAACCGCCAATAAAGTTGCCCCAGTATTTTTTGATATACATCTGTCACGCCTCCTGTTCTGAGACCAGCCCCTTGATGAGCCGGTCCGAATGCTCTGACCACGCAGGGTCGATCTTTCCGCTTCATAGAGAATGACGGTTGGATCTCCCTCAGGTGGGTTCTTCCCAAAGAGCTTGATGTACTCCATTTCCGTCCTTCTTTACGGCCCTGCGGCCCGCCAGCAGCTTTTCCAGCTTTTTGGCCAGCGCCTCCACAATGGCGTGGCAGGGATTTTCATACCCCACGATCTCCAGCTTTTGCAGCTCCACGCAGTGGAGCGTTCCATAGAAGCCCAGCATGAAGTCCGTCAATTCAGCAATCATCTGGTAGCCCTCCATGTTGCTCACATCCGTCTGACCTTCTTTTGCGGTCATCAGACCGATGATCCCCACCGCCACGGTGAAAGCGCCGCAGCAGGAGTGCTCGGTCTGCATCCCAAGGCCCATGACGGAGAACATTTTCCGGGTCTCCTCGGACAAATTCAGATGGTAATATTCATTGCAGGCCATGAACATCGCCTCGGCGCAGGTCAGTTCCGTGCCGATGTGGTAGTGGTTGACCAGTTCATAGAGTTTCATTGTTGCCATACCATACTCCAATCGCAAAGCATTTCATTCTGTGTCACTCTGCGCAGCTCGTCCCGCACCTCCATCAGCGCAAAGCCCAGCAGGTTTTGTCCACGCCACTTCATGGGGTCCTGGGCCTCCGGCGAACTGGCCGCGAGGCGGATGCCCCAGATGGCATCGTAGGGGCTGGCCTCCACCAGCACGCTGTCCCCGGTGGAAAGGAGAAACTCCCGCAGTTCGCGGTTCTGGCTGAATTTGTGCCAGTTGCCAAGCAGCACAATGGCGTACTTGAACTTGTCCCATACCTTCTGCTCAAAGCCCCGCACCTTGCGGCCCAGGGCCTTGATCTGCTTTTGGTCGCTGCATTTCAAAATCTGGTCCCGGATCTCTTTGTCGCCGAACAGCTCGGCCTTAGCAGCCATCATATACTGCTCCATGCAGAGGTAGGAGTCAGCCGTCGTATAGAAGTCCTCCATCCACCACTGGCTGAGGCAGCTTTTTGTCAGCTGGCCGTCCTCGGATGGCTGATGGCCCCAGAACAGGCACAGCTC
>CAUWDA010000105.1:0-4032 GCA_963557075.1 uncultured Flavonifractor sp. | reverse complement strand
CCCAACCTGTCATTGCGCGCCAGCGCGCACGCTGGCGCGGCAATCCGTCCTCCTTAGCCACGTCACCACCCACCCTGTAGGGCGCGGCACCCCTGACGCGCCGCAAGGAAAGGGACCGGCCCTCCGGGGGGATGGGGGACACGGGGATGCGGGCCGATGAGGGCATCGGCCCCTACGGGGTGCGGAGGGATACGGGCCGATGAGGACAGAAGGTGAATTGCCCCGCAGGGGCAAGAGGGGCCACCCTGGGGTGTCGGCCCCTACGTTTTATCTGGATGCAACAAATCCTCCCGTTTCCGGCGGCATCCGCAAAAACCAGAAACAAGGAGGGGAAACACAGCGGGCGGGCCAATGCCCCGCCCCTACGGCGATCAACACGAGAGAACGAAGAGAAAACCAGAAACAAGGAGGAATCAGGATGGCAAATTATACACCCAATTATCAGCTCCACCAGTGGGCCCCGGAGGACAAATTTCTCCGGACCGATTTCAACGAAGATCTCAATAAAATCGACACCGCGCTGGGGGCGCTGGCGGACGGCTTATCCCAAAAGGCGGCCCAGTCCGAGCTGAACGAGGTCCGCGCCCTGGCCACCAGGAGCCGATTCACCAAATTGAAGGAAGTAAACATCATGCAGTACGTCACCAGTGCCGAACTGGACCTGTCCGGCGTGGACTGGAGCGCGTGGGACAAGGTGCATCTGGACATCATCTCCACCAACGGCCAGCAGGGCTCATTTTATATCAACAGCGAGGACAGCGCCAACTATCTTTTCCACTTCGGCGGCAGTTTGTCGGAGGAGGGAGTTTTCCACCCCCGGGTCACCTTTTGGCCCTGTTTCCAGCGCAGCCGATTCATTACGGCGACATTCGCCGGTGGGGCAAGATCATTCGATGCCGCATACAGCACCCTGCAAAAAATCGTGTTCTCGGGCAACATGAACAGCGGCATCTACCTGGCGCTTTGGGGAGAGGTGTAGGGCTGGAGCGCATTAGGATGGCGGCCCTGCCGGGGGGAGACGGGCGACCATAAAGGTCGCCCCTACAGGAAGGACAGGGGTGCGTCAGGGATGCTGCGCCGGACGTTACCCCGGCAAGAAACGGCGGGCGCACACTGTGCGCCCCTACGGAGGAATGAAGAGCGAGGGGATGCGGGCCGATGAGGGCAGAAGGTGAATTGCCCCGCAAGGGCGAGAGAGACCGCCCTGGGGTATCGGTCCCCACAGAATGGGGGAAGCGGGGACAGGCGGGCGGGTTTGGTACAAACGGGGTCTCCCAATATAGGCAATAAAAATCCCCCGGCTCGATGAGCCGGGGGATTAAGCCTATTGCATACGGTTCAGATAATCCTACCTTGCTATTAAGCGAGGGTAATGACTACATCAGCAGTAGCATTGGCAATGATCTGGTAGCTGTTAGCGTTGCCGCTGACAAAGTTGCCAGCAGAAGCGACACTGTTCACAGTCTTACCGGAAGCAGGAACGATGTTCAGAGTCACAACAGCGCCCTTAGCGACATCGACAATCACAGTCTTGCTGTTGTCGATCAGAGTGGGGGTACCACCGTTGACGGTGACATAAGCCTGAGTAGCATCGTTGGACTTAAAGGTCAGGGTGATGGTGTCCACCACGTTCACCTTGACGACATAAGTCTGAGTGGTAACGCCGTCGGCGGCCTCCACGACATACTTGAACTGGAGACCAGTCTGACCGCTCCAAGAAGAGCTGTTCTCGTTGGCGTTCCACTGGGCCCAGTTGTCGGTCCAGGTGCTGCCGTTATCGAAGGAATAGGAGGCAGTCTTAACGCGGGCACCGTTGCCGTCGAAATCAAAGGCGCTGTTCACGCCGTTGAGAGCGGTGGAAGGAACGGTGACAGCGTAGGTGCCGTCGGGCTGCTTAACAGCAGTCTGGCCCTTAACGGTCATGGTCTTGAAGGAAGTGTCGCTGGACAGAACCACATCCTCCCGCTCCACGATGATCACGTCGTTCAGCTTCTTCTCGGGAGAGCCGCCGTCGTGAGAGGCGAAGACCAGGTCGTTGGCGTCGGTAGCGACGTTAGCGACGGAGGAAACGGTGATGTTCTTGTAGTTCTTATCAACCACATAGACGTTGGTCTTGTCGTTGTAAGCCCAGTAGGTAGCGGTGTTCTTGTTGCCGTTCAGGCCCAGAACCACCTTGTTGGCAGCCACGGTACCCACGCCGCCGTTCTCAGCGTTGAACACAGCGCGGTTCACCACGGAGAAGCCGGTGATGATGTCGTTCTTGTCCACGATGACGTTGTTCAGAGCGTACAGACCCACAGCTTCCTCGAAGTTCGCGGTAGCGTCGCCGTTCTTCTTGGTGAACACAGCAGTGCTGGCCACATAGTCGGCGCTGATCTTGACGTCCTTCTCCTCGCCGTCCACGATGGCGGGCAGGATGTAGTAGTCACCCTTGGAGTTGGTGATTACGGAAGCGCCAGCGCTCTTCACCACGTAGGTGTCGACGGAGGAGATACCGGCCAGGTTCTCCACGGACAGATAGACAACGTCGATCTGAGTGGGGTAGTTCTTGTTGCAGATGTAGGCGATACCCTCGGCAGCCTTGGTCTGGTCGATGCTGGGCATGTTCTCGTAGCCAGTGTACACGTTGTAGGCCTTCTTGGCGCCGTCCTTGGTGGCAACCATGAAGATGGTCTCGCTGGTGGTGTACATGGTCTTGTTGGGGGTGACCAGCTCGAAGAGGGACTTACCGTTGACGAACTTGATATCGCCAGCAGTAGTATAGTTAGTGGCGTCGTACTTGGCGGGAGTGGTCTTGGCCAGGGTCAGGGTGTAGACATCGTCGTCGCCCACGGAGTAGGTGACCAGGTCGGCCACACCGTCGTTGACCAGGTTCTTGCCGCTAGCATAGGAGAAATCGGTCCAGTTCAGGCCGCTGCTCAGCTTGGCCTTGACAGACTTCTTGGTGCCGTCGGGCAGCAGCAGGGTGACGCCGTTGACCTCGTCGCCGTACTGGTTGGAGTTGCCGATGCCGATCACGGCGGCGTAGTTGGTCTCGCCCTCCACGCCGGAGACATAGATGGCGTAGCCATAGTTGTCCAGGTAGACGTTCAGCTCGGACTCGTCAACGTCGAAGGCGGAGATGTCGGTGGCGGAGCCGAAGCCGTTCTCGTCCACCACATAGGCGTTGACGCTGTACTTGTAGGTCTCGCCGTCCACGGTGAAGTTCTTGTTGGCGGTACCCTTGTCGTCGTCGCCCAGGTTGGCGCTGGAGCCGTTCCACTCGGTCAGGATGCCGGTGGCGGACTTCTCCAGGGTCTCAACGGTCTGGATGTCGTAGCGGCTGGAGCTCTCGTTCCAGGCGGCGGTGTACAGGACCAGATCGTCCTTCTCGAAGCCCTCGGTCTCGAACTTGGTGTTCAGAGCGGAGGGAGCAGCGGAAGCCTTGGCCAGGGTGATGTAGCGGTCGTTGGCACCGGAAGCCTTGTTCACGGTGTTGACCTTGCCCACATAGGTGTTGATCTCGGTGATGACCAGGTTGGAACCGTCCTCGGACTCGTCGTACCAGACCTGAGTCAGAACGCCGTTGGCGCCGATGGTGGTGTCGTTGCCCTTCTTCAGGGTGACAGCCTTCAGCTCCTTGCCGTCCTCATAGTACTCGTCGGTATCCTTAGCCTTGGACAGGCCCAGGTCCTTGTAGATGTCGCCCAGCTCCACACCGGAGGTGTAGGTCAGGTCGGAGTCCAGGGTGTAGGTGCCAACCAGCTTGGCGTTGTTGCGCCAGCTGATGGCGGGACGCATGAACTCGTCCTGAGCGGGGACCTTCTTCAGGCCGCCGAAGTACTTCTCGGCGAACTGCAGGTACTCAGCGTCCATGGTGTCCTTGTAGGGGTTCTGGGCCACAGCAGAGGCCTTGCCCACGCTGGACACGGTGGTGTTGCCGATGATGATGGTGTTGTCGTTCAGGTACTCCACCATGGTGGCCTGCAGGGTGTTGAAGGCCATCTGAGCGGCGTCCTGACGGGACAGCTCATTGGACAGAACCAGGCCCTT
>CAUWDA010000104.1:0-4087 GCA_963557075.1 uncultured Flavonifractor sp. | reverse complement strand
AATATCAGAAAACCTACATCGAACTAAAAAAGCAGTTTTCCGCAACCGACGGCGGCCCAGACAGCATCCGCGCCCTCTATGCCTTCAAGGAGGAGCTGGAGCAGAGCGAGGACCGGCAAGCCAAGGCGGTGCTGGTGGATGTGTATGATCTGCTGGACTTCAAAAAGGACGCCTACGAACTGCTCTGCCAAATCGGAGATCGCTCCGACAAAAAGACTCTCAAGCGGCTGGGCGTCTTGAAGGACTATGCGGAAAACTGGGGCAACCACTACGCCCTCCCCAGGCCCAAAACACCGGAGGAAAAGCAGAAAGAGAAGGAGCGGCAGGCCCAGCTGGGCCTGCCCGCCTTCCGGGATCACCCCAACCCTCTGGAAACCGGCGCTTTTGAGGAGTCCGCAGAGGGCGTTGTCTGCGACTGCTGCGGCAAAACCACCCACATCTTCTATACAAATCCCTTCTTTTCCGTGGAGGATATTGCGTATCTGTGCCCGGCGTGTATCGCCAGCGGCGAGGCGGCCCGGAAATATGACGGCAGCTTTCAGGACGATTACTCTGTGGATGATGGCGTAGGCGACCCGGAAAAGCTGGACGAGCTCATCCACCGCACCCCCGGCTACTCCGGCTGGCAGCAGGAATACTGGCGGGCCCACTGCGGCGACTACTGCGCCTTTCTGGGCTATGTGGGGGCCAGAGAACTGCGGGCGCTGGGCGTGCTGGATGAGGTGCTGGACGACCCCATGTGGGACGAGGAGCAGAAGGAACTGATTCGGGAGTCTGTCAACGGCGGGCATCTGCAATGCTATCTGTTCCAGTGCCTCCACTGCGGAAAGCGCCTGGTCTGGATGGATTTTGATTGAGGCGTTTACATCAAAAAAGAAACAAAGCCCCATGTACCATTCTGTGGGCAATCAGTAAGCAACATTCAGGGCGCAACGGCAATGGACTTTATTTCATTGCATAATTTCCAATTATATGGTATCATAGTTAATATTGGATATAAGAACTGCAACCGCGCTGAGCATAGTATCCCCGCCCCGGTAAATCTGCGGCATTCTCCTCCTGGACCACAGGAGGCACGCATAAAGAGTGCATATAAAAGGAACGGAGGAAACGAGATGAAGAAGACGCTCTTAGCAGGACTATCCATCGCAATTATGCTCATGGCCGCAGGGTGCGGCGGCGACGCCCAGCCGCAGAACACGCCCCCTGCCGACGAGGACGAAACCCCCATTGTGGACCCCGTCCCCACGCCGGACGTCTCTGACGACGACGAACCGGATGACGATTGGGACATCGAGCTGGACGAAAACGCGCCGGAGCACATCACCCTGGACAGCATCAGTGACACCGTCCCGGTCCCCCTGTACTGCACCCTCACCGTCGATCAGAAGGACCTGGATTTCAAGTGCGGAGAAGTCAGGTTCCCCTCCCAGCTGTATGTTGAGGAGACGATGGAGCTGCACGCCGGAGGCGACAGCGACTCCAACGACGACGATCTGACGGTCGGCGCGTACTTCCAGGACGGCCAGAAGCAGTACATCTACGCAGAGGCGGACGGCACCCTGCCCGCCACACGGCCCGCCACAAAGCACATACTGTCCGCCGGCACCATATACGATAACGAGCCCTATACCCTGGAGAGCCTGACCGAGCAGTACGAGGGCTGCACCATCACCGAGATCACGGCGGACGGCGTGAACGGCTTTGTAGTCCGTCCGGACACAGAGGCGAATGACACCGTCCTTGCCGAAGTCCTGTTCTTCATCAACGCCGGCTCCTATGACTACGGATATGGGACCGCCTATTTCTGCATGGACATCAGTTACCGGGGAGGCCTGGCCGCTTGTTCCGAGGTGGATTTCGACGAGATCACATCGGCCCTTCTGGAGCTGACCACGGTGGACTTCCAGCCCGCCCAGTAAGGCAGAGATATAAATATGCCATACACAAAGGGACAGTCCTCAGGACTGTCCCTTTGCTCTTTTCATAAAATGTTCTGAATGGCTCGCACCTATGTGTTATAATATGATCCGAACAAGTAAAATGGACATAACGTCCACTTCAAGGGAGCAGCCATGAAAGAATATACCTATGTTACATTGAGACAGATGCCAGAATGGAAGGAACAAGCCGCCGCATGGTTTCACGATAAATGGGAGGTGCCACAGGAGGCCTATCTGGAATGCATGGAAGCCTACCTTAATCATGAAACAGAATACGGTTGGTATCTTTGCTTAGACAATGGGCGCATCGCAGGCGGTCTTGGCGTGATCGAAAATGATTTTCATGACCGCAAAGACCTTGCGCCAAATGTATGTGCGGTATATACGGAAAAGGAATATCGTTGTCAGGGCATTGCGGGGCGATTGCTCGACATCGTTGTGAACGATATGAGGTTCAAAGGAGTGACCCCGCTCTACTTGATCACAGACCACACGAGCTTTTATGAACGATATGGTTGGGAGTTTTTGTGCATGGTCCAGGGGGACAACGATCCCGGTTTGACAAGAATGTATGTCCACAGATAAATGCCATTTAATATGTTCAAGAGCGGGCTTAACGATGAATGAGGAAATCAAAAACCTGATCGCTGCCGCCGATAAAGCGATCAAAGAGGAACGATTTGACGACTTAATGGAGTTTTATACAGAGGATGCGGTGCTGGTGGTAAAGCCGGGATCGGAGGCAAAAGGAAAGGCAGCAATTAAGGACGCGTTTCTAAAAATAGCGGCTTGCGTGTCCGGACACGGCGAAGGGACCCATCCGTTTCACCTGTACATCTACTGAGGAAGCATATCGTATGATCGAAATAAGGTATGTAAAAAAAGAAGATCAGCCCTTCTGGTATCAGCTTGACAAGCATTTGCCGGAGCAGGAATTTGATACGAAAGTCGCGCTCCGGCAGGGCTATCTCCTATTGGACGACGATGTGCCCGCGGGCATACTGCGGTACAATCTGTTCTGGGACAACACCCCCTTTTGCACCATGCTCTTTATTGCCCCTGAGCATCACAAAAAAGGCTATGGGAAACGGCTCATGGAGCATTGGGAAGCAGACATGAGAGCGAAGGGCTACGACATGGTCCTGACATCAACCCAGGTCGATGAAAGCGCCCAGCATTTTTACAGAAAGCTGGGCTATAAAGACTGCGGCGGCCTTTTGATAGATCTTCCGGGGCATGAGCAGCCTATGGAATTGTTTTTGTCCAAACGTATTTGACCTCTTTCTCAGTATCCGGAGCACTCAGCCCGGAACCGGCCCCTTTGACGATCCTCTATACACCAAAACCCGGCCCACGCCACAGGCGTGGGCCGGGTTTTTGCTGGCCGAAAGGGTTTGCCGGGTCATCTGCCGCTGCAAATACAGACCGCAAAGCAGGACCATGTAAGTGGCCCTGACTCAAGCTTTGCCTTCCTGAAGGCGATATATCAGCTCCAGGATCAGGCGGGCATCCCGCTCGCTCAAGTGTCTGATCGCATTGACCGCTTCCCGCACCGCGGGGGGATCAGGGTTCTTCTCCGAAAAGAATTCAGACAGCGAGACATTGAAATAGTCCGCAATGTTGAACAACTGCTTGACAGAGGGGAGATTCTTGCCGGAAGTGATCCCCTGAATGTAGCTTTTGCTCAGACCCAGCTCTAAAGACATCTGATATTCCGAGACATTCTGGGACAACCGGAGTTCCGTAATGCGTTCGGCAATATATCGCTCATTCATCGGATCACCTCTGAAATAGATGATACCTGAATTTTGTGCCGCGAACTCCGATTTTAGAAGTAATTCAACGCAGAATCAACCTTCTGAAACTTGTCTTTTCATACTATCGCTAGTATAATAGTCTAAAATATGACATTTTACACCGGACAGTAATATAGAGAAGTCTTTGCCCTCTGATGGTCCCCCTCCCTGTGCAGAGCCGGGAGGGAGCGAAAGGCCCCAGGGCCGCAAAAAAGAGCCGTAAATTTAAAAAATTCTCTTCCGCTGTAAAACCGAAAGAGCTGGTGGTGTGTCTGAAAGAATAGAACCGTTGAAACGAAGACCTGCTAATCAAAGTCAACACCTAAAATTAAAAAAGCGGAAAATTTT
>CAUWDA010000103.1:0-4212 GCA_963557075.1 uncultured Flavonifractor sp. | reverse complement strand
CTTTTTCTCTCCTCAATTTTTCTTTATTTCCCTATTGACTTTTTATTTGCAGACTCTGGTTCCATCGTATATTGGATACTGCGCTCCATTTGCGACGTCTCTTTCTGGATCTCCCGGCATATGGCCAGCTTCTGCCGCTCTTGGCGGATCTGGCGGTTCACCTCGGCAAGCCGCTGGTACACCTCCGCCTTTTCCTGGAGAAGTTGCTCTCTGGGACATCCGCACCGCTCCAGCCGCGCGACGGCATCCAGGTAGCGGGCGAACTGTTCCTCCATCCCAGATACGCCATCCTCATAGAGCTGCTTGGCTATCGCCAGGGCCTCCACATCCGCCAGAGCCGTATACAGCACCTGTCGTTTCTTTTTCCGCACATTGAGGATGGTGCGCTGCTTTGTCAAGCTGGCCAGCGCATCCTCCGTGCGAGTGAGAAACGCCGCCATGTCCTCCGGCGTAGCAATATTGTTATCCCGCAGGAAATAGAATCGCTGCCGATATCGCTCCGCCTGTGCTGCGGCCTGCCGGAGCTGGGGCATCATGCGGGGCGGATACTGCCGCTGCCCAGTCTTGCCCAGTAGGTAGAGGTAGTGGACGTACAGTGCCAAAAAGCCCCTATATTTGGGGTGCGGACGAAATGGCTGGTACACTGGTCGTGGAATGACCGCAGGCCGCAGGCCCTGGTCGATGGCGGATAATTCCCCTTGGATCGCAGCCTGGATGCCCTCCTCAGTGAACCGGGGGTCCTGCCTGCCAGGGATGAGGAACCGCTCCTGGCCCCGGAGACGGAAACCCAAACGGTTGCCATGCTTGATCTCCCAGCCCTTGTGTTCCATGAGCAGGAAGAAGTGGCCCAGGTCGTTGGCGTCCTGGATGGCGTCCCGGAGATCCGCTTCCAGTATGGCGCGGAAGGTGGGCTGGCCCCTGGTCTGCCGGATCCACTCCGCATAGCTGACCGCTCTGGCCCCCTGGCCCTCCAGGATGACGGACAGGCCATGTTCCCGGCACAGCCGGTCCGAGATGGCCCGGATCTGCCGGTAGTAACTCTGGGGGCTACTGTGGTATTTCTCTCCAGTATCCGCATTCACCGAGTTGAAGATGATGTGGGCGTGGATGTGTTCCTTATCTACATGGACGCCGATGACGGCCTGGTAGCCGGGCAGGTGTTCTTCCACCAGCGTCTGGGCGATCTCCAGGGCCAATTCCGGGGACACCTCTCCAGGCCGGAAGGATTGGATCATGTGGTAATACTGGATGCCATCCTCCTTTCCGTACTGTGCTTTAGTCTCCAGCATCTGTCGCACCTCCCGTCCCGGCTCGCAGTTCAGGTGAGCGGTAAGGATCTGCTCCTGAGTCTTGTCCCCATTGAGGACATAGCGGATACCCACATCCAGCCGCCCTTTCCGCGCCAGGATCTTGGTGATGGCCATTACTTTTTCGCCACCTCATAGAGAAGTTCATATACCTGGTCCAGCAGGTACAGCCCCCGCTTGGCATCCTCCGCCTTGGCGATCCCGGCGTTGACTCTGCGGGCGATCTGGTTGATGTTATTTCCAATGTGGTGGATCTCCGTGCGCAGAGCTTTGATCTCCTGGGATGGGCGGGCCTTGACTGGCTTGCCCTCGATGAGCCGCACCAGAAAGACCCGCTTGCTCAGGCCACACTGTTTAGACTGCTGACACAGCAGTTCATATTGCTGCGGTGTCAATTCCATGTGGAAATGGTGTCTCTGTTCCGAAATGACTTCACGCTCCTTTCCTTTGGTATGCAAAAAGCCGCTGCACCAGCAGCGGCTTTTACGATCTTCTTATTCTATCACCGAGCTACGATCCCCGTTTTGATGGGGAAGGCAGGGTCTTTTTGAGTCAGGGCCAGGAGGCGGCAGGCAGTCCCTTCCGGGTGGTTTCTTCCAGCTTCCCATGCCTCTACCGTTTTTACACTGACACCCATATACTGTGCAAAAACAGCCTGAGTAAATCCCGTGCTTTTCCGAATCTCCCGGATCTCATCAGCTTCGTAATGGTCCACAGGCAGGACAGACAGCTTGGTCGTCTTTGCTCGTAGCGTCCCCCGCTCATAGGCCACAGCCTCTTCCAGACCAGTCTTGATCTTATCGAACATTCCCATACCAGCACCTCCTATTCCTTCATACGCAGTTCCTGTTCCAGGATCTCCACTAATTTTTTCAATTCATTACGTTCTGCTTTGGTCAGGTTCTCCGCCTCATTCTTAGCATATGCAGTCAACAGATACAATTTCCCATGAGCAGGGAAGTCGATATAAATGACCCGGATGCTGCCGCTTTTGCCGCGGCCCTCATAAGCAAAGCGGATCTTTCGGATGCCGCCAGTCCCCTGCATGACACGTCCGGCCTGCGGGTCAGTCAACAGTTCCTCCTGTAGACGACGTAAGTCACCATCCGCCAGTCCGAGCGCCCTCCAGTCATTTCGAAAGGAGGGTAGCTCCACAAAAAGTCTTGTCACATTTTTCCCTCCTTCGATTCAAATTATACCCTATTAAATAGGGGCTGTCAATCTTGTTTTCTCCTTCGCACTCCGAATATCCGCCCGCAGGCGGCATGGGGGGCAGGGGTTTATCCCCTGCAAGCGCGCAAAATGTACATTTGCGCTATGCTTGCGCCGTCACCGCCTGCGGGCGGCATAGGCCCCGGCCCCGGTGGGGCCGCATCTCAAAAGAAAAACTCCCTCGCTGTTCCTGCTGCAGATGGCCCTCCTTGGTCGCCATGCGTCCTCCTTCCTTTGGGTGTCATGTATTGACACCCTTATTTGATGAAACTGCGCAAAAAACTGAAGCATGGTGTCAATACATGACACCATGCCCCTGGCCATCCGTGAAAAATAAACGGCAGGGCATATACACAAAATGCCATGCCGTATAGGATCATCGCTCCTGTGAATGTAGTTTTTTGCGCTGTTTTGATGGTCTGACTGTGTTCCGTGGTCTCAGCTCCACCTCATTCTCCAGGGCTGGCGTCAGCATGATCCCGTCCAATTCGATGTCCAGAGGTCTGGATGCCTCCTCCAGCATTTGTTTTAAGCTGTGCTGCGCGCCAATGTTGGTCACATCGATCTCATTGACGCACCGGCTCAACCAGGGAAATGCTCTCGCCAATCGTTCTATCAGGCCAACAACATCCACGGTCGTCAACTTGTCGATGGAGGTATACACGGAATACTGCCGATGCTCAAAGCCGTTGGCTGCCATAAATCGCTGGATATCCTGATATGCTTTTTTGTAGTACTGCGTGTTCTGAGACGACTCCTGATGGGGATAGTACCGCTTCAGCGATTCCTGTCGCAGCTCGAAGGTGATCTGCTTTCGACTCCCACTGGTTGTCATACTCAGGCCGTGGTCCGTCCCTGTACCTTCCACGCCTGGGACAGCACATCTTCCAATGAACCATCGTCATCATGCCAGGTGCAGGAGGAGGCAAACAGGGTGAACCAATTACTTCGGAGGAGAGCCATCAGGATGGCCCACATACTGGAAAAATCGTTTTCTCTGCCATTGTCCATGAACGACAGCGTTTCACCATCCTCCACACAGCGCAGCCCCTTGGCCGCAAAATGCTGCTTGATCGTCTGATGTACAGCATCCACCGTATAGCCCTGTTGTTCCACCTTATCACGGTCAAAAGTGAAATCAACTTTCATCCGATCTCCCTCCCATTCATGTGTTTTTCTTCATTATACCGTTTCATCGTGGCTTTATCAAAGAAAATCGGCCACCACCTCCTTTCCGGTTTGGTCCAGCAAGTCCTCCTCGCCGTCCGCGTCCTGCCAGACGAAGGAGGACGCACAGTCCAGGAACCACTGGCTGCGCAGCAGGGCGAGAATGATCTCCCACATACAGGCGAAGTCATCCCCGTGGCCCTTATCCGCGAACACCAGCGTATCTCCCTCAGAGACGCAGGGAAGGTCGTGGGCGGCGAACAAGTCCTTCACCGTCTGCCGCATCTGTTCCACCGTGCAGCCTTGCCGCTCCGCGGTGGCGCTGTCAAAGGAAAGTTTTACGTTCATGTGGCACCTCCTCACTTTTGGCAGCCCACATCATACTCCAACCCTCCGGAGATATCCAGATAAATCGGCAGACAGCCTTTCTCCTGCACTTTACTTTTGTGCCTATATGAGTTATCATATGAGCACGAAAGACTAACTATTAAAAGTCAAGCCTGAAATGAATGGATTAGCAAAAAAT
>CAUWDA010000102.1:0-4218 GCA_963557075.1 uncultured Flavonifractor sp. | reverse complement strand
CTATGCGACAAAACAGACCGGCTATTTCTGGACAAAACAGCTTGGCCTTAACAGAAAAGGTTTATGATGAATATTTCAAGTGGCTTTTGAAGTCAAAGTCATACATCAAGGCTTTGCAAGGGACATCTGACCTTGTTCGTGACGGTCAGGCTCTGAGATATGCTAATTTTGCTAAAGTATATCTGCCTGAAATACCTTTGGAAGAACAAAAGGCTATTGCTGACTATATCAACAGCGAAGTCGCAAGAATTGATAATGCACTACCAACATTCCAGAAGAAAATTGAACTGTTGCGAGAATATCGTACCCGTCTGATTTCTGATGTTGTAACTGGTCAGATTGATGTACGTGATGTGGTAATTCCAGAATACACACCGGAGGATGATACAGAAATCGATGTAGCAGATACACCGGATGATACAGAGGAGGTGGCAGAGGATGCCGAGTAATACAAAGGAAAATGGCTTTGAAACATTGATTGTAGACTATCTAATCAATAACAATGGCTATGAACAAGGCGATACCAGCGAGTATAACAAAGAATATGCCATCGACGAAGATAGATTGTTCCGATTCCTGTTGTCCACGCAGAAAAAGGCAATGGATGAACTTCACATTCTGGATAGTGATCTGGAAAAAGAACGTTTTTTAAAGCAGCTGGATAAGAAACTGAAAAATGATGGCGTTATTGAGTTGCTTCGTAAAGGTATGCGTTATAAGCATCTGCGTTTGGACTTATTCTATGTTCGCCCTTCTATCCATAATCCAGAAGCCGCCGAGTTGTACGAAAAGAATATTTTCAGCGTTACTCGGCAGCTGCAATATTCCAGCTTCAATCCTCGTCTGGCTCTGGATGTGTGCATTTTTATCAATGGTCTGCCAGTAATCACTATGGAGCTGAAAAATCAGCTTACCAAACAGAATGTGTTTGATGCGGTAGAGCAGTATAAAAATGACCGTACTCCAAATGAGTTGCTGTTTAGTTTCAAGCGTTGTATTGTTCACTTTGCTGTCGATGATAACGAGATAAGAATGTGCACGGAGCTGAAAGGAAAAAAGTCTTGGTTCCTGCCATTCAACAAAGGATTTAATGACGGTGCAGGCAACCCGCCAAATCCAAACGGTATCAAAACCGATTATCTTTGGAAAGAGATTTTGACCAAGGATGAGCTATCCAATATTATTGAAAACTATGCTCAAGTCATTGCTGAAAAAGATGAGGATACTGGTGCTATAACATATAAGCAAGTGTTCCCACGTTACCATCAGCTTTCTGTGGTAAAGTCTCTGTTGGCAGATGCACAACGAGATGGTGTCGGCGGGCGATATTTGATACAGCATAGTGCTGGTTCCGGAAAGTCTAATTCTATCGCATGGTTGGCACATCAGCTTGTAACATTAAAGAATGACAGTGGAAAAGAAATCTTTGACACCGTTATCGTTGTAACAGATCGTATCAATCTGGATAAACAGATTAAAGATACTATCAAGCAATTTATGCAGGTGTCCGCAACAGTTGGTTGGGCCAAAAGTTCCAGTGACCTAAAACAGCTTTTAAAAGAGGGCAAAAAAATCATCATCACTATCGTCCATAAGTTCCAGTTTATTCTGGATGACATTGGCGAAGTACACAAAGATAAAAACTTTGCCATTTTGATTGATGAAGCTCATTCCAGTCAAAATGGTTCCTTGTCTGCAAAGATGAACATGGTCCTTTCTGGCAGTGTCTATGAAGATGAGGATGAGCTGGAAGATAAAATTAATACCATTATTGAAGGCAGAAAAATGGTTAAAAATGCCAGCTATTTTGCCTTTACTGCCACACCAAAGAATAAGACATTAGAGATGTTTGGCAAAAAAGTACCTCTTCCGGACGGAACTACGAAGCCTGAGCCACATTATGTTTATACCATGAAGCAGGCTATCGAAGAAGGCTTTATCATGGATGTGCTAAAGTATTTCACACCGGTGCAAAGCTATTATAAATTGGCAAAAACCGTTGAAGATAACCCGCAATTTGATAAAAAACGTGCGCAACGGTTACTGCGCTACTATGTGGAATCGAACCAATATGCAATTCACGAAAAGTCTAAGATCATCGTGGAGCATTTCCATACGGAAGTGATTGCGAAGGGAAAAGTCGGTGGCAAGGCCAGGGCTATGGTAATCAGTAGTTCTATCAAAAGGGCCATTGAATATTACAAGGAAATCTCTAAACTTCTGGAGGAAAGAAAGAGCCCGTTTAAGGCGATTGTTGCATTTTCTGGGACTGCGGAGTACGAAGGAAAGCAAGTTACAGAAGCAGATTTGAATGGTTTTCCGAGTGCGAAAATTGAGAAAACATTCAAGGCAGACCCGTACCGAATTCTGATCGTTGCCAACAAATTTCAGACGGGTTTTGATGAGCCTTTGCTGCATACCATGTATGTAGATAAGGGCCTGTCAGATATTAAAGCAGTGCAGACACTTTCTCGACTAAATAGAAGTCATCCAGATAAAAAGGACACGTTCATTCTGGACTTTGTCAACGAACCAGGAATTATCAAACAGGCTTTCGATCGTTATTATAAAACCACTATACTTTCTGGAGAAACGGACGTAAATAAGCTTAATGATTTAATTGACACTATGGAGTCAATTCAAGTGTTCAATGATCAAGATGTGGATACATTGGTTGAACGATATCTGGCCAATGAACCTCGTGAAGTTCTCGATCCGATACTTGATCGATGCGTTGAGGTCTATAAAGATTTAATTATGGAAGATCAGATTGATTTTAAAAGCAGTGCCAAAACTTTTGTACGCACCTACAATTTTCTTTCTGCAATCCTCCCGTATGGCAGCATTCAGTGGGAAAAATTGTCTATCTTCCTAACTCTTTTGCTTCCTAAACTTCCAAAGCCTGAAGGTGAAGATTATACCGAGGGTTTGTTGGAAGATGTTGACCTGGAAAGCTATCGTGCAGAAGCCCAAGAAACCATGCGTATACAGTTAGAAAACGAAAATGGTGAAATTGCTCCTGTTCCAGTTAGTACCAGTACCGGCATTGATGTCCCAGAACTCGATTCGCTGACAAATATCCTAAAGGAATTCCATGATATTTTCGGCAACATCGAATGGACAGACGAAGATAAAGTTAAGAAGCAGATCAACGATATTATTGAAAGCGTCCGCAAAGATGAACGATATAACAATGCTATGCAATACTCCGACAAGCAGAATGCCCGTGACGAAAGTGACCGTGCGGCCCATGAAGCTGTATTGAACAGTATGCAAAGCGGGCTTGAACTTTTCAGAGAAGTTCAGAACAATCCTTCTTTCAGAAAGTGGTTGTTTGATAGCGCATTTAATTCCACATACCAGACAAATAGCCAGCAGCAACCATAAAAATCTACGAATTCTTTATGTGAAAAAGCCGCCAGAAGCATCATTCTTTGGATGTGCCTCTGGCGGCTTTGCTTATGAATCGAAATCTAACTGTGGAGCCTCCGTTACGGTTCGCAGGTATTCTTCCGGATCACCATTCAAAATCAATTCTGCATAGGACAGCGGATCGTTGTAGATGAGCCAGTCCAGTTCAGACCGCTGGAAACGACTATTTGCCACCTCATCCTCAACAGCGGTACAGTTAATTGAGATCATGCTTCCGTTAGAATATTTCAGTTCCACACAAGCGGTGTCGATATTAAACTCACAGGAAATCAGTTGTTTCATGGGATGTACCTCCAAAATTTAATGTTCTGGAAGTAATGTAAGCGTGGGTTTGTGGTGTGGTATCCTTAACTATGGGAAACTCCGGTCTCCCATTTGCTCACCGCCTTATCTGTGATATGGAGCCGCTCCGCCAGCTCCCGCTGGGTCCAGCCCTTCTCTTTCCGCAGCTGGGCCACAAAGGACCCAAAGGCCTGTTTGTCCATGTCATACATCGGGATCACCTCGCCCTATAGCATAGCCTACCGCCGCCGCTTTGGCAACCGAATGACGGTAGAGTGCCCGGTTTGCAAGGGTTTGCGGGTTAAAAATAGAGCTTCCGTGGACCCCGGCGGCCCCTGCTCCCTCATACAAAAGACCTGTCATTCC
This sequence comes from uncultured Flavonifractor sp., assembly GCA_963557075.1. Classification (GTDB taxonomy): domain Bacteria; phylum Bacillota; class Clostridia; order Oscillospirales; family Oscillospiraceae; genus Flavonifractor. Next base: position 138 of record CAUWDA010000102.1, on the reverse strand, counting down.
GAGAAAAATGGCCGCCCGGTGGGCGGCCATTTTTCGTGAGGATCCGTCTCTATTGCTGAGAAAACGGATCGTCACGCCAGCAGCCCACACTCCCCCATATTGCCGGACGACAAAGGCCGGGCCTGCCGCATTGCGGCA
>CAUWDA010000101.1:0-4238 GCA_963557075.1 uncultured Flavonifractor sp. | reverse complement strand
GGCACTGGCGGAGATGGAATAAAAACAGGGCCGGTCAGCCAATTCCCGGCCCAAACAATAGATAGCAACAGGAGGAAAAAGAGATGAAAAAACGGATATTGGCAAGTTTCTTATCCCTGGTACTGGTTTTATCGCTGGTGCCCGTGAGTGCGCTGGCAACGGAGAAGGATGTATCAACGCATTATGGTGCTACTTCACTGGAAAACGCCAAAGCCCTACTTGATGGGGAGGGTACTGTGGACAACCCTTTCAAGGTCGCTGATGCAGAAGATTTGTACCAGGTCAATGCTATTGAGTATTGGAATAATCAACAATCAGAAAAGACAACCTATTATTACCAGCAGACTTCTTCCCTCGATTTGAAGAATACCACTCATTTTGACAACTTAGATACATACATAACAGAAACCTTCCGTGGTGTCTATGACGGACAGAGGTATGAGATCAGTGGTATGAGCAAACCGCTGTTTTATAAGATTGAAGGCGTTGCGGTAAATACAGCAACCGCAAATGATTATGACAGCTATACAAGCACGCCAGAGAGGGACTACTTAGGACTTTATAGCGCAGCCGTGTGTAATATCACACTGAATGATCCTATAATCGGAAGCAGTTTTACAAAAGATAAGTATGCCTATACAGTGGCTTATGAGGCGAAATACACCTCTTTTGTGAATATTATTGTAAATGACGCTGAATTGACAGGAAGCAACAGTCAAGAATCCCAAATCGGCGGTTTGGTCGGTTGGGCATATTGGAGCATTTTCGATGGTTGCTCTATTTCCATGACCGCAAGTGACGCAAAGAATATTGCAGGTATTGCGGGCCGCGTTTTTGGAAGTACCGCAACCCCACTTATTATGGTGGACTGCTCAAGTTCCGGCACAGCGAATATGACAGGCGCTTTTGGCGGAGGCATGACATTCCTAACCACAACCCATGGTACATCTTCGGGCGATTGTGCCTATGAACTCAGAATTGAAGATTGTTCCTCAGCCCTGGATATATCTACGACCAATGAGAAAGACTCAAAAAACGACGACGGAATGGTCTCTATCGGCGGAATAATTGGAAGAACGAGCAACTCAACGCTGATCCAAGACTGCACATATTCCGGAACTTTGAAATACAGTGAGAAGGCTTCCTATGTAAATGTTGGTGGTATCGTCGGTGTGGCTTTTTCAGACCGAAAGCCGTTGGATGGCATTGCAACATGGAATGTCGAAGAGGCAAATCTGCCTCCCATAAATATTGCCAAGAACTTCTATGTGGGAAAGTACGTAGGCGGCTATGGATCAGAGCGATTGCTGGGCTGGGGTTTCAACACTGGATCAGTAATTGATGCAAACGGCGGTGAGCTTCCCTCGCTCAGTTCCGGCACAACAGTAGGGGATATTGGCGGAATCAGAATGGTCACTATCAGGAACGTAAAACAAAGCAACCTGAATATTACTAACAGCGCCGACATCACCGTATATGTAGAAGAAAATTGTGATATTGGAGAAATCAGCTTCACTGGTAAGCATTTACTCGTAAATAACGCAGGAAAAATAAACAAGATTGCAATTTTTGAGGGAATCGCATGGCAGCTAAACAATAGCGGTACAATCGGCGAGATCATTTACCTGGGCGATCCGCCGACAGAAGAAACTTACGAGAAGAATAAAGATTATGTGATTCAAGTCGAAAAGAATACCGGGACAATAAATAAAATGTCCATCTATGACGAGGACTTGCTTGTTTCTGCCGCTTTGGATCATAGTGCTGGTGAGTTCTGCTACGATAATGAGTTGCGTCTCCGGTATCGGGCGAGATCCGAGGGTGCTTTCCCGACCATGACCAGAGAGAACTCCATTTTCGGTGGCGTATATGAAACAAGCGATTTCTCTGGAGATCCTGTAACAGAGGCAGTAATTGACCCGACAGCAAATGCCCAGAAAGCCTACTATATCAAGTGGATCGAACTGACTGTCGATAAAATCACGATGGAGTATGGTTCCACCAAGACTCCCCCCACCATCGAGGGCGTGGCTCTGACGGACTGGACTTCTGCCAATCCCGATGTTGTCAAAATTGAGAACGGCCAACTGATCGCCACCGGCGTGGGCGATACCACCATCACCGCCAATGCCGCCCCCGCTGCTACTCGGAGCGGTGAGACGCTGACTGTTAGCGTGAAGGTTACCCCCAAGGAAATCACGGTTTCCATGGAAAACGCAGCCGTAAACTATGACGAGCAGCCCCATACCATTGAGGCAAAGCCTGCGGAGGGCGGAACACTTCCCGAAGATCTGGAACTGGTATACAGCTACAAAGAATCTGCCGCAGGTGACAGCGCCTATATTCCTGTCGCTCCCACGCACCCCGGCACCTACACTGTCAAGGTGGAGAGCGGCAACCCCAATTATGAGCTGACCGGCCCCACCACCGCCACGCTGACGATTTCCGAACCCCAAGAGGCACAGGATGTGAGCGATCAGGTTGCTGTGACTGTCCCCTCTCTGGTGTATGACGGCAAAGCAAAACTTTATAACGCCGCCTATGAGGGGATCACTGACTGGACGATCGCCTATTATGACGCCGAGGGCGAGGAGTTGAAATCCGCGCCTGTCAATGCGGGAGATTATTGGGTGACCATCAACGGCGAGAACAAGGATAAGACTGTGTATGCTTCTATCACAGAGTCCTTTACCATCACCCCTGCCCAGCTGACCGTCAAGGCGGTTGATAAGACTATCCGTGTTGGCGATCAACTGCCTGAATACACCTATACCGTGTCTGGTTGGCAGGGCAACGATACGGATAAATTGCTGTCCGGTGTGACTGTTACCTGCCCCACGGCGGACGCCAACAAGGTTTGCGATTACACCATCACTGTCAAAGGCCCTGCGTCTATTGACAACTACACGATCAATTATGTGTCTGGCACCCTCACCGTCTCCCGCCGTTCCTCCGGCGGCTCCAGCAGCTCCGGCAGCTCCGGCGGCGATTACATCGTCAGTGTGGACTCCGACAAGCACGGCACCGTGACCGTCAGCCCCAAGCGGGCCGACAAGGGCGACACGGTGACTATCACTGTGAAGCCTGACAAGGGCTATGAGTTGGACGAACTGACCGTCACCGACAAGAGCGGCGATACCATTAAAATTAAGGACAAGGGCAACGGCAAGTTCACCTTTACCATGCCCGGCTCCAAGGTTACGGTGGAGACCAGCTTCAAGCAGATCGACGCCGAGCCGGAAATCCCTGCCTTTGCGGATGTTCCCGCCGACGCTTACTATGCTGACGCGGTGGCATGGGCCGTCAGGGAGGGCATCACCACCGGCACCGGGGCCAATACCTTCGGCCCGGACCTCTCCTGCACCCGCGCCCAGATGGTGACCTTCCTATGGCGGGCCAACGGCTCCCCCAAGGCCACCGGCGTCAACCCCTTCGCCGACGTGAGCGCCGACGCTTACTACTACGACGCGGTGCTGTGGGCCGCCGAGCAGGGCGTCACCAGCGGCACCTCGGCCAACACGTTCAGCCCTGACGCGGTGCTGACCCGCGGCCAGACCGTCACCTTCCTGTGGCGGGCCAATGGCGCTCCCGCTGTCTCCGGCGGCAGCTTCGGCGACGTGGCTCCCGACGCCTGGTACGCCAACGCTGTGGCCTGGGCCGTGTCCGAGGGCGTCACCTCCGGCACCGGCGGCAACAAGTTCAGCCCCGATGCCCCCTGCACCCGCGCCCAGATCGTGACCTTCTTGTATCGGGACGCGCAGTAACCCCCAACGAAACAGCGACCCCCAAAGAAGGGGAGAGGGGAACGGCACAGCCGTTCCCCTCTCCCTTTTAAGCCGCCCTTGGTACCGCCAATAACAAAGTCGGCGGAGCTTCAAGCGTTTTCGCCGCAGGTGAAAACCTTGGCGCAGGGGCAATTCATTTGCCCCGAGCATTTGAAATACCGAAGGGTGGAGGCCGCCTCCGGCGGCCGGAACCCAAAAAGAAAGACATGACCTATGGTCATGTCTTTCTTTTTGGAGCTGGAAACGTGACTTGAACACGCGACCTGCTGATTACGAATCAGCTGCTCTACCGACTGAGCTATTCCAGCAACAAATGGATAAAACGCATTTGCAGTTTATAATGATACTATATTTTTGGGCAAGAGTCAACCATATCTTTCACTTACGCTGATGCAAAATGTAGGTGTTACAATGAAGTGTGACAAATAGAAAAAAAGAAAGCGAATAGGAGTG
>CAUWDA010000100.1:0-4451 GCA_963557075.1 uncultured Flavonifractor sp. | reverse complement strand
AAAATTTTCCGCTTTTTTAATTTTAGGTGTTGACTTTGATTAGCAGGTCTTCGTTCTAAATCCAATCAGCAGTTGAATAAAAAATGAGATCAGAATTGGCAGACCGAAATATATCAGAATATCCATAATTCTTTCACCTCACCGAGCGGCATGGAAATCAGTAATCCAATAAGATGGGCACCTGCTGTTCCTCGGCAAACCGCATAGCCCGCCAGAACATGGAGAAGGCGAATTTGGCCAAGGATTGGGTGTCATACTGGGTGTGCTCCGGGATATCGGCTTTGCTGTACTGCCCATCCAGGCCCACAGTGCCGTCCACGGGGTAGCCCTCGGTTTCACTCCAGCTGAGAATGGTGTTCTCATCGGCCTGCCACGCCAGCTGGTTCAGTTTCTCCAGCTCCTTCCGCAGACCGCCCAAGGTGGCGATAGCGGCGATATCATCGGTGGGCAAAGGACCCTGGAACATAAAACTGTCGGTGAGTGGAAGCCACCAGGTAGCCCCACGAAACAGGGACCACACCCGCTCCTCGTCCGATGCAAGGCGGGCAATCAGGGGATGCTCCCCGAAGATCCAGTCCTTCTCCACGGTGGAAGGCACCGGTTCCTCGTATGTACGACAGGCAGCTACCAGCAGCATAGCGCCGAAGGCATCCCAATCCGGCTTATCGGTGTAGTAGGGCCGCTCGTTGTCCTCCGGCCATGGAGTGTAGGGCGGCTGGTCCGGCTGGGAAATGGCAGCCAAAATCTGATCCCGCCAGTTCTCCACCGCCGCCTGAACCTCAGCCGGGGACAGCTCCTCCTCATCGTTGGCAGGTTCTCCATCCGGCGTGATCCGGTTGAAGGAATATCCGTTTTCCTCCGCCCACTGCTGGACAACGGTCTTCCAGTTGTGAGAATAGTACCGGGTCAATGTCCCGGCGTAAATGTCAAGTCCCATAGTAATGTCTCCTTTTCTGTTATGCGGTCATTCTTTTGCTGGAGCGAACATCTGGTCGATCTTCTCCAGATCGTATTCCAAGATCCAGTCATGAAATTGATGATAGAGCGGCAATAGCAGCTTCTGTGAGCCGCCCAGCACATCCAGCCCACGGTCATCGTACAGGTGGTAGAGGAACGGCCCCGGCCCAGCCAGATAGACGCTGGACACAAAGCCGTTCCAGCCGCCGATGTCCCCCAGAATGATCTCCCGAAGAAGCAGCTCTGGTTGAAAGCTGATCTTGCTGAGATCCCAGTAAAACTGCACTTGTGCATGGGTATCCCCATCTTCATCCAGCTCTGTGGCTGGAAGTTGCTCATCGGGAACTGGGAGTCCCCCTCGCTGCCGGATAACGGTCAGCAGGGACTCGGCGGGTTCTTCATCGGGATACCCGTCGATCCGCAGAAGGTCCGGCAGCGCCGGAAGTGCCCGATAGATCGCAGCGGCCCGGTCCAGCGCCTCCTGAACATAAGCGGGGTTGGTTTTCAGCTTCGCCGCACGCCTGTACAGATAGATTGGCTCCTCCCCGCCGATTTCAAACCGAATGCCCACCGGCGCATGGTAGAACAGAGGGTGTTCCAGCCCAGCCATGCCCAGATCATGTAAAATGTGTTCAAACCGCTTTGCCAGCATGGTATCCCTCCGTCCTATAACATTTCATACAGCAGGGCAGTGCCGCCCTGCACCAGTTCCAGATGGGAACGCAGCGTTTCCAGTCCGCTTTGCACCGCCTCAGTGGGCAGATCCCAGTCTGGGGCAATTTCAGCGGCCAGTTCCGGGAGGTCCTGCTCCCGCAGAGCTGCCAGCAGTTTAGACGCCAGTTCTCCCTCCAGCAGAGCGCAGTCCAGGGTGTCCTCCGTTTGGGGAGCAGGAAAACGGACATCCAGATCCAGCTCGCTCTCACACCAGTCCCAGATGGCCATGTATACCGCGCCGGAGCAGTTGCCGTCGGACAACTCCTGCCGCTGGCCGTTTTTGAGCAGATAAAAGGATGCAATCTGTGACATGGCAGTTCCTCCTGAATATATTTTCAGTGCTCATTGAGATACCTCGCCAATTTCTTCTCCAGCAGTTCCGTTATATCATTGCAGAGGCGCTTTACCTTGTCCTGCTCATGGGCGTAGTACCAGATGGTTTCCTCTCCGGGGCGGAGCAGGAGCTGGTCGCCGTCCGCTTCTTTCCAGAACTCGCCCAGCACACAATACCGCTCGCCATGAATGGTCAGATCAAACATCCCGGAAAGGGTAAGGATCACGCCTGTGGATACATTGATGCCTGCGGTCAGCAGGAAAAACTCCCGCACCTGGGACGGGAGCGTGAAGTCCAGCACGCTTTCTTGATTCCTGATCTGTTCCTCCGTGGCGGCAGGCTTGATCTCATCAGAGGTGTCCAGCACCTTTGCCAGCGCCTTGGAGAACTTGGGGTATCGGCCAAACAGCTCCGGGTGGCTGGCCTTGAATTCCTTTTGCTTTTCCCGCTGCACTCGCTCCTGCTCCTTGCAGAAAGCGTCCAGTTCGGCCAGATACCGCTCCTGGTAGAGATTGCTGGCTTCAAATGCTAAGCCGCTCTTTTCCAGAATGGCGATGGCTCCCTTTTGGCTGCCAAACACCGGGACCCACTGAAAACCGTGTCGGCGGGGCTTCAGTTTCAGGAATTCACCACGACTCAGCAGGGCTTCCAACTCCGTCTCGTGCTCGTCCCACCAGCTCCACCATGTTTCGGGAGTTTCCCGCCCCTCGACCAAGTCCAGGAGTTTTACTGTCAATGTGTCTTTGTTCATAGGTGTCCACGCTCTTTCTCCGCCATCACGATACTTGTGATTCCATGACTTCGCCATCATCGTTGATGTAAGTATAATGAATAAAATCCTCATCCACAAGCAGCAGACAGGGGCTGAAAACCTCCCATTCATCATAATCGCGCAGGATGTCATCATATTTTCCGAATATGAAGATTTGAAACAGTGCCTCTGTTCCCATCAAAAAGCACAGGTAAACATTTTCGTGTGGGTACGGGCAAGCTTCTTGAATCGACAGTTGCCCCGGCTGCGCGAAATCGAGTTTTGAGATGAATTTTCCAAGTTTGATCTCTTCCGATTCATCTGCGTACCGGTATTTTTGAGAAAAATCTTCGATGCTTTTTGTGAGACGGTCCTTGTATTGCTGGATCTCTTCTCTTTGCTGCTTTACTTTAAGCTGCGCTTTTTTCTGAGCCAAAAGTTCTTTCCTCTCATGCTCCATCGTTCATTCCTCCGTCCGGGTCATCGTCAGGGTCACCGTCCGATGACGCCCAGGAGATTTTCAGGGTCATCTGTTCCTCTGGCAGAGAGACACCGGGGCTGCGGGTGATGGTGTGCTTATCGTCCGCGGAAAAGCCAATGGTCTCGCCGTCTTGCAGCGTCACATCGCACGCCAGCACATAAGAGGCAAGGCTTGCCAAAAAGTCCCGTAGTTCCTCCGGCTCAGCGTCGGTGTTCAACACCTCCATTTCCTCCTTGCCAAACACATCCATGCCGTAGGTGTAGCCGTTTAGGCCCCCCTCGCTCCGGTACAGGCCGAACCAAACCCAGTTGAAGATGGGCAGTTCGTCCTTTTTGAGCATATCGGCAAGGCCCTCATAGAAACGAGGCTCAAATACCACGCCGCTGGTGTAGACACCGGTGGCGTATTTCTGCTTGCAGCACACTGCCATCGCCTTGGTGAACAGCTTGCCCCGTTCCAGCAGTTTTTCCTCCTCACCCAACACAGCCACCATGATATGGGCCTTGTGTGCTTTGGCCACCTCTACGGCCTCTGGCCACATATAGTTGTTTTCGGCGTTGATTTCCGCTTCACTGTCCGGGATGTGACCGTGGAAGAGTGTCACGATCAGCATCATATTGCCGACCCGCATTACCACAGCGTCATCGCTGTTCTCATCCTCTTCGTCGCCCTCATCCGGCTCCTCATCTACGATGCCCCATTCTTCCCGCAGATCCCGGATCAACTGCTCCTTGTCCCACTCTGCTTTGGAGAGGAGCACAGATCCGGCAAAGGAGCCCTTACGGTCAGTTTCCTCCTCGTCAGCGTCATCCTCAAGATCCTCTGCATCTTCATCCGGATCATAGAGGGATTCATGCTCCAGGCCGCGGATAAATTCCTCAAAGCTGTCTGCCAGATGAGTAATCTTGTAGTCGTTTTCCTGATCCACATGGACTACCGCAGGCTCTCCCTGGGGGCCGCAGGCCCGGTAGTCCAGGAAAATCATATCGTGTCCGGCGCTGGGACAGTCGCAGATGGCCACGCCGATGGCAGGATACTCCCACTCATCGATCATAAACTGGCTGCCCAGCTCTCCGCAGAGGGAGCAGCTTTTTTCCCGCCCGATGCCGAACATGCCGGTGATGGCCACATGGTCCTCTGCCCAGCAGGTAGGCTCATCGCAGGGATAGCAGGTGTTCACCGGAATGCCGCCGTTGTGCTGCTTCATCAGCCAG
>CAUWDA010000099.1:0-4476 GCA_963557075.1 uncultured Flavonifractor sp. | reverse complement strand
TTTCAACTGGCTACCGGTAGCCGCCAGGTAGCCAATTTGGGGGGTAAAAGAGCGGTGAAACGCTCGGTGCGGAATCGTTGACGGAGGGGAAAAAGCCTGACAAAATACAAGGTATAACAGCCCCAAACAACAAGATCCGCAGGGAAAAAGGAGGAGCCGGGATGGCAAGAAAGGCAATCAAGAAAAACCTGTCATACGATGATGAAAAACAGTTGTATTACGTCTGCTTCAACTATGGAACAGATGCCGACGGGCACCGGGACCGGCGGGTACGGACGTTCACCGACCTGGCGGAGGCAGAGATGGCGCTGGAACAGTTCCAGAGGGGCCGGGGCGGGCGGCTGCCCTGCGATTGCAGCCGGTTGACGCTGGCGGAATGGCTGGACTACTGGCTGGAGGAGGTCATTGCCCCCAACCGGGCCTATACCACTTATTACTGCTACCATTCTCTGATCAAAAACCACATCAACCCGGCCCTGGGGCGGATCCGCCTGCGGCAGCTGGAGGCCTGGCACATCCAGCGGTATTATGCACAGAAAATGCGGGAGGGGCGGCTGGATTCCAACAGCGTCCACAAGCACCATATTTTGCTCCATACGGCCCTCCAGCTGGCCTTTCGGCAAAAAATCCTGCGGGAAAATCCAGTGGAGCGGGTGGAGGCCCCCAGAGAACATCCCGCCCGTCAGTTCTATTACACCCCGGAGCAGCTGCGGGAGCTGTTCCGGCAGGTGGAGGGCTGCTGGCTGGAGCTGGTGGTCAAGTTGGGAGCCTACCTGGGCCTGCGGCGCGGGGAGATCTGCGGCCTGAGATGGGATGACATCGACTTTGCCCACTATGTGATCCGCATCCGAGTCACCCGCACCACCGCCGGGGACCGGGTGGTGGAAAAGGAACCAAAGACCAAAAATTCTATCCGCGCCCTTGGTATTGCCGGTCTGGAGGATCTGACCCGCCTGCTCCACGATATCCGGCAGGAGCAGCTGGAGCTGGCAGCCCTGCGGGAGGACTACAGAGACAGCGGCTACGTCCTCACTGATGACAGCGGAGAACCCAGACACCCAAACATGGTCACCTGGGCCTTTCGTGCTTTCGTGGAGCGCCATGGCCTGCCCCCCATCACCGTCCACGGCCTACGGCACACCTTTGCCAGCCTGGCCAACAGCGCCAGAATCCCGCTGGTGGATATCGGCAAGGCCCTGGGGCACAAGGATGTATCCATCACCGGACGGATCTACACCCATATCTTCGACCAGACCCATCAGGAGGTGCTCAACACAGTGGCCGCCCGCATTGAGACAGGATGATGTGATTGGGGGTTGACAACGTGACATTATAAGCATATGATTAGAATATAGATAAAAGTTTAGGAGGTGTCCCATGACCCAGCGGGAGCGGCAGATCCTGAAGTGGATCGAAGAGGACCCTATGATCTCCCAGCAGGAACTGGCGGACAAGGCAGGCATTACCCGGTCATCAGTTGCGGTACATATCTCCAACCTGATGAAGCAGGGGCATATCGCCGGGAAAGGATACATCGTCCGCACCGAACCCTATGCGGTAGTGGTGGGGGGCGTGAATCTGGATATCGGCGGGCGGTCCCTGGAAAAGCTGGTGCCGGAGGACTCCAACCCGGGGCAGGTGCGCACCAGCCTGGGAGGAGTGGGCCGGAATATTGCCCACAACATGGCCCTGCTGGGGATGGATGTGCGGCTGCTCACCGCCTTTGGGGACGACATGAACGCCCAGCGGATCGCTGCCAGCTGCGGGGAACTTGGCATCGATATCAGCCAGTGCCTGACGGTGCCGGGCGGAGCCACCTCTACCTATCTGTTCATCGCGGACCACCGGGGTGATATGGCCCTGGCGGTCAGCGATATGGAGATCTATCAGCACATGACCCCCACTTTTCTGGCCGGACGGAGCAGGCTGCTGAACAACGCCCAACTGGTGGTACTGGATACCAATATCCCGGCGGAGTCCATCGCCTGGCTGGCGGACAACCTGCGTCTGCCCATCTTTGCCGACCCGGTGTCCACCGCCAAGGCGGAGAAGCTGCGGCCGGTATTGGGCAAGCTCCACACCCTCAAGCCCAACCGGATGGAAGCGGAGCTGCTCTCCGGCATCTCTATCACCGATGAGACCAGTCTGAACAGGGCGGCGGATGTACTGCTGGATACCGGCCTGCGGCGGGTGTTCATCAGCCTGGGCGGGGATGGGATGCTGGCCGCCGACCACCGGGAGCGGCGCTATGTGCCCTGCTGCTCCGGGCAGATGGTGAACACCACCGGCTGCGGTGACGCCGGTATGGCGGCCATCGCCTGGGCCTACCTGGAGGGCACCGACCTGGAGGGCACCGCCAAGGCGGCCATGGCAGCAGGAGCCATCGCCATGGAGAGCGCGGAGACCATCAACCCGGCGATGAGCCCGCGGCTGCTCAAAAGCCGGATGATATAAGAAGAGAAAAGAAAATCTGTGATCCGTATGGAGGTATCATTATGAATCTGAACAAGTATCTGGACGTGGCCCCTGAGGTTGCCGCCGCTGTCGCCGCCGGTAAGCCTGTGGTGGCCCTGGAGTCTACCATCATCTCCCACGGGATGCCCTATCCCCAGAATGTGGAGACCGCTCTGAAGGTGGAGCAGATCATCCGGGACAACGGCGCTGTGCCCGCCACCATTGCCATTCTGGGCGGGCGGCTGAAGGCCGGCTTGAGCCATGAGGAGATCGAATATCTGGGTAAGCAGGGCCAGGCCGTGACCAAGGCCAGCCGCCGGGATCTGGCGGTGCTGGTGGCCCGCAAGGCCGACGGCGCCACCACCGTCACCACCACCATGATGATCGCCCACATGGCGGGCATCCAGATCTTCGCCACCGGCGGCATCGGCGGCGTCCACCGCGGGGCTGAAACCACCATGGATATCTCCGCCGACCTGGAGGAGCTGGCCGCCACCCCCGTAATGGTGGTGTGCGCCGGCGCCAAGTCCATCCTGGACCTGGGTCTCACGCTGGAGTACCTGGAGACCCACGGCGTGCCTGTCATCGGCTACGGCACAAAGGAGCTGCCCGCCTTCTATACCCGCAAGAGCGGCTTTGAAGTGGACTACCGCATGGACACCCCGGAGGAGATCGCCGCCGCCTTCCACGTCTCCCGTGAGCTGGGTCTCAAGGGCGGCATGCTGGTGACCAACCCCATCCCCGAGGAGTTTGCCATGGACCACGAGGTCATTAACAAGGCCATCGACGAGGCCATTGCCCAGGCCAACGCCCAGGGCATCCACGGCAAGGCTACCACCCCCTTCCTGCTGGCCAAGGTGAAGGAGCTCACCGGCGGCGACAGTCTGGACTCCAACATTCAGCTGGTATTTAACAACGCCCGTCTGGCGGCTCAGACGGCCGCCAAACTGTGTTCCATGGGCTGAAAATAGCTTGACTTCAAATGGCTGTAAAAAAACAGGCTGGATACCCCAAAGGGTATCCAGCCTGTTTTTTGTTGGGTCAGGCGGAGAACGCAGGCCGGATCTCCTGCCGGACGCCGGTTTTCTCCTCCTGCTGTCTAGCCCAGGTGACCCGGGTCACCTCCTCGACAAAATTGCGCTCTTTGGTGGTGGCGGAATAATAGCGAATGCCGAACTGTCTGCAAATGTCAAACAACAATTCGGTATAGGCCATGTTTTCCGCTGTAGGCGGCGCAAAATAGCCGCCTGCCTGTGCGGCCAGATCATCGATCTGATAACGATCATCCAATGCTGCCATTATGCATCCTCCTCTGTCAAATAGTTTGAAAACAGCTTCCACGCATCCTCATCTGCCAGCATAAAGCGTTTCGGTCCGCCGCTGGCTCCGGCGGGGATCTGTTTGGCTCCGAAATCTCTCGCATAGTGCCGCGCGAGTGCCTCGGTCTTTGCGTCGAATACCACGTCGCCCCGGCATCCGTTGTCAATGGAATATTTAATGCCAAAGGCGATCATTGCTTCCCCTATGCCATAATACTCTCGCTGCGCAGGAGACTGGAGCGTTGGGTTGCTCTGCGGGGCGCTCTCCACGTACAGGATGTAGACGTACGCCTTGCGTCCGGCGATCTGATAGGCCCCCAGTGCGATCAGCACCCCGTCGTCCTGTTTCATGGCGAACTTGTCTATCCTGGGATTTGCCAAATAGTCGGACTGCCAGTCCGTCTGCCAGGCGGGCTCTCCCGTTGTCGCGGCCAGGTCCTGCTCCGTAGCGGGAATGATCTGTACGGGGACCTTCTTTCTGTCCGTTCTGCGGATCACGTATGGCGTAAACAGCATATTCGTTCCCTCATCTGGTGTGGTCCTGTAGTTCTGTATTCATTTTAGCATGGATCCTGCGGGAATACAAACTCATTTTGTGCCCCTGCCGGGGTTTATATGCGGGCTGTCCATCGGAGGGTCAGAGCCCCTCAAATTGGCTACCTGGCGGCTACCGGTAGCCAGTTGAAACGCCGGAAGCGGCTGG
>CAUWDA010000098.1:0-4555 GCA_963557075.1 uncultured Flavonifractor sp. | reverse complement strand
GCGTATCGAGGCCGGGAATGGCGTGGATGGGGAGCTGCTGGACACCATCCGGCTGATCGCCGCCATTATGGACGGCATGAAGGAGGATTGATAGATGGATGGATTGAAAACGAAAACGACCGTCCCATATCCGTCTGTTGGCGCAGACGGGGGACAGTCGCTCTCACAAAAACCTAACCAAAGTATAGCAGAGGGCGTGACAGAACACAAGCCCCCGGAAAGAGATTTGGAGGAAATCATGCGGCAGATAAGCCGGGTCAACGACCCGGCCTATCTGCCTACCGTGTCTATGAATGACCTCTACGAGCAGGTGTACCCCGGCAGACCTCCTGTGATAGACGGTCTGCTCTATGCGGGGACATATCTCTTTGTGGGCGCTCCCAAGGTGGGCAAGTCCTTTCTCATGGCCCAGCTTGCCTATCATGTGAGTATGGGCCTTTCCCTGTGGGGGTATGAGGTGCGCCAGGGGACAGTCCTCTATCTGGCTCTGGAGGACGATCACCGCCGCTTACAGGAGCGGTTGTACCGGATGTTTGGGGTAGAGAGTACCGGAAACCTGTTCTTTGCCATCGGAGCCAAGCAGCTCGGCGGTGGCCTGGAGGAGCAGTTAAAGGGCTTTGTCCGGGAACACCCAGACACCCGGCTTATTATCATCGACACCCTGCAAAAAGTACGGGAGGAGGACGGCGGAAAGTACAGCTATGCCAACGACTACGAGGTAATTACCAAACTGAAACGGTTTGCCGATGAAAACGGGGTCTGCCTCCTGGTGGTACACCACACCCGCAAGCAGCAGGCCGATGATAAGTTTGATATGATCTCCGGCACCAACGGCTTGTTGGGTGCGGCAGACGGAGCCTTCCTGCTCCAAAAGGAGCGGCGGACAGACAACGCCGCCACCCTGGACATTTCCGGGCGGGATCAGCAAGACCAGCGTCTCTACCTCAAACGGGACGAGGAGCGGCTTGTGTGGGAGCTGGAGCAGCGGGAAACGGAGCTGCGGCAGGAGCCGCCCGACCTGGTGTTGGAGGCTGTTGCCGCCCTGGTAACGGCGGAACGGCCAGAGTGGAGAGGGACGGCCACGGAACTTGTCGCCGCCCTGGGGCTGGATATGAAACCCAATGCCCTGGCTATGCGGCTGAATGTCCGGGCGTGGCGGCTGTCTTATGAGTACCACATCCACTATGAAAGCGCCCGAACCCATGCCGGGCGGAGTATCAAACTCACGCTGGAGGAACCCCAGGTGTGACGACCGTGACAGCTGTGACAGCTTTTCGGAGTGCGGAGGCGGTGTGTAAAACATCGTCACGGTCGTCACGGCTGTCACGGGGAGCGGGGGCGAAAGTCAAGGGGGCATACCTGCGGGTGGAGATTGCCGCAAGGCAATACAACCCGTACCCCTTGACTTTCGGCCCACGGACAACACTCACCGGGTGGGGGAAAAGGCCGCTGGCCTTTCCCCCCTGCCCAACGGCGAGTGACAAAGTTTAGGCGGGGTGCAGGGTGCCCTTTTCAAAGGGCGGCCCTGCTGGGGGAGGCAACCGCAGTTGCCGGGGGCAAAGTCCCCACACCACCCCGTAGGGCGCAAATGCGCTTTTGATGGCCGCTAGGCTGTCAAAAGTGCTTTTGCGTTACTTTCGTAGAAAGTAACAAAGGCCCGCCGCTTATGCGGCGGAAAAGGAAGGAGGGATTGATTTGAAAAGGACGATCAGTGCCATGGTGGGGCAAGGTTCGGTGAACCACAACAGCAGGAAATTCCACGCCAAGAACACCGACCCAGAACGCTCCCATTTGAATGTCACCTACTGCGAGGAGAATATCAAGACGGTGTACCATGAACTCTTTGACGAGGCTCTGGAACGCTACAACGCCAAACAGACCAGGGCCGACAGAAGGATTGAGGACTACTATGAGAAGATCCGTTCCGGCAAGCAGGAAAAGCCGTTCCATGAAATCATCCTGCAAGTGGGCAATAGAGACGATATGAGCGCCGACAGCGAGGAGGGGCAGCTTGCGGCAGCGGTTTTGGACGAGTACATGAAGGGCTTTCAAGAGCGCAACCCCCAGCTCCGTGTGTTCTCCGCCCACCTCCACATGGACGAGGCTACCCCCCATCTGCACATTGACTTTGTCCCATTCACCACAGGGAGCAAGCGAGGGCTGGACACCAGGGTATCTTTGAAACAGGCGTTAGCCGCCCAGGGGTTCAAAGGCGGCACCCGAGGGGACACGGAATGGAGTCAGTGGGTGCGCTCGGAAAAGGTGCAGCTTTCCCTGGTCATGGAGCGCCACGGGATTGAGTGGGAGGACAAGGGCACCCACGACAAGCACCTATCTGTACTGGACTACAAGAAAGAACAGCGGGCAAAGGAGATCGCCGTTCTGGAGACAGTCAAGGCGGAGAAAGAAAGCCAGGTGGAGAGCCAGGAACGGCGGCTCAAAGAACTTGCCCCGGCGGTGAAGAACATGGAGCGGCTGGCAGCGGATTTCTCCGCCGACCCGGACGAGATTTTACCGGAAGCGGGAACGCTGGAAACGGGCAGGGCCTACCGGGAGAAAAAGGCCAAACCTTTGCTGGCTCAAATCGTCAAGGTGCTGCGCTCCCTGTATCTGGCCTATGTGGAGTTGCGGGGAAAATTTGAGCGCCTGCAAGGGGACTATGGCCGAGTAAGAGAGAGTAACGCCCGCCTGTCTGACCGTTTACAGGAGGTCAAGCTGGAGAACAAGGCCCTGCGGCAAGTGTCCGCCAACTATGAGCGGGTCAAGCGGGTTTTTGGCCCCGAGCAGATAGAAGCGGCGGTAGTTGCTGATAAGCAGAGAGAGCAGGCGGAAAAGGTACGAAAGAGGGCATCAAGGCAGGAATTTAGATTAGATGTGCGATAATTACCAGAAGTGGAGAAAATTTTGCAGGGGCCGCCACAATCGGGCGGCCCCTGTTTCTGCTGTAACACACGTTACTCATTTATAGTTAGAGACAGATGATCCAGAATATCTTCCACTTCGTCCGAGGTCAGATATGCGCCATGCAGACTGACGGTGGCATGGCTTGTGCGGCACTGTGCCCAAACATTTCCGTTGTCCATTTCAATCAGGAACTCATAGCCATCGACAGACGTGTAATAGTAGGAGGTTTCATAACTGCCATCAACGATATAAGACTGGTCAAAATAGTTGGCTTGTGCGATATTGTAGATTGATAAATCGACATATCCGCTACCATCCTTCTTTGCGTAGAGTGCATCAAATTCCTCGCTGACATAGTCATCCTTTGCATCGGACACGACAAAGGACAAGTTGGCATCCGAGACGTAATCATACTGTTCGTTCAGCCATCCCAAATCAAAGGTCACACGGCCTGTCATGGTGTCCAAAAGGTTTGCGGGGTTTTCAGCGGTATACTCCATTTTTTCTGCGCCATCCTCCCGACTAACGCGGCGGCTGCGGAGAGTGGGGTCACTGCTCAAAACCTCAGCAGAGTCCCACTGATGGTATTCCGATACCACTCCGCCGTTAATGCTGTCACCTACGTCCCAATCGTCCGACTTAAATCGAGCAGATTCTGTCATTTCGTCCAAAGTGGCGGGCGGGTTTCCGCCAGGACCTGTGATAGCAACAGCATCAAGGGCGCCATTTTCGCTTGAAGACACAGGAATGTTATCCGCACTGGACACGATAATGTCGTTTCTGAACAGATGCACCACCGCAGCGGCAGCGGTCAGTGTTAATACCATCATCATAACAACAGCAGCGGCAATCAATGGCATACGAGATTTTAAGGTTGCTTTTTTCATAGGAATGTCCTCCGATTGTTTTTGGTAGGAGGAAAGCTGAGAACGAATACGCTCCCGGCTCTCCTGCGGCAATTTCAACTCATCAGAAATGCGCTTGAAGTTTCGCTCCATATCAATCCCCCCCAAGTTGCTTTTTTAGGATGCTTTTGGCACGATACAATCTCATGGAAACAGCTGAGATGCTGATGTGTAAAAATTTTGAGATTTCCCGAAATGAGTAGCCCTCAAAATAATGCAAGCTCACAACGGCCCTATACTTTTCCGGCAACTCCATAACGGCATGAACTATGTCCCGATTCTCCGGCTGTACCGATAGAACAACCTCATCTAAAGAAATAGCTTCATGCTTCTTCGCTGCGGTGAGAAGGTTTTTGCAATGGTTAATCGTGACCTTGGTTAGAAACGCACGCTCTTTCCCGGGGTAAATGATCATACTGCTTTCCAGTAGTTTGAGAAATACAGTCTGCACAACATCTTCTGCTTCCTGTGGGGAACGCAGATAACTGAGAGCGATGCGATACACCATGTCCGCATAACGGTCAAAGAGCACCAGCACAGTTTCTTGCTCCATCGGCGCACCCCCTTCCTTTCCTTTTGAGGCCTCATCTATACAACAATTGGGTAAGTCCAATTAGCACAACATTTATATAATATTTTTTGAATATTTCTCCTATTGATAATGCTATTATACAATAGCATATTTACTTCTATTGTTAAGGCCAAGCTGTTTTGTCCAGAAATAGCCGGTCTGTTTTGTCGCATAG
>CAUWDA010000097.1:0-4625 GCA_963557075.1 uncultured Flavonifractor sp. | reverse complement strand
CTCCATCCTGACCCGTGAGCAGGCTGCCAAGATCATCTGCTACCTGCTGCTGGGTTCCAGCTCTGCTGAGAAGCTGACCACCAACTACAGCATTTTCAGCGATGTTCCCGCCAGCCGCTGGTCCGCCCCCTTCATCAGCTACTGCGTGAACCTGGGCATCCTGGCCGGCGACGGCCACGGCAACTTCTATCCAGAAGGCAAGCTGACCGGCGTTGCTTTCGCCAAGATGCTGCTGGTTGCTCTGGGCTACAACGCCGAGCGCGAGGACTATGTGGGCAACGACTGGATGATCAACGTCTCCGCTGACGCCATCGGCGCTCGCATCGCCCCCAAGGGCCTGGTTCTGTCTGAGGAGCTGTCCCGTCAGGACGCCGCTCAGATGGCTTTCAACACCCTGAAGGCCACCATGGTCGAGTACCAGAATGACACCACCATCATTGTCGGCGGCACCACCGTGTCCACCGCCAGCAAGGCTACTCCCGTGCCCCAGGGCGTTTACGCCAACACCATGGGCGCTGAGAACCTGCAGTTCGCCGAGAAGAACTTCTCCTCTCTGAAGAAGGTCTCCGACACCGATGCTTTTGAGCGTCCCGCCCACACTTGGCGCGATGGCAACACCGTGGTCGGCACCTATGCCGATGCCGCTGATGCCTCCTACACCACCTCTGTGAAGATCGGCACCATCTACAACGATCTGGGCCTGACCAAGGGCATCTCCAAGAAGGACGTTTCTCTGTATGTTGACGGCGCTTCCGCTTCCTGGAGCAACGACATCGTGAAGGGCGAGACCACCAAGGTTGGCGGCAACGGCGCTCTGACCGAGGTCTACTACGACGCTGACAACGGCGAGGCCACTGTTATCGTCACCAACACCTATGTTGCCAAGATCGCTGCTGCCCGTTCCGCCACCAGCACCAAGGACGCCTATGTTGTCCTGAACGTGTCTGACGCCTTCACCGGCCCCGGCGGCAACTACGAGACCGAGCAGTTCGCCAAGGGCGACATCGTGTACTACACCTACTCCTACAAGAACGGTGAGAAGGGCATCCAGTCCATGGAGCTGGCTGAGAAGGCCACCGGCAAGATGACCACCTACACCACCAGCGGCAACGTCACCGTGGACGGCACCAAGTATGAGGCCAACACCACTTCCGCTGACAAGATCGCCAACTTCGTGACCACCGTGGACAAGGGCTCCGAGGTCTCCGTCTACCTGGACGGCAACGGCTACGTGCTGTATGTTGACGCCGATGTGGAGGTCAACTACGCTGTTGTCCTGAACTACAATGCCACCACCGGCGACTGGAACGACACCAAGAAGGCCAAGCTGCTCTTCACCGACGGCACTGTGAAGAGTGTCGAGGTTGATTTCAACGGTACTGCTGGTGCCGGCAATGGCGAGCTGAGCCAGTACGACATCGTGTCCTACACCGTGGACAGCGACGATGTGTACTCCATCTCTGTCGTTGCTGACAGCCAGACTGCTAAGGCCGGCGGCTCCTTCGTCATGGAGAACGGCTCCAACACCTTCAGCATCGTTGATGGCAACAAGGCCAATGTGGGCGGCACTAAGGCTACCCGCTTCGCCGACGGCAAGACCATCTTCCTGGTGGCCGACACCTCCGGCAGCAAGACTACCTACAGCGTCTATGAGGGCATCGCCAACATGCCCACCATCAAGCACAACGGCGGCACCGCTGGCAAGGCTACTGTCTTCATGAACAGCACCTCCAACAACAACCCCGCCACCGTGGTCTTCGTGGAGAAGAATGCCCGCATGAGCATGGCCAGCGACAACAAGGACGTCATCTTTGTTAAGGGCAGCACCGTGGGTACTTCCTACACCACTGACCTGGGCACCTTCTATGAGTACGACGCCTACATCAACGGTGAGGCTACCACCATCAAGGTGGACACCAACAACCGTATGACCAAGGCCACCCTGCTCTACGGCCCCGTGTACAACAACAAGGGCGTTCTGACCGGCTTCGAGGATAAGGTTAACGCCGACACCACCACCGACGGCACCCTGCACTTTGTCACCACCACCGACTCCGTGGTGAACGACGTTGTCAAGCTGGGCGGCATCCCCTACGCCTACGAGAAGAACTGCAATGTGTACTTCATCTCCGTGGACGGCGAGCTGACCAAGAGCGACATCACCGCCATCACCGAGGATGACAACGATCAGGTCTTCTTCAAGCTCAGCGACAAGGGCCGTCTGACCGACGTCTATGTCAAGGTTGTGGACGCCACCGAGGGCGTGACTCCCGACGGCAACTACAACATGAGCGGCCTGGTTCTGCGTAAGACCGGCAGCGGTTCCAACTTCGCTGTTGACTTTACCAGCACCGACGCTCTGACCGCCGACATGAATGTTACCATCACCATCACCAAGAAGAACAACAACGAGGGTGATGCTCTGGTGGGCAACAAGACCCTGTCCGCTCAGGCTTCTGCTGAGCAGCACCTGAACACCGGCATTGCGATCCCTGCTGCTGGCAACTATGTTGCCGTGGTCACCGTGACCAATGCGAACGGCCAGGTCCTGTGCACCGGCACTACTGCTACTACCTACGTCGCCCAGTAATTCTGGTCTGACTGTAGCACAAAAAGAGGAGAGCCATTTGGCTCTCCTCTTTTTTATCTCCTTTTGAGGTCAAGTGTTGTTCCTTGACCAGTGGGCGCATTGGTGCGCCCCTGCAAAGCTCCGCAGGAGCCGACCTCTGTGTCGGCCCGAACCTCGCTGGAATATGACTGATACATTTATCTTGAAAATGAAATTTATAAATGTATTTGAGTGCTTACCACCGCCGTCCATACTCAGCGTCTGAGCCCATAGATCTGCACAGTGGAGCCTGCAAGAATGTGATATGAGGTGGACCCAAACCAAAAATTCATCGTGTCCAGATGCGTCGTTCCGGGCGCAAGGCTGGGGCACCGGTGTCCGGATAAACCGGGCATCGCGGTATCACTGTTGGAGGTAATGCCCAGCCGTACCATATAGAGTTTGGGCAGTTCCAGCAACAGCGTGAATTCACATACACCGAAGTTTTGCCGGTTCGGATCATTGAGCATCGGAACGTCGCCGCAGGAGGATCTGTTGTTGCCCGGCCCGTAATACTGACTCGTCAGGCCGTTGAGATGAAACGAGACCCACTGGTCTGTGTTGCCCTTCAAATGGGGGTAGATGACCAGCTTTTGATATTGCGTCAAGTCAATGTGTCGTACGTCGACGTCCCACTTTTGGCGGTCTGTTTCCAGCTTCACATCCAGCAGTTTGGGATAGGTCGTCTCTGCGGAGATCGTTCCCAGCGCCGTGTCGATCTTATTCAAATCTTCGTTGAAGTCTGTCCGCAGGAAATTATCCTCCGGGGCCCACTGGTGGAGCTGATAATTGGGTGTATAATTTGCCATTCTGATTCCTCCTTGTTTCTTCTTTCCTCTTGGCTCTCTCGCATTGACCTCCGTAAGGGCGGGGTGCCGCCCCGCCCGCTGTGTTTCCCTCCTTGTTTCTGGTTTTGCAGATGCCGCCGGAAATAGGAGGGTTTGTTGCATTCAGATAAAACGTAGGGGCCGACACCCCAGGGTGGCCCCTCTTGCCCCTGCGGGACAATTCACCTTCTGTCCACATCGGCCCGTATCCCCCACACCCCCGTAGGGGCCGATGTCCTCATCGGCCCGTATCCCCGTATCCCCCGCACCCCCGTAGGGGCCGATGTCCACCACATCGGCCCGTATCCCCCCGCGTCCTACAGGGTGGGTGGTGACGTGGACAAGGAGGACGGATTGCCGCGCCAGCGTGCGCGCTGGCTCGCAATGACAGGTTGGGGCGGCCCGCCCTTGTTCCTGCATCCCCCATCCCTTCGTAGGGGCCGATGCCCTCATCGGCCCGTGTCTCCCCGCGTCCCCCATCCCCCCCGTAGGGCCGGTCCCTTTCCTTGCGGCGCGTCAGGGGTACCGCGCCCTACAGGGTGGGTGGTGACGTAGCCAAGGAGGACGGATTGCCGCGCCAGCGTGCGCGCTGGCGCGCAATGACAGGTTGGGGCGGCCCGCCCTTGTTCCCGCATCCCCCTGTACCCCCGTAGGGGCCGATGCCCTCATCGGCCTGCATCCCTTCGTCCCTCGTCCTTCGCCCCTCGTCCTTCGTCCCTCGTCCTTCGTCCCCCGTCCCCTGGGGGGTACATCCAATAGGGGGTTGAAAGGAGAAAAGATGCCGGTGGCATCTTTTCTCCTTTCAAACAGAAAACAGGCGAAGCAACCTTTTACACTTCGTAGCCCCCCTGTGCTTGGTCGGTTCAAGGGGGATGGGTGTCGGGAAGGGGGGAAATCGAAATCCCCCCTTCCTGACTGGCCTTTGGTGACTTTCGGCCAGACGAAAGCCACCCCCCGGAGGGCGTTCCCGTTTCCTTCGGCGCACCAGGGATGCCGCGCCGGATGTTACCCCGGCAAGAAACGGCGGGCGCACAATGTGCGCCCCTACGGAGGAATGAAGAGAGAGGGATGCGGGCCGATGAGGACATCGGCCCCTACGGGGTGCGGGGGACACGGGCCGATGAGGACAGAAGGTGAATTGCCCCGCAGGGGCAAGAGAGGCCACCCTGGGGTGTCGGCCCCTACGGGGG
>CAUWDA010000096.1:0-4875 GCA_963557075.1 uncultured Flavonifractor sp. | reverse complement strand
CCACAGCCGGGGGAGTTTTCTTCCGTGGCGGGCCTCGTCCTCAAGCATTTTTGCCTCTGGCAAAAATCTTGGCGCAGGCGGAATTTACTTCCGCCTGGAATTTTAATCGAGATAGAGTCCCTCTCTATGTCCTTTTAAGGATCCAGAAGAGCGGCTGCACTTCCCTTTCATATGCAAAAACCGCCGCGGAACTGCTGTTCCGCGGCGGTTTCGTCCTTTTGATGGGTTTTGACTGGGCTTACAGGACCGGTGCCTGCTCCTCCTCAGAAGCGGGGGACTCCAGCTCGATAACGCCGGTCTCCTCCAGCTCAAGCTCGGTCTCGGTCTCCCCGGCGATCTCAGCCTCACCCTCGTCCTCCAGGGCGTCGGCCACGATGGTGCCGGACTTCTGGCTGGTCAGGTTGCCCTCCTCGTCGAAGGTGTCGAACTTCCGGTACTGAGTCAGGCCGGAGCCGGCGGGGATCAGCTTACCGATGATGACGTTCTCCTTCAGACCCAGCAGGTGGTCCACCTTGCCCTTGATGGCGGCCTCGGTGAGGACCTTGGTGGTCTCCTGGAAGGAGGCGGCGGACAGGAAGGAGTCGGTGGCTAGAGAGGCCTTGGTGATACCCATCAGCAGACGGGTGCAGGTGGGCAGCTGAAGCTCGATGCCGTCGTTGGTCTCGCCGGCGTCGATGCGGGCCTGAACAGCGGCCTTGGCGTCCTCGAACTCGATGAGCTCGATGGTGGAGCCGGAGAGCAGGTCGGAGTCGCCGGCGTCCTCCACACGGACCTTACGCATCATCTGGCGGCAGATGACCTCGATGTGCTTGTCGTTGATGTCAACGCCCTGCTGACGGTAGGGCTTCTGCACTTCCTGGATCAGGTAGTCGTACACGGCATGGATGCCGCGGATGCGCAGCACGTCCTGGGGATAGAGGGCGCCTTCGGTGAGGGCGAAGCCCTTCTCCACGGTGTCGCCGTTCTTGACCCGCAGTCCGGCGTAGGGCAGCATATAGGTGACGGTCTCACCGTCGTTGGCGGTGATGGTCACGTTGCAGACGGCGTTGCGCTTGCCCTCCTCCAAAGTGACCCGGCCGCCCACCTCGGCCAGCTGGGCCATCTTCTTGGGCTTACGGGACTCGAACAGCTCCTCAACACGGGGAAGACCCTGGGTGATATCGCCGCCGGCGACGCCGCCGGTGTGGAAGGTACGCATGGTCAGCTGGGTACCGGGCTCACCGATGGACTGGGCGGCGATGATACCCACCGCCTCGCCGGCGCCCACAGGCTCGCCGATGGCCAGGTTGATGCCGTAGCACTTGGAGCATACTCCGCTGCGGGCCCGGCAGGTCAGCACGGAGCGGATCTTCACCTGATAGATGCCGTGGGCCTCCAGCAGCTTGGCGTCGTCGGCAGTCATCATGGTGTGGTGATCGATGAGCACCTCGCCGGTCTGAGGATCGCAGATGTCCTCCACGGGATAGCGGCCCTTGAGGCGCTCGCCGAAGGTCTCGATGATCTGGCCGTTCTCCACGATCTCGCTGACCAGGATGCCGTCGTCGGTGCCGCAGTCCTCCTCGCGGATGATGACCTCCTGAGACACGTCCACCAGACGGCGGGTCAGGTAACCGGAGTCGGCGGTACGCAGAGCGGTATCGGCCATACCCTTTCGGGCGCCTCGGGAGGAGATGAAGTACTCCAGCACGGACAGGCCCTCACGGAAGTTGGACTTGATGGGGATCTCGATGGTGCGGCCGGAGGTGTCGGCCATCAGGCCGCGCATGCCGGCCAGCTGACGGATCTGGGCGGAGCTACCACGGGCGCCGGAGTCGGCCATCATCCAGATGGGGTTGTACCGGTCCAGACCGGCCATCAGAGCGTCGGTCACGTCCTTGGTGGTCTTTTCCCAGGCCTCGACCACCAGGCGGTAACGCTCGTCATTGGTCAGGAAGCCGCGCTTGTACTGGCGCTCGATCTTGACGATCTCCTTCTCGGTGGCCTCGATCAGGCCGTACTTCTTCTCGGGGATGGTCATGTCGTAGATGGAGACGGTGAGGGAGCCCCGGGTGGAGAACTTGTAGCCCTTGGCCTTGATGATGTCAAGCACCTCGGCGGACTTGGTGAAGCCGTGCTTGACGATGCACTTGTCAATGATCTTGCCCAGCTGCTTCTTGCCGGTGACGAAGTTGATCTCGGGCTCAAAGACCTGCTCGGGATCGGTGCGGTCCACAAAGCCCAGGTCCTGGGGGATGCCCTCGTTGAAGATCAGGCGGCCCACAGTGGTGCGGACCAGCTTGTAGCGGGTCTCGCCGTCCACCTCGGCGGAGCGGCGGACCAGAATGGGGGCGTGGAGCTCCAGCTCGCCCTCGTCATAGGCCAGACGGGCCTCGATATCGTCGCCAAAGACGTGGAGGACCTCGCGGGGCAGTTCACCCTCCGCGGTCTCGGCACAGATGCCGGCGTAGGTGGGGATATCGTCCAGAGCGCCGGGGTTCTTGACCCACACCAGATCGCCGGGGTTGAGAGAGCCGGCCTCCAGAGCGGCCTTGACGGCGGCAGCGTCGTCATAGGTCTCCTCGGCGGAATGCTCGGCGTACTTCTCGTAGGTCAGGTAGTAGGAACCCAGCACCATGTCCTGGGTGGGCACGGTGACGGGGCCGCCGTCCTGAGGACGCAGCAGGTTGTTGGCGGAGAGCATCAGCACCCGGGCCTCGGTCTGAGCCTCGGCGGACAGGGGCACGTGGACGGCCATCTGGTCGCCGTCGAAGTCGGCGTTGAAGGCGGTACACACCAGGGGGTGCAGCTTGATGGCCCGGCCCTCCACCAGGACAGGCTCAAAGGCCTGGATGCCCAGACGGTGCAGGGTGGGGGCGCGGTTGAGCATGACGGGGTGGTCCTTGATGACGAACTCCAGGGCGTCCCACACCTCGGCCTTGCCCTTATCCACCATCTTCTTGGCGGACTTGATGTTGTTGGCCAGACCGTCCTCCACCAGCTTCTTCATCACGAAGGGGCGGAAGAGCTCGATGGCCATCTCCTTGGGCAGGCCGCACTGATAGATCTTCAGCTCGGGGCCGACCACGATAACGGAACGGCCGGAGTAGTCGACACGCTTGCCCAGCAGGTTCTGACGGAAGCGGCCCTGCTTACCCTTGAGCATATCGGACAGGGACTTGAGGGCCCGGTTATTGGCGCCGGTGACGGCGCGGCCCCGGCGGCCGTTGTCGATGAGGGCGTCCACTGCCTCCTGCAGCATGCGCTTCTCGTTGCGCACGATGATGTCGGGGGCGTTGAGCTGGATCAGGCGCTTCAGACGGTTGTTGCGGTTGATGACCCGGCGGTACAGATCGTTCAGGTCGGAGGTGGCAAAGCGGCCGCCGTCCAGCTGCACCATGGGGCGCAGCTCAGGGGGAATGACGGGCAGCACGTCGATGATCATCCACTCGGGCTTGTTGCCGGAGAGACGGAAGGCGTCCACGACCTCCAGACGCTTGACGATGCGGGCCTTCTTCTGGCCGGAGGCGTCTTTCAGCTCGGCGCGGAGCTGGACGGACAGCTCCTCCAGGTTGATGTCCTGGAGCAGCTTCTTCACGGCCTCGGCGCCCATGCCGGCGTCAAAGTCGTCCTCGTACTTCTCCCGCATATCGCGGTACTCCTTCTCGGAGAGGATCTGGTTCTTGGCCAGGGGGGAGAAGCCGGGGTCGGTGACGATATAGCTGGCGAAGTAGAGCACCTTCTCCAGGATACGGGGGCTGATGTCCAGCAGCAGGCCCATGCGGGAGGGGATGCCCTTGAAGTACCAGATGTGGGACACGGGGGCGGCCAGCTCAATGTGGCCCATGCGCTCGCGGCGCACCTTGGCCCGGGTGACCTCAACGCCGCAGCGGTCGCAGATTTTGCCCTTGTAGCGGATCTTCTTGTACTTGCCGCAGTGGCACTCCCAGTCCTTGGTGGGCCCGAAGATGCGCTCGCAGAACAGGCCGTCCCGCTCCGGCTTCAGGGTGCGGTAGTTGATGGTCTCCGGCTTTTTGACCTCACCGTAGGACCAGTCGCGGATCTGCTCCGGGGAGGCGATGCCAATCTTAATGGCGTCAAATTCAGCGTAACTCATATTTCTGCTCGACCTCCCTCAGTTATTCCATATCGTCATCGTCGGAGTAATCGTTCTCCGAATCGGAAAACGTATCGCTGTCGTCGGCGACGGCCAGGTCGTCGTCGTCGCTGCCCTCCTTGAGGGTGTATCCGGCGGCGGCGAAGTCGGACTCTCCGCCGGCGTTATAGCCGTAGAAGTCGTCGTCGTCATCGCGGAACTTGCCGGGCTGGTAGGTATCCTCGTCGTCGTCCTTCAGCTCGATCTCGTTGCCCTGGTCGTCCAGTACCTTCATGTCCAGGCACAGGGACTGCAGCTCCTTGACCAGGACCTTGAAGGACTCGGGCACGCCGGGCTTGGGCACGTTGTGCCCCTTGACGATGGACTCGTAGGTGCGCACGCGGCCGGTGACGTCGTCGGACTTGACGGTGAGGATCTCCTGCAGGGTGTAGGCGGCGCCGTAGGCCTCCAGAGCCCACACCTCCATCTCGCCGAAGCGCTGGCCGCCGAACTGGGCCTTGCCGCCCAGAGGCTGCTGGGTGACCAGGGAGTAGGGGCCGGTGGAACGGGCGTGGATCTTATCATCCACCAGGTGGTGCAGCTTGAGAAAGTAGACGTAGCCCACGGTGACGGGGTTGTCGAACCGCTCGCCGGTGCGGCCGTCATACAGCCAGCTCTTGCCGTCGGGGCGCAGGCCGGCCAGCTTCAGAGTCTCGGCGATGTCCTTCTCGTCGGCGCCGTTGAAAACGGGGGTGGCCACCTTCCAGCCCAGGGTCTTGGCGGCGTAGCCCAGATGGACCTCC
>CAUWDA010000095.1:0-4934 GCA_963557075.1 uncultured Flavonifractor sp. | reverse complement strand
GCCGTCATACACCAGAGAGGGGTCAGTCACAGCAACCTGATCGCTCACATCCTGTTCCTGTTGGGGTTCAGAAATCGTCAGCGTGGCGTTGGTTTTGCCGGTCAGCTTATAATTGGGGTTGCCGCTCTCCACCTTGACGGTGTAGGTGCCGGGATGCGTGGGCGCAACAGGAATATAGGCGCTGTCACCTGCGGTAGATTCTTGGTAGCTGTATACCAGCTCCAAATCGGCGGGAAGGGTTCCGCCCTCCGCAGCCTCGGCCTCGATGGTATGGGGCTGCTCGTTATAAGTTACGGTCTTATCGGTCATGGAAACCTTGATTTGCTTGGGAGTAACCTCCACGCTAACAGTCAGCGTCTCACCGCTCCGGGGCGCGAGGGCGGCGTCGGCGGTGATGGTGGCCTTGCCCACGCCAACAGCCTTCAGTTCACCATTCACGATTTGGACGACTTCTTCATTATCGGAGGTCCAGCCAGTCAGAGAAACACCCTCAATGGTGGGGGGAGTCTGGGTGGAACCATACTCCATCGTGATGTCAGTGGCAGTCAGTTCGATCCACTTGGCGTAGTAGGTCTGGCCTGCGGCGGGAGTGGTAACTTTGTCTCTCCAATCGCCGTCAGCACCATTCTTGGTGTACCAGCCCTCAAAGATGCTGCCCTCCTTGGTGGGGGAGGCCAGAGTGCCGGAAGTAAATTCGGTGTCCGGTGCAAAGGTGCCGCCGTTGGTATTGGCAATAATCGAATAGTTTGGAGAGTAGATATTACCTGTTGTAAGGGCTTCGGCAGCAGAAGCGGATCTTACATAATAGGTTCGTGTGGCAATTTCAGTCGATCCTTCTTCTTTCTGCACACCGAAAGCATAGTTGCCATAAGCGATTTCACTGGGTATGTCAGTCATATCCACAGCCATTAAATGCTTGTTGTGTTGGAGCGCATGTTCCCCAATTTTCGAAATTTGGGATGGAAGATACAGTTTTAAGAGGTCCGTACGGAAAAAAGCATATCCACCAATTTCCGTCAGTTTAGAATTCTTGGAAACATTCACTGTGGTGAGTGCGCGGCATTCATAAAAAGCAGATTCACCAATAGATGTCACGCTGTCCGCAATTGTGAGTGTATTCATACCTTTTGCGCTGACAAATGCGGCTTTGCCAATTGATATAACGCCATCTAGTAATGTAACCGTTTTTAGATTTTCATGGGAAACTAATTGACCATTACCGGTATAGTCCGCAAAAAAGCCGTTAGGTATATTGACACCGCCGATGGTTAAAGACTCTAAGGTATCGCCAATTCTGGACACTTTCGAAATGGAAGCCGCCGATTTCAGCACAAAGGATTTGAGCGGAATATTGATATTGTTGTATTCATTGAAGGCTGTGTTAAAATTGAAGTCAAGACTTTCACTGCCCTCTATCTCGACAATCTCCAATTTTGAACAATCCGCAAATGCGTTCGCCCCAATCTCAGTAACTGGTCCCAGCTCAATTGAACTGATATTTGTTCTGGAGAATGCTCCTGCAGCAATCTTGGTTACGGTAGAAGGAATCGTTAGGTTCTCAACGGCACTGTTGTCGAAAAAGTATGCAGGAATAGAGGTAACTCCATCTTCAATCTGAATAGTTTTTAAGTTTTGAGCATTTGAAAAAGTACTCGCAATACCTTTTCGCAAATAGTAGGTGATATTTTTTGAAACAAATAAAGAGGACAGAGCACTATTCTTACTGAACGCATATCCTCCGATATACTTTACCTGTTTCAAATCGTCTTGAAAGTCAATGGTTGCAAACTCGGCATCATAAAATGCAGAATAGCCTATGCCGACAATATCTCTAGGCAAAACCAGTTTTTTCTCATAAAGGTGCTGATCCAAAATACTGTTTTCCAGAGCAATACAACCGTCAAACATTGCGTCGGATACAAACTTCTCCGTCCCAACATCGGTTATATCCTCGTGGCTGGTTTTTTCCGGTTTGTAGCCATCCCAGTCTACGGTCTTCAATTTTGAGCACTTGGCAAATAGTTTCTGACCGTATTCCTTTACATTTTCAGAAAAAGTTGCAGTTTCGATTGAAGTATTTGCAAAGGCAAAATCGCCAAGGCCCGTAACTCCACTTTCAACCACAATTTTCGTAATAGGGACCAATTCATCCTGATCTGCGGTTAATGCTGCGTACCAGGGAGCCTTGACCACATTTTCTTTTGAGCTTGTAGGATCGCCATAATCCGCCATGGCCCCGGTGCCGGAGATGGTGAGGGTGTAGGTAGGATTGCTGGGGTCATCGTTGCTCTGCGTCAACTCCCATTTCACATTATCCTCGTTGCCCTCTGCGCCGCAGCTGCCGGACATTCCATCGTCCGCCAGAGGTGCCGCGTCAGCTTCCAGTTCCTCAGCCGCTGCCGGCTTCTCCTCCACAGGCTCTGCCGGGGTAAGGTCCGTCAGGGGCACTTCCGGTTCCTCTGCAGGTTTCTCCGGCTCTACATACAACGGGCACTCCGGATCATGTGCACCGTCCACGCATCCCTCCAACTGTGCACAGACTGGAGCTTCCGGCTCAGTCGGCTCTTCCACAGGTGGCTCGCCCGGAGTTTCTCCAGAAGGCTCTGTTGAACCCGTATCGGACGGATCAGTAGGGGCCTCTGTAACCACGGTGGAATCCACATCCTGCTTCGGTTCCTCCGCTGCCAGCGCACTTGCGGGCACCAGCGATAAAACCAGTACCAGAGATAAGAAACTTGCCAATATCCTTTTTTTCATTTCTCGTTCCTCCTCGTAATCATTTTTGGGCCGGGAATTGGCTGACCGGCCCTGTTTTTATTCCATCTCCGCCAGTGCCCGCCGGTAGCGTTCCTGGCGCTCCGGGCGGACTCTGCCGGCACAGACGGGACAGCCGCATTTCTGGGGCCCCGCTCTGGAATAAACGATGGCTTTCCAGATATGCCCGTTGGGACACGCCCACCATACCGTCCGGCGGCTCCCAACTGTCACCTGCTCCGGGGTGAGGGTCCCATTCAGGGTAGGGTGCCACTGGGCGGCCACCTCCGGGGCCAGCGTCGCCAGATCGTTGAAGCCGGGGAGGGCGGTTTTCCCGGAACAATAGGGGCACCCACTGCCGTGCTGGGTGCGGGTGGCCACTGACGCCTGCCACTCGTGACCCAGCGCGTCCCGCCACCACACCCGGCGGTTGCTGTACGGGGAGACGGCGTCCGGCGTCAGGCCCCCGTTCTTCTCCGGGTGCCACTGGGCGGCGACGGCCGGGAACTGGCTTTTCAAGTCGTTTTCCCCGGCCACCACCAGCTTCCCCACGCAGACGGGGCAGCCCGTCCCGCCGCAGGCGCGGGAGGAAACCGCCGCCTGCCAGACGTGGCCTTTATCGCACTGCCACCAGACCTTGCGCCGGTTTCCGGCCACCACATCCCGGGGCGTCAGCGTGCCGTTTTTCGTGGGATGCCACTGCTTCGACAGCTCCGGGTGGGTGGCGGCAAAGTCGTTCACCCCTTGCAGCAGGACCCGGTCAGCACAGACGGGACAACCGGTGCCGCCCAGCGTCCGGGATTTGACGATGGCCCGCCATTCATGGCCCTGTTCGCAGACCCACCACGCCTTGAAGTGGCTCCCCACGGTGACGCGCTCCGGCGTCATGGGGAGGTTTTTGGTGGGGTGCCATTGCGCCAGCAGGTCCGGCCGCTGGGACGCCAGATCGTTTTCCCCCGGCCACGCCTGTTTTCCGGCGCAGTAGGGACAGCCACTGCCCTTGGTGCGGGTATAGACCGCCGTCTGCCATTCGTGCCCCTTGGGGCACAGCCACCAGATCTTCTGCCTGCTGCCGTAGGATACCTGCCTTGGCGTCAGCGGCCCGTTTTTGACCGGGTGCCACTGGGCCAGCAGGGCCAGCTCGTTCCGCTCCGCGCAGTAATCATAGAGCGAGGTCCGCAACCTTCATCCCTCCCTCACCACAGAATCAACATTCTGCCTAATCATTTATGTGTGTCAGACCGCCAGAATTACATATTCTAGTCAAAGTATACCATGTTCCCTCTGATAATACAAGGTCAGCACCTCTTTTTGGGCGCAAAAACATAAGCCGCAAAACGCAAAAATTTTACGGCTTATGTTGCTGCGGCTTTTTCCACTTTTGGGGATGGAGAAAACGGCGTTTACGTCGTTTGCACCATTTTCCGCTTGGTCTAAGCAACCGAAAATCGGTACAGAATGTTGATTCAGTTTTCGCCGGGAGTATCCCGGCTCTTTTGTTATTCAGGCAGAATGTTGATTCCGCCTTATGATACAAGCCCCAGCCGGTCCAACTGCCGCTGATGCTCCTCCCCGGAGGTCAGGAGGTAGATGCGGGTTGTCTCAATGCTGCTGTGGCCCAGCACATCGGCCAATTTTATAATATCCTTGCAAGCCCGGTAAAAGGCTACGGCGAAACAATGGCGCAGGTTGTGCGGGAACACTCTAGATGGCTCCACACCTGCATATTGGGATAACCGCTTCATTTCTGCCCAAATCTGGCGGCGGGATATGCTTTTTCCGCTTTTGGTGAGAAAAATCTCGCCGAAAGCGATTTTTTGCTGTTTGGCGTATTTCAGCAGCTTGCGGCAGAGCTTGTTGGGGATCAGGATGGTGCGGATCTTGCCTTTCAGGGAGATCACCGCCCGCCCCGCTTTGGCGGCCTCCACGGTGAGGTAGCGCACCTCGGACACACGGATGCCGGTGGCGCAGATGGCCTCCATCAGCAGAGCCAGCCGCTCCCTGCCCTGCGCCTTTGCCGCAGTGGTAAGGGCGTTGTAGTCGGCGCGGGTCAGCTCTCTGGACTGGTCCCGAAACAGCCGCCGCTGGACCTTGAGAAATTTGGCGCGGCAGTCCTCCCAGCCCAGAAAGCGGAACAGGCCGTTGAGGGCGGCCAGCGCCCCGTTGACCGTGGCCGGGGC
>CAUWDA010000094.1:0-5198 GCA_963557075.1 uncultured Flavonifractor sp. | reverse complement strand
AATTTTTTGCTAATCCATTCATTTCAGGCTTGACTTTTAATAGTTAGTCTTTCGTAAGATTTAAGAAAACAAATTCACTCTGCAATTACATGATAAAGCAAAGAGCGAAATTCGTCAAGAGATAAAATCGCTGAAAAGTTACTTTTGAAATTTAGCGTTGATTTTATTCGTGCGTTAGTTTACAATTAAGATAATAGGGGAGGGGAATCCCATGATGACAGAGAAGATCCGCATTGCCTTAATCAAGCAGAATAAGAGCGTTAAAGACCTTGCTGCCGCCATCGGCTGTACCTCTCAAAATCTGAGTGGGAAGTTCAAGCGGGATAATTTCAGCGAAAAGGAATTGGTGGAGATCGCTGAGGCATTGGGATACCGATATGAAGGTAGGTTTATCAACAAAGAGACTGGGGAAGAGATATAAAACATTTGTTCGAGTTATAAAGCTTTATAAACGGGGTGCATCGCACCCCGTTATTTATTAGAACTCAATGTCCAGTTGTGCAAATCTGCATTTGCTGCCTCTTGTGTAGCCGCCATGTATTGCCATGAATGAGTTACATTTTTGGCATTGGCAAGCAGACGCGAAACAAATCTCCCGTTTGATGAGAAACCTCCAAGCTTATCTAAGTGATTCCTCTGGAACGATACAATATCTTCTTCCGTAACAGACGGGTCAAACTCGATCCAAAACATAGATAGGTTCGTTCTATTATGACCCTGACATGACATATGCGTTGGGAGTCCATTTTCATTAAAGAACTTCACCATAGGTATCACGCCAGGATCAATCGTCCTTATAGTGCTCATAAATAATCCTCTAATTGACAAACGATGTTGGAGTTCATAAAATAAAAGTATCTTAGGTCAAGGAGGTGGAAATCTTGGCGGAAATGATGACTTGTCCGATTTGTGGTAAGCAGTTCCCAGCAGAGGAATATCAGATTCTCGATAATGGGAATCCCGCTTGCCCGGAGTGCTGGAAGAACGAGCAGGAAAGCGAAGAATGAAACCACATGTTAGGCTCTCCCATTTTTTAGTGGGAGAGTTTTTCTATACTCGCCCATTTATTCAAAATAACATGACAGCAGCAGTAACGGATATCTGCACCATATGAATGATCTGGTCATGCCATAGATTTATCTTCTTGCGATTTGCTTTCAAATCATCCACCAGAGCATGGACGCAAACATTGAGTAAGAAGCATACCAGGAAGAGCCAAGAAATGTTGAACGACATAGTAACAGCGATAGGAAGCATAATCATAAATGCCCAACTGAAACTGTGCATTAGGAGCGCCCAGATGTAGTCATATTTGTATAGAGGCTGCGGAGCGTTTTCTTTCCACCATTGCTTTTGCTTTGCTGAGGCTAACCATCCTTGTAGGTAGTAGTCATCAACGATACGCAACGCCTGTATTCGCAAGTACAAACAAAGACAATACGACTTTAACATCCGTTACTTTTGCAGAAAACTCTGTTCTTACAGAAATTGCAGACAATGTATTTGCAAGATGCACCAAAATTACCGCTCTGGATATTCCCGAAACTGTGACCAAGATCGGTGCCGGGGCTTTTGCGAGGTGCGAATCTCTGGAAGGCCTTGTTATTCCCGCAAGTGTGACAAGCGGGGTCAAGGAAATGCTCGGGTTCGGGGCTATTCAAGGCGAGGGGGACCGCTATCCGCATTCTGCTGAGGTTACTTTTGCATCCGGCAGCCCTTACAGTATTGAAGATGGCGTGTTGTACAAGGGGACTGTTTTGGAGGCCCTGTTGAATACAGAAGCGACTTCGGTCACCGTGAAAGAGGGCACAACTGAGATTGGGGTGAAGGCTTTTTATAATACCGAACTCACCTCAGTAACAGTACCGAACAGTGTAAAGGAGATCGGGAAAGAAGCATTTTGGGGAACGAATATCACCAGCATTGATCTGTCCGGAGCGGAGAGTATTGGTGACAATGCGTTTAAAGGCTGTGCCAAACTGGAAAGTGCAACTTTGTCGGATGACATTCATACCATCGGACTTGCTGCATTTGAAGAATGCAAAAAGCTTGATCTTGAAAAACTGCCGGAAAACTTGAAAGTATTGGGAAAGAAAGCGTTTCGTAACTGCGCATCCCTTACCTCCGCAGTCATTCCTTCCGGGGTGACTGAAATTTCAGAACAGGCGTTTTTCGGTTGCCTGTCTTTGGAAAGAATAGAGCTTTCTGACGGAATTACATCTATTGGAAAGCATGCGTTTTATTTAACTATTAAACAAGATGGCAAGTTTGTTAATCCGAATCCGAAACTCGAATCCATCAACATTCCCGCCTCAGTTACCAGTGTAGGTCAGAATTTTCTCGGTGGTGTAAAAGCAGATGGTCAAACTGCTCTGATTTTTGAAGGAACCACGCCCCCCACTTTTGCTAATGGTGCTCTTTCCGGAATTTCTGGCAATGACGTGAACAAGCCAACCGTATATTATCCCGCTGAGGCAGAGGATAAGTATGCCGGAGCGGACAGCGCTCTAGTCGAAAGCGGCCTTGTCTCGACACCTTCTGAGGAAAGCGAGCCTGACAATCAGTATGCGCTTTCCATCACCGAGGACACTGCCAGCGTCGAGGTCGGCAAGACAGTCCAGTTGACTGTCACCAGCATCGTTCCCACCGACGCGACGCTGGAGTGGAGCAGCAGCAACGAACAGGTCGCCACGGTCGTCAAGGGAACGATCACAGGCGTGAAGGCTGGTTCTGCCACCATTACCGCCAGCATCCAGCTGAACGGGATCACGCTGGTTTCGGATACCTGCGTTGTGACCGTTAGCGAAGTGCCCCCCTCCACCGGCGGCGATTCCTATGAGCCCTCTACTCCCTCCGGTGACTACCTGGTGTCCGTGGACAAGACCACCGGCGGTAAGGTGACGGTGAACCCGGGCCGGGCCGACAAGGGCGACACCGTGACCATCACCGTGAAACCCGACAAGGGCTACGAGCTGGACGAGCTGACCGTCACCGCCAAGAACGGCGACACCGTCAAGCTCACCGAGAAGAGCAACGGCAAGTTCACCTTCAAGATGCCCGGCTCCAAGGTCACTGTGGAAGCCGTGTTCGTGAAGGAGAACAGCGAGAAGCCCGTTGTCACCCTGCCCTTCGCCGACGTGAACAAGGGCGACTGGTTCTATGACGCGGTGGAGTACGTCTACGGCAACGACCTGATGAACGGCACTTCCGCCACCGCCTTCTCCCCCTATCTGACCACCAGCCGGGCCATGATGCTCACCATGCTGGCCCGGTACGACGGGGTGGACACCACCACCGGTTCCACCTGGTATGAGGCGGGGGCTGTGTGGGCCGTGGCCGAGGGCATCTCCGACGGCACCAACCTGGAGGCCGACCTGACCCGTGAGCAGCTGGTCACCATGCTGTGGCGGTACACCGGCAGCCCCGTGGTGGAGAGCGACCTGTCCGCCTATCCCGACGGCGGCGCTGTCAGCGACTGGGCGGTGAACGCCATGATCTGGGCCACCCAGACCGGCGTTATCACCGGCAACGGCGCGGGCGCGCTGGCTCCCCAGGGCACCGCTACCCGGGCCGAGGTGGCCACCATCCTGGCCCGCTTCTGCGCCGGGAAATAAGGGCGCAGCTCCTTCGATATACAAACAGGGCCTGCTGCTAAATTATAATTCTGCTCTGCACAAGCCTGTCATTCCGAGAAAAATGGCCGCCCACCGGGCGGCCATTTTTTTCGGAATGACAGTAGGGCGGGGGCTTGCCCCCGCCGGGGGAATGCGGTATGATAGAGTCCATTAAAAAACAGCGGGCCGGGCACAAGGGTGCGCCGGACCGGAGAGGGAGGAGCCAACAATGGAATTTCGCCGCCTGCGCACCCCGGAGGGAATGGAATTTGAACAGGCCATGCAGCTGTACAGCATCAGCTTCCCGCCCCATGAGCAGCGGGAGGCCCCCTCCCAGCGCTGCTGCATGGGTTTGGAGGAATACCACTTCGACCTCATCTATGACAATGAGACCTGGGCGGGGATCATCCTGTACTGGGAGACCGAGACCTTCCTCTATGTAGAGCATTTCTGCATATTCCCGGAGCTGCGGGGGAGGAACTATGGGCGCAGGGCGCTGGAATGCCTGGGGAAGAAAGGAAAGACCATCATCCTGGAGATCGACCCGCCGGAGGACGAGCGCTCGATCCGGCGCAAGGGCTTCTACCTGCGGGCGGGCTTTGTCTCCAACCCCTTCCCCCATGTCCATCCCCCCTATCACGCCGGAAATCAGGGCCATCTGCTGGAGGTCCTGTCCTTTCCCGAGGGACTGACCGAGGGGGCCTATCAGGAGTTTTACCGCTATTTGCGCGGCCATGTGATGGGCGGCGCAGGGGCGGCCTGCTGAACCCGCCGGACAGCGCGGAGAAACGGAGGATACCATGAGAGAAGTCGATCCAAAGAGCACGCCCCGGGCGCAGGCCTTTGCACTCTGGCGGGAGGCCCCCATGCCCATGGTGACCCTCGTCAAGACCCTGGACGTGACGCCGCTGGCGCGACTGAGCCGAAAGGGGCGATATAAATTTAACATGCTCCTGTGCTGGTGCATCGGAAGGGCGGCCGCCCGGACGGAGGACTTCTACCTGCTCCCGGTGGGGGACAGGCTGATGGCGTACGACCGGCTGGCGGTCAACGTGGTGGTGGACGCCCGGGGCGGCGGCATCGCCACCTGTGACATCCCCGTTTCCGACGATCTGGCGGAGTTTGACCGGGCCTACCTGGAGCGCACCGGGCAGGTGCGGGAGAGCGGGGAGAGCCTGGAGCTGGGGGAGGACTATATGGTGATCGGTACCTCCGCCCTGGCGGGGTATGAGATCGACGGCGCGGTGAATATCTACGCCGGATGCTACAACAACCCCTTCTTCATCTGGGGAAAGTACCGGAAGAAGTGGGGTCGGATCACCCTGCCCGTGTCCTTTCAGTTCCACCACGCCCAGATGGACGGCGTGCCCGCCGCGGCCTTTCTGGAGCGCTTGCAGCAGGAGATCCGAAATGTGTAAAAGTTTCCCTTGACTCTGACGCTGCGTCAACTGGTACAGTATATGCAGGGAGGGATGAGCATGGAGTATTCCATTCAGGAGCTGTCGCGCCTGTCCGGGGTGATCACCCGTGCCCTGCGCTGGTACGACCAGATCGGCCTGCTGAAGCCCAGCCGGGTGGCGGAGA
>CAUWDA010000093.1:0-5279 GCA_963557075.1 uncultured Flavonifractor sp. | reverse complement strand
TTTCTCTGGTACTGGCTCTGGTGATGACCATGTCTCTGGTCACCGTCAGCGCCGGCGCCAAGGACTTCAGTGATGACGGCAGCATCACCTACAAGGAAGCTGTCGACGTCATCAGCGGCATCGGCGTTGTCGACGGTTATTCCGGCGGCGACTTCAAGCCCACTGAAGTCCTGACCCGCGGTGCCGCCGCCAAGATCATCTGCAACCTGATCCTGGGGCCCACCACCGCTTCCTACCTGAGCGCTGACACCGCTCCCTTCAAGGATGTGCCCGTGACCAACGTGTTCGCAGGCTACATCACCTACTGCTCTCAGCAGGGCATCATCAACGGCTACGCCGACGGCACCTTCCGTCCCACCGCCACCCTGAGCGGCAATGCGTTCATGAAGATGCTGCTGGGCGCTCTGGGCTATGACAGCGCCATTGAGGGCTACACCGGTGCCAACTGGACCGTGGCCGTCATCAAGCAGGCCGCCGGTATCGGCCTGGACGACGGCAACGACGAGTTCGTCGGCTCCAAGGCCGTGACCCGTGAGGAGGCTGCCCTGTACGCCTTCAACATGCTGCAGGCCACCATGGTCGAGTACGACGCCAAGACCTCTGTTGACATCAACGGCGCTACCGTGACCATCGCCGGCGACAAGGCCAAGGAAGTTGCGCAGGGCTCCTACGACAACAACATGCACAAGCCCAACCTGCAGTTTGCCGAGCGCTACTTCGACAAGCTGGACAAGACCGAGACCACCGACGACTTCGCCCGTCCCGCCACCAAGTGGACTTTCAAGGGCGACAAGATCGGCACCTATGCGGACGCCGCTGATGTGACTTACACCAGCAACGTGAAGCTGGGTGATATCTACAGCGATCTCGACATGAGCGAGAAGGACAAGAACGCCGAGGTCTATTACAACGGCGTCGAGGCCGATGATGTTGCCGTGTCCAAGGGCAACACCGTCAAGGTCTCCAGCTCCAGCGCCAACAACAAGCTGGTGGCTGACGGCAGCACCGTTGAGGTCTTCTACGATGAGGACAACAACGATGTCACCATCTGCATCATCGACACCTATGTGGGCACCATCTCCTCCAAGGAAGAGAAGGTCTCCGATCCCTATGTTGTCGTGAACTCCGAGAGCCTCGTGACCGAGAAGGACGCTTCTACCTCTGTGTCCATCTCCGGCAGCAAGGCCCGCTTTGAGACCAATACCGACAACTTCGAGGAAGACGATGTGGTCCTGTTCACCTACTCCCAGAGCGCGGACGAGATCAAGTCCGTTGTGAAGGCCGAGTCCGTGGAGGGCACCCTCGACAAGTACACCCTGGGCAAGAACCTGACTCTGGCCGATACCGAGTACAAGTACTCCAAGAACATTGCGTTCTCCTTCGGCTCTGAGACCAGCATGACCACCAAGAGCGACTATGTCATCTATCTGGATACCAACGGCATGGTCATCTATGTGGATGAGCAGGAGTTCGACGCCTCTCAGTACGCGTATGTGCTCTACACCCAGAGCAGCAACAGCCGCTTCGGCAAGGATCAGGTTCAGCTGGTCATGTCCGACGGCTCCGTGAAGACGGTGGATACTGACGACGATTACACCTCTCTGGAGGGCACCATCGTCTACTACCGCGCTGACGACAAGGGCGAGTACGCTCTGCGTCAGGCCGCCAATGTTCATAAGAACGGTTCTATCACCACCACTGCCGATGCCAGCATTGCTACAAATGGCGTTCTGTCCGGCGGCGCTACCGACTTCGACATGAAGAACACCCGCGCGGCTATCACCACCAAAACCGGCACTACGGTGTATGGCAACAGTGAGACCGTGTTCGTGGTGGCTGAGAGCAATGCCCGCGGCAAGACTGACTATTCCGTCTACAAGGGCATCAAGAACGCTCCCACCATCATGTCTGATGATCCGACCACCTCTCCCACTGTGGAGACCAAGGCTGTTGAGATGGTCTACACCACCAGCGGCTCCAGCGATGTGGTGACCTTCGCCTTCATCGACGCCACCGGCGCCTATGTCACCAACGGCAAGCGCGATGTGGTGTTCCTGGCTGCTGAGTCCGCCACCAAGATGATCACCGATGGCGACAACAACCAGTACTACCTGTACAACGCGGTTGTGGACGACGAGATCACCACCGTGAAGGTCAAGGCCGCTCAAGATGCTGGCTCTGTGGTCGTGGCTGGCAACGACACGGTCAACCAGGTTGTGACCAATGCTGACTACAACAACAAGGGTCTGCTGACCTCCGCTGATGCGATCTCCACATCTGATTACACCACCCTCACCGGCACCGGCGTGTGGAAGCTCTCCGGCTCCTACAGCATCGGCCTGGGCGGCACGACGGCTTCCGCCAGCGTCCGCTACACGGTTGCCTCTGACGCCAAGATGTACTACATCGATACCGATGGTGTTATCACCAAGATCGACGATGTGAAGAACATCAGCTCCGACTCCACTGCTACCTACATCGGCCTCCTCGATGTGACTGACGGCGACATCGCCTACCTGTTCATCCAGGAAGTTGACAACGGCAAGCAGGAGGGCGCCGGTAGCAGCGGCGTGGTCCTGAGCGGGATCAGCGCAAGCTACAGCAGCGGCACCGTCACTGTCACTCTGACCGGCACGAACGCCGGGCAGGTCTACCCCGTGACCATCTCCCTGGTCAACGGCGGCACCCTGGTGAAGCTGACGACCGCCAACGTGACTGGCGCCGCGACAACGACGACCGCCACCATCTCTGCCGCTCTGTCTGCGGGCTCCACCTACATGGTGACCTGCGGCGACCAGAGCTTTGTGTTGGGTGTCTGATTACCCGCCAGAAGGGTGATTGTACCCGCGGTTGAAAATTCCCCCGGACCGAAGTCCGGGGGAATTTTTTGTTGCACGAAATTCTGCAATTTCTTCCGGTCAGGGGGGATTGGATAGCGGGAGTTTTCCCGCCACGATTTTCGGGAAAGGGTGAAGAATTTGCAGCAGACCAGTCAATTTCATCTCAACCAGTGGGAGCTGACGGACCGCATCCGGATGGAGGATTTCAACGGGGACAATCAGAAGCTGGAGACAGCCCTGGCCGCCCTGGCAGCTGCGGACGCGGCGGAGCAGCAGGCGAGAACGGCTCAGGATGCCGCCATCCGCCGGGAGGCAGCCGCAGCCGCCGAGGCCGTCCCACTGGTAAAACTTCTGGAAGTGCCTGTCACGCAGGAAGCGGCGCAGGTGGATGTGGATGTATCACAGATCGACTTCACGCAGTACACGGAGGTGTGGATCGTCCCCATCCTCTCCACAGCCTATCACTATATCTATCTGCGCTGCAACAATATTGCGACAGACAGCTATTTCCATCCGGGCTCGCACCAAAACTACCTGTGCCGCCTGGAGATGAGCGGCCTCCTGGGTCAGGGCAAAGCAAAGATCCGTCTGGCAACTTATCTCTCCCCCATTGCCTGTATCTGTGAGCATATCTATGATACATCGAACCCGCCCTATTACAGCACCATCCCCTCCATCGCGCCGAAGGACCTGAAGACGCTGAACTTTATGACGGACGCCGGAACCATCAACGGGGAAGGGAAAATCATCCTCTGGGGCTGGAAACTGTAACCCAAAGGAACGCCCCCGGACAAAAGTCCGGGGGACCTTCGACTCTTCCGGTGCTGGCGGCGAAGGAACGGCTCATTCACCAGTTCGTTTCCTCTGCCAGCTGGGCCAAAGTCTGTGCAAATCCTCGCAAGCCATGTATCCGTGCAGGGAGAAGCTATCAGAGGGCGTGCCGACCGGCTTTGACTATGCCTGACACATAAAAAGGATTCCCGGACAGAAGTCCGGGAATCCTTTTTGTCTTAGTGCATCAGCACGTTGACACAGTTCCTTAGGCAGTGAACGTTGCGTTCTGACCGCCGCAGGAGACCATGTAGATACCGCCGCTGGCAGCGATGCTGGCCAGAGTGCCCACGGACAGGACAGCGGTGGTGCTGGTAGCGCCGGTGGCGCCGGTGACCGTGTAGGTGCCCAGCTCAGTGGTCACACCGGCAACGATCATCTTCAGGGTGACCTTGTAGTTCTGGCCGGCGTTGGTGCCGTTCAGAGTCAGGGTCAGGTTCGGAGAAGAGTAGCCCACATTATTGATGCTGGTCAGCTCCTGTCTGCCGCCGGAAGAGGACTGGTCGTTATCCTCGAAGTACTGCTGGATGAACAGATAGCTGATCTGGCCATCCTCCAGGACGTAGGTCACGACATCCTCGTCGGAGCGGCGGATGTTGCTCACCGCACCCTCGGTAATGGTGCCGTCATCGTCGATGAAGAAGATCTTCGCATCGTCGGCGACCACATAGGTGGACTCAGAACCGTTGCCGTAGCCAAGCACGACGTTCTCATTGTTCACCTTGTTGATGCCGGTGACGGTGCCGGAGTTGCCCAGAGAATCCAGGCCGGTGATCACACCGTCGTCATAATCGGCGCCAGTGAAGACCACGTTGCTGCTGAAGGAGCCGTTGGAGGTGCTGTTGTCGATCTTCACGCTGGCATCGACCTTGACGCCCTCAACGATCTTGCCATCCACAACTGCGTTGTAGGTGTAGTACTCGTTGTCGGAGTCCTCGATCTTCTTGCTGGCGGACTCGAAGGCGAAGAAGATCACGTCGTTGTTGCCGCCGGTGACCTTGTAGTCATCCTCGTTCACGCTCAGGTAGATGATGGTGGCAACGCCGTTGTTGCGGCAGTAGTAGCTCATGTTGATGGCATCGGAAGCAACACTGCCATCATCCACGATGGTGGGAGCGTTGTTGATGCCGGTGTAGGCACGGTAATTGGCGTTCTGCCAATCATTGGCGCCGCTTCCGGTATAAGTTCCCACCACGAACACCGTCTTGCTGTCGGCATAGATGTAGTCGGTGCCCTGCTTGGCATCGCGGTCGTTGGTCACGCCCTTGTTAGTCAGGTTGATCCGGGCCACGCCGTTCCGCAGCTGGAAGGAATTGACAGCCGTAGAAATCTGGGGGTTCTTGGTGTCGAGATCCTTCAGGCGATACTCGCCTTTGGAGGTCTCCTTCACCAGGACAATCTCAGATTTGGGATCACCAATCTGCAGCTCAGAACCATAGCCAGCGAAGTCGTTGGTGTAGTCCTCCTTGGTGTCGACGGTCTTCATCTTGCCGTCATAGGTGATCAGAGCAGCCTTGTCAGAGTCGAAAGCAACGCTGGAACCCTGCAGAGCGCGCAGATAGGCGTAGTCAGCGATGTTGTACTCAGTCTCCTCGACGTAGATGGCAT
>CAUWDA010000092.1:0-5618 GCA_963557075.1 uncultured Flavonifractor sp. | reverse complement strand
AAACAGCGACCCCCAAAGAAGGGGAGAGGGGAACGGCACAGCCGTTCCCCTCTCCTTTTGTTGTATCTGCTTTTGCGTGACAGGTGTAGCCAGTACCGCCAATAGTGGTTTGTGGTGCTGGAACAAGCAACTGCTCAAGCAAAATGTAGAGGCGCAGCAGCCGGGCGATTTAAGTACTGTCTAAAATTATGAATTATGAATGTTCTGATAACAAAATGTGTTTGTTGTGGCTATTTTCCGTTTCTGCGGTATGGTGTGTTGCTGACGAGGAGGGATACACATGAACACAACGCAACTACCTATCCGCCAGTGTAGCTACTGCGGCAGTGACGACCTTGGGCTGGGCTGGCAGCACGGCGAGGGGATCGTCACCTTCAAGAAGCACGGTATCCTGGGCAACCAAATGCGCTGTCTGATCTGCCGCCGCTGCGGTGCGGTGCGGTGCGGTGCTGTTCCAATGGGTGGCAGAGCCTCATAGGTTCCCATCCATCCGGTAGGCCACGCAAGTCCTGCGATGCAAATCAAAGATAGAAACCTCGGAGGTGAGCAAGAACATGGCAAAGCGAAGGCCGTCCGGTGACGGCAT
Organism: uncultured Flavonifractor sp.; assembly: GCA_963557075.1. GTDB lineage: Bacteria > Bacillota > Clostridia > Oscillospirales > Oscillospiraceae > Flavonifractor. The sequence goes on along the minus strand of CAUWDA010000092.1, from coordinate 5,032 downwards.
GGTCCGCAAGCGGGAAGATGGCCGCTGGGAAGGCCGCATCATGGTGGGACACAAAGAAAACGGCGCTCCCATCTTCCGATACATCTATGCCGACACCCAAAAGGAACTGACTGCAAAGCTCCGACAACACATCGACTTCTATCAAGGGGTAGACCTGACCGAACGGAGCAGGATGACTCTGGGAGAATGGCTGGACCAGTGGCTGGAGGACATTGCCGGGACCATCCGGCCCAACACCATGACCCGGTATCAGGGTACAGTGGACCGGCACATCAAGCCTTATCTGGGGGACAAGCCCATCTCCCAGGTCAAAGGGAAAGACATCCAAAGGCTGTATGAAACGCTGGCGAAGCGAGGGAACCGGAATACCGGCGAGGGGCTGTCCAGCGGCACTATCCGGGGCATCCATTCCATGCTCCACGAAGCACTGGGGGCAGCGCAGCAGGCAAGCATCATTCCGAGGAATCCCACCGAGGAGATCGAAGCTCCAAAGTTCAGCTACAAGCCCAAGAAGGTGCTGACGGATGCGCAGCTGGATCAATTTATGGAGACAGTCCGGCAGGATGCCGTCTGGTACGACTTCTTCTATACGGAACTGACCACCGGCCTGCGCCGTGGCGAGATATGCGGCCTCCAGTGGGCAGACTTCGATGAGGCGGACGGTACCCTCAAGATCCGCCGCACCATCCATGAGGAGCGCGGCGGCAAGCTGACACCTTGGGACACCAAGACCGCTGCCGGAACCAGAACTATCCTTCTACCTCCCAGCACAGCGGAGCTTCTCAGGGAACGGAAAAGGTCCTCAATGACAGAATGGATATTCTCTGATCCGCTGAAGCCGGAACAGCCAACCCGGCCAAGTGCAGCCTATGAACGGACGAAAGTCCTGCTCAAGCAGGCGGGGCTGCCTGACCTTCGATTTCACGACCTGCGCCACACGTTCGCGACTCATGCCCTGGCCAGCGGAGTGGATATCAAGACCCTGTCCGGTATTCTTGGGCATACGAGAGCGGCGTTCACCCTGGACACCTATACTCATACCACCGGCGATATGCAAAAGCGAGCGGCTGAGATCGTGGAAACATTCCTGATAGACATCTTTGGAGAGGAGTTGAAACTGTGGGAAGAAAACGCAAGAGCGGCGAAGGCACCGTCCGTCTGAGGAAAGATGGCCGCTGGGAGGGTCGGGTGGTCATTGGATATGATGATTAAGGGGTGCCTAAAACCAAAAATGTTCTCGCGAAAACGAAAGCGGAGTGTATAGAAAAGCTGAAAGCGCTAAAAGAGACGGTCACGCCGTCTACGCCTACCAAGGTCAAGGCAGATATGCACTTCGGGGATTGGCTGGACTTCTGGTATGAGAACCACAGCAAACCGGTCGTGCGGCCCAATACCCAGAGGATCTACGAGGGCTACATTCGGTTGTACATCTGCCCTCGGCTGGGCCATATCCCTCTGAATAAACTGACGACCAATGATATTCAGCAGTTCTGTACTTGGATGAAAACAGACGGCAATTCAGAAAGCGACCTTGCGGACAGCCAGGTGGTCAACTGCCACAGCCTGTGCCACCGGGCATTGGAGAAAGCGGTGGCGGACAGGCTGATCGCCCGCAACCCCGCCGATGGCTGTAAGCTGCCCGCCCTCAAGCATGAGGAGATGAAGATACTCTCAAGGGAGGCCATGCAGCGGCTTTTGATCCAGGCAAAAGAAGAAAACTACTATGAGTTGTTCCTTCTGGAATTTGCGACGGGGCTTCGGCTGGGAGAACTGATGGCCCTTCAGTGGGATAATCTGGATCTGAATACCGGGGAACTGCGGATCAATAAACAAGTAAACATTGTGGGTTCGGAGTTAGTGGTCAGCGAGCCGAAAACAAAAGCGGCGGTCCGCACCCTGATCCTTCCGCAATCCGTACTGAAGGTAATGCGGGCATACCGGGACAGGGTAGATTCCCGGTGGCTGTTCCCATCTCCCAAGAAAGAAGACATGCCGCTGCGGCCCTCTGTGGTACACCAGAGATTGCACAGGCTTCTGGACCACGCCGGGTGCGAGAGAGTCAGGTTTCATGACCTCCGACACACCTTTGCTACCAACGCTCTGGCCTACGGCATGGACATCAAAACTCTATCCACCATCCTGGGACATGTATCCAGTGCTACCACGCTGAACACCTATTCCCGCATCACCGACGAGATGCGGCAGTGGGCGGCAGTGAGGATTGACCAGGGCATCGCCAAGGCGGAGGTCGTGGAACAGGAAGAAAAGCCGAAAGAGCGAACGATGACCACCTTCCAAGCGAGGAAGCGGTGGAGCCGAAAGGCAAACTGAGACTAAAAATATTTGCGCATCAGGGAAAGCATTTATTAGGAAACCGAAAAATTGGGAAAACTATCTTGACATTTTTTATGGAAAAACCTATAATGGCGTCAAAACAACAAAGGAGGTGCTTTATGCGCACCAACAATATTTGCTTTCCCACTGAGGTACGAGCCAAAATAGTCAAATGTGTTGAAGATGCAGTAAAGGATGATATCCTTGCGGATATTCAAAATCACAGTCTGCGGACAACCAATAGCGTTCCCACACGAATTTGGGATTTATTGAACACAAATCTTGCTCGGGAACTTGAAACTGAGGATTGCACCATTGCGGATGCGCATAGAGGCCCTTGGCAAATGCTCGTTGTGTTTGATAAAACAACTCAATGTATTCTCACGTTTATGCGTGAAAAAAGATTTGCTGAACTTCGTAGGTTTCAACGGCGTCGGAGTCATATGCATTATCTGGATATGTTGACAAGACAGTTTAACAAAGAGTTATTAGCGGATCAGCAGCAGATAGAATTATATCCTCACACTTTTTCTGATGAGAATAGGCTTCCTCAATTAATCCAAACTCTGTTGCACGATTTGGAAGACGAGATACCTGTTGTGCAGAATCATGTTTTGGTTTTGTTTGAAACGACCGGTTACCAGTTATCACATATTCGAGCAGTCAAAGTGACACCCAACCTTGATATTGCGCAAGATGGTTCTCAAGATTGGTCGGAGTATATTTCGACTAATGTTAGTGTTGTAGTTGAGAAAGTTGCTCATTCCGATGCTCCTGGGAACCAGCCCAATAGAGGTCTTAAACTTAAATCAAAAGCTATTGCAAGAAAGAAAAATGGACTTCAGAGGAAAGGAACCCAAGAAATCGAGGCGCAAAGTTAATTTAATGAATAGGAGCGTCGTCCAATATGAAATCTCAGTTTAATGGAGAACGCTTAAAAAAAGCGAGAATATATAGAGGATTGAAGGTTGCTGAACTGGCAGAACGAGTGGGTTGTCAACGGCAAACGCTATCTATGTACGAGATTTGTAAGAGTCAACCTGCTGATTCGAAAATTGTGGAACTTATCTCTCGTGAATTGGATTTTCCTGTCGACTTTTTTTACGAGCATCCAGAACCCATACCAACAAGCACTATATATTTCAGGTCGTTGCTTACCACCAGCAAGAAATATCGTACTGAACAGGTTGTTAAGATGGAGTTTCTGGCACAGATATATTCATTGCTTCAAGATTACATCGAATTTCCGCGGTATGAACCTCTATGCTTAGTTGAAGAGACAACTCCAGAGGAGGCAGCCACTGCGCTCAGAAATGCATGGGATCTTGGCTATGGCCCGGTAGAAAATTTGATTACGGTTGTGGAACAGCACGGCATTTTGGTAACATCATTTTCTACAAGTACCGATGATGTTGACACATTTAGCCAATTTATAGATATTGGAGATAACCCAACCTATTTAATTGCATACTCTAATAACAAAACCTCTGCGTCAAGAATTCATTTTGACATTGCTCATGAGCTCGGTCATATCTGCCTTCATGAATGGAGTGATGAGATCGAAAACTATACTAAGGAAGAGTTTAAACAGAGAGAACAGCAAGCAAACGATTTTGCTGCAGCATTTTTGTTACCTGAAATATCCTTTAAACAAGATGCGCTCCGTGCCCCTTCTGGCTCCAAGGCCCTTGTGTACTACAAACAATTGAAGAAAAAATGGCGAGTCTCCATCGCGGCCATGATTCGTAGAGCAAGGGACTTAGGTGTTATGACAATGGATGAGTATCAATCTCTAATCAAAATAATGCAGAGACGTGGCCAACGCAAAGAAGAGCCTTTAGATGATGTGTTAATTACGGCAAGTCCTTCACTGTTAAAAACCTCAATAATCATGCTTTTGCAAGAGGGTGTCTTTAGTCGTAGAGAGTTTATGGAGGAGTTATCGTCCAATTACAATTTAAGCATAAAACCGGAAGAAATTGAATACTTGCTCGATTTACCTGTCGGTACATTGATACCACCCAAAGTGGTAGCGTTTTCTCCTTTGCAGATCAAGCAACAAGGAAAATAAAGGATACCGCCAAAGTAGATGCGATAGAAGATATTACCTGCATCTGAACGTAGTATGCTATGATTACCTTTAAACCCAGAAAACGCTGAAACCAAAAGACCGGCTGGGACAAAGCTACCGGCCCATCAGGGATTCAATCCCCGGTGGGCCGGTTTTCGCTGTCTGTGGGCAAACATGTGGTCAGGAGGCGGCAAGCTAAAATCAAGAAACGGGAAATGCGCTGTAACAGCAACTATTTCCAGGATAATAGGAAATTTTCAAGCGAGATAGTTAGGCAATTTAATACCTGTCTCTTAGTGCGTTGGCACAGTCAAAGATAAGGATTCTGCCGTGTGCGGCGGCTGTGAATGGGTGGTCATGGCCACATATTTCAAAATCTATGCAGCTTGCCTTTGCCTCTTTTCGAAACGAATCGTGACGGAGGCAGGCAAGAAATCATCTTTATAGCGAAAATTTAAAATGAATCCGAAAAAGTGCGTTGACCACATTTGAGATTGCATTTGTGTAGAATGTCAAGTAAATCATTGCTTAAAAATGATGAAAACCGCCTCAAAACATCCGTTTTGAGGCGGTTTTGTGATAACCCAACACTTTAGATATTTTGGATTCGCTTTTGAATATCTTCCA
>CAUWDA010000091.1:0-5727 GCA_963557075.1 uncultured Flavonifractor sp. | reverse complement strand
AAGGTGAAGATGGGGATGTCCCGCATGGCGCACACCTTGAACAGCTTCCGGGTCTGGGCCTCCACGCCCTTGGCGGCGTCGATGACCATGACGGCGGAGTCGGCGGCCATCAGGGTGCGGTAGGTGTCCTCGGAGAAGTCCTGGTGGCCGGGGGTGTCCAGAATGTTGATGCAGTAGCCGTCATACTGGAACTGCATGACGGAGGAGGTGACGGAAATGCCGCGCTGCTTCTCGATCTCCATCCAGTCCGAGGTGGCGGCCCGGGTGTTCTTCTTGCCCTTGACCTGACCGGCCTGGGCAATGGCTCCGCCGTAAAGCAGGAACTTTTCTGTCAGGGTCGTCTTACCGGCGTCAGGGTGGCTGATGATGGCAAAAGTCCTGCGCCGCTTGATTTCAGATTCATATTGTGACATATTGAGCAACCTCCAGATAGCAGGGCGCGGAGCCATCATCAGCCCTCGCGCTTTTTGGCGCGTCCAAGCGTTTTCGCCTCTGGCGAAAACCTTGCCGCAGGGCGGATCCATTCCGCCCGAGGATGTAAAATCACTTGGGGCCCATACGGCCCCGAAGGGGCTTTATGGGAGGATGATGGCAAAGGTCCTGCGCCGCTTGATTTCAGATTCATATTGTGACAAGGTGATATCCTCCTTGTAATAATATCACAGGGATACGGGCGGATGTAGGCATCCGCCCCTACGTCTGTTCTATCGTAGGGGGGCGATGCCCACATCGCCCCGCTTCCTCTTACGGCGAGCCGAGCCGCTCCACCGCTGCCGGGATCTCCCCAAAGGTGTTCACATAAGGCACCTCGTGGTCAATGCGCCCAAAGCCGTAGGCGGCGTGGAGAAAGGGCACCCCCGCCTGGGCGGCGGCGTTGCAGTCCCCCTGGGTGTCCCCGATGTACAGGGGCTTTTTCAGGCCGTTGCGTTCCGCCAGCAGGGCGATGTTCTCCCCCTTGGGCTTGCCGGTGCGGCCGGGGTTTTCATAGTCCCGGAAGAACCGCCCCAGGCCGTGGGCCTGGAAGAAGGCCTCGATGTACCCGTCCTGGCAGTTGCTGACGATAAACAGAGGATAGGCCCGTGACAGCCGCTCCAGCGTCACCTCCACGCCCTTGTAGAGCAGGCCGCCGTGGGCCGCCACATAGGCGTTCTCCTCCTCCAGCAGCTCATCCAGCAGAGGGGCCAGCTCCTCCTCCCGGAGGTCGGGGGCCAGCTTCCGCACGATATCGGGCAGCAGCATCCCCATGCAGCTGGTGATCCGCTCCCGGGTCACCGTCCCCGCCATCCGGGGCGCCCGCCGGGCCAGCACCCGGTTCCAGGACAGGCAGATGCCGTCCACCGAGTCCCACAGGGTCCCGTCCAGATCAAAGATCAGTCCGTCAAACAAAGGATATGCGCCTCCCGCTCTCATCTCAAAAAACGACCACACCCCCGCGGATGCAGCCGATAACGATACCATGTTACTATATCATACCCCATCCCTCTTTATCAAGCCTCCCACCCGGCATATTTTGCACAAAAAAGGGGGCTGCCGCGATCTTTTGCGGCAGCCCCCCGGTCTGTTTATGCGGTTACAGCGTCAGTGCGCGGTAGAGGATAGTGGCCATCTCGGCCCGGGTCAGGGTGCTCTTGGGAGCGAGCTTGCCCTGGTCGTTGCCCTGGATCACGCCGGCCTGCACCATGGCAGCCACGGCGCTCCGGTTGCTGGCGGTGATGGAGGCATTGTCCGGGAAGCGGGCCAGCACAGTATCACCGGCCTCGGCGGCGGGCCGGTTGGCCGCCTTCATGGTCCGGTACAGGAAGAGCATGGCGTCCTCACGGGTCACCGCCTCCTTGGGCCGGAACTTGCCGCTGGCGTCGGCGGTGGCGATGCCAAAGGACTTGGCGGTAGCCAGAGCCTTGGCGTAGTAGCTGTTGGCGGGCACGTCGGAGAAGCTGGCCGTCTGGGTGGAGTTGAGGCCGAAGGCCCGGCACAGCATCAGGATGTAGTCGCCCCGGCTCATCTTGGTCAGGGGGCTGTAGGTGGCCCCGGAGCCGGAGCCGGTGGTGACGCCGTACTCCGCCAGGAACTCCACGGCGGGAACGGCCCAGCTGTAGCCGCTCATATCCTTGAAGCGGCTGGCAGTGGGAGCGGTGACCGTCACGTTGACGGTGCCGCTGAAGGTGATACCGGCGGCGTCGGTGCCCAGGTAGGGGATGTTCACCTGACCGGTATAGCCCGCCTTGGGCAGGAAGGACACCTGGTTCAGCTGATAGCTGCCCACCAGGGAATACTGCAGCCCGGCGCTCACCTTGCCCTGATACTTGGCGGGGCTCTCAAAGCCGTAGTAGAGCTGGCCGCCGGTGGTGACGGGAGAGAGGAACCGGACGGAGGTCAGCAGCTGGCCCCGGCTGGTGGCGCAGGCCGTCACGAAGTCCACGGCACTGAAATTCACCGCCTTGCCGTTGCTGGTGTAGCGGATCACGGCGGGCTCCTCCACGGTCGCCACGCTGATCTTCACCTGACCGTTGAAGGCTCTGCCGCTGTCCGCCTTGCCCCGGAAGGGGATGGTGACGCTGGTGCCCGTCCCGGTGCTGGTGACGAAGGTCACGTCGTCCAGGCTGGGTCTGCCGCTGCGGTAGTACCTCTCGTCACCCACGGCGCTCTGGCCGGACTGGTTGTACTTGTGGTACAGGATGCCGCTCCGGCCCGGGTCATACTGGAAGCTCACATAGTCCAGGTTGGAGCCGGTGGCCTTGACGCAGGCGTTGTTGAAGTTGGTGGCGGAGAAGTTCACGCTGCCGCCGCTGCTGACCTGCAGCTCGATGGTGGTGCTGCCGCCGCTGGCGGCCTCGCCCACCCGGATCACCAGGTCGCCGGTGAAGCTCTCATTTTTGTTCGATTTTCCCTCAAAAGGCAGGGTCACAGTGCCCTCAAAGTTTCTGGCAGGCACGAAGGTCAGGCTGTCAATATCGTCAGACTCATAGCGGGTCCCCTCCTCCGCCTCCTTTTCATTCCGGGTACCGTAGTCGTAGTAGAGCGTACCCTTTCTGGAGGAAGGCAGATCGGTAAACTTGATGTAGTCCACCGCAGTGCCGCGGGGCGTCTCGTCGCTGACATACTGGTCAAAGTCGTCCACGTCCAGATCCACAGTGTCGTTCTTGTCCACATCATAGGTCACGTCGCCCTCGGCGGAGGAACCGTTATCCCCTACATGGATGACCAGATCATCCTCGATCCACTCTTTGCTGTCCGAGGTCTTGCCCTCGAAGGTCAGGGTGACCGTGCCCTCATAGTCGTCTGCGGGCACAAAGGTCAGGTCATTGATCGCATTGGCGGAATAGCGATCACCCTCCGCTACCTTTTCTTCAGACTGCCGGCCATAATTATAATAGAGTGTGCCTTCCCGGCGAGAGGGCAGATTGGTAAATTCAATGTAGCCGACCTTATAGCCCGCAGGCGTCTCCTTCTTGCAGTACTCATCAAAGTCGGCCTTGCTCAGATCCAGTGTTTCGTTCACGTCGATCTCATAAGTCAGCAGACCGTCAGAGGAGGAAGAGGACCCCCGGGCGGCAGTCACCTCGATCTCCAGCTCGCCGTCATAATCTGTGCCGGAATTCCAGCGGTCACCCGTCGACTCGCCCTCAAAGGGGATGTAGACGGTACCCTCAAAATCCTCATTGGGTTCAAAAACCAGCGCATAGAACTCATTATAATCGATCTTTCGCCCCTCACGGACCCGAACCTGATTCCCTCTGGAATCATCCTCGTAGTAGAGGGTGCCTTCCCGGGAAGAGGGCAGGTCGGTAAACACGATGTAGTCCATCGTCTCGCCATCTGTCCAGTATTTGCAGTAGTCGTTGAACTCCTCATCGTCGATCTTCAGGACCTCGTCGGACTCCACCTCATAGCTCGTATCCGGTCTGGCCGCCAGAGCAGCCGGCAGCATACCGGCCACCAGGGCCAGACAGGTGCCCGCGGACAGCAGCCGCATCAGGCTCTTTCGCATCCACTTCATGTTCATATCGCTCCTTCCAAAACTTCAGTGGTTTACTTCACTCCAATTTATGTCCATCATTATCTCTTATTTTGGACGAAATGTCCAGTGCAATGGTTCCCAATTCTTAAAATGAATTTCAAGCACAGCAATGCCGCCGCCCGCCGGAAACTCCGGCGGGCGGCGGCAGAGAGGGGAACTGTATTTGTCAGGCCGGCACAGCGTCCAGCCAGCCGGACCCGAAGCAGCGGCGGGGCAGCTGACACACGGCGGCACAGGCCGCCCTCCGTGCCTCCTCCCCGGACAGGTCCATCCTGGCCCGGAGGTCCAGGGCCAGCTGGTCGGCCTGTCCGGACAGCGCCCGGGCCAGGGTCAGTCCCGGGCCGGTCAGGTGGATCTTGCCGTAGCGCTCCTTGTCCACCAGGCGCTTGTCGATCAGGCTGGTCATCATACTGGTGACCGACGCCCGGGAGACGGCCAGCAGCTGGGCGATATCCTTGGAGGACACCTCCAGCCGCACCCTGGACAGGTCGTAAATGGCCAGCAGATAGCGGAGATTGGTGTTGGTCAGTTCCATATCCGGCTCCTTCCTACGCATGGGGGTTTCTTTCCTGTCCACGGTGGCACGCGCCGGAGCATCCGCAGCTGTCGCAGGAACCTCCGCAGGAGCAGCTGTGCCTGCCGTGCCTCCGGTTATAGATGCCGCGGGCCGCGATGGCGCCGCAGACGGCCGCAATGGCCAGTCCAATGAGCAGATCGGGTAGCATAGGACGCTCCTTTCCTGATTTACAAAGATATTTTCTTTACCGGGCCGCCGTGACGGCCCGCAGGGTCTCGCCGGTGTTCTCCCGCTTGTTCCGGCGGGCCAGCAGCCAGATCAGCCCTGCCAGGCAGATCAGCGCCGCCACCGTGCCCACACCGAAGGGCACCATACCCATCATCAGGCCGCCCAGCTGGTAGACGATGAGGGAGGCCACATAGGCAAAGCCGCACATATAGCCGATGGCGGCCAGGGTCCACTTGGGGCTGTTCATCTCCCGCTTAATGGCGCCCATGGCGGCAAAGCAGGGGGCGCACAGCAGGTTGAAGATCATAAAGGAGTAGGCGGCGATGGGGGTAAAGTGGGCGGCCATCTCCGCAGTCAGGTTCCCCTGGAAGAGCACGCCGAAGGTGGACACCACCTCCTCCTTGGCGATCAGACCGGTAACGGTCGCCACCGCAGCCTGCCAGGTGCCAAAGCCCAGGGGGGCGAAGAGGAAGGCCACGCCATGTCCCACGGCGGCCAGCAGGGAATCGTTGTTGTCGGCCACCATACCGAAGCCGCCTTCCGTGAAGCCGAAGCCCTGGAGGAACCACAGGATGACGGAGGACAGCAGGATAACGGTACCTGCCCGCTTGATGAAGGACCAGCCCCGCTCCCACATAGCCCGCAGCACATTGGTGCCGGAGGGGGCGTGGTAGGCGGGCAGCTCCATGACGAAGGGGGCGGGGTCGCCGGCGAACAGCCTGGTTTTTTTCAGGATGATACCGGAGAGCACCACCGCCGCCACCCCAATGAAGTAGGCAGACACAGCCACCCAGGCGGACTTGCCGAACAGGGCCCCGGCAAACAGGGCGATGATAGGCATTTTCGCGCCGCAGGGGATGAAGCCGGTGGTCATAATGGTCATTTTCCGGTCCCGGTCCTGCTCGATGGTGCGGGAGGCCATGATGCCGGGGACGCCGCAGCCGGTGGCCACCAGCATGGGGAT
>CAUWDA010000090.1:0-5732 GCA_963557075.1 uncultured Flavonifractor sp. | reverse complement strand
TTTTTGTCAGCTGGCCGTCCTCGGATGGCTGATGGCCCCAGAACAGGCACAGCTCTCGCGTTCTCCCCGCAGCAAACTCCTGCTGGAGCCACTGGCGGGTGTACTTGGACTGGCCCTCCGGCTGCCACGCATCCACCAAGAAGTCACCATGCTCCAGCACCTCGCTGCTGTCCTCGTCATCCCACCAGCCCTTCCAGGTCACTGGCTCGGGAAAGAGAGTGCGGTATTCCGTCCGCTCCTCCGGGGAGAGGGTGTCCAGCCAATCGCCAAATCGGTCTATGTAATCCTCCCCATAGCCCATGCGCCAGCCAATGGAGTATCGCTCGATCTCCCGGTGGGCCAGCCAAGGGGGAGGCATGATTTTCTTATCTTGTAGTGCCATAAGGTTTGTCCTCATTTCTCTTGTAATTTCTTCAGCAGTTTCACGATCCGCTCCCGGTTTTTCGCGGTTTTCATAAAGGTGGGGAGATGGTCGGCCTGAGTCTTTTTCGCTCTTCCCATCGGCTTTTCCCTCAGATCGGCGCTGAGATAGTCGATCAGATAGGCCAGATGCTCCCGGTTGAGGGCCCAGACCGGCTTGCCCTGGAAGGAGGTCAAAAACCACAGCTCCAGGCCGAACCAGGGGTCCTTGCCGCCCTGAATCTCGGCGGCGTAGGAGAAAGCCTCCGCCGTCTTGTGGACTTCTCCCGGCATGGTTGCCCCGCAATAGGGGCAGGCCACATGGAGAACAGGAAAGTGCTGCTTTGATTCCTCTTCAATATCCACCCGGTAGTACCTGCCGCAGTTTTTGCACTGGTTATGGACATCATAGCGGTAGACCGTCCGGTCGCGGGTCTCCCGATGGCCACAGCTCAGGCACCGGAAGCAGGCGTTGTCATCATCCGCTGTCACCACCCCCGCGCCGTGGCACTTGGGGCATTTCACCTGGATGCCGGAGGTCAGGGCGTTGTATGCGCTGTATGTAAAGTAGGGTTCGTCGACGATTCGGCTCATGCGCCCACACATTCCTTTCATCCGTCTTTCTCTCAATAAACTCCCCAAACGCAGTTGGAGAACTCTCCGGCGGTCTTTTCTTCTTTAAAGAGACCGCTTTTTGGAAGCTAGAAAAAGGCCCTGCGAGGTACTGCCGTTTGGACAGGCTGACGCAGGGCGTAAAAGGCCGCAAGAAAGACGCCACATCCGCCGGCGGATGTGTTCTCTTCTTCGGACAAGATCAATTTTTTGTATTTGAACAGAGCAGTCAGAAACTGCCCCGGGTTTCCTTCCATAGAAAAACCTCTAAAGTACCAGGGGCCCATTTCGTCCGGCGGGATGGGGTGAAAACTCACATCATATCCCATACATACCCCCTCACTCTGTTTGCTGCGTACCATCTGCGGTATGGTGGCTCCCTTTTGCCAGGGGAGGGACGGCGCCGTCCGTTTCGGCTGTGTTTTGACAGGCTCTGCGGTAGGCGGAGGGGGAGAGGTGGGTCAGGGCCTTGAAGGCCTCGGCGAAGTTGCCCTGACTTTCGTAGCCCACCTGGGCCCCGATCTCAGCGATGCTCCTGTCGCTCTCCCGCAGCAGATCCATGGCGCGGCGGAGGCGGAACTCCTTCATATAGGCCCCGATGGGCTGGCTGTACACCGCCTTGAAGACAGCCTTGAGGGTGGCGGTGTTGATGAGATATTTCCGGGACAGCTCCTCAATGGTGTGCCGCTGCCGCAGGTCGGCGGTCAGCAGCGCGTGGATCTCCTTGATGACCTCCACCTGTTTGGCGTGGTACTGTCCCAGCTGCGGCTCCCGTTCCGGGACCAGCTCCTCCAGAAAGAGCAGCAGCTCCAGGGCCTTGAGCCGGTAATAGGGGAGGCGCAGCCGCTCCGAAGCGGAGTAGAGGGGGTCAAAGATGTGGGCGATCTCCGGGGCGGCGGGCAGGGCCAGCGGCGCGCCGCTGGAGCGGAATTTGTGCAGAAGCGCGCCGGGGTCCACCCCGGCCTCCCGCAAAAAGGGGAGGGGCTCCCGGGCCAGCCGCTCCAGGTCCAGCGCCACGGTGATGCCCTCGTAGTGGCCCAGGGGCAGGCTGATGGTGGACACGGCGCAGCAGTCCATGGTGTGGATACCCAGGTCTCCGGGGCCCAGATAGATGGAGGTTCCCCCCGCCATGGTCCAGCCGATCCGCCCGCTGCGGCAGTGGTTGACCTCCAGAATACCGGACAGGGCCTCGTGCTCCAGGAAGATCTGCTCGGAGCAGAGCAGGGTCCGGGACAGCTCCACGCCGGGGAAGAGGGAGACGCGCCGCAGCGTCCCCTTGCCCGACTGCTCCAGCAGCCGCTTCGGCGTCTGAAAAGGGCTTTTATCCATGGCGGTCACCTGCCGCGTCTCTGGGACAGGAGATCTCAACCATCTTTTCGATCATGCGGTGGAGAGCCTGGGCCTGGACGGTGTCGGCGGCCCGATAGTAGACCTCTTTGCCCTCCCGGCGGCTGACCAGGAGATGGCTGGAGCGCAGCAGCCGCAGGTGGTGGGACACCGCCGGGGGCGTCATGTCCACCATGGCGGCCAGCTCGGTGCCGCAGGCCTCGCAGTGGCAGAGCAGCCAGAAGATGCGCAGGCGGCTGGCGTCGCTGAGCTGCTTGAAGAGGACGGAGACCGTTTGAAAATCTTCCAGCTGCGGCATTCCTCCGGGGTGCTCCGCCGTGGTATCTCCGCGGGAAACAGGAACAGACGGCATGGAGATCCCTCCTTTCTGTGTGTTTCAGTATACCACAGCTTCCTGTGCTTGAAAACGCCGCTTTTCGTCTGTACGGCTGCGGCCCCCCATTTCGGCAATCGGAAATATTTTTTCTGAAATCAGAAAGAAATGAGCGGAAGCGGTTGACATTCGGCTGGTCGGTTCGTATAGTATAAGCACAAACGATTAAACAAACTTTTAATTGACGGAAGGAGAATATGAGATGAAAAAGACTTATCGGATCGAAGTGGACTGCGCCAACTGCGCCAACCTGATGGAGGACGCGGCGAAAAAGACCGCCGGTGTTGCCGACGCCGCGGTCAACTTCATGACCCAGAAGATGACGGTGGAGTTCGGGCCGGGGGAGGACCCCAAGGCCGTGATGAAAAATGTCCTGAAGGCGTGCAGAAAGGTGGAGCCTGACTGTGAGATCGAGCTGTAAGGGCGGCAAAGGGCGCGCCCGGTGATCGCGGGGCGCTTTTGCGGGAAACGGACCAATGATACACCTTGTCCTGGAGACAAACCTGGAGGGATATGCCCATGAACAAAAAACAGAAGAAAATGCTCGCCCGGATCATCCTGACGTCGATCCTGATGGTCGTTCTGGGTGGGCTCCCGGTGGAGGGGCCCCTCCGGCTGGCGCTGTACCTGCTGACCTATCTGCTGATCGGCGCCGACGTCCTGAGAAAGGCGGGCAGGGGGATCTGGAACCGGCAGGTCTTTGACGAGAACTTCCTGATGGCGGTGGCCACCATCGGCGCCTTTGCCCTGGCCATCTATTCCCGCAGCGGCGACTACACCGAGGCCATTGCGGTGATGCTGTTTTATCAGGTGGGGGAGCTGTTTCAGCGCTGCGCCGTGGGCAAGAGCCGGAGGAACATCAGCGCCCTGATGGACATCCGTCCGGATTATGCAAATGTGGAGCGGGACGGCAAGCTGGAGCAGGTGGACCCGGAGGAGGTGGCCGTGGGCAGCGTCATCGTTGTCCAGCCCGGCGAGAAGGTCCCACTGGACGGCCAGGTGGTGGAGGGGAACTCCACCCTGAACACCAGCGCCCTCACCGGCGAGAGCCTGCCCCGGGAGATCCAGGCGGGGGAAGAGGTCGTCAGCGGCTGCATCAATATGACCGGCGTGCTGAAGATCCGCACCACCAGGGACTTTGGGGAGTCTACCGTCTCAAAGATCCTGGATCTGGTGGAGAACGCCTCCTCCCGTAAGTCCAAGTCTGAGCACTTTATTGCCAGATTCGCCCGGGTCTACACCCCGGCGGTCTGCTGCGCCGCCCTTGCCCTTGCCCTGCTGCCCCCGCTGGTGCGGACGATGTTTCTGGGGCTGGCGCCGGGGTGGAGCACCTGGATCTACCGGGCGCTCACCTTCCTGGTCATCAGCTGCCCCTGCGCTCTGGTCATCAGCATCCCCCTGAGCTTCTTTGCCGGCCTGGGCGGGGCCGGCAAGGAGGGGGTGCTCATCAAGGGCTCCAACTATCTGGAGACCCTCTCCAAGGTCCGGTGTGTGGTCTTTGACAAGACGGGCACCCTCACCCGGGGCGTGTTTGAAGTCAATGGCGTCCACCATAACCAGATGAGCCAGGAGCAGCTGCTGGAGTACGCCGCCCTGGCGGAGAGCGCCTCCTCCCACCCCATCAGCAAGAGTCTCCAGCGGGCCTATGGACGGGAGATCGACCGCAGCCGGGTCACCGACATTCAGGAGATCAGCGGCAACGGCGTCACCGCCAGGGTGGACGGCGTTCCGGTGGCCGCCGGCAACGGCAGGCTGATGGAGCGGCTGGGCATCACACCCGTTCCCTGCCGCCAGACGGGTACCATCATCCACATGGCGGTGGACGGGACCTATGCGGGACACATCGTTATTTCCGACGTGGTGAAGGAGCATGCCCAGGCGGCTATTCAGCAGCTGCGGGCCGCGGGGGTGAAGCAGACCGTTATGCTCACCGGCGACGCCGAGCCTGTGGCGCGGGCGGTAGCCTCCCAGCTGGGCGTGGACCAGGTGTACAGCGAGCTGCTGCCCGCCGACAAGGTGTCCAAGGTGGAGGACCTGCTGGAGCGCAGGGGAGAGAAGGAGAAGGTGGCTTTTGTGGGAGACGGCGTCAACGACGCCCCTGTGCTGGCCCGGGCGGACGTCGGCATCGCCATGGGGGCCATGGGCTCCGACGCCGCCATCGAGGCCGCCGACGTGGTGCTGATGGACGACGACCCGCTGAAGATCGCCAAGGCCATCAAGATCTCCCGCAAGTGCATCGGGATCGTCTATCAGAACATCGTCTTTGCCCTCGTTGTCAAGTTTGCCTGCCTGGCCCTGGGGGCGGCCGGCTTCGCCAATATGTGGCTGGCTGTCTTTGCCGATGTGGGTGTGACGGTGCTGGCGGTCCTCAATGCCATCCGGGCCCTCTTCGTCCATAAGCTGTGAGGGGCGTATGCTGCGGCCGGACGTTGCCGTGACCCGGAGAAAAGGCCGTGCCGCCGATGTATGCTTCCTTTATACCCTTTGAACTGATTTGAACAAGAAAGCACCTCCCTCCGTCGCTTTGACGAAGGGAGGTGCTTTTTTACGCGACCAGCCTGATAAACCGGGATTTACTTACTTGTGTATTGCTATACGGTTGCCGCAATTACATTGGCAGGGATGATTTATTGCAGATGTGAGCCTGATCAACGAATATGCTCTGTTGCAATTTGGACAGCGTAACACTTTAGAGCTGAAAACCTCATACCGGATGACAAATAAAACAACGGCAATAAAAAACCAATAACTTATTGTTAAGGCGAGTACCCACGCGATATAAATACTTTTGGTGGAGATGTAATGATCTTTCATACAATCACACTCCTTTGCCAAACTCAAGGTTATTGTTCTATTTTACTTTACCATATTTTTATACCGCCATCAATATGGAGTGAACTCGACAGTGTTGGGATTCGTCAGCCAAAATGGAATAGGGAGGATGTACGGGGAGTGTCCAAAATAAAGATTTTATAGTAGAATGGGGAATATGAGAAAAATA
>CAUWDA010000089.1:0-5790 GCA_963557075.1 uncultured Flavonifractor sp. | reverse complement strand
TCCTTGCCCTCGCTCTCGCCATAGAGCTGCTTCCACCACTCGGCGAAGAACCGGAAGGAGGGCTCGTAGCCCACCAGGATCTCCGCCTTCTTGCCGCCGCAGTACAGGGCATTGCGGGCAGCGGCATACTGCCAGGCGGGGTTGGTCTCACCGGGGACCGCCAGGGTCTCCATGGCCTCCCGGGCGCCCTCCATCAGGGCGGTGATGTCCACGCCGGCGCAGGCGATGGGCAGCAGGCCCACGGCGGTGAGCACACTGTAGCGGCCGCCGATGGCGTCAGGCACCACGAACTCCTCATAGCCCTCGGCGTCGGCCAGGCCCTTCAGAGCCCCCTTGTGGGCGTCGGTCGTGGCATAGATGCGCTTGCGGGCCTCCTCCTTGCCATACTTCTCCTCCAGCAGATTTTTAAAGATGCGGAAGGCCACGGCAGGCTCGGTGGTGGTACCCGACTTGGAGATCACATTGATAGACCAGTCCTTGTCCTTCACCAGGTCGATGACCTCGGCCATACCGTCGGTGGACAGGCCGTTGCCGGCGAAGTAGATGGCGGGGCCGTCCTTATGAGTCAGGTTGAAGTTGGGGGAGTTGACCAGCTCCACCACGGCGCGGGCCCCCAGATAGGAACCGCCGATGCCGATGACCACAAGGGCCTGGGAATCGCTGCGGATGCGCTCTGCCGCCGCCTGGATGCGGGCAAATTCCTCTTTATCATAGTCCCGGGGCAGGTGGACCCAGCCGGTAAAGCTGCCACCGGCGCCGCTGCCGGTCTCCAACTTCTGCCGGGCGCTCTCCAGAGCGTCCAACCGGCTGGTCAGCCAGTTTTCCGGAAGAAAGGAACGGGCATTGGAGGTGTCGATTTGAATCATGGTGACGTCACTCCTTTTTCGTTTCACAGGGCCTTATCGGCCAGTATCTTTATCATACACCAGCGGCCGGGCTTTGACCAGAGGAAAGAGCCAATTCCCGGAAAATAAGCTGGCGTCTCAGGCCTTACGCACCCATACCGTGTTGTCGTTCATGGTGGTGGCCTCTCCCCAGTCGGAGAGCCGGGGGTGGGTCAGGCAGTTGACGGTCCCTTCGCCGGAGTAGACCCCCTCGGCCACCACTGTCATGGGGGCCACAGCCCGGTCCAGAGCCACCGCGCAGGTCATCTTCCCCAGCTCATTCCAGCACAGCGCCTTGTCCCCGTGGGCCAGGCCCAGCCGGGCCGCATCCTCCTGATTCATGCGCACCGTCATCTCCCCCCGCAGCTCCTGCAGGGCCTGGGACTCGTTGAAGGAGGAGTTGAGGGTGTGGACCGCCGGGGCGCACACCAGATGGAAGGGGTCGGCTCCGCCGTAGGGCGGATACCAGCTGATCATGGGGTCGTTCATATTGAGTTTGTTCTGCTCCGTGCCGATGGGCAGGGGGAAGGGAGCATCCAGCACCACCGGCTCGCCGGCCAGCACCCGCGCCTTCTCCTCCGCCGTAAGGGCGTGGCTCTCCTCCACCAGCTTGCGGCACAGCTCCTCCGGGGTGAGCCCCCGGAAGGGGTCCTCCAGGCCCATGGCGGCGGCCAGCAGGGTGAATACCTCCCAGTTGCTCTTCACCTGGCCGGGAGCGGGGACCACCGCCGGGGCGTACTGGATCTGCCGGTAGCCGTAGGGGGTGTAGAGGTCGGTCTCCTCCACCATGTAGGGAGCGGGCAGGATGAGGTCGGCATATCTGGCGGTGTCGGTCATGTACCGCTCATGGACCACGGTGAACAGGTCCTCCCGGGCCAGCCCCCGGAGGACGGAGTTCTGGTGGGAGGTCACTGCCGCCGGATTGGCGTGGTACACAAAGAGGCTGTGAATGGGGGTGTGCACCCGTCTGCCCTCCAGCACCGGCCCCAGCTGGTTGATATTGACCTCCCGGCCGCCCTCCTTCGCCAGGTCGGGCCGTCTGAGCAGGGATTTATCCACCAGATCGGGGGTGGAGCAGATGCCGTAGGTGCCGCCGCCCCGCTTGGTCCAGGCGCCCACCGCCGCGGGAAGGACGGTGATGGCCCGGGTGGACTCGCCGCCGTTGCCCGCCCGGGAGAAGCCGCTGCCCAGCACGATGCAGGGGGCTTTGGCTTTGCCGTACTCCAGGGCCAGGGTCCGGATGACCTCGGGGGGCAGGCCCACCACGAACTGAGTCTCCTCCGGGTCCCAGGGGTCCAGAGTGGCCTGGAACTCGCTCCAGCCGTTGGCGTGCTCTGTCAGCCACGCCTCATCGGTGAGGCCCTCCGACGACAGCACCTGGAGCATGGACATGGCCAGCGCGCCGTCGCTGCCCGGCTGGATCAGGATGGTCTGGTCGGCCAGCTCGGCGGAGGGGTTTTCATAGACGTCGATAAGGATCACTTTGGCTCCGTTTTCCTTGGCCTTCCGCAGGATGGGGACCAGGTGGGCCCGGGTGGCGGGAACATTGACCGACCACAGCAGGATCAGGTCGCTGTGGGCCACGTCCCAGGGGGACAGGTCGCAGGCGCCGCCGCCCATAACGCTCTGCCACCCGGCGCTCTTGCCGGAGCTGCACAGGGTCCGCTTGAGGCGGCTGGCCCCCAGGGCGTTGAAAAAGCCCTCGCCGCAGTTGCGGTGGACCACGCCCATGGTGCCCGCGTAGGAATAGGGCA
Organism: uncultured Flavonifractor sp.; assembly: GCA_963557075.1. GTDB lineage: Bacteria > Bacillota > Clostridia > Oscillospirales > Oscillospiraceae > Flavonifractor. Next base: position 3,152 of record CAUWDA010000089.1, on the reverse strand, counting down.
GGATGGTCTCAGGGCCGTACTGGGCGATCAGGTCCTTCCAGCGGGCCGCGATCTCCTCAATGGCCTGGTCCCAGGTGATGGGCTCAAACTCCCCCGCGCCCTTGGGCCCTGTGCGGCGCAGCGGGGTGAGGATGCGGTCCGGACTGTTGATGGCCTCGGGCAGATTGCGCAGCTTGGCGCACACCCAGCCGTCGGTGTAGGGGTTGGCAGGGTCGCCGGTGATGGACGTGACAGCGGCGCCGTCGGTCTCTACCAGCAGCGAGCAGCCGTCAGGGCAGTCATAGGGACAGGCAGAACGACAAACAGACATGATAATGACCTCCTTTTGAAAAAGGCCGCCCGTGGGCGGCCTTTTGCGAGCACAAAACATGGAGATAAAAACAATTGGCCGGTACGTGGGGTGTGAATTGCAGGCCGTCCGAAGGCGAATTCACTTCGCCGCAGGACACCGCTGCTTGCCCGGACGCGGGCAACCGCCTCCGCGGGCGGAGGCGAGGGGGGTATCAAAACCGTTGTGCCGCCCAGGCGGCGCGGCGGTTTTGTATCTAGGGGGGACAACGTCCCCCCTGGACTTAGTTCTTCAGGCTCTGCATGGGGGCCGGGATACGACCGCCCCGGGCCACAAAGGCCTCGGCGCTCTGGGGATGGACGGGCATGACAGGGGCAGAACCCAGCAGGCCGCCGAACTCCACGGTGTCCCCCACCACCTTGCCGGGGGCGGGGATGATGCGTACAGCGGTGGTCTTGGAGTTGACCATGCCGATGGCGGCCTCGTCGGCGATGATGGCGGAGATGGTGGCGGCGGAGGTATCACCGGGGACGGCGATCATATCCAGGCCCACGGAGCACACACAGGTCATGGCCTCCAGCTTGTCCAGATGGAGCACGCCGGAGCGGGCGGCGGCGATCATGCCCTCGTCCTCACTAACGGGGATGAAGGCGCCGGACAGGCCGCCCACATGAGAGGACGCCATGACGCCGCCCTTCTTCACCGCGTCGTTGAGCAGGGCCAGGGCGGCGGTGGTGCCGTGGGTGCCGCAGGTCTCCAGGCCCATCTCCTCCAGAATGCGGGCCACGGAGTCGCCGATGGCGGGAGTGGGGGCCAGGGAGAGATCCACGATGCCGAAGGGCACCCCCAGGCGGCGGCTGGCCTCCTGGGCCACCAGCTGGCCCATCCGGGTCACCCGGAAGGCGGTCTTTTTAATGGTATCGGCCACCACATCGAAGGGCTGCCCCTTCACATCCTTCAGGGCGTGGCACACCACGCCGGGGCCGGACACGCCCACGTTGATGATGCAGTCCGGCTCGCCCACGCCGTGAAAAGCGCCGGCCATGAAGGGGTTATCCTCCACCGCGTTGCAGAACACCACCAGCTTGGCGCATCCGAAGCCGCCCTTGTCGGCGGTAAGCTGGGCGCACTCCTTGATGGTGCGGCCCATGACCCCCACAGCGTCCATGTTGATGCCCGCCCTGGTGGAACCCACGTTGACGCTGGAGCACACCAGGTCGGTGCGGGCCAGGGCCTCGGGGATGGAGGCGATGAGCTTCCGGTCGGCCCGGGTGGCGCCCTTCTGCACCAGCGCGGAGAAGCCGCCGATGAAGTTGACTCCCACCGCCTTGGCGGCGCTGTCCATGGCCACGGCAAAGGGAACATAGCTGTCAGTCTCAGAGGCCCCGGCCACCAGGGCCATGGGGGTCACCGAGATCCGCTTGTTGACGATGGGGATCCCGAACTCCCGCTCGATGGCCTCGCCGGTGGCCACCAGATGCTCGGCCTGACGGGTGATCTTGTCGTAGATCTTGCGGCAGGCGGCGTTGGGATCGGCATCGGCGCAGTCCAGCAGAGAGATGCCCATGGTAATGGTACGCACATCCAGGTGCTGCTGGTCGATCATGTGGATGGTATCAAAAATTTCGTTGGTGTTGATCAAAGCTTATATCCTCCTGGCACAGAGCTGGCACCCGCAAAGCGGGGACGCGCCGGGTGGCGCGTACAAGCATTTTGGCCAAAGGCCAAAATCTTGCCGCAGGGGCAATTCACTTACCCCGAGGGAATCAAATATGGGGTCCCCACAGGGCGTCAGCCCTGCGGGCAATGGTACGCACGTCCAGGCGCCGCCGGCCGGCGGCGCCGCGCTTCCTCAAATTCTGTGCATGGCGTTGAAGATGTCCTCCCGCTGGGCGCGGATGGACAGGTCCCGGTCCTTGCCCTCCTGCTCCAGCAGAGCGGCCAGGTCGCCGAAGGGCAGGTCGCAGGCCGAGACGTCCACCAGCATGACCATGGTAAAGTACTCCTGCAAAATGGTCTGGCTGATATCCAGGATATTGACGTTGTGCTGGGCCAGCAGGGCGCACACGGTGGACATGATGCCCACCCGGTCCTTGCCCAGGACAGTGACAATCGCTTTCATCGCTGTTAACTCCTTTATTTCTCGATATGGAAACGGGAACCGGCTCAGGTCCGGCCCATCTCGTCCAGGGTCATGCTGAAGGCGGGGAGGAGGCGCTCCAGGAAATAGTCCACCTCCGGCAGGCCGCAGGCCGTCAGGGCGTCCAGCGTCTGCCGGGCCGCCGCCTGAAACTCGCTGTTGCCCGCTTTCAGCTCCTCCAGACACTTGATATGGGCGGACAGCTTGTCCGCCGCCTTCACCAGCGCCCGGGTCTCCGGGTCGTAGTCCTCCCGCAGCAGCGGGGAGAACGCGGGACGCAGCTCCTCCGGCAGCATGTCCAGCAGCTTGCCGGCAGAGAACTCCTCCACCCTTCGGTAGGCGTCCCGGATCTCCGGGTCGTAGTACTTGATGGGGGTGGGTAGGTCGCCGGTGAGGATCTCGGGGGCGTCGTGGTACAGGGCGGCCATGGCCGCAAGGCCGGGGTCGGCCTCCCCGCCGAACACATCCCGCCGGATCACAGCCAGAGCGTGAGCCAGCACCGCCACCATGTGAGAGTGCTCCTGAATATTCTCCTGAAAGGTGTTGCGCATGAGTCCCCAGCGGTTGATGTACCGCATCCTGGAGATGTAGGCAAAAAAGGGGTTGGACGTCACCATACTTCCCTCCCGTTCTCTGTAACATGTTATTTTACCACAAACACTCCAGCGTGTAAACGGGAGGGGCGGCAATCTTTTCCGCCGGAACACTGGGGGCAAAAACGGC
>CAUWDA010000088.1:0-6213 GCA_963557075.1 uncultured Flavonifractor sp. | reverse complement strand
GCTCCGGCAGCTCCAGCGGCGATTACATCGTCAGCGTGGACTCCGACAAGCACGGTACCGTGACCGTCAGCCCCAAGCGGGCCGACAAGGGCGACACCGTGACCATCACCGTGAAACCTGACAAGGGCTATGAACTGGACGAGCTGACCGTCACCGACAAGAGCGGCGATACCGTGAAGTTCAAGGACAAGGGCAACGGCAAGTTCACCTTTACCATGCCCGGCTCCAAGGTCACGGTGGAGGCCAGCTTCAAGCAGATCGACGCCGAGCCGGAAGTCCCCGCCTTTGTGGATGTGCCCGCCGATGCTTACTATGCTGACGCGGTGGCGTGGGCCGTCAGGGAGGGCATCACCACCGGCACCGGGGCTAATACCTTCGGCCCGGACCTCTCCTGCACCCGCGCCCAGATGGTGACCTTCCTGTGGCGGGCCAACGGCTCCCCCAAGGCCACCGGCGCCAATCCCTTCGCCGACGTGAGCGCCGACGCTTACTACTACGACGCGGTGCTGTGGGCCGCCGAGCAGGGCGTCACCAGCGGCACCTCGGCCAACACGTTCAGCCCTGACGCGGTGCTGACCCGCGGCCAGACCGTCACCTTCCTGTGGCGGGCCAATGGCGCTCCCGCTGTCTCCGGCGGCAGCTTCGGCGACGTGGCTCCCGACGCCTGGTACGCCAACGCTGTGGCCTGGGCCGTGTCCGAGGGCGTCACCTCCGGCACCGGCGGCAACAATTTCAGCCCCGATGCCCCCTGCACACGCGCCCAGACCGTGACCTTTATGTATCGGGACGCGCAGTAACCCCCAACGAAACAGCGACTCCCAAAGAAGGGGAGAGGGGAACGGCACAGCCGTTCCCCTCTCCCTTTTCTTGTGGGCGTCGGGATTGCACATTGGAAATGGAGTTTCATGTCTCCCTTGATGATTTCAGGACAATGGCAGCGGAGTGTGAGGAGCATGACCTAAATGAACAGCCCGTTGTCTATGTGACGGCATAAAAAAGAGGCAGGCTTGCAAATGCAAGCCTGCCTTTGTCATGTGTTGACGAAAAAGATGCAGCCCGGAACGGGACCCCACAGAGTGGGGCGGCGCTTTTGCGCCGTACAAGCGTTTTGGACAAAGGCCAAACCCTTGGCGCAGGGGTAATTTATTTACCCCGAGCATTTGAAAATCTCAGGTATCCATAAAAATAACCACACCTGACGGTGTGGTTATTTTTATGTCATGTGTTGATAAAAAAGATGCACCCCAAAAGCCTTGTGCCGCAACGGTTTCCAGGCTTCCATTTTTCTCTCTTGCGTTTTTTGTATTTTGAATGAAGCAATCTGAACCCCCGTTGTGTCAATCGGGGGTCAGATAATACGGTTCTTTTGTGGTAATAAAAACATCGGGGATAGACGTCCGTTCTCAGCACGTCCATCCCCGATGCTTTCATTTCAGCCGTATGATCTGCTCGTACAGTAACACGTATTTTTTTCGGATGATCCTGTTTCCATGATAATGGCCAAAGAAGTGATACTTGAACCGGCACCGCTGGCCGATCTCCTCCAGAAAGTCTGTGAGGGCATCTGGCTTGGACAGCGGCCCCAGGAGGTCGTTCTGGATGCTGGTGGGACCGCAGTGGGTGAGGATGTAGTCCACCGTCCACCCGGTCTGGTCCAGGCTGGCCCTGGCCTGGGCGTACTCCACTTCGTTGGGTAGCTCCTCCCGCCACCAGGAGCGGTGGTTGACCCGGAAAGCTGCGCCCTGGGCGTTGAGCTGCTGGAACCGCCGCAGGAAGTCCGGCGCGTCCGGCTCCAGGATGCCGTCCTGGATATCGTGGCTGCTGGCGCCGCCCATCGCAAAGAACATCCTCCCGCCCAGATCGAACACCTGCCCACGCTCCAGCATCAGCACTGAGGGTCGGATCGTTCGCACCCTGCCGCCGTGCCACTCCGCCTGGGGGTAGGCAGCCAAGGCGTCATAGTTTTCATGGTTGCCGGACACGAAGGCCGTGGTGAATGGCCGGGAATCCAGGAAGTTCAAGCCTGCGTCATCTCGGCTGTCGCCGTACCACACGCCGCCGAAGTCCCCGGCAATCAGGATGACATCTTCTTTGGTTAGTCTCTCTTGCTCATAAAAGCTCTCAGGCCGAAAACGGCTAAAGTCTCCGTGGGTATCTCCTGTGATGTAAAGTTCCATTCTATTTGTCTCCTTTTTCTAATTATATCACAGTTTTTTCTCCAGTTCCGCCCCTGGATACCGAAAGCGGATTCGGATGGTCTCAGCGTCCACCACTGTGATCCGTTCCACCGCCATGCGTACTTGTTCATCGCTGTACTGTTGGTTGACCTCCAGTTTCGCCATCCACTCCCGCAGTTCCGCCATCCGGGATTCCTGGGCTGCATTGTGGGTCTCACTCTGTTCCGCATCTGCAATCCGCTCCTGGAGGGCCTGTTTTTCGTCCATCATTGCCTTGAGCTGGGCATTGAGGATCTCATCATCCATGTGTTCCAGCACCTGATCCAGCAGCAGTGCTTGTTGGTCGGTGATGTCCTTCAGTTTCTGACGCAGATCGATGAGACTGACTCCACCAACGGTATTGCCTCCCCAGGCCATTGCAGTGAATGTCAGCATATCCTCCTTCACTTCCGTTCCAGCCTGGACAAACTCGTTGATGGCCTCCTGGATGGCCTGATGCAGTTTTTCTTCGTCCAGCGTGGGGGAGTTATGGCAGTATTTCGTTCCAAATTCCAGCCGGGAGATGCACCGCCAAACGATCCGCTTTTTCCCGTTTCTGGCCCAGGTCACCCGCTTATAGGGCGTTCCGCACTCCCCGCACACCAGCAGTTCAGAAAGTGCATACTTGGCGGAGTATTTGCCCAACTCCGTTTTACCGGTTTTTTGCATCACTTTCCGCTTACTGGAACGGCGGGCCATCTCCTCCTGTACCCGGTAAAACATTTCTCTGGGGATGATGGCAGGGTGATTATTTCTTACATAGCTCTGTCCCCGTTCTCCGTTGTTCTTTTTCACCCGCTTACTGATGCAGTCGGTGGTGAAGGTCTTACCCAGCATGGCATCCCCGATGTACCGCTCATTGGTGAGGATGTTGCGGATCACCTGATACGACCATCGCTGGATGGCCTGGGCAGTGGGGACCCGATCTGCCTCCAACTCCTGCTGGATCTGGGACAAGCTGCATCCATCCAGGTACCTCCGATAGATGCGCCGCACCGTCTCTGCTTCCTGCGGGTCGATCTCCGGCTTTCCATCTGGCCCCTTCCGGTAACCCAGCAGTTTCTTATACTGGAAGGGCACCTTACCTGCCTTTTTACTCTCCTCTTTGCCCCAGATGATATTTTTACTGAGGGACTCACTCTCTGCCTGGGCGAAACCGCTGAACAGGGTGATGAGGAATTCGCTGGACTCGGTGAGGGTGTTGATGTTCTCTTTTTCAAAGATGACCCCAATGCCGTTGGCTTTCAGCATCCGCACCGTCTCCAGGCAGTCTACTGTATTTCGTGCGAAGCGGGATAGGGACTTGGTAAGGATGGTGTCGATCTTTCCTTTTTTACAGGCGGCTATCATCTTATTGAAGTTTTCCCGCTTTTTCATGCTGGTCCCCGAGAGTCCTTTGTCAGCAAGGATGCCGGCCAGCTCCCAGTCTGGATTCTCTTCGATTTTCTGGGTGTAGTAGGCTTTCTGTGCCTCGTAGCTGGTGATCTGCTCCTCGCTGTCAGTGGATACCCGGCAGTAGGCTGCCACCCTCTGGTGCTTCTGTGCCCCCTTCAGCGGAGCGTTAACATTTTTCGTTGCCGGTATGATCCGTACCTGCCTCTGTGCTGTCTGTTCCATGTTCTATCCTTTCCCGGTGTTCCTGTTGGAAGGTGACTTTCACCGTATTTTCTTCCGATATGTTGATATGAGAAACCGCCAGCCGGATGTGGTCCCAGCACACATCCAGCGGGCGGTTTGTATGTTCCTGTGTGTCAGGGCAGCAGGCATACCTCGCTGCAACCCCTTGTAAGATCAGGGAGATGACTTCCTGGGGATCGTCAGGGTGCTCCAGTCCCCGGTTGATCGCATTGGTCAGGCGAATGACCTCTCCAGAAGGCTGATAGGAAGTCTGCTCCGGCCTATCCCATTCTTCCATTTGGTGTATGACTTCTTCCAACAGGATCTCGTCCTGTATGGTGATGGTGATACCGCAGTGAGCACACTTCAAGTACAACGTGTCTTTCCTGTGGTTCTTGCCACCCATTCGGTACAGCGTGGAGCCGCAGGAGGCACAGTGTAGGCGATCTGCCAGCTTGAGGATCTGGCGTTCCGCTTTTGGGGTCTGTTTCGCTGTTTTCTCCTGGATGCGGCTTTGGACGCATTGAAATGTCTCCGTGTCCAGAATACCTGGGTAGCCGTTCTGCCCTGTGTAGCGGGGGTTCTCCAAGAGACGCTTTACTTTGTGCTTATCCCATACTGGTACCTCTTTGCTGAACGGAATGTGTTCCTGATTCAGCAGGTCGGCCAGTTTCTGATAGGACAGGCCCTCCAGATAAAGGGAAGCTACACGAGCCACCACAGAAGCCTCTGCTTTTACCACCGTCAGCTCCCCATTTTGGATTTGGTATCCGTAAAGCAGTTTCCGCTTGCTCATCGTTTTGCCCTCCTAACTTTCTCCGTCAGCTCCACGCCACCCCAGAGTCGGAATCGGATGCAGGTCTGCGACTCTGCAATGATCCGTTCCACCAATTCTTCGAACAAACTTTCATCAAAGGTATCCAGCTGTTCCGGCCCGGATTTTATGGTGTCCGCCGTCTGATGCAGCCTGCTGATGGCGTCCTCAATATCGTCATGCTCCAGCAGGCGGCGGCGTTCTCTCCGAAGCTGGGTGAGCTTTATCTGGATGGAACTCAGCTTGGCAGCACAGGCATCTGCATCCAGCAACCCTGCGGTTTGCAGTTTGCTGATGTTATGGCTCTGCTCGGCAACCTGGGCGATAGCTCGGTTGATCTCCAACATAGCAGGGTTCTCCCGCTGCAGGGCAGTCTCCAGATCGTCCAATTGCTTCAAAGCGGGAGCCAGGATAATGTCGGCATTTTCCTTGAGCTTGTTGTACATTCGGACGAAGGCAGCGTAGATCTCCGTCTCTGGTATTCTCCCGTTCGAGCAATCTACGGCTTTTCGATCGTGCTTTCGACATACCCAGGTAGCAAATCCATTCAGCGAAACTCGCCTGATATATGAAGTTCCACACCTTCCACAGCAAATCTTAAGAGACAATATATGAGCTATATGTGTAACATTTTTTGCCGATTTCTTTTCCAGCAAGGCCTGTGCCTTTTGGAACACTTCTCTTGACACAATGGGCGGATGTGTATTCTCAATGTAATATTGTTCCCGTTCACCATGATTCATTTTATTAATAAATGGGAGATATTCTGTTGTATAAAACTTCTGACACAACGTATCTCCAACATATTTTTCATTCTTCAAGATATATCGAATAGGATAATCCCACCACTTTGATTGCCCAAACCCTGTTGGGACATTCATTTGGGTCAAATCATGAGCCAGCCTTTCAACACTGCACCCATTGAGATATTGTTGGAAGATATATCTAACAACCGCTGCCTGTTCTTCATTAATAACCAGTTCCTGTCCCTTTAAGTCATATCCATATGGGGCATAGCAGGTTATAAATTCTCCCTTCTCCATTCTTCTGCGATAGCTCATACGCTGGTTTTGGGAGATGGAGATGGATTCCTGTTGGGCCAGAGCGCCGGAGACGCTCACCATCAATTCGCTGGTGAGCGTCCCGGTGTCGATATTTTCTTTTTCAAAGTAGGCGGTCACGCCCAGGGCGGATAATTCCCGCAGAGCTACAAGACAGTCTCTGGTGTTTCGGGCGAAGCGGGAGATGGATTTGCACAGCACCCGGTCGACCTTTCCCTTGCGGCAGTCGGCCAGCAGGCGCTGGAAGTCCTCCCGCTTGTCCATCCGGGTCCCGGTCAGGCCCTCATCCGCATACACATCTACCAGCTCCCAATCCGCATGGGCGCCGATCTGCTCCGTGTACGCCTTGATCTGGGTGGCATAGGAGTGGAGCTGGTCACTGGAGTCGGAGCTGACGCGGCAGTACGCAGCTACCCGCAGGGCCTCTACTTTTGCCGCCTTGGGCGGGATATAGGTCACATTCGCTGCCATCGTCTCAACTCCTCTCAATTCATGATCTTGCAGT
>CAUWDA010000087.1:0-6363 GCA_963557075.1 uncultured Flavonifractor sp. | reverse complement strand
TGGAGCCGCCCTCGCCGTGGTCCTTGGCCTCCTTGCGGTTGAAGCAGTAGGGCAGGTCCCGGTCATAGTTGCGGTACAGGGAGGCGGCGGCGGTAACGGCCAGAGGGATGCCCTTGTAGGCGGGGCCAAACAGGCAGGTCGCGCCTTCGGGCAGATTCTCCTGAATGCAGGCGGCGTAGTAGTCGCCCAGCTTGGCGGCCTGAGCGCCGGTCTTGTAGTTGCCGGTGTTGATGAAGTAAGGGGTCTTGCGGCCGGATTTGGTGGTGAAATCGCCGAAGGTGAGCACGCCGGAGCGCACCATGAACGTAATAAATTCCTCTTTGTAAGTCATGTTGAAAACCTCACTTCTCAAAAATATTCGAACTATTATACCACTTATCGGGGGGTGGAACAAGGCCCAGTTCCCGCCGGAAGCGCCCGGGAAAGGCCGGGCGGGGCCGCTATTCCGTCTCAGAGAGAAAGCGGGCGGCGGCGTCCTGGATGGACAGCACCAGCTCCTGGAGGACGGGGTACTCCTGGCAGGCCTGCTGAGAGTAGAAGAGGCAGAAGTCCCCCTTGGCGTACTCCTCCTCAAAGGGGATGTAGGTCAGCTCACCGGAGAGCACGCCCTCGTAGCGCCGGAGGATCGGGTAGTAGGAGAGGGCATACACTTCCTCGTGGGTATGGACCAGATTGATGATACTGTCCACCGACTCCATGTGCATGACTTGGGCGGGGGAGACCACAGGGACGAGGACATCCAGCGTGGGGGCAAGGCAGAGCGCGGGGGCGTCCAGATGGGAGCGCAGAGCCAGATAGTACTCCCGCAGGTCCTCCGGAGTGATGAAGGTCCTGCCGGCCAGGCGGCTGCGCCGGTTGACGAGACAGCAGTACTCCCCCTGGAAGAGGACCAGCGGAGGATTGCCCTGCTCTTTGGCGAAGGCCCTGGCGGAGGCGCCTCTGGGGCATACGAAGAGGGCCAGGGTGGGGCGCTGGGCATTTTGAGAGATGTGCTGCTCCGGTGTCGCGGTGATCTCACAGTTGATCTGGATGTCGGGGTGCTGCTTTTTAAATTCCAGGATCACCTCCGGGAGGAGGAAGTTGGGGAAGGATGCCTGAATAAAGACGTCAATGACCTGGGGCGTCCGCTGATTGGACAGGCTGAGCCAGTGGTGGTAGTAGGAGACGACCTGCCTGATTTCGGGCAGGATGCTCCTGCCCGTCTCTGTGAGCTGGATCCCGGCTTTGGTTCGGAGAAAGAGCTGTACGCCGATCTCCTTTTCAAAGAGCTGGAGCGCCTTTGTCAAACTGGGTTGAGAGATATACAGCTTCTGCGCGGCCTCATTGATGGAGTGGGATTCCGCCAATGTGAGCAGATACTCCAATGTCTGAATTTTCAAGAGGGAGCCTCCTTCCAGACGTTATAACTTTTCTTTATAACATGTGCATTTTTTCTATATTATCCAAAAGGACAATCCTATGATATATTGAATATGGCAAAAATGTCAACAAGAGATCGACATAAAACACAAAGAAAGAAAAGAGGTTTTATCATGACAAAGCGTGAGAGATTTTTGAATGTCCTGGCCAATAAGCCTGTGGACCGCGTCCCTGTGGCGTTCTTCCACCACTTCCTGGAGGATTGGACGCAGTTCGGTCTGGGCGTGGAGAACGACGAGGTGTTTGAGCGAAACATCGAGGGTCACCGCACCGCCTGCAAGGTGTTCAATCCCGACGTGGCGAAGATCATGAACGACTCCCTGATGCTGATGCCCGTGGAGGCCTCTTTTGTCAAGACCGCCGATGACCTCCGGAAGATCGAGCCCCTGTCCATGAACTCCAAGTTCGTGCAGCGGACCCTGGAGCTGACCAAGCGGGTGCGCGAGATCTACGCCGAGACCGGCGCCCCGGTGTATGCCACCAGCTTCTCTCCCACCCTGGTGCTCCGCGGCGCCCTGCCTGAGGGCCGCAGACCTGGCCTGGGCGGCCCTGAGACCTACATCAAGCGGTTCATTCAGGAGGACCCCGAGGCTCTGGGTGTGGCCTGCAAGGCGGTGAGCGAGGGCATCATCGAGCTCAACCGGCTGCTGCTGAAGGAGTGCGGCGTGGACGGTATCTACCTGAGCGTGAACAACCAGGCCGGCTTCTTCCCCGAGGATGTCTACCGCACCTTCATCTCCCCCCACGAGAAGGCCGTTCTGGATGACGCAAACACCATCAGCGATATGAACATCCTCCACATCTGCGGCTTCATCGGCAAGGGCAACGACCTGAACCTGTTCACCGGCTTTGACGCCGCCGCTTATAACTGGGCGGTCCACACCGAGAAGGTCTCCCTGGCTGAGGGCAAGAAGCTCTTCGGCGGCAAGGCCGTCTTCGGCGGCTTTGAGCAGTCCGGCGTGCTGTACAAGGGTACCCGTGAAGAGGTGGAGGAGTACGCCTGGAAGATCCTCGACGAGGCCGGTCAGGTAGGCACCATGCTGGGCGCCGACTGCACCGTTCCCGCCGACATCGACGACAACCGTCTGGAGTGGGTCCGTCAGGCTGCTATCCGTTACGCTGAGCGGTAAGTAAAAGGAGCGTAGTACCATGCTGAAACCCGAGACAAAAGCGGCATATATCGCGATTTTGAAGGAGGAACTGGTGCCGGCCACCGGTTGCACCGAGCCCATCGCCGTGGCCTATGGCGCGGCAAAGCTGCGCCAGGTGCTGGGCGCCCTGCCTGAGAAGGTGCTGGCGGAGATCTCCGGCAACATCATCAAGAACGTCAAGAGCGTGGTGGTGCCCAATACCGGAGGCCTGAAGGGTATCCGGGCCGCCATCGCGGTGGGCATCGTGGCCGGCGAGGCGGACCGGGAGCTGCAGGTCATCTCCTCTGTCCCGGCGGAGCGGCACGGTGAGATCGCCGCCTACATGGACGGCACCCCCATCGAGATCACCTGCTCCGACACGCCCCGTATGCTGGACATCCGCCTCACCGGCTGGGCCGGCGGACACAGCGCCATGGTCCACATCGCCAACAACCACAGCAATATCGTGACCATTGAAAAGGATGGCGCGTGCCTGCTGGAGAAGCCCATGGACAATTCCTCCGAGTCCGGCCTGACCGATAAAAAGGTCCTCAATCTGAAGGATATTCTGGACTTTGCCGACACGGTGGAGCTGTCCCTGGTATCCGATGTGCTGGAGCGTCAGATCCGTTACAACACCGCCATCGCCGAAGAGGGCCTCAAGCACGACTGGGGAGCCAACATCGGCTCCACGCTGTTGCAGACCTATGGCGATGATGTGCGGGTGGAGGCCAAAGCCTGGGCCGCCGCGGGCAGCGACGCCCGGATGAGCGGCTGTGAGATGCCGGTGGTCATCAACTCCGGCTCGGGCAACCAGGGCATTACGTCCTCGCTGCCGGTGGTGCGCTATGCCAAGCATCTGGGGGCCACCCAGGAGCAGCTCTACCGGGCGCTGCTGGTCAGCGACCTGGTGACCATTTATCAGAAGGCCGGCATCGGCCGCCTGTCCGCCTACTGCGGCGCCGTCAGCGCCGGCGTGGGCGCGGGCGCGGGGATCGCCTACCTGCAGGGGGCGGGCTATGATGCCGTCTCCCACACCATCACCAACGCCGTGGCGATCCTGTCCGGCACCATCTGCGACGGAGCCAAGCCCTCCTGCGCCGCCAAGATCGCGGCCAGCGTGGACGCCGGCCTGCTGGGTTACCAGATGTACCTCAGCGGGAAGAACTTCCAGGGCGGCGACGGCATCCTGGGCCAGGACGTGAGCGAGACGGTGGCCAATGTGGGCGTGCTGGCCAAGGAGGGAATGCGCTCCACCGACCGCACGATCCTCCGCATCATGACCCAGTAACTGTATTTTTTGAGAGGAAACGTACTGCGACAACAGAAAAAGAGAAGGGAGAAACCTATGAAACCGAAGAAAGAGAAAACCGGCTTCGCAAAGACTTTTTCCATCTGGTTTGGCATGGGTGCGCTGATGTTCGGCACATACTGCGGCGCCAGCATGGCGTCCGGCGTCTATGCGACCACCTACATCGTTCCCCTGGGCGGAGGCTGGGCCCTGGCCTGGCTGCTGATGTTCTTCCTGTTCATGACCTTCTTCTGCGCCATCGGACTGGACTTCGTCCGGGCCTACAAGGTCAGAAACTACAATGAGTACTACCTGGCCCTGTACGGCGTCCACAAGCCCGGCGCGAATCCCTATATCAAAGGCGGCGTGACCATTTTCTTCGATATCTTCACCGTGATGAAGGGTCTGGTCAACGTGGCTGCCACGGTGGCCCTCTTCGCCGAACTGATGCACTCTCTGCTGGGCGTGCCTATGCTGGCCGCCAGCATCCTGGGCATCCTGCTCTTTGCCGTGCTCACCATTTACGGCGCTGCCTTCCTGCGTAAGTTCAACACCCTGATGACCATCGCCCTGATCGTCAGCCTGGCCGCCATCCTCTTCGCGGTGATCAAGATCCGCGGCGCTGAGATGTTCAGCCTGATCGGCAATTTCAACGAGGGCCTGGATTGGGGCGGCACTACCGTGAAGGCCCACTTCCTGATGTTCCTCTCCTACTGCTTCAACACCTCTGCCTGGGGCTCCACCATGAGCAACTACGCCGACCAGATCCGTGACCGGCGGGATGCGATCGGCTCCGGCGTCATGATCGGCCTGCTGGTCACCTCTCTGTTCGCAGTCACCGGCGCCATCATCCTGCCCTTCATGCCCGAGGCTCTGACCGGCACCCCTATCCTGATGATCTGCCAGAAGTACCTCTCTCCCGCCCTCACCGCAGTTTACTGGGTGGTCGTGATCCTGGCGGTGGTGTCTACCGCTCCAAGCTTCACCTTCAACATCTCCAACCGCTGGGCTTCTGCCTGGAAGACGGAGAAGCTCTCCCACAAGGCCAAGTTCTTCATCATCTCTCTGGTCTTCCTGCTGGCCTGTGGTCTGCTCTCCTCTGTGGGCCTCATCACCATCGTGAAGAAGGGCTACACCTTCCTGGGCAACATCGCGCTCTTCGCCATCATCATCCCCATGTTCATTGCCATCCCCCGCGTCATCAAGAAGGACCGGGAAGAGAAGAAGCAGAAGCTCGCTGAGAACGCCAAGAACTGAGCCAGAAAGGACAGCAGAGCATGAAAGAAATCATCTGGAAACCGGAGCTGCACAGCTTCCGGAGCTGCAAGGAATTCGTGGAAGAGTTCCATGTGGGACCTGGCGACCTGGTCCTGACCAACGAGTATATCTATCAGCCCTACTTTGGGGCGATGGACCTGAAGTGCACCGTGCTCTATCAGGAGCAGTACGGCATGGGCGAGCCCACCGACGTGATGGCGGAGGCCATTTTGAAGGACGCCGTCAAGTCCGGGTGCGGCCGCGTGATCGCCATCGGCGGCGGTACAGTCATCGACATCGCAAAGGTCCTGGCCGTGGGCGGCGAGGAGAGCATTGATGCGCTGTATGACATGGCGCCTGAGCTGCCCAAGCAGCGGGAGCTGGTCATCCTGCCCACCACCTGCGGAACGGGCAGCGAGGTGACCAACATCTCGATCCTGAACCGCACCCGTCTGGGGACCAAGATGGGCCTGGTGGGTCCGGCGATGTACGCCGACGCGGCGGTGCTCATCCCTCAGCTGCTGGAGGGCCTGCCCTTTGGCGTGTTTGCCACCAGCTCCATCGACGCGCTGGTGCACGCGGTGGAGTCCAGCTTGTCCCCCAAGGCCACTTCCTACACCAAGCTGTTCGGCTACAAGGCCATTGAGATGATCATCCGCGGCTATCAGACCATCGTTCAGGAGGGCCCTGAGGCCCGGCTGCCGCTGCTGAAAGATTTCCTCATCGCCTCCAACTACGCAGGCTTCGCCTTTGGCACTGCGGGCTGTGCGGCGGTACACGCCATGAGTTACCCCCTGGGCGGCAAGTACCATGTGCCCCACGGTGAGAGCAACTATGCCATGTTCACCGGCGTGCTGAAGAACTATCTGGAACTGAAGCAGGACGGTGAGATCGCGGTATTGAACCGCTATCTGGCAGATCTGCTGGGCTGCGATGTGGCCCAGGTGTATGACCGGCTGGAGGAGCTGCTGGACCAGATCCTGCCCAAGAAGCCGCTACACGCCTACGGCGTGACGGAAGAGGATCTGACAGAGTTCACCAAGAGCGTCATGGAGACCCAGGGCCGGCTGATGGCCAACAATTTCGTCCCTCTGGATCAGGACCGTGTATTCAAGATCTATCGGGAACTGTTCTGATCCAGTTGCCTTCCCTTTATCCCCTTTCCAAAACGAAAGACACGCCGCATCTGCGGCGTGTCTTTCGTTTTTGCATTGGCGGAACCAAAGGCAACCCCCGGCTATGCCGGGGGTAAAAAATAGCTTATAG
>CAUWDA010000086.1:0-6393 GCA_963557075.1 uncultured Flavonifractor sp. | reverse complement strand
GGAAAAGACACGGCTGGCTACCGTGCCTTGATCCGTAAATATATTGTAATAGGAGAATGAACTATGAGCAAGAACGAACTGGTAGCCAAGATCGAGGCCTTGAATGAATGGGAGGCCATTATGGAAGAAGCCAAGGTAGAGGCCGAAGCTATCCGGGACAGCATCAAGGCCGAAATGATGGAGCGCGACACCGAAGAGCTGGTCGCTGGAAAGTACATCGTCCGCTGGACTTCCGTTCTCTCCAACCGCTTCGACACCACCGCTTTCAAGAAGGTGTACGGCGACCTCTACAAAGCCTTCACCAAGCAGAGCCAGAGCCGCCGTTTCACCATCAGCGCATAAAGAAAAGCCCCTTGCCTGACTGCCGACCAAAGCTTACAGGCAAAGGACTCCCACCCAAACCAAAACGGAGAGGGCAAGAACATTATAGCTTGCCCTCCCCCCAAAATCAAGAACAGGAGAGATAAAGACATGAAGGAATTGACAAGCTATAACCGTGTGGCCGGGTATCTCAACAAAGTGTTCGACCTGCTGAACGCTGAATTTTTTGAAAATGCACTTTCAAGGCCCACCATCACCATCCAGTCCACGCCCCGCGCCTACGGCCACTTCTCCCTACGGGAAGATACCTGGGTTTCCAAGCTGGGCGGCACCCATGAAATCAATATCGGGGCCGGGACACTGGCCCGCCCCATCGAGGAAGTGGCGGCGACCCTGCTTCACGAAATGGTTCACTACTACAACTTCGAGAACGGCGTGCAGGATTGCAGCCGGGGCAACACCTACCACAACCGGAAGTTCAAAGCGGCGGCGGAGGCCCACGGCCTGACCGTCACCCACAGCGACAAATACGGATGGTCACACACGGCCCCCGGCGAGGCGCTGCTGGACTTCGTATTGGAGAACGGCTTGACCGACATTCTCATAAACCGCAACGAGTTTGCCGGGTTCCAGGTCACCGGCACCGGGACGCACAGCGGCACAGGAACCACCCTGCCGCCACGTCCGTCCAGCACGAGAAAGTATATCTGCCCCTGCTGCGGGAATTCCGTTCGGGCCACCAAAGCGGTGAATATCGCTTGCCTGGACTGCAACGAGCGAATGGTACTGGCCGGTTGACAGGGAAGGGCGGGGAGAAATCCCCGCCCACCATAAAGTTCGTATAATCTATGTTATACGAACACCAAAACCCAGTAATTACGGGATTTTCCCGTTACTACCCCAAATACACGAACTTTTCCACCACAAAAAACGAACTTTTGACGATGGAGGCCACCATGAACAAGAAAACCAAGGCGCTCACCACCGAGCAATACAGGGAGATCATACAGACTATGCGAGAGGGGTTCAGCGGTTGCCGCCCAAATGAGCGGATAGCCACCGCCCTGGTGCTGGAAGGGAATTTGGGCTTGCGCGTCAGCGACATATTGAAGCTGCGGCTCTGCGATATTGTCCGGGACGGGGACAGATACCGCTTGGAGATCACCGAGCAGAAAACCGGCAAGCGCCGGGTGTTCACCGTTCCGCTTGTTATTCAGCAATACATAGAGAATTATTGCTTGCGGAATGGCATAGACCGAAACGCCCTGATATTCCCCATCACTGAGAGGGCCATACAAAAGCAACTCCATATCGTGTGCGACTACCTGGGCTATAAGGGGATCAGCACTCACAGCTTCCGCAAGTGGTATGCCACGGAGATATACAAGGCCAATGGCTATGACATAGCTCTGGTGCAGCGGCTATTGCAGCACAGCTCCACCGCCGTTACACAGCGGTATATCGGTATTGAGCCACAACGGATCGAAACAGCAATACAGAACCACGCACAGCTTATTTGACAGCCTGGGGCCGCTCGACACGAGCGGCCCCAATACTCTTTGCTGCTGCCTTTTTCCTGATTTTGTGATACACTGGACATAAGAACGGGAAAGCGAGGCGGCGCACATGGCAAAGTCAGAAAACCAAAAGGTGAAAACGCTCTATGTTGCCAAATACTTTTTGGAGAACTCCGACGAGAACCACGCTGTTACCGCCGGGGATGTGGTGGACTATCTGAAAAACGAGTGCGGCATTGAAGCGGAGCGCCGCGCCATCTATCGGGATATTGCCGCCCTGCGGGATGTGTTTGGGATGGATATAGAAGGCGGACAGGGCGGGAAATACCGGCTGCTGTCCCGTCAATTTGAGTTCGACGATTTGCGGCTGCTGGCCGAGTGCGTCCATGCGGCAAAGTTCATATCCGCCCGGCAAGCGAAAGATTTGGTGGACACGCTGGGCGAGTTTTGCAGCACCTATCAGGCCGAGCAGCTTCAACGGGAAGTGTTCTTATGTGACCGGGTGAAAACAACCCAAAAGGGAACTATGGCGATCATCTCAAAAATCAATCAGGCCATGGCTACCAGGCAAGACGGCAAGCCCCACACCCCGCAGAAAATCAGCTTCAAATATTTGAAATATACACTTCAAGACGGAATAACACAGGTGGAGCGCCGCAAAGGGGCTATTTACAAAGTAAGCCCCTACAAGTTGCTAATAAACGATGGGAATTATTATCTGCTGGGTTATGGGCCTGCTGGTAATAGAAAGGCACCACAAATCGCTACATATCGTGTTGATCGAATGAAGGAAGTAAAACTTCTTAATGAATCGCGAGAGGGAGCAAAAGAGTTTTCCAAAATCGACATCGAAAGTTATACCCGCCGCGTGTTCTCTATGTTTGGCGGCGAGCGGAAGCGTGTCAGTATCCGTTTTCGCAACTACTTGCTCGATACGGCCATTGAGCGATTTGGGACAGGCAAAGATGTGTTTTATAGACCCGATGGCAACGAGCATTTTGTTGTGACCGCCGATGTGGAAATTAGTGACCAGTTTTTTGCATGGGTGTGTGGATTTGGGAAGCGAGCAAAAATTATTGCTCCAAACGAAACAATTAGCATGATAAAAGATTTTGTCTGTAATATTAAATCCCTTTATGATAACTAAGGAAGGATTTTACTTAATGTATGAGGAAAATATTGAAATGCTTCGGTTAGGGTTTGATGACGAATATGACCGGCAGCGATACTTGGATAATAAAATTTCTGTAAATAAAAAAATGAGCCGAATATATGCTAAGGCACGCCAACGGGCAAAGCATCAAACATGTTACATTTGTAAGAAAGAGTGTAGTAGCTTTTGTAATTCACACTCTGTTCCCAAATTTTGTTTAAAGAGAGTTGCAACAGAAGGAAAAGTATATATGTCTGGGATTCAAGCCGAATTTCCTGTTTTGGGCGAAGATAATGGCGTAAATGATGCAGGAACATTCCACTTAATATGTAGAGAATGCGACGGAACACTTTTTCAAGATTACGAAAATCCAGGAGCCTACGCTAAAATTCCGACAGGTAAAATGCTGGCCCAGATAGTGATGAAAAATTATTTGTTAATGATAAGCAAACGATTTGAAGAGCGCGCTCTTTATTCAATTATGGCGGAGCAGTTTCATGCATACGATTATGCAATGCACCACATTGAGATTATCGATTTGGATTTAGTCGAATATGAGTCAGAATTCAAGCGGGCAAAAATTGCAGGAGCAGGTAATCACGATGATTGGTATTATTTATGCTATTATCAACAGCTTGATTATGTGGTTCCATTTGCATTTCAGGGCCCAATAGTAATGGTGAGTGACTTTGAAGATAACGTAATTAACGATATCTATAATATGTCTCCTGATTACCATACGAAAGACATTCATATAGCGGTATTTCCACTTGAAAAAACGAGTATAGTAATGATGATTGTTGATAGTAGGGAGAAGCGGTACCGAAAATTTTACAAGCAACTTAAAAAATTACCTCTACAAGAACAGTTGTCTGCGATAAATTACATCATTTTTAGTTATTCGGAAAATGTGTTTATTTCAAAAAATATTGGTGATAAAGTATTAAAAAATAAATACTTTTTGGAGGCTTGCCAAAAATGTAATGTCGCAGTATCGGATCATCCCTTCGGAGACGCACTCTCAGCCGCAATCCGTGAATTCAGCCTTTCCAAGAGAAAAGATGTACCTAACCTTTTGAGTGCCCAATATGCTTTGATAGAGGAAATATAGGATATAATCTGAAAAAGTAAAAGAATCAGCCATAGACTTGTTCTTTCTGGCTGATTCTTTTTAAAAGTTGTTAATTATAGTCGATTTAGATTATCTCGTAGAATATCAATACCTATTCTGGAAAGAGCAATATAATATCGCTGCGTCACCTGGATATTTCCATGGCCCATCTGATTACAAAGAAGATGGGTGGGGGTATTCATTTCCGCCATCATAGTTCCATAAGTATGCCGCAAGTAGTGATATTTGAACATGATGTGATATTTACTTTTGAGTTCCCGTGAAGGGTATTTCATGGAGTTCACCGTCTGGATTTTTCCGTTGGGCAGACAGTTCACAAGCTCCGTGGAAGAGATCTTCTTGCCGCCCAAGTCCTCTATGATGCGCTGATTCTGTTCCCGCAGAGCGGCGTATTGGAACATATCCTGTTCCCGCCGCGCCGTCAGTTCTTGAAAATACACTTTCAATTTATCGCACATGTAAATGGTGCGTTTGGCGTTGCGGGTTTTCAGCGACACCAACTTGATAAGACTGTTCTGGTATTGCATTTGCCGATCAATCAAGATCGTTCCGTTGACTACATCGACATTTGACCATTTTAGGCCGTAGCACTCGTTGATACGCAGCCCGCAATACCGCCCCAGCAAGTACGCCGTTTCCGCATTGGTTCCGTGGAAGTAATCATCCAACACGGCAAGCTCTTCCTTGCTGAACGCCACAATATCCAGATCATCGTCCGTTTTCAGTTTGGGCATGTGGATTTTGGTATCCTTGTTGATACAGAGCTTGTTGTAGGAATCTACATCCAGGTAGTTCCGGGAATACGCCTGACCAAAGAGCAAATAGAACTGCTTTAGAAAGCTCTCCACGTAGCGATAGGAGAGGCCCCGCCCGCAATACAGCTCCGTCAGATAGTCCACCACCTCCGCCGCGCTGACTTCATCCACGAAGTGGCTGCCGAACCGAGCGGAAAGGTGGTTCTTCCACAAGCTGTCCTGCTTGCGGATGGTGTTGTAGGCTCGATCACTACGGCCAGTGGCACAATATTCCTGATAGACCTCCTGAATGGTTTTCCGTACCGTGGGTTTGGGCTTGCGGGAGTTCTGTTCCCGGTCAATGGCAGCTTGCCGCGCCTTCATTGCTTCCCGTTTTGTTTTGAAGGGCGTACCAAATTCATCTTTGGTTTTCCTGGCCTCCTTGCGGACGCCGTTTACCATCACAACATAACGATAGCCCCAATTCCCATTTTTCAATTTGTAGACCCCTGCGTCATTCTGCTTTGCCATGTCAAATCCTCCTGTGTTGTGGATTTTTGTGGCAATAAACGGAATCATCACAAATGAAAAATATCCAATTGTGGCAAGAGGGGAAATGACCAAAAACACCGAGGGAAGCCCAATTCGTGCTGTTGCACGCTGTCCGGCGCCGAACGGCGCAGCCGTTTGGCTACCTGGAGATGCGTGTTGACGCTGAGAATGGTGCAACTGCTGGTAAGTTCGATCTGGCAAAGCGCGCTAAGGCTCTGAATCTGGACGCCATCCACGACACCGTGCACGAGATGGCCCGCGACGAGGCCCGCCACGGCAAGGCTTTCGAGGGCCTGCTGAAGCGCTACTTCGGCTAATCTGTCAAGTATGGAGTGCCCCGGTCCATCGGACCGGGGCACTTTTTGTTGTGGCGGGCCTCGTCACCGAGCGTTTTGGCAAAGCCAAAACCTCGATGCCGGGCGGATTCACTCCGCCCGAGCAGATCAAATCATCGGGGTCCCCATGGGACAGTTCCCATGGGGTTTGCCCGCCACGGCAAGGCTTTCGAGGGCCTGCTGAAGCGCTACTTCGGCTGATCTGTCAAGTAGGGAGTGCCCCGGTCCGATGGACCGGGGCACTTTTTGTTGTGGCGGCCTCGTCACCGAGCGTTTTGGCAAAGCCAAAACCTCGATGCCGGGCGGATCTACTCCGCCCGAGCAGATGAAATCAGTGGGGTCCCCATGGGACAGTTCCCATGGGGTTTGCCCGCCACGGCAAGGCTTTCGAGGGCCTGCTGAAGCGCTACTTCGGCTAATAAAACCGGATAAACAAGCACTTTTGAGAGGGAATCGGGAAATCGGTTCCCTCTCTTTTGGCGCCTTTCGCTCATAGGGTGTGCAGCTTGTGTGCGGCTCGTCCCTCCTTTCTGTCCCATCTGCGTTGCACATGTGCAGCCTCGTATGAAAGTGCACTCAAAAAGATACGGCATAAAGTCAAAACCTCCGGCTAAGCCGGAGGCTTGAGTAAGCCCTATAAGGGCTTTAT
>CAUWDA010000085.1:0-6495 GCA_963557075.1 uncultured Flavonifractor sp. | reverse complement strand
TTTCTCTCCTCAATTTTTCTTTATTTCCCTATTGACTTTTTATTTGCAGACTTTCCTGAAAATTCGCAAAAAACCTTGCATTCGTTTTCAATGCATGATATCATTTGCTAAACCGAAGGTCTAGTAATAGTAATTGAAAGTTATGGAAAGGTTGGAAGTACGATGAGCAAGAAACAGGCGCTGACTGAATTCCATCGGGGCTCCATCCTGGCCGCCGCTGAGCGGCTTTTCGCGGAGAAGGGCACCGACAAGACGACCATGGACGACATTGCCAGAGAGGCGGAGTACAGCAAGGCCACGCTGTATGTCTATTTCCAGAGTAAGGAAGAAATCATCAATGCCATTCTCCTCAGCGGCATGGTGCTGCTGAAGAAAAAACTTCACGAGGCGATCGAGAGCCACCCCGACTGGTTCCAGGCCTATGACGCAGTTTGCCGGGCCATCGTCCGCTTCTATGACGAAAACCCCACGGCCTACGACGCCGCCACCGGCTCCATCCCCCTCACCCAGGACGGTGAAGGCGGCCAGAAGGGGATGGCCGATATCCTGCGGGTCAGCGATGAGATCGAGCAGGAGCTGTCCGATTTCCTGGTCCGGGGCGCGGCGGAGGGCGCGGTCCGCTCCCAGTTGCACCCTATGGAGACGGTGCTGCTCTTCTGGTCGGCCCTGTCCGGCATGGTCCACACCGCGGAGCGGCGGGAGGACTATATCCAGCGCACCCTGGGCATCTCCAGAGAGGAGTATTTGCAGCACGGCGCACGCCTGCTCCTGGCCTCCCTCACCAAAGCCAATATCTGAGAAAACGGGATCAAAAAGCGCCGCCCCCTCTATGGGGGCGGCGCTTTTGACGTGTGTTCAGAAGCCGGTCAGGGGGGCGGAGCCGTCGTCCTCCCCCTTTTCAATGGAGAGGACCTTGGCGTCATAGCCGTAGCTGTCGTTGACCTGGATGCGGAAGGTCTCGCCCACCTTGCGGCCCAACAGGGCCTTGCCCATAGGGGACTCCTTGCTGATGAGCCCGTGAAGCGCGTCCTGCCGCATGGTGGTGACGATCTGATAGGTCTCCGTGTCCCCCTCGTCGGAGAGAAATACCGTCACCTTGTCGTACAGTCCGACGCCGTCGCCCGCCGGCGCGTCCGGCAGGAGCCTGGCGGTGCGGATCATATTCTCCAGATAGCGGATACGGCTCTCGTTTCGGTTCTTTTCCTGCTTGGCGGCCTTGTACTCAAAGTTCTCGCTCAAGTCTCCGAAGGCCCGGGCCTCCTTAACGGCCTCCAGCAGCTGGGGGCGCAGCTGGATGCGGCGGTAGTCCAGCTCCTCCCGCATCATCTGGATATCTTTTTTGGTCAGTTCGTTGTGCACGTCAGTTTCCTTCCCCTCCGGCCGTCTCCTTGGCGTGGGCGGACTGCCCCTCCTGGATGGCCTGCCGCTCCCGCAGCAGCTCGGCATAGAGCGCGTAGGAGCTCCAGGTCCGGTTGGTGGGGGTCAGCACCGCCTTGAGGGCCACCGGAGGGATCTTATTGCGGCGGAAGCTCTGGAGGAACTGATCCAGCTGGGGCCCGGTGCAGTTGACCAGCACCAGCATCTCGTCGGAAAAGACCTCCCCGGCCTCCGAGGAGGCGGGGGCGGCCCCGTCCACCAGCTCGCCCAGAGGCAGGTAGTATTCCTCTGGCTTTACCAGGCGGGTCCGCAGGCCCAGCGGAAGGCACATCCGCCGGATCTTGGCCCCCCTGGGGTTGTCCAGATTATAGAGCAGGATCAGAGGCGTATTCATAGTATGATTCCCCTTTCTGCTCTCTATTTTAGCCCCATCTGCCCCTGCCGTCAACCTTGCGTTCGGGGCATAAAATGGCCGCCCGGTCTGGGGCGGCCATTTTGTGATACCGTATCGTGGGGAAAGAGACACTTCTGCTTCTCAGCGCAGGCAGATCTCGTGGCGCTTGGGGCCGGTAGAGACGATGGTGATGGGACATTCGATCTCCCGCTCCAGAAAGGCCACATAGTCCCTGGCCTGCTGGGGCAGGGCGTTGAACTCGGTAACGCCCCGGATGTCGCATTTCCAGCCGGGCAGAGTGGTGTAGACCGGCTTGGCCCGGTCCAGCAGAGCGGGCACCGGGAACTCCCGGGTCACCGCGCCGTCGATCTCATAGCCGGTGCACACCTTGATCTCGTCCAGATAGCCCAGGCAGTCGATGGCGGTGAGCGCCACCTGGGTGGTCCCCTGTACCATGCAGCCGTAGCGGGTGGCCACCGCGTCGAACCAGCCCACCCGGCGAGGACGCCCGGTGGTGGCGCCGTACTCTCCGGCGTCGCCGCCCCGGCGGCGCAGCTCCTCCGCCTCCGGGCCGAACAGTTCACTGACAAAGGCCCCCGCGCCCACGGAAGAGGAGTAGGCCTTGGTGACGGTGATGATATCCCGGATAGCGGTGGGCGGTACGCCGCCGCCCACGGTGCCGAAACCGGCCAGCGTATGGGAGGAGGTGGTCATGGGGCAGATGCCCAGGTTGGGGTCCTTCATGGAGCCCAGCTGTCCCTCCAGCAGCACCTGCTTGCCCTCCTTCAGCGCCCGGTGGACAAAGGTGACCCCGTCCCCCACATAGGGCGCCAGGATCTCCCGGTAGCCCATCAGCTCCTCAAAGAGGGCCTGGGGGTCCAGGGGCGGGCGGTGATAGAGGTGCTCCAGCAGGACGTTTTTCAGTGTGCAGATGTGGGCCAGCTGCTGCTTCAGCCGGTCCTCGTGCCACAGGTCGGCCACCTGGATGCCGATCTTGGCATATTTATCGGAGTAGAAGGGGGCGATGCCCGACTTGGTGGAGCCGAAGGCCGCGCCGGCCAGACGCTCCTCCTCGCAGCTGTCCAGCAGCACATGGTAGCTCATCAGCAGCTGGGCCCGCTGATCCACGATGATGTGGGGCGCGGGTACGCCGCCCTCCTCCAGATGTTTCAGCTCGTCGGCAAATTTGTTGACATCCAGCGCCACGCCGTTGCCGATGATATTGGTGGTGTGGGAGTAGAACACGCCGGAAGGCAGCTGGTGCAGGGCGAATTTTCCATAGTCGCAGATGATGGTATGCCCCGCATTGGCGCCGCCCTGAAAGCGGATGACTACATCGGAATGCTCCGCCAGCAGATCGGTGATCTTGCCCTTGCCCTCGTCGCCCCAGTTGGCGCCTACGATCGCTTTCACCATAATTGGTTCCTCCTGCCGCGGGGATTCGCGCCTTGGCCTTTTCCCGCCGGCAAACCCTGGGGACGGTCGTCCCCAGGGCGTATTATAGTACGCGCGATACCGGGTGACAAGCAGAGAACAGCAAAAAATGTCACAAAAACTTTTCCAATGCTTTCCTTTTTGACGGCAGTTGCGGGAAAAGTTAAAAAAAGAGGTTTACTTCCACACTTCACTTTGATAAAATAGGGGGGACAGGCGGCCACGCCGCCTGGCGGTTTCCGAAAGAGAATCATCAGGAGGGCAAACACTCTATGACGAAAAATGAAAAGCGGGAACATAACGATCTGCTCTACGAGGCCATTCTCACACTGAAGAATATGGACGAGTGCCGGAAGTTCTTCTCTGACCTGTGTACGGTGGCGGAGCTGCGGGCCATGGAGCAGCGCTTCGAGGTGGCTATGCTGCTGTCCGAGGGCATGATCTACAACGACATTCTGGAGCGCACCGGCGCCTCCAGCGCCACCATCAGCCGGGTGAACCGCTCCCTGCAGTACGGCGCGGACGGCTATCAGGCGGTGCTCCCCCGGGTGAAGGAGAAGCAGGACAGCGATGGCGTATGAATATCTGGCCGGCTGCTACGACCGGTTCACCGCCGACGTGCCATACGCCGCGTGGGCGGACTATGTGGAGCGGCACTTCGCCCGCTGTAAGCTGCCGATCCACACTGTGCTGGACCTGGCCTGCGGCACCGGTTCCCTGACCTGTGAGCTGGCGGAGCGGGGCTATGAGATGATCGGCGCCGACCTGTCGGAGGAGATGCTGGCCCAGGCCGCCGAAAAGGCCAAGGATGTCTCCGGCATCCCGCCCATCTTTCTCCACCAGGCCATGGAGGAGCTGGATCTGTACGGCACCATCGACGCCTGCGTTTGCTGCCTGGACAGCGTCAACTATGTGACCCGGCCCCAAAAGCTGGCCCGGGCCTTCCAGCGGGTCCACACATTCTTGATGCCGGGGGGACTGTTCCTCTTTGACATCAATACGCCGGACAAGCTGCGGGGACTGGACGGACAGCTCTTTATGGACGAGGATGAGGACGCCTGCTGCATCTGGCGGGCGGAGTATTCCAGGCGCCGGCGGATCTGCACCTATGGCTTCGACCTCTTCTGCCGGGAGGAGCATGGGCTGTGGAGCCGGGTGGAGGAGGTCCACGAGGAGTACGCCTACGAGCCGGAGGAGCTGGAGGAGATGCTGCGGCAGGCCGGCTTCCGGCAGATCAAGCAATATGGCGAGCTGAAGATGCGCGGGCCCGTGCCGGGAGAAGAGCGCATCTTTTTCGCCGCACGAAAGGAATTTTAATCGTATGTCAGATTCGATCATTCGCGTTCTGGCCAAGGACGCGCCTGTCAAGGCCTCTGCCATCTCGGCCCGGGCCATGGTGGAGCGGGCCAGACAGATCCACAAGACCCTGCCGGTGGCTACCGCCGCCCTGGGCCGGGGCCTGATGGCCGCCTCCATGATGGGCAACCAGCTTAAGGAGGAGGCCGGTTCGCTCACCCTGCGCATCAAGGGCGACGGCCCGCTGGGCGGCATCACCGTGGTGTCCGACAGCGCGGGCAACGCCCGGGGCTATGTGGTCAACCCCATGGTGGACCTGCCCCTGAAGGGCCCTGCCAAGCTGGACGTGGGCTCCGCCGTGGGCCGGGACGGCTACCTCACCGTTGTCAAGGACCTGAACATGAAGGAGCCCTATGTGGGGACCATTCCGCTGGTGTCCGGCGAGATCGCCGAGGATATCACCTCCTACTTTGCGGAGAGTGAGCAGATCCCCTCTGCCTGCGCCCTGGGCGTGCTGGTGGACGTGGACCAGAGCGTACTGTGCGCCGGCGGCTACCTGATCCAGCTGCTGCCCGGCGCGGACGACAGCGTCATCACCGCCGTGGAAAACGGGATCGCCCGGGTGGGCGCCGTTACCGAGGCCATGCGCAACGGTGAGAGCGCCCGCAGCCTGGTGGAGCGGGTGCTGTCCGACTTCGACCTGGAGGTCCTCAGCGAGGAGCCGGTGGAGTACCGCTGCTATTGCAGCCGGGACCGGGTGACCCGCGCCCTCATTAGCATGGGCCGGGAGGAGCTGGAGTCTCTCATCAAAGAACAGGGGAAAGCGGAGCTCACCTGCCAGTTCTGCGACAAGGTATATAGCTTTACAGGTGAAGAGTTGCAAGGGCTGCTGAACAGTCTTTAACTTTTTTCAAAAAAACGAGAAAAAGTGGTTGACAAGTGGGGGACGTTCTTGTATAATAACATTCGCTGCTTGACCCGAGCGAATGCAGCAAGGACGAGGGAGCATAGCTCAGCTGGGAGAGCGCATGCCTTACAAGCATGATGTCACAGGTTCGAGCCCTGTTGTTCCCACCACTCCCTTCTGGGAGCTCCCGTACCCCCTACCGTTTGGCGCGGTAGTTCAGTTGGTTAGAACGCCGGCCTGTCACGCCGGAGGTCGAGGGTTCAAGTCCCTTCCGCGTCGCCATTTTTCTTCTTGATGTGGGCATCCGAAGGATGAGGCAAAGGCCCCTCCCACATCGCGATTTGCCTCTGTAGCTCAGTTGGTAGAGCAGGGGACTGAAAATCCCCGTGTCGCTGGTTCGATTCCGGCCGGAGGCACCATCGTTCCCGGTGGATACATATTAGTATCCACCGGGGGCGACTTCAAAATCTAGGCATGCCGTCTCGTTCTCTGTGTAGAGCGGAGACAGTGATGCAGGTGTAGCTCATCTGGTAGAGCGCCACCTTGCCAAGGTGGAGGTAGCGAGTTCGAGCCTCGTCACCTGCTCCAAAAATGACAAAAGGAAGCATCGCATCCTTTTGTCCATACGGCGACATAGCCAAGTGGTAAGGCAGAGCTCTGCAAAAGCTCCACCCCCAGTTCGAATCTGGGTGTCGCCTCCAAAAAGAAAGACACGCTTCAGCGTGTCTTTCTTTTTGGGTTCCGGCGGCCGGAGGCGGCCTCCACCCTTCGGTATTTCAAATGCCCGGGGCAAATGAATTGCCCCTGCGCCAAGGTTTTTGCATATAAATAGAAAAAATAAGTGAAAATAAGTTGTAAAAGTTTGGTTTTTGAAATAGCGGAGCCGACCGGCTGAAAGCAGGGTTTTGGGAGATGCACTCAGCCATTTTCTGGGTTCAAAGTGACTCGAACTCTCACGCATTCAAAATACCACCAAAGAGAAAGTACACAACCGCCCCTTGGCCCCATACCTGGGACCGTGGGGCGGTTTTCGTTTTGGCGGAACCAAAGGCAACCCCCGGCTATGCCGGGGGTAAAAAATAGCTTA
>CAUWDA010000084.1:0-6568 GCA_963557075.1 uncultured Flavonifractor sp. | reverse complement strand
CAAAGCGCTCCCGGTCCTCGGCGGCGTCCACGCCGTCGGCGGAGGTACCCAGGATGGGCACGCCCATATCGGTGAGGGCCTGGGCCAGCTTGATGGCGGTCTGACCGCCGAACTGCACCACGGCGCCCCAGGGCTTCTCCAGCTCCACCACGGCCTCCACGTCCTCGGGGGTCAGGGGCTCGAAGTACAGCTTGTCCGCCACGTCAAAGTCGGTGGACACAGTCTCGGGGTTGTTGTTGATGATGATGGTCTCATAGCCCAGGCGCTTGAAGGCCCAGACCGAGTGGACGGAGCAGTAGTCAAACTCGATGCCCTGACCGATGCGGATGGGGCCGGAGCCCAGCACCAGCACCTTCTTCCGTCCGGCAGGGGCCGCGCTCCGGTGGGGCTGGATGGCGGCGGCAGACAGGTAGGGGGCCTCCGGGATGTGGGGGGCCGCCTCGCCCACGGCGGGCATGTGCAGCTCCTCCGCCGCCTCGTTCTCCGCATCGTAGGTGGAATAGTAGTAGGGGGTCTGGGCCTCAAACTCGGCGGCGCAGGTGTCCACCATCTTAAAGGCGGGGCGGATGCCAAAGGACTCCCGCAGGGCCTTGATCTCCTTCCGCTCCTTGCCGGAGAGGGCGGCGATCCATGCATCGGAGAAGCCCATCTCCTTGGCCATGCGCAGGGTATCCGCGTCCAGATGGCCGTGGTCCAGCTTGTCCTCCATGTCCACGATATTCTGGAGACGGTCCAGGAACCACAGGTCGTACTTGGTGATCTTGTTGATCTTCTCCGGAGAGAAGCCACGGCGGAGGGCCTCGGCCACCACGAAGAGCCGCTGGTCGTCAATGTTCACCAGCCGCTCCTCGATCTCCTCGGTATACAGCTCGTCCAGGCCGGGCATACGCAGGGACTTCACCGGCAGCTCCAGGGAGCGGATGGCCTTCATCAGCGCTCCCTCGAAGGAGTTGCCGATGGCCATGACCTCGCCGGTGGCCTTCATCTGGGTACCCAGGGTGCGGCTGGCGGTGGTGAACTTGTCAAAGGGCAGGCGGGGGATCTTGAGTACGCAGTAGTCCACCGTAGGCTCGAAGCAGGCAGTGGTCGCTCCGGTGACGGAGTTGGGGATCTCGTCCAGGGAGTAGCCCAGAGCCACCTTGGCCGCCACCTTGGCGATGGGATAACCGGTGGCCTTGGAGGCCAGGGCGGAGGAGCGGCTCACCCGGGGATTGACCTCGATGACCGCATACTCGAAGCTCTCAGGATTCAGGGCGAACTGGACGTTGCAGCCGCCCTCGATCTCCAGGGCGGAGATGATCTCCAGCGCGGAGGAGCGGAGCATCTGATATTCCCGGTTGGCCAGGGTCTGGGTGGGAGCCACCACGATGGAGTCGCCGGTGTGGACGCCCACGGGGTCCACGTTCTCCATGGAGCAGATGGTGATAACATTGCCCACCGAGTCCCGCATGACCTCAAATTCGATCTCCTTCCAGCCGGAGATACACCGCTCGATCAGGACCTGTCCCACCCGGCTCAGGTGGATGCCCCGGTCCGCGATCTCCCGGAGGGAGGGCTCGTCGTAGGCGATGCCGCCGCCGGAGCCGCCCAGGGTGTAGGCCGGACGGACGATGACCGGGTAGCCGATGGAGCCTGCGAAGGCCACCGCGTCCTCCACGCTCTCCACCACGTCGGAGGTAACGCAGGGCTGGCCGATCTCCTCCATGGCGTCCTTGAAGCCCTGGCGGTCCTCCGCCCGGTGGATGGAGGCGGGGCTGGTGCCCAGCAGCCGGACCCCGTACTGCTCCAGGATCCCCTGCTCGTGGAGGGCCATGGCCAGGTTCAGGCCGGTCTGTCCGCCCAGAGTGGGCAGAATGGAGTCGGGACGCTCCTTCTCAATGACCTGCGTGACGCTGGCAATGTTCAGCGGCTCGATATACACATGGTCGGCGATGTCCTTATCGGTCATGATGGTGGCCGGGTTGGAGTTGACCAGCACCACCTCCACGCCCTCCTCCCGCAGGGCGCGGCAGGCCTGGGTGCCTGCGTAGTCAAACTCAGCGGCCTGGCCGATGACGATGGGGCCGGAGCCCAGCACCAGCACCTTTTTTACCTCGGGATACTTAGGCATGGAGATCCCCTCCCTTCATCAGGTCAACAAAGCGGTTAAAGAGATATTTGGTGTCCTTGGGGCCGGGTGCGGCCTCCGGGTGGAACTGAACGCTGAAGCAGTTGGGCCGCTTGTACTCCAGGCCCTCCACGCTGCCCTCGTTCACATTGATGTGGGAGATGGACGCCACAGCGGGGTCCACGCTCTCCCGGGTGACCACATAGCCGTGGTTCTGGCTGGTGATCTGGGTGCGGCCGGTGCGCACGTCCCGGACCGGGTGGTTGGCGCCCCGGTGGCCGAAGCGCATCTTCCTGGTCTGAGCGCCGGTGGCCAGGGCCAGCAGCTGATGGCCCATGCACACGCCAAAGAGGGGGATATCCGCCTCGTAGAGCTTTTTGATCTGGGCAATGATCTCCACATTGTCCGCCGGGTCGCCGGGGCCGTTGGACAGCATCACGCCGGCAAAGCCGCCGCTCAGGATGGTCTCCGCCGGCGTGTGGGCGGGAAACACCGTGACCTCGCAGCCCCGACGAGTCAGGCAGCCGATCATGCTGCGCTTCACGCCGTAGTCCATCAGCGCCACCCGGACGGGAGTCCCGCAGTCCGCCTCAGGCCGGCAGACGTAGGGCTGCTTGCAGGTGACCGCCTCCACAGTGCCGGATACCCGGTAGGCCCGGATGCGCTCCAGACACTCTTCTACATGAAAATGCTCCGCACAGGTGATCATGCCATTCATGGTCCCCTGACTGCGGAGTATTCTGGTCAATGCCCGGGTATCCACGCCCTCGATCCCGGTGATATCATGCTCTTTCAGATAGGCGTCCAGCTCGCCCTCACAGCGGAAATTGCTCCCCCGCCGGGACAGGTGCCGTACGATCAGTGCCTCGGCCCAGGGCCGGGAAGATTCATTGTCCTCATGGTTCACACCGTAGTTGCCGATGAGAGGATAACTCATCACGATCCCCTGCCCCGCATAGGAGGGATCGGTCAGGATCTCCTGGTAGCCGGTCATGGAGGTGTTGAACACCATCTCACACACCCGGTCTTCAGAAGCGCCTACACTGACGCCCTCAAACACGGTGCCGTTGGCCAGAATCAAGGTCGCTTTCATCTGCTGCATCACGCCTTTCTTTCCATGGTATTTGTTCGATTGTACTCTAATTCGCTCCCCCCGGCAACTCTCTTTTTTCCGCAATGCAGAAAATCGGAAATTTGGACAAAAATCGAGGCGCACCCACTGTTTTTCACAGTAAATGCGCCCCGAAAGTCTCAAAAATCTATAGATGGCCTAATAATTATTTTGTTGGTTTTACGTCTACCACAACCAGCTCCGGCCGGTTGAAGATCCGGGGCACCCGGGTGCTCTCCCGTGCCAAGCCCCGGCTGACGATGAGGGTCGTATCCCCCAGCTCATACCGTCCGCCGGCATAGGCGGGAAACAGGCCCTGGTTGGGGGCCAGCACCCCGTTGATCAGGCCGGGCAGCCGCCACTGGCCGCCATGGGCGTGGCCCGCCAGCACCAGATCAAAGCCGCTGGCGGCATAATCCTCCACCCGCTCGGGGCGGTGGGTGAGCAGGACGGAAAAGTGCTTCCCGTCCAGGCCGCCGCTGGCCGCATCCAGCTGTTCGTGCCAGCGCTCCTCTCCCGCCTCCGGGTCGTCGATCCCGCCGATCTGTATCATCTGCCGGCCCGCCGCCGCCCGGACACACCGGCCGTCCAGCACCACCGCGCCGCAGTCCTCCACCAGGCGCTTGATCTCCTCCAGCCGCCCGGTGCGGTACTCGTGGTTCCCGGTGGCGTAATAGACCGGCCACCGCTGGGCCAGCTTCTTCACCGTAAGCAGGGCCCGCCACGCCTCCATCCTGGGCTCGTCGTCCACAATATCGCCGCACATCACCACCAGGTCAGGCCCCTGAGCCGCCACCGCATCCAGCAGGTCCCGCTGGCTGCTGCCGTACCGGCAGGCGTGGAGGTCGGTGAGCACCGCCAAGCGCAGGGGACCGTCCACCCGGTCGCTCTCCACCTCATAGCGCCGCACCGCCAGGCGGACGTCCAGCGCCAGCGCCAGGACCCCCGCCGCAACGCCGCCTGCGGCCAGCATGGCCGCCGTCTTTTTCTTCATTTGGTCCCTCCTTCTGTATATCTGCCTTCGTCCGGGTCATACTGAATCTATCGCTATCCCCGGGAGGTTATTCCATGGTCATCGCCTTTTTGCGCACCATCATTCTCTATCTCTTCATCATCGCCGGCATCCGGCTCATGGGCAAGCGGCAGGTAGGGGAGCTGGAACCCTCCGAGCTGGTCCTCGCCCTGCTCATCGCCGATCTGGCCGCCGTCCCCATGCAGGACTTCGGCATCCCCCTGCTCACCGGTCTCATTCCCATCCTCACCCTGCTCTGCCTCACCATGGCCCTGTCGGTGCTCACCATGAAAAGCGTCCGCTTCCGGGCCCTCCTGTGCGGGCGGCCCAGTATCATTGTGGAAAACGGCAAATTGCTGCAAAGCGAGATGCGGAAAAACCGCTTTACACTGGACGAGCTGATGGAGGAGCTGCGCCTGAAGGGGGTCACCGATCTGTCCACTGTCAAATACGCCATTCTGGAGACCAGCGGTCAGCTCTCCGTCCTCCCCTTTGCCGCCCAGCGGCCCCCTGCCGCCCGGGACTTGAAGCTCCAGCTGCCCGAGCCCGGCCTGCCCGCGGTGGTCATCAACGACGGGCGGGTCATGGAGCGCACCCTTCGGAGCCGGGGTCTGGACCTCCCCTGGCTGGAAAAGCAGCTCCGGGCCCACAGGGTCCGTCAGGTGCAGGACGTGTTCCTGATGACGGTGGACGAGACCAACCGGGTCTTTCTCGTGGAAAAGGAGGCGGCACAGTGAAGCGGCTGTGGATCGCCCTTGCCCTGCTGGCCAGTCTGCTGTGCGGTACGCTACTCCACAGCCAGGCCCTCACCGGATTTACTTCCACCCTGACTGACGCCCTGTCCCAGGCCCAGGAGCTGGCCCGGAGCCAGCGCTGGGAGGAGGCCCGGGCCCTCACCGGGGAGGCCCTGGATCTCTGGCAGGACCGGGATCTGCCCCTGCATATCCTGCTGCGTCATGGGGACACCGATCAGGTCCGCTCCGGCTTTCAGGAGGTGCTCGCCCTGCTTTCCAGCCGGGAGTACGGCGAATACGCCGCCGCCAATGCCCGGCTGATCACCCAGCTGACTCTGATCAGCGAGGCGGAGCAGCTCACCCTGAAAAATGTCCTGTAGCAGGAAAGGGAACCGGCACGGTCCCCTTTCTCCCTGGCCGTTACCGGCGTTCTATTTCTCTGCCAGGAGCTTATTCAGCTCCTCCATAAAAGTACTGATATCCTTAAACTGGCGGTACACCGAGGCAAACCGGACATAGGCCACCTCGTCTACCAGCTTGAGCCGCTCCATCACCAGCTCACCAATGCGGGCGGTAGGGATCTCCCGGTCCATCTCATTCTGGAGGACCTGCTCGATCTCGTTGGCCATCTCCTCCAGCGTGCCGAAGGACACCGGCCGCTTTTCACAGGCCCGGATCATACCGTTGAGCAGCTTGGTCTTGTCGAAGGTCTGGCGGCTGCCGTCCTTCTTGACGACCATCAGAGGCAGACTCTCCATGGTCTCATAGGTGGTAAAGCGCTTATGACAGGCCAGGCACTCCCGGCGGCGGCGGATGCTGGAGCCCTCGTCCGAGGGGCGGGAATCCACCACCTTGCTCTCCGGGTAGGAGCAATACGGGCATTTCACAGCTACAGACCTCCTTTTATCTCTTTCACACCGGGCCAGCGCCCGATCCATATATGGTAGCGATACACGATGTATTATACCATAAGCAGTCCTCTGTTGGTATCCCTAAAATCAGAAAGATTTTTTCCAAACCGTCAAACGCAGGAATAATGCCGCGCAAAAGGGGCAAACTGGTGGTGTTGAAAGCGAGGTGAGCTTGATGCCCAGAGAACGCAGTGAACACAAAAAGCCCAAAGCCCAGAGTGCGCCCCAGGAGGCCGGACATCCCCGTTCCAAACAGCAGCAGCGGCCTCAGGATCAGGCCGTCGAAACCGACCGCCATTGACCCCTCTCCCGTGGGCCGGAGCCTTCCGGCCCATCTTTTTTATTTTTTTCATTTTTCCTATTGACATTTCTATTTATTTTGCTATAATAACACCTGCGCTTACGAAAGCGCCAAACAAATAGCGGGATTGTGTAAGGGTAGCACAGCAGACTCTGACTCTGTATGTGAGGGTTCGAATCCTTCTCCCGCTGCCACGTCGGAGCAAACGATAACGTTTGCTCCGACTTTTTTGTGTAAAGAAAATCCCGACACCTGCCGCGCAGGTGCCGGGATCTTGATTTTTCAGCCGTATCATCCGTTCTCTCTGTTCAGCAGCTGCGCTCTGTGCTGCTTTCTCCCTCCGTATCCCCCAGTCTGTCCCCCGCCTGATCTACCTTGGACTCCAGCGCGGC
>CAUWDA010000083.1:0-6848 GCA_963557075.1 uncultured Flavonifractor sp. | reverse complement strand
AAGGGCTATGCCCGCATAGTGACAACCACCAGCTTCGCTGGTGGATGTGTTCATTGTATGCTTTTTCCTAGTAAAAATACACAAATTTTTTTGTTAAAAAAATAACGAACAGCAGAATACGATAAAATATTGCAAATTAAGACGTGGAATATGGGTTATATTAAAAAATAGAAATAAATCAAGAAGTTTTTCTATGCAAAAAAATGCACACAAAAAAACTAAACTGATAATTTTAATCTTGAAATCGGACTGCGTTTGAAGTATGATTCTTGTAACATCCGGAAAGTTGCCCCGAAGGGCGACAGGTGCGGAAAGGCGGTGAATGTATGTCTCTGGAAGCGATCAAACAGGTAACTGAGGCGGAGCAGGTCCAGAAACAGCGCAAGGCGGAAGCCCAGGCGGAGGCCAAGCGCACCGTGGCGGAGGCCGAGCGGACGGGCAAGGCCCGGCTGGCGGAGGCCCGCGCCCAGGCGGAGGCCCAGGCCCGCGGGTTTATGAAGGAAGCCGAGGAAAAAGCGGCAGCCCACGCGGCGGAGGTCAACGCGCAGACCCAGAAAGCCTGTGACACCCTGCGGGCCAAGGCGGAAGGCCGCCTGGCTGACGCCGCTGCCAGCATCGTGAGAAGGGTAGTGAAGAACTGATGTCCATTGTGAAAATGAAGCGGCTGCGGCTTATCGGCATGCGGGACCAGCGGGAGTCCATGCTGCGGCAGCTTCAGCATTTGGGCTGCGTGGAGATCGACGAGCCGGGGGACCGATCCGCGGACCCCGCCTGGGCGAGCCTGACGCGGCCGGACACCGGGGCGCTGAACGGGGCAAGAGATGCCCGGGCCAGCGTGGAGAACGCCCTGAAGGCCCTGAAGAAATACGGACCCAAGCAGAAGGGCGGGCTCCTCACCCCAAGACCGGTGATCACCGAGGGAGAGCTCTTCAACGACGAGGCCTACCGGACCGGCCTGGCAGACGCCGGGCAGCTGGTGGCTCTGGAGCGGAAGATCTCCGCGCTGTATGCCGAGCAGAACAAGCTGAGGACCCAAAAGCTGGCGCTGGCCCCCTGGCTGGGGCTGGACATCCCCCTGGAGACCGCCTCCACCGAGGAGGTGACCGTCCAGTTCGGTACGGTGGCCGCGTCCACCGACCTGGACGACCTGGACGGAGCGCTGGGGGCGGTTACCGAGCTGTATGAGCTGATCCGGGCCGGTGCGGACAACGAGCTGAACTATCTGGTCCTCCTCTGCCACCGCAGCGGGGCGGAGGCGTGCCAGGAGGTGTTGAAGGAGTACGGTTTCTCCCGGTCCTCCCTGCGGGGGTGGACCGGCACCGCGGCGGAGAACGACAGGCGGCTGGACGACCAGCTGGCCGCCGCCGGACGGGAGCTGGAGACCACCATTGCCCAGGTGGGGGAATATGCCCCCCGGAAGGGCGCTTTGGAGCAGTGCCTGGACCGGGCGGCCCAGGAGATCGCCCGGGAGGAGGCCCGCTGCCGTCTGCTGGACAGCAGCGCCGCATTTTTCCTGGAAGGCTGGGTGCCCGTCCCCGACGAGGAGAAGATGGCAGAGACCCTGAGCCGGTATGACTGCTGCTGGGAGACCCAGGACCCGGCTCCCGAGGACTATCCGGTGGTGCCGGTGAAGCTGAAGAGCAACCGATTTACCGAGCCGCTGACCACCATCACCGAGATGTACTCCCTGCCCGCCTACAACGGCGTGGACCCCAACGGGCTGATGATGCCCTTCTATGTGTTCTTCTTCGGGTTCATGTTTGCCGATCTGGGCTACGGCCTGATCCTGGCGGGGGTCTGTGCCTTCATCAACCACAGGGTGCGGCCCAAGGGCGGGTTCGGACAGCTGATCCGGCTGATGATCATGTGCGGACTCTCCTCTGCGGTCATCGGATTTTTCACCGGCGGCTTTTTCTCCGACTTTTTGGTCCAGTTCACCAGTATGCTGGGGCTGCCCCAGCCGGTGATCCCCTTCCTGTCGGTGCCCGACGGGGTGACCGGCGTGCCCGGCCCCCTGCTCAACGTGATGGGCGACCCCATGACGGTGCTGGTGTTCTCCCTGGCGGTGGGCCTGGTGCAGATCCTGGTGGGCATGGCGGTGAAGTTCTGGATGCTCTGCCGGGACGGAAAGGTGGTAGACGCCATCCTGGACGTGGGTACCTGGTGGGTCATCTTTGCGGGTATCGCCCTGTTTGCCCTGGGGATCGGCAACGTGGCCGGGTTCCCGGTGGTGCTCATCATCGGCTGCCTGATGCTGCTGGGCCAGGGCCGTTCGGCCAAGGGCTTCGGCCGGGTGACGGCGGTCATCGGCGCGGTGTACAACGGCGTGACGGGTTACTTCGGCGACGTGCTGTCCTATTCCCGCCTGATGGTGATGATGCTGGCCGGCTCGGTCATCGGCCAGGTGTTCAACATCCTGGGCGCCATGCCCGGCGGCGGCCTGCCCCCGGTCATCGGTATCCCCATCTTCTTTGTGATCTTTATCGTGGGCCACGCCTTCAACATCGGCCTGAACGTGATCGGCACCTATGTCCACACGTCCCGACTGCAATATCTGGAATTCTTCAAGCAGTTCTATCAAGAGGGCGGACGCCCCTGGCGGCCCCTGAATATTGCGACAACGTATGTCGACATTAAGGAGGAACAGTAACATGACATTCGCTGAATTTCTGACGAACTACTCCGGCCCCTTCTTTGGCTTCCTGGGCGCCGCTCTCGCCGCCGGTCTGGCCTGCATCGGCTCCGCCAAGGGCACCGGCCTGGCCGGTGAGGCGGGCGCCGGCCTGCTGGCCGAGGACCCCTCTCAGTTCTCCAAGTGCATGATCCTGCAAGTCATCCCCGGCACCCAGGGCCTGTACGGCCTGGTCATCGGCTTCCTGGCCCTGATGAAGATGGGGCTGTTCAACGGCACTGTGGGCGAGCTTACGGCGGCCCACGGCCTGCTGATCCTGGCCGCCTGCATCCCCATGGCGCTGGGCGGTCTGCTCTCCGGTATTGCCCAGGGCCGCGTGGCCGCTGCCTCCATCAACATCGTGGCCAAGAACCCCAACGACTGGTCCAAGGGCATGGTGCTGTGTATCATCGTGGAGTTCTACGCCATCCTGTCCCTGCTGATCTCCTTCCTGATGATCATGTTCGGCTTCTGAGCAAGGAGTAGACTATGGACGGAATTGAAAAAATCACCGGGCGTATCGCCGCCGACGCCGGACGGGAGATCGACGACATCAACGCCCAGGCCCGCAGCCAGGCGGACGAGATCCTGGCCCGTTATGAGGCCCAGGCCAAGCGGGAGAGCGAGGAGATTCTGGCCCGGGGCCGCCGCAACGCCGACGAGCGGGTAGAGCGGCTGGCCAGCGTGGCCCAGCTGGACGCCCGCAAGCTGGAGCTGGCCGCCAAACAGGAGATGCTCTCCAAGGCCTACGACCTGGCGCTGGAGCAGCTGGTGGAGCTGCCCGAAAAGGAGTATGTGGACCTGCTGGCCGACCTGGCGGTAAAGGCCTCCTCCACCGGGCGGGAGGCGGTCATCTTCTCTCAGAAGGACCGCGCCCGCTACGGCAAGGCGGTGGTCACCCAGGCCAACGAGCGCCTGAAGGACGGACACCTGACCATGTCTGAGCAGTCCCGCCCCATCAAGGGGGGGCTCATCCTCAGCGACGGGGACGTGGAGGTCAACTGCACCTTTGAGACTCTGGTGCGCCTCCAGCGGGGCGAGATGGACCGCGAGGTGGCCAAGGTGCTCTTTGACTGATGCGCTCCTTACAAGTAAGGAGGCAACATTTTGGCTAAGATCAAAGATACCGACTATCTGACCATATCCGCCCGCATCCGGGCCATGGAGAACCGTCTCCTGACCCGGGAGCGGATGGAGCGGATGCTGGACGCCCGCACCGACGACGAGGCCGTGAAGGTCCTGGCCGAGTGCGGCTACGGAGAGCTGCCCGCCCTCACCCATGCCGGGCTGGATGAGCTGCTCTCCAATGCCCGGATCGCCCTGTACGGGGAGCTCAAGGGTGCGGTGCCCGACAAGCGGCTGGTGGAGGTATTTCAGATGAAATACGACTACCACAATGCCAAGACCCTTATCAAGGCCTCCGCCGTGGGGGCCGAGCCGGACCGGCTGCTGATGGAGGGCGGGCGCTGGCCTGCCGCCCGGGTCAAGGAGGCCTACCAGCGGGATAACCTGCGGGACTTTACCGACCCCTTCCGGCGGGCTGTGGTTCAGGCCCGTGAGCTGCTCAACGGCGGCGGAGATCCCCAGCTGGCCGACTTCGTGCTGGACCGGGCCTACTTTGCGGAGATGACAGAGGCGGCCAGGGGGGTGGGAAGCCCCTTCCTGGAGGGCTATGTCCGCCTGCTCATCGACGCCACCAACCTGCGCTCCGCAGTCCGGGCGGCCCGCATGGGCAAGGGCTCCGACTTCCTCAATCAGGTGCTGCTGCCCGGCGGCAATGTGGAGGTACACACCCTCACCTCGGGCAAGGGCAACGACCTGGCGGCTCTGTTCCGGGCGGGACCTCTCAGCGAGGCGGCCGCCGCAGGCGCCGCCCTCACTGCCCCCGGCAGCGGGGAGCTTACCGCCTTTGAGCGGCTGTGTGACAACGCGGTGATGGGCTATCTGGCCCAGGCCCGCCGCATCCCCTTTGGGGAG
Organism: uncultured Flavonifractor sp.; assembly: GCA_963557075.1. Taxonomy (GTDB): domain Bacteria; phylum Bacillota; class Clostridia; order Oscillospirales; family Oscillospiraceae; genus Flavonifractor. Next base: position 2,200 of record CAUWDA010000083.1, on the reverse strand, counting down.
CAGGCGGTGATCGGCTATCTGTATGCCAGGGAGACCGAGTTCACCGCCATCCGCACCATCCTGTCCGGCCGTATGGCGGGACTGGACGGAGATACCATCCGGGAAAGGCTGCGTGAGTCCTATGTCTAAGTATAGAATCGCAGTGCTGGGGGACAAGGACAGCGTGCTGGGCTTCAAGGCCCTGGGACTGGACGTGTTCCCCGCCGAGACTGTAGAGGAGGCCAAGCAGATCCTCCACACCCTGGCCCGGGAGAATTACGCGGTGATCTACCTGACCGAGCAATATGCGGCCGGGATGCAGGCGGAGCTGGAGCGGTACAAGGATGAGCTGACGCCGGCCATTATCCTCATCCCCGGCAAGGGCGGCTCTCTGGGTATCGGCATGGCCAACGTCAAGAGCGCCGTGGAGCGGGCCGTGGGCGCAGATATTCTTTGACCTTCCAGGGGGGACGCTGTCCCCCCTAGATACGAAGGCGGTTCCCGAGGAAACCGCCTTCGATACCCCCCTCACCCGCGCCCATGCGGGTGGCTGCCCGCCGGTGGCGGAGCAGGCAGGGGTGTGCTCCGCAGGCGCACAAGGTGAATTGCCCCGCAGGGGCAAGAGAAGGCACCCTGGGGTGTGTCCTGCTGCGCACAAATTTTGATCTTCTTTCCGGCGTCATACGCCGGAAACTCTGCGAGGCACGTAGGGGCGGCCTTTATGGCCGCCCGCACCCCCGCCGGAGCCCAACGAAGTGGGTCCGGCGGGGAGGAGGAGGCGCAACGGAACGAGTGAGCGTTCCTGTTTACGGGGACGTGAAGGATGTGCAGTTTGCGCCGACGAGAAAGAAGGTTGAGCTATTTGAGCGGAAAAATCGTCAAAGTCTCCGGCCCGCTGGTGGTGGCCACCGGACTGACCGACGCCAACATGGCCGACGTGGTCCGCGTGGGCGAGCAGCGCCTGATCGGTGAGATCCTCACCATGAACGGCGACTCCGCCTCCATCCAGGTCTACGAGGAGACCTCCGGCCTGGGTCCCGGCGCCGTGGTGGAGACCACCGGCGCCCCCATGTCCGTGGAGCTGGGCCCCGGCATCATTGAGAATATTTACGACGGCATCCAGCGTCCCCTGGAGGGCATCATGAAGGTGGCGGGCTCCAATAACCTGCCCCGCGGCGTGGAGGTCCCCGCTCTGGACCGGGAGAAGAAGTGGCAGTTCACCGCCACCGTCCAGCCCGGCGCCAAGGTGGTCGGCGGCGATGTCATCGGCACCGTCCAGGAGACCAGCGTGGTGCTCCACAAGATCATGATCCCCCCCAAGATGAGCGGCACCATCCAGTCCATCCAGTCCGGCGAGTTCACCGTACTGGACACCGTGGCCGTGCTGGTGGACGACCAGGGCGAGAAGCATGATCTCACCATGGTGCAGAAGTGGCCCGTCCGTGTGGGCCGCCCCTACAAGCATAAGTATCCCCCCAAGACCCCCCTGCTGTCCGGCCAGCGCATCGTGGACGCCATGTTCCCCGTGGCCAAGGGCGGCACCGCCGCCATCCCCGGCCCCTTCGGCTCGGGCAAGACCGTCATGCAGCACCAGCTGGCCAAGTGGTCCGACGTGGACATCGTGGTCTACATCGGCTGCGGCGAGCGGGGCAACGAGATGACCGACGTGCTGCGGGAGTTCCCCGAGCTGGTGGACCCCCGCACCGGCGAGTCCCTGATGAAGCGGACCGTCCTCATCGCCAATACCTCCGATATGCCGGTGGCCGCCCGTGAGGCCTCCATCTACACCGGCATCACCATCGCCGAGTACTTCCGGGACATGGGTTACCATGTGGCCGTTATCGCCGACTCCACCTCCCGCTGGGCCGAGGCCCTGCGCGAGATGTCCGGCCGCCTGGAGGAGATGCCCGGCGAGGAGGGCTACCCCGCCTACCTGTCCTCCCGCCTGGCCCAGTTCTACGAGCGGGCCGGTATGGTGGAGTGCATTGGCTCCGATGAGAGCCGCATGGGCTCCCTGACCGCGGTGGGCGCCGTATCCCCTCCCGGCGGCGACCTGTCCGAGCCGGTCAGCCAGGCCACCATGCGCATCGTCAAGGTGTTCTGGGCCCTGGACGCCTCCCTGGCCTACAAGCGCCACTTCCCGGCCATCAACTGGCTCAACTCCTACTCCCTGTACCTGGACTCCCTCAAGCCCTGGTATGACGAGCACCTGGGGCCCCAG
>CAUWDA010000082.1:0-7205 GCA_963557075.1 uncultured Flavonifractor sp. | reverse complement strand
ACTCCTATTCGCTTTCTTTTTTTCTATTTGTCACACTTCATTGTAACACCTACAATTATAGGCCATCGGTCCCCCGCCGTCAATTTTAATCTTGCGCTTTTGGCAAATCTGTGCTATAAATAAGTTTACATGCAAAGAAGGGAAAAAGAGCGGCCCCCGGCCCGGCAGAGAGCGTCCGTCACCGGCTGAAAGCGGATGTGGGGCAGGCCCGTTCGGTTCGTCCTGGAGCGGCCCTGGAGACAGGGACGGTCTCGCCCCACGTTATCGGGGCCAGAGTGCCCGCGCGCCGCGCGGGAATTGCGGGTGGTACCGCGGAAGCTTTGCCTTTCGTCCCAGTGGATCGGGATGAAGGGCTTTTTTGTTGCCTCCGCCGCCCCCTTCCTGACCCCGCCCTAAAGCGGGGCCCTCTCTATACAGAAACTATTGCAAAGGAGCTGCAAATATGAAGGAAACACTGGAAACCATACGCCGGGAGGCACTGGCCGCTTTTGACGGCGCCGGTACCGCCCAGGATCTGGACGCCCTTCGGGTCAAGTACCTGGGCAAGAAGGGCGAGCTGACCGCGGTGCTCAAGATGATGGGCAAGCTGTCCGCCGAGGAGCGGCCCGCCATGGGTCAGCTGGCCAACCAGGTCCGCTCCGCGCTGGAGGAGGCGCTGGAGGCCAAGGGCAAGGCTCTGGAGGCCAAGGCCCTGGAGGACCGGCTGAAGGCGGAGGCCCTGGACGTCACCGTCCCCGGCCAGACCGTGAAGGCCGGACACCGCCACCCCATGTATATCGCCCTGGACGAGCTGAAGGACATTTTCATCGGCATGGGCTTCACCGTGCTGGACGGGCCGGAGGTGGAGCTGGCCGAGCTGAACTTCGACCGGCTCAACGCCGAGGAGGGCCATCCCTCCCGCGACTGGTCGGACACCTTCTATTTTGACGAGGACAGCCGGGTGATGCTCCGCTCCCAGACCTCTCCCATGCAGGTCCGGGCCATGGACACCATGGAGCTGCCCATCCGCATCATCGCCCCCGGCCGGGTGTACCGCAAGGACGAGGTGGACGCCACCCACTCCCCCATGTTCCACCAGGTGGAGGGCATGGTCATCGACAAGGGCGTCACCATGGCCGACCTGAAGGGCACGCTCAACACCGTGGTGGAGAAGCTGTACGGCAAGGGCACCAAGACCCGCTTCCGCCCCCACCACTTCCCCTTCACCGAGCCCTCCTGCGAGATGGACGTGCAGTGCCACAAGTGCGGCGGCGTGGGCTGCCCCACCTGTAAGGGCGAGGGCTGGATCGAGCTGCTGGGCGCGGGCATGATCCACCCCCGTGTGCTGGAGATGAGCGGCATCGACCCCAATGTGTACTCCGGCTGGGCCTTCGGCATCGGCCTGGAGCGTACCGCCATGCGCCGGTTCAAGATCGCCGACCTGCGTCTCATCTTTGAGAACGACGTCAGATTTTTAGAGCAGTTTTGATTGGTTAGGAGATAGATGATAGGAGAAATTGTGGCCGCAAAGCGGCCCATTCAGCTGTCCGGCTTTGCCGGACACCAAAACTCCTGTCTCCTCACTCCTAACTCCTATCTCAATAAAAAGGGAGTTTTCATATATGAATTTGTCTCGCAAGTGGCTCAGCGAGTTTGTCAGCGTAGACGCCAGCGACAAGGACTTCGCCGAGGCCATGACCCTCTCCGGCTCCAAGGTGGAGCTGACCCATGACCTGGGCGCCGAGATCTCCAACGTAGTGGTGGGCAAGCTGCTGTCTATGGAGCGGCACCCCGACTCCGACCACATGTGGATCTGCCAGGTGGATGTGGCTCAGGACGAGCCCGTCCAGATCGTCACCGGCGCCTGGAACATCCATCCCGGCGACCTGATGCCGGTGGCCCTCCACAAATCCACCCTGCCCGGCGGCGTGAAGATCACCAAGGGCAAGCTGCGTGGCGTGGCCTCCAACGGCATGTTCTGCGGTCTTGCTGAGCTGGGCCTGGACACCCGCGACTTCCCCTACGCCGAGATCGCCCCCGCCGCCATCCTGGGGGACTACAAGCCGCTGGACCCGGAGAAGCCCTCCATCTCCGCCGATATCAAGGCCGGGGACAAGGTATTCGGCCCCGTGGTGTGCGCCGAAGTGACCGCCGTCTCCGTCACCGGCTACTCCGCCTATGAAGTGACCGTGAACACCGGCGACGGCGCCGCCACCGCCGCCACCGCCTGCCCCAACCTCCACGAAGGCGACCTGGTAGCCTACAACACCAAGTCCAACACCATCTGCACCCTGGCCGACCTCCACGCCCAGCAGGCGGAGTTCCCCCACTGCATCCCCGACGGCATCTTCGTGCTCAACGAGGACTGCAAGCCCGGCGACGACATCAAAGCCGTCATCGGTCTGGACGACCATGTGGTGGAGTTTGAGATCACCCCCAACCGCCCCGACTGCCTGTCCGTCATCGGCCTGGCCCGTGAGGCTGCCGCCACCTTTGACCAGCCCCTGCGGCTCCACCAGCCCGTGGTAAAGGGCGGGGCCGAGGGCAGTCTGATGGAGCTGCTGGACGTGGAGACCCCCGCCGCCGACCTGTGCCAGCGCTACACCGCCCGGATGGTGCGCAACGTGAAGATCGGCCCCTCCCCCAAGTGGATGCGGGAGCGGCTGCGTGCCATGGGTGTGCGCCCCATCAACAACATCGTGGACATCACCAACTATGTCATGCTGGAGTACGGCCAGCCCATGCACGCCTTCGACTACCGCTATGTGAAGGGCGGCAAGATCATTGTCCGCCGGGCCGCTGAGGGCGAGGAGCTCACCACCCTGGACGGCCAGGTGCGGAAGCTGAACCACAACCACCTGGTCATCGCCGACGAGACCCGGGCCGTGGGCCTGGCGGGCATCATGGGCGGCGAGAACAGCGAGATCGTGGCCGATACCGTCGACGTGGTGTTCGAGTCCGCCTGCTTCGACGGCACCTGCATCCGCAAGGGCGCTCTGGCCCTGGGCATGCGGACCGAGGCCTCCGCCAAGTTTGAAAAGGGTCTGGACCCCATGAACACCCTGCCCGCCGTAGACCGGGCCTGCGAGCTGGTGGAGCTGCTGGGGGCCGGCGAGGTGCTGGACGGCGCCATCGACATCCTCAACTATGTCCCTCACCCCACCGTGCTCAAGCTGGAGCCGGAGAAGATCAACGCCCTGCTGGGCACCGATATTGCCGCCGGCGAGATGACCGCCATCCTGAAAAAGCTGGACTTCCAGGTGGAGGGCGATCAGATCACCGTCCCCTCCTGGCGGGGCGACGTGCTGCGGATGGCCGACCTGGCGGAGGAAGTGGCCCGGTTCCACGGCTACAACAACATCCCCACCACCCTCATGCGGGGCCAGACCACCCTGGGCGGCTACTCCGCGGAGGAGCTGCTGGAGCGGCAGCTGGGCTCCGCCTGCCGGGCCATGGGCTATGATGAGATCATCACCTACTCCTTTATCTCCCCCACCTGCTACGACAAGATCCGCTGGGGCCAGGACGATCCCCGGCGGGCCTCCTTCAAGATCCTCAACCCCCTGGGCGAGGACACCTCCATTATGCGTACCACCGTGCTCCCCTCCATGCTGGAGATCCTGACCCGCAACTATAACTTCCGCAATCAGGACGTGCGTCTCTACGAGGTGGGCCGCATCTATCTGCCCGGCAGCGGCGACGGCCTGGCCACCGAGTCCAAGGTGCTCTCCATGGGCGCTTACGGCGACGGCCTGGACTTCTACGCCCTGAAGGGCTCCGTCGAGGCCATTCTCCGGGAGATCCGCGCACAGGACATCCGCTTTGAGCCCTGCACCGACAACCCCTCCTACCACCCCGGCCGCTGCGCCACGGTTTGGGCCGGCGGCAGCTGCCTGGGCGTATTCGGCCAGATCCATCCCCTGGCGGCTCAGAACTACGGCGTGGAAGCCGAGCTGTACTGCGCCGAGCTGAGCTTCGACGCGCTGATGCTGGCCCGGGGCGCCGACCCTGAATACATTCCCCTGCCCAAGTTCCCCGCCGTCACCCGGGACATCGCCGTGGTGTGCGACGAGGCCGTGACTGTGGGTGCGCTGGAGGACTGCATCCGCCGGGGCGCCAAGGGCCTGCTGAAGGACTGCAAGCTCTTCGATATCTACCGGGGCAAGGGCGTGGCCGACGGCAAGAAATCTGTGGCCTTCAACCTGGTCCTCCGGGCCGACGACCGCTCCCTCACCAGCGAGGAGGCCGACGAGGACGTGAAGAGCGTTCTGGCCGCCCTGGAGCAGGAGCTGGGCGCAGTACTGCGCTGAGCCGAACCGGCCTCCTCGCCCCGCGCATCGTAAAATTTCCAGGCATCCAATGAAAGGCGGACGGCTTTCTCAAGCCGGCCGCCTTTTTCACGCGGAAAGCCCCCGCCCGTCGGGGGATATACAGACCTGCGGGAATGGCCTGTTATGCAAAAAAGAGAACCCCATTTGTAACTCGAAAGCCGGGTTATAAATGGGGTTTCTCCAGTCTATTCCGTTCCCAAATGCCTATTTTTCATACCCACGCAGAAGATCAAGCAGTTTCGCGGCATGCACCGCTTCATCCTCCGCAAACTCGGAAAACAGCCTGGCAAGCGCCTTGTTGTCTTCCTCCAGTTCATGGGCATAGGCCTGATAGTCCCGCACAAGTTCGGTTGAATTTTGCCAGGCTCTGAGCACATGGTCGCGGTCGGTGATCGTAAAACCATTTTTGGTATCCATACAAATACCTCCTAACTTTGATCTCACTTTAGTATCTCCGCCATTAGCCGCCGTTTATTCACCGGCGGCATGCGGAGACGGACAAGTATATATGCCACAAGGGGGTTACCCTTGAGGATCACTCCGTCACAGCACTCCTTCGGGCGAAAAAGCAGGGCAAAAACACAACTTGTGTCATCATCGGAAAATTTTGCCTCACAGCTTATCGCCCCCCTTCCCGCCTACCGCCGGCCCCGGCCCTTGGCCTTCTTCCGTTTCACCGGCGCTCCCCTGCCGGGGCGGGATACCAGCAGGAGCACCGCAGTCAGGGCGATGACCGCCGCCATGCCCAGGAGGGCCAGCGGAATGCTGGGGGCCTGTATCGCCCCGTTGTACGCCTGCATATCAAAGCCGGCCAGCACCAGCGCCGCGGAGAAGGGATAGGCGGAGAGCAGGAACCCGCTCTTAAAGAACAACATGCAGTACCCCAGGAAAAAGGTCAGGATGGAGCCGCCCAGATAGGCTCCCCGCATCTGCCCGAACACCAAAATCATGGGCATACAGACCAGGAAGGTGGGCAGCGCCGCGGCCACCACCTGTCCGCCCTGCTGGAGGATCACCCCCAGCGTCAGTCCGGGAAGCCCTGCCAGCGTCCCCGTGAGCACCGTCACAGCCACGCTGTAAAGGCCAAACAGCAGGGACAGCAGGGCGGTGACCGCCAGTTTGCCCACTAAGAGCTTTGGGTAGGACACCGGAACGGTGAGCAGATTCTTCATCGTGTCGTGGGTATTCTCCCGGTCGATCAGCCACCCGCCGATCATCACCAGAGAGATGGGGAGAAACACCTGGGTGTTGCCCCACACCACATTGGCGAACAGGTGGATAAAGTCAAAGTTGGGGTCCCGGATCTCCGGGTTCACAACCAAGATTTTTCAGAAAGCATGGGCAGACCGCCGCTTTGGCGGTATAATAAAACCAAGGGAAGGAGGCAAACCATGTGGAGCCTAAAATCTTATTCGTGGACGATGACCGGGATCTTTTGGAGATGCCCAACCAACGCTACTACTGGAAGGAAAACAACTACTCTTGACTGCAATTTTACAGATTCGCATAGATGGTTGGAGGATGGCCTGACTAGTAGCGGCGCGTTTTCGGACTATATTACCGTTAGTCTATTTGTGAACACGTATATTCCTGATCAGTTTTTTGACCGCAAGGGTGTGGCCTTCCTTTGGACTTTCATCGTTGGTAGTAATGGCAACTGTAACGGAGTTGCAGTTGATGCCACTTATCAGAATTCTTCATTATCGAATACTGTTTATTATGATCTTGTAGAATGAAAATACTCAGATAATGTTTTGTAGGTGACTGTTATGGTCCGTGACTCTAAGGTGCTCAAAAAATTCCTTTTATTAGGGCTTTGCTTTGTATCGTTTGTTTTGCTTTTTGTGGTTCTGTCGATTAGTAAAAGTAACCGACAGAAATCTTTGATAGATGATATGAAGCTACTGTCATATTTTGAATACTATTATCTTAGCGGTGAGACAAACGTTGCTGACGTAACTCGTGTAAAGGGCCATGAATACGGGATAGCCGGAGGTATGGGAAATAAATTTGGTCAAGCGAATTTGCATTTATGGCAAGAAACAACAAAAGTTGATTCTGCATTAGATTTAGAACCACTCTATCTCCTGCGCATAGCTGATGCCAACGACCAGAAAAGGGGCTACGCTGATCTGACAATAAATTTTGTAAAAAACAGCGAAGATCAAAACATTTGTAACTATGTTGATGATGTGGGTTTCTCATATGATCAAAAGAAATATGTGGTTATCTCGGATGGCCTCATTTACGAAATAGCAGACAAAACCTTTTTTTGTGATTTGCTTGCGTTTCTTGATAGTGAAGGTGTACTGCCGCCCAATGTTAAATAACATCAAATTACTACAAAAAACTATGTAAGGGTTCACCTACTTACCTCGCAGCAGTAACCGTTACGGAGTGAAAGCTCCGCAACGGTTACTGCTGCTTTTATATTGAAATCTATGTTGCCTATCTTTTGCCTTATGCTGCAATGCCATAGAGGTCATGGTTCACCTGCGCGGCGTAATAATTCTCCATGGTGGCAGGTGCATTGTAAAGCGCAGTCAGGAGGTATTGTCGGATGTTGCGGATGTGAGTGGTGTTGTCCTTGAGGCACTCGAACACATAACGGATATGGCTTCCGTCCAGTTTCAACAGCCTGGACTTTACAACTGTCCGGGGGAGATCATTCCCACATACCCGGACATTCTCCCGGTTGGAGCAGATCGTATCCACCATCTCATCTAACTACCCCATATCCCAAGGGCATTCCTGTACAAAGTTCTCATAGCGAATACTCTGCCGTGGAGGTCCAGGGGGATCTGGGCACATAGTTTTTTCGTCTCTGCCATTCGGTGGCGTCCTCCTTGTATTATAGAGTAGTAGTTTTTAAAGCCCCTCTCCAAGGGCTGTGCT
>CAUWDA010000081.1:0-7289 GCA_963557075.1 uncultured Flavonifractor sp. | reverse complement strand
TATTTTTCTCATATTCCCCATTCTACTATAAAATCTTTATTTTGGACACTCCCCCGAGCGCGTTCTTTGGCTTTCTGGATAGAAGCGCCTGGACGCTGTAAGTTTCCCCTTTGTGGTGTCCGAAGCACACAGCATGATGGATAAACCAGAGGCGTACAATTACAGCAGCCCATTCTTCCACTGCAATTGTGCAAAATGGGTCTCCCTCTTTTCTTTCCAACCTCTCTGTGCTATAATTCCCTCACATACGTGTTCAGCAAGTGGCCAGCCTTCGGTCTGGTAAAAAGGGAATCGGGTGTAACTCCCGAGCGATCCGGTCACTGTAAGCGGGGAGTATGCTGCATATGCCATTGCATATTTATATGTGAGAAGGCGCAGTACGCAAAGATCCGCAAGCCAGGAAACCTGCTTGTTGGACTTGTGGAGACGCTTCCGGTAAGAGCTGATCCACAGGTCACCAGCCCTGTTGGTGTACCTGTCCACAGCCGGCCTGCGTCAAAAGATGCGGCGCCGGCTGTTCTCTTTTTTCCGGGCAGAAAGGATGAATATTCATATGGGCCAGCCTTTTTTCGAAGATCTGATGACTGCAATGTACCCCTCCGGTCTGCTGCATACCTTTGGTGTAAACGGGAAAATTTCCGGCAGTGTAGGGGCGGTGGGGGAGATGCAGGATGTCCTTCCGATCCTTCACAGCCCACGCGGCTGCGGATTTCACTATCGCTATTCCGCCCGACGGCGGCACCAACCTTTTTACGACCTGATCACCTCCAATCTGGAGGAGCGTGACATCATCTGTGGAGGAGAGGATAAGCTTCGCCAAACCATCCGGGAAGCCTGGCATTGTTTCCACCCGGGTCTAATCATGGTGATACCATCTCCCGTCAGCGATATTCTCAATGAAGATGTCCGCTCCATCTGCACAGAGTTGCGGCGGGAGGGAATTCCAGTGGTAGGCGTTCAATCAGAACTCTTTTCTCACCGGGATAAGAATTACAGCCGGAATCAGCTGAAGGAACTGGCTCATCAAAATATCACCGGGGACAATCGACTGGAGATGGAATTGAAAGGCTGCGGTTTTACAGAAGCCTTGTATGCCTTAGTGGAGCAGGTGATGGAACCATGTGCCACGATCCCACACAGTGTCAATATCGAAACTGTAGGATGGGGAAGTGAAGGAAAGGTTGCACTACGGGAACTGGAGGCCTTTTTGAACTGCTGCGGCATTCAGGTAAATACTTGGATTCCAAGTGCTTCCCTCCCATCCTTGATACACGCTCCTGCTGCAGAACTGAACCTGGTCAAACGGGTCCGCTGGGCTAGACGCATGCAAGAAAAATTCGGCACTACATATCTACATATCGGTGGTGCGGGAAGGTACGCCGGGCTAGAAGGAATCTGTACCTTTTATCAAGATATCGGAGCGGCTCTCCACATGGAGGATGTGGTGAGCCATGCCATTCTGGAGGCACGAACTCTGGCTTTGAAGGAAACAGAATCCGCCCGCCGCAGTTTGGGCCAGGCCCGCACTATTCTCGTCAGCCGCAGTATCCAACAGGCACCTTTTGAACTCAAGTCCTATGTACAGGACTATGGCCTGACCGTTTCGCACCTGTGCATCATCCTCACACCAGAGAGTCGTAAAAACTTGAATGTTACCCCTGCGCTAGAGGACAGCTTGCTCGCCAGAGTCAGGAAGGCAACCGCCCTCTATAGCCCAGATACACAAATTCTGATGAATCCGGATGATGAGCGGCTGAAAAGTCTTTTTGCGGAGGCAGACGCAGTGGTGGGGACCAGTGACTTTACTTTAGAGGGCATGGGGGCTCCGCTGATTCCTGCAACCAACGAAACCACCTCGCTCTCCTTCCCCTCCTATGTCCGCACTGTGCAACGCATGTGCTACCGTCTGGAACACGGGACAGAGAGAAACAATTTGCTGCTGGGAAAGATGCCCTTCCAGAGCCGCTACTATCCGCTGTACTGTGACCAGCCCAATTTGGCTGCCAAAGAGATGTGGTCCAGAATGTGGCTCAACAGGAAGGGGGGGGATTTGGTATGAAACCTGCCAGTGGGTGCAAACTTTTCGGGGCCTATCAGGCTCTTGGCGGTGTTCGGGACAGCGTTGTTCTATTTCATTCTGTGGTTGGATGCAATTTTGGCTCTATGGCCCTTCATGTTGCTCAGGATATGCGTGATATCAGGCAAACTTGCACGGTCATCAGTGATAGCGATGTTGTATTCAGCGGCGAGGGCTCTCTTGAGCGTGCTGTCCGTTCCGCACTGGAGCTTTTCCAGCCAGCCGCTCTCTTCGTGATCAGCGGCTGTGTCAGCGAGATGATTGGTGACGATATCCCCGCTGTTCTGGCCCGTGTCCCCCACGAGATCCCTCTGATTCATGTAGAGGCCGCCGGATTCCGTGGAGATGCGTCTGCCGGACTTGAAGCAGGTTGGTTAGCCCTGCTTTCGCTGATGGAACCGCCTGTGCCCCGTTCAGATACTTGTCCCATCGTCAATTTGATTGGTCTGGGGATGGACGATCCGCATGGAGATGACGATATAGAGGCTCTGCAGTCTCTGATAGCCCCGCAGGCTACACTTGGTACTGTGTTCTCCCGCTGCACACTGAACGAGGTGCGTCGTGCACCTTCTGCTGATTTAAATCTGGTGCTCCGAGGGCATGGTCTGGCCTTGGCAAAGGCGATGGAAGCACGTTTTGGCATTCCGTGGGAAGAACTTGATTATCCCTATGGTGCAACTGGTGCAGATGACCTCTGGGGCCGGCTGGAGCGCCGTTTCGGTCTGGATTATCATCAATCCCGCGTAGAACTGGACCGACAGATTGCAGCAGGGGCTGGGAGGGCCTACCGCTATGTACAGGCCCTTTATGGTATGCCGGCTGCTCTTCTCGCCACAGGCCCGCGGGCTGATGGACTGAAGCGATTTCTAGAGCAGGAACTCGGGATGGAAGTGGTCTGTTTCGCCCACCGAGAAGCGCTCTTTGATCAGAAGGATTTCTATCATGAACTGCGCAGATCCGAAGCTGCTCTTCTATTTGGCTCTTCCTTTGAACAGGGGGTCGCCGACGAACTAGAAATTCCCCTGATTCGCATAGATTACCCAGTATTTGATGAAGTCTATTTAACCTCCCATCCCCATCTGGGGGGGATAGGAATGCTCCATCTTTTGGAGGACATCTTTCGCAGTATCATAAGTGGCCGCACATTAAAGGGGGCACTCTATCAGTGAAACGCATCTGTGTCTATGGAAAAGGTGGTATTGGGAAATCCACTACTGTATCTAATCTGGCTGCGGCTATGGCTTATGCTGGAAAGCGTGTAGCTGTGGTGGGATGCGATCCGAAGGCAGACTCCACCCGGAGCTTGATGGGACAGCGCATCCCAACCGTTCTGGACCAACTCAGAACAGGCGAGACTGGTGAGATTGCATTTACAGATAGTCGAGGCATCCTTTGTATCGAGGCCGGCGGGCCTGAGCCTGGCACGGGTTGTGCCGGCCGGGGTATTATTGTGGCCATGGAAGAAATCCATAACCGCGGCCTGCTAAATGATCGGGATATTGTGCTCTACGACGTATTGGGTGATGTAGTCTGCGGCGGCTTCAGTATGCCGCTGAGGGAACAGGTCGCCGATGAGGTGTACCTTGTTACAACCAGTGATTTTATGTCTCTCTATGCTGCAAACAATATCTGTCGGGGCATCCGTAAATATGCGCTGAGCGGCAGAATCCGACTGGCTGGAATCATACACAATGGGCGCAGCAGTGTAGACAATGACAGTCTGCTCTATGCATTTGCCGCAGCCCTTGGAACCAACGTAGTTGGCAAGATTCCCATGAGCCCCATCATCGGGCAGGCAGAGCTGGAGCGCCGGCCTGTTATGGACTGTGCCCCGGAAAGCGAACCCGCTCAGGCATTTCGCATTCTGGCATCTGCTCTTCTGGAGCACAGCATTGGTTGCATCCCTGCGCCAATGACAGATGATGACCTAGAGGCGCTTTGCCGGAAGGAGGCCCAGCTGTGATTCCCGAGGAACACCCTTGCTTCTCTGACCGGGCCCACTTCCGTTACGGCCGGATTCATCTGCCTGTGGCCCCCAAATGCAATATCCGCTGCAAATACTGTGACCGTCGCTATGACTGCGCCAACGAGTCCCGACCTGGGGTCACATCAGCAGTTCTCTCCCCTGAAGCAGCTCTGAACTGCGTAGAACAAGCCCTGTACCGAGATGACCGGATTCGGGTAGCAGGCGTGGCGGGTCCTGGAGAACCTTTGGCAAACCCCGCCACATTGGAAACGCTCCGTATGGTCCGATCCCACTTTCCTAGTCTTCTTCTTTGCTTAAGTACCAATGGTCTAACCCTGACTGATCATCTACCAGAACTGCTGGACTGCGGTGTCTCAACCATAACGGTTACCGTCAATACTCTTTCTACTGCCTGTGCCGGACACATCTATCGGGCAGTGGCCGGCAGTACAGATACATATGCCCTGTCGGCCTTCCTCGCCGCGCAGCAGGAGGGCGTGGCCAAGGCCGCAGAGGCTGGACTCACGGTAAAAATCAATACCGTTGTTATCCCCGGTATCAATACATTGGAAATTGAATCTCTCGCTCATTGGGCAGCCACGGCAGGAGCCTCTATCATGAATCTGATGCCCCTCATCCCACAGGCCGATCTTCGTGATATGGTGCCTCCCAGCCAGAATCTCCTGGATATCTTGCGCGCCAGAGCCGGTACCCATCTTCCCCAGTTTACTCGCTGCAAACAATGCAGAGCGGATGCCGTGGGTGTCCCAGGAGAAGTGGGCTGCTCTGGCTGTTTTTGAGTTTTATTTGTCAGAAAAGACTCTTCTGTATAGTACGGAACATACTATCCTCTATTCACTCCTGATGCTTCTAATCGGGCCATATAAGGAGAACAATCCTGTTGTTGCACAACCGCATAGATTGCGATGCCAGACACAAAGGTAACGGAATCCTCGGTCCAAAATATATCGAGCAAGTTTTCCAGAAAAGCGTTGACGTAGAATATCCGTTCTGTTAGAAGAACGGCACAATCCGTATTCATATAGCCGAAACAATGCCGTACCGAGCCACGGATTCTAAGACACTGTCTTTGAGTCACCAAATTTGCCGGGCGCATGAGGAACATACGAAACGAGTCAGGTTACTGACAAGTGTTGTGTCATTCTCGTGCGCCCGAGTTTTCTTTTTCTCGGAATTCTCTTTGTCCATTTCCGAGTAGTAAAAGGTTGTCCACGCGCCGGTCAGAAAGGAGGTGCACATCAAGGACACAAGGCCGCGAAAATCATGCAGAAAAGAAACCAAGAGGAGATGACCGAATGAAAAAATCGATCTACAAAAGCTACGACGAGCTGCCGCTGATACTAAATATGAAGCGGAGGCCTCGGCGAAACTCAGCGGAGGGGTTTCGCTGGGGATAGGAGGAACAGCGGAATCAGAGAGCACTGCCGCTGGCGGCGGCGCAAAAGATATGGAACTCGTGACGATGAACTTAGTATCTCAGATACCAGCGCCTATGAGCTGATGCAGGAGGAGGACTTTCTCTCTCTGCGCATCGGCAAGCGCATCGTCGTCCCTAAGGAGGAATTGCGAAGATGGATCTCCGCGCGTACGAAGAGAGCGCAGGGATGACAGGAAATAGTCCGCAAGCGGGAGGATGGCCTCTGGGAGGACCGCATTGTTATCGGGCCACAAAGAGAACGGCGACCCCATCTTCCGATATATCTATGTCGACGCACAAAAAGAGTTAACTGCAAAACTCCGGCAAAACATCACTGCCTATCAGGGTGTAGATCTGACTGAGGAGTGTAGGCTGACCCTCTCGGATCGGCTGGAGCAGATAACCGCGGGTCCTCTAGCCCAGCACGCTGGACCCTACCGCAGGAATATGGCGCACCATGTCAAGCCATACCTGGGTCAGAAAAAGCTCACCCGGATCACAGCTTCTGCTCTACGCAAACTATATGACGCTCTCAAAAAGCAGGACTGGGTCCATCCCCGTCTCGGTCAGAGCCGTGGGTTGTTCACCACCACCGCCCAGGTCATCCACACCACCCTATACCATGCGCTGAAGTCTGCGGTAGAGCAACGGCTATTGCTCCACAATCTTGCTGCCCATGCGGAGCCACCCAAGGTAGCCCACAAATCCATGACCATCCTGAATAAGGAAGGTGCTTCGCACCCAACTTTATGGCGAAGGTCTCTCTGACCAAACGGTCCGAGGCATTTACCCCCCATGCTGCACTGGACAAGGCCGTGGAGGAAAACCTGATCTTCCGAAACCCTTCACATGGATATAAGTTTCCCTTTTCTAAGTCCAGGAAAATAGAAATCCTATCGGCGGAGGAGATTCAACGATTACTAATCCAAGCCAGGGAGGATGCCTGCTATAAGCTTCTGCTCTTAGAGTTATCCACCGGCTTACGCCGGGGTAAGATTTGCGCCCTCCAGTGGAATGATCTGAATCTCAAAACAGGAGCGCTCCAAGTGGAGCGGCAGGTCCATTGGGTAAAGAGTGAGTTGGTAATCTCTCCACCCAAAACTAATGCAGGGAAACACACGGTACTTCTTCCGCGACCATCTGTGGGAGGGCCGATACTCCCCCACCTTCAATGGAAAACGCGTGGTCCGCAATGTCTACCCCTGCATCGAAGAGGAATGTGAGAAAAATCTGGCCGAGCTAATCCGTGAGATGAAGCAGGAGATTGCCGCCATGAAAGCACACCCAAAGGCTGGCTGAAAAGGCACAGGGCTCCGGCGGGATAGCACCGCCGGAGCCCTGATTTTTTCTGTCTGTGGCTTATTCTTCGGTCAAAACTCTAATCATAAATCTCAAGCAAATCAAAAAGTCACAAAAGCAAAACAAAATCCGCTCTTTTCACCTAAAAAGAGCGGATTTTGTGGAGCTGCTATCCGGATTTGAACCGGAGACCTCATCCTTACCAAGGATGCGCTCTACCGACTGAGCTACAGCAGCATAATGGCGACGCGGAAGGGACTTGAACCCTCGACCTCCGGCGTGACAGGCCGGCGTTCTAACCAACTGAACTACCGCGCCATTTTATTGCTATCTCAACAGCTGTTGCTGACCGTTATCTGGCAGGGGCAGAAGGATTCGAACCCTCGGCACTCGGTTTTGGAGACCGATGCTCTACCAGCTGAGCTATACCCCTATATGGTGGGCCTTCGGGGACTCGAACCCGGGACCGGCCGGTTATGAGCCGGCTGCTCTAACCAACTGAGCTAAAG
>CAUWDA010000080.1:0-7374 GCA_963557075.1 uncultured Flavonifractor sp. | reverse complement strand
AGAGAGTACACAGAAAGCACCCTCAAAACCATATTGCCCATACCCATTTCAAGGACAAAACTATTAATTGGAAAATTTTGCACCCTGCTTCTTTGGATTGTTATGCTAACCCTTGTAACATGGGCAGGTATATTTATCGTTTGTGGGCTATATGACGCTGTCTTTACATTGGAGGGATATAGCTTACTAGTGGCAATAGTATGGCTCCCCAAGTTTTTGTTTGGCAGTATCCTGATGTTTTTAACAGTTTCTCCTTTTGTGTTTGTTGCTATGAAAACAAAAGGATTTGTCGCCCCGATGATTGGCTCTGCCGTGATTGTCATGGGAAGTGCCGCACTTTCAAATCAAGAATGGGGAGCGTTGTATCCGTGGACAGCCACCTATTTCTTGGTGCAGGGTAAACTTCAGAGTACCGGCTATCCTACACTGCTGTCTGTATCTATTATTATTCTTGTATCAGCAGTTGGTTTTCTTATGACCTTTCATCATTTTAAAAAGGAGGATTTGAAATAATGGTACTTGATTTTATAGAAATTTTAAAAGTTATTTTTCTTGGAATTGTTGAGGGTATTACTGAGTGGCTACCTATCAGCAGCACAGGACATATGATTCTTGTGGACGAATTTATCACACTTAATATGAGCGAAGCATTTAAAGAAATGTTTTTTGTTGTTATTCAACTTGGAGCTATACTCGCAGTGGTTGTAATGTTTTGGAACAAGATGTTTCCCTTTCAATTTAAGAACAAAGCACAGTCAATTGTTAAAAAGGATACTTTCTCGTTGTGGTTCAAGGTTGCGGTAGCTTGTGTACCGTCAGCTATTATGGGGATTCTATTTGATGATTATTTGGATGCTTACCTCCAAACCCCCATTGTGATTTCAATCATGTTAATCTTTTATGGTTTGTTATTCATTCTCATAGAAAATTGGAATAAAAAGCGTACTCCTACTACTATGGCACTTTCTGACATCAGCTATAAAACAGCAATCTTGATAGGGGCATTTCAAGTGTTATCACTTATACCCGGCACATCACGGTCGGGAGCAACGATTATAGGTGCTTTACTCATAGGAGTTTCACGAGTGGCAGCAGCAGAGTTTACTTTTTTCCTCGCAGTACCTACTATGCTTGGAGCAAGTGCTTTTAAGCTGTTAAAATTCGGGTTTGAATTTACAAGTGCAGAACTGCTCGCTCTTGTTCTCGGTATGGCTGTGGCATTTGCGGTATCTGTCTTAGTAATTAAATTCCTAATGAACTTTATCAAAAAACATGATTTTAAGGTGTTTGGTTGGTATCGAATTGTGCTTGGTATACTTGTTGTACTTATAAAATCTTAATAATGCGTTTTCTTTGTGCGCGAATAAAAATGCCAGCTGGTCCTTAAGATCAGCTGGCATTTTTGTTTCTGGGGATGGAAAACAACCCAGAGATTCTCGTTGTCGATCTCCTCCTGATTTTAGTTTGCATGGTGAATTTTGCAAATTGAATCTACAGGAGGTTAATAATGGGATTTAATTATGGATATGAGAAAAAGAAGTTTGATAGTAGATGGAAGCGTTTAGAAGTTGAGTATTGTGATGCAGGGATGAGCGAAGAACAGATTGCTGCCATGAAAGAATATGACTGGGCATGGTTTTGCAGTCAAAGGGTTTTTCAAAACCATACGCAACCAATACCTTGTGAACAATATGATGAAGTATGTGGTCAATCACAGCTGTTCCGAAAGTTTGCATCGTTATCTTATCAATGGGATGTTGATAAGATTGATCAAACGCGATATGGATGGTTGGCTTCGGTGGAAAACGAACAACTACTGTTGAGATTGAAGAAGCTGTCGAAGAAAGATTTGGAGCTATTGACATTACTTTTTGTGGATGGTTATCGTCAAATTGATGTAGCACGTCTTTGGCATTGTTCCAGAAGTGCTGTTGCACAAAGATTTAAAAAAATAAAAAAATTTTTGAATAACACTTAACAAATGAAGCGTATCAGTGCCTACCCATTGAGGGAAGAACATTCTCCCAATGTGGAGCTTGACAATTTCATAGACGGCATTTCCGGTACATAACCTATGTACGAGCGAATCAGGCACGCCGCGAAGATGGACAGCCCCAGGAGGTGATGAATAGGACTGTTCCGAGCGATCCACGTCAGCCTGATACCCGAAAGTGGCATTTCAGGGCGCGATGACTGCATAGGGGTTAAAGATACTTCCTCACGGCCTCCTAAAGACTTGGGGGGAACTCTGCGGCGCACGAGTAAAACGACGCTGTGGAGTTATGACAGCCGCGCCAGCGGAGACCGGAATGTCCCCATCGCCAGGGGTGCGTGGCAAATGTGGCGAGTAAATTTTTCAAAGTCAGATACCATGCGCTGGCAGCTTCGGTTGCCAGCGCATTCATGTGATTTTGAAAGCAACAACCACATCTTTGACAGAAAGGGGGACCACCTATGGAAAAATTGATTTCGCGGAAAGAGGCTGCCAAATTACTGGGGATTAGCATTGCCACTTTGGATGCAGCTCGAAACAGTGGGCTAATTTCCTATGTTCAGTATGTGCAAAATGGTTGCGTGTACTTTACAGATGCTGGCCTTCAGGAGTATATCGCAAAATGCACCCATCGTGCAAAGCCAGTGGAAAAAAGCGCTACATACCGCAAGCTGCGAAGTGTCCGAGCTTGAGCTGTTCCGTATCCTTGCTGGAACCTAATATGTCTGATAAAACAAAGGTACAGCGCTGGACATTATTCTTAGGAGGTGACGGAATTGGCAAAAAGAAAAAGGGCAATTCCTCAATATGGTACGGTCGTGCTTAACGGCATTGAATATTATAGAACCAGAGTCGAAGATTCGGATGGAAACAGAGTGGCGCTTTATGCAAAGACGCCCGAAAAGCTTTATGACAAGGAACTGGAGGCGTTAGAGCAGATTGACAGTACTACGTTTCGTCGAAGATCGCCTACGGTTGCTGAGTACTGTGAGAAGTGGCTGCTGATGCAGTCCGTCCATGTTCGGGCCACCACCTTGACAGATTATACCTCTAAGGTGCGGCGGCACATTATTGGAGGGCTGGGAGACAAGAGAATGGCTGATGTATCCCTGGATGACATCCAACTTGCCCTCGTACCTGTTTCCAAGAAGTCGGCTTCGGTTTATAAGTCTGTGGTGATTCTCTGCAAGTCCATTTTCCGGGCGGCCAAGGAGAGCCATGTGATTGACGAGGACCCGACCATATACCTGGATGCAAAGGGAGGAGTTCCCCAGGAAGAAAGACAGGCATTGACGGATGAACAGGTTGAGCGGCTTTTGGACACGATCCGGGATTTGCCGCCCTATGTATTTGTGATGATCGGTTTATATGCCGGTCTGCGCCGGGAAGAAATCCTGGCGCTGCAATGGGATTCTGTGTATCTGGATGCAGAGGCTCCGTACTTAACGGTACGGCGGGCATGGCACACAGAACATAACAGGCCGGTCATTCTTACCGAGCTAAAGACCAAAGCGGCACAAAGAAACATTCCTCTCCCGGTCTGTCTGGTTGAATGTCTGAAAGATGCAAAGAAAAAATCCACTTCGGATTATGTGATTGCCAATCGGGACGGTGATCCGCTATCCTATACACAGTTTAAGCGGCTGTGGCAGTATATTGTGACGCGGACTGCAAAGCCGAGAATGGCCAGAAAACTTGTGGACGGAAAGTATGTAAAATATATGCTTTACCCGAAACTTGGAGAAAAAGCCAGGAATAACGGCCATGTGGTATATAGCCTGGATTTTGAAGTGACACCGCATCAGCTGCGGCACACCTACATCACCAATCTGATTCATTCTTCGGTGGACCCCAAAACGGTACAATATTTGGCGGGCCATGAAAGCAGCAAAATCACGATGGACATTTACGCAAAGGTCAAATACAACAGGCCGGATGATCTTGTCAAAGCAATGGGCTGTGCCTTTGACTTATGGGACGCTGTGTAAGTTCCGAACAATTCAGAAAATGAAGTAAGAGCGAGACAAGGATGTCTCGCTCTTAGTTTGTGTGCCGAGCATGGCGCTAATCTTACTGGTGCGAGTCCAGTCACGGGTATTTACCGCCAAGTGTAGCGAACCACAAGTCGGTATCAGTAACGGTATGGATGGAGGAAGTGGTGTAGCAAAGTTCTTGAGCCTACGAACAGAAACTTGATAAGGCGATTAGGTGGGTAAGATTGCAAATCAAATCGAAGCCCAAATGGTAAACGTAAACCGAAGTTGTAAATCAAGAGGTTGTGGAATGAAAGATTAGTGCCTTACCTCGGGAGACCCTACTCACATACCGAAAGGTATGGTCGAAAAAGGTTTGGAGAGGGAGTCAGATGATGTCATAGTAGGCGTAAAGGCTGAAGGACTGAAACGATTTATAGTACGAATCGTTATGATTAAAATGATACATGAGCCAGAAATCGAATGGACAGGAAAAGTAGGAGCGTAACCGAGGAATACTGTCTATATTCAGAGGGGTGTTATGTATGAATTTTGGGATAAGTCAGAGGAGTAACAACAATGGAATTAATAGAAGTGATTTTATCAAAAGAAAATCTGAACAGAGCATATCAAAAAGTGGTAGCCAACAAAGGTGCGGGTGGTATAGATGGAATTACTGTAGAGGAACTGGGGGATTATATAAGGGAAAACAAGGACATGATTGTTACGTCTATTAGAAATAGAACTTATATGCCCAAACCGGTGCGAAGAGTATATATTCCGAAAGAGAATGGAAAACAACGTCCGTTGGGAATACCAACAGCATTGGATAGAACCATTCAACAAGCAATCGCACAGCCAATATCAGATATCTATGAGAAAATATTTAGTGAATATAGTTATGGGTTTAGACCGGGCAGAAGTTGTCACGATGCAATCAGACAAGCACTTTACTATCTGAATGAAGGCTATGAATGGGTTATAGATATAGACATTGAACAGTTTTTCGATAAAGTAAATCACGATAAATTAATTCAGATATTAAGAGAGCAAGTAAACGATAGTACCACATTAAATCTGATTCGGAAATATCTGAAAGCAGGAGTAATGGAAAAAGGACTGGAAAAAGCGACTATCACGGGAGTACCTCAGGGTGGTCCACTTTCGGTTGTATGTTCTAATGTCTATCTTGATAAGTTAGATAAAGAACTGGAGCAAAGAGGACTTCGTTTCACAAGGTATGCCGATGATGTGTTGATATTCACCAAAAGTGAGATAGCAGCCAATCGAGTAATGAAATCCATTTGTAGCTGGTTAGAAAGAAAGCTATTCCTGAAAGTAAATGCTACGAAAACGAAAGTGGTAAGACCGACAAGAAGTAAATATCTTGGATTCACATTCCTAAAGAATGGTTCGGAATGGAAAGTCAGACCGACCAATGAAAAGAAAAAGAAACTGAAAAAGAGGCTGAGCGAATATCTGAAAAGAGGAAAAGCGGTAGCGAGACCACTTGCAGTTACAATTAAAAGAGTAAACGAGATTGTACGAGGGTGGATAAATTATTTTAGAATTGGAATGATGAAACTGTTTCTGGAAGAGTTCGGGGAATGGCTGAGGCATAAAATCAGAGTAATTGTCATGAAGCAATGGAAGAGACCCAAAACCATTTATCGGAATCTAAGCTATCTGAACTGGAAACATAAGAACGGATTTAGCAATAAAGAGATATTTAAAGTTGCAAATTCGAGACTGGGTTGGTACAAAAGAAGCGGAATGAACGTAGTGAATTTCATTATCAGCAAGGATTTACTTGAAAATAGGATAAAAGATGGAGCCGGTCTGCTCAATCCCTTATCCTATTACTTAGTTAAAGTTGGAATATAAATTGTAGAGCCGTATACGAGACCCGTACGTACGGTTCAATGGGAGGGGCGAAAATATTTATTTTCCCTCTACCCTATTTCCTTGGCCGTATCTTTGATTCAATTTGAAATCTCTGATAAAAAGGAGGTGTAGATACATCACCACGCGAGAAAGGAAATTAATTATGGCAAAGAAGAAAAAAAACATACCTCAATATGGAACCGTCACACGAAAGGGTGTCCTGTATTACAGAACCCGGATTCTGGACGCAGACGGCAAGCAGGTGAGCTTGTATGGGACTACCTGCGAGGAACTGTACGATAAAGAGCAGGAGGCGAGACGCCAGGTAGCGGAGATCATCTTCCACCGGGAGCATCCTACTGTGGCCGAGTATTGTGAGAAGTGGCTGTTGATGCAATCCGCAAAAGTGTCGCCGGCTACACTGAAGGGCTACGCCTCCAATATGAAGAACTACATTATCAAGCCTTTGGGAGATATGTATATGGAGGAAGTAACAGCGGATGATATTCGTCTGGCGCTGATCCCATTGTCCAATAAGTCCGAGAGCCTGCACAATACGGTGAATATGCTCCTCAAGTGCATTTTTTACTCGGCAGAGCGGAGCCAGTTGCTGGAATACAATCCGTGTGAGGGGATTTCGGCAAAAGGAGGGAAACCGACCCAAAAGAAAGATTCGCTGACAGACCAGCAGGTGGAAGTGCTGCTGGAAACCGTCAAAGGACTTCCGCCGTATCTGTTTACCATGATCGGCTTATATGCCGGTCTGCGCCGAGAAGAAGCTCTCGCCTTGCAATGGGATTGTGTGTTCCTCGATGCACCCACTCCATATATCTCTGTGCGGCGCGCATGGCGATCAGAGCATAACAGACCGGTTATCTCTACAACGCTTAAGACGAAAGCAGCAAGAAGGGATATTCCCATTCCCAAATGCCTTGTGAATTGTCTGCGGGAAGCCAAGGCTGCCTCCAAATCGGAATATGTGATTGCCGATAGTGAGGGACAGCCCTTGTCATATTCGCAGTTCAAACGTGTCTGGCAGTACATCGTTGTTCGGTCTACCAAGGAGCGTACCTATTATAAGTATGTGAACGGACAGAGCATCAAGTACACTGTTCAGCCGAGTCTGGGAGGACATCAGAAAAACAATCCCAACATTGTGTATAGCCTGGACTTCGATGTGACACCGCACCTGCTGCGGCATACCTACATCACCAATCTTCTGTATGCAGGTGTTGACCCCAAGACGGTCCAGTACCTTGCCGGACATGAGAACAGCAAGACAACTATGGACATCTATGCAAGAGTAAAGTATAATAAACCAGAACAGCTATTCGATGTAGTAAATTCTGCATTTCATCAAGCTGTCCCCTCGTAAAAGTGGCCTGTTTTTTGGTTAAGGAATAGGACAACCGAGGGGCCGAGGCTCAAAAAAGCCCGGAATATCAAGGAAAATCATCGCTCAGACGATTGAAATACGGTCTCAAAGCAGCTCGTCGTGCTCCACAGTTCTCCAAACGTTAATCA
>CAUWDA010000079.1:0-7406 GCA_963557075.1 uncultured Flavonifractor sp. | reverse complement strand
CCGAGGTGGCCACCATCCTGGCCCGCTTCTGCGCCATGGAGCGGTAACCCAAACACATTTTTAGCACCAACATGACAAGGGCCGGGCCTGCCGCATTGCGGCAGGCCCGGCCTTTGTCGTCCGGCAATATGGGGGAGCGTGGGGGTGCTGACGTGGCGATTCGTTTTCTCAGCAATAGAGACGGATCCCCACGAAAAATGGCCACCCGGTGGGCGGCCATTTTTCTCGGAATGACAGGTCTTTTGTATGGGGCCGCCGGTGGCGGATGGGCTGTTTGTAGGGCGGGGGCTTGCCCCCGCCGCCCGGCAGTTCCGGGTGTACGGGTGAAGCTCAGTCCGGCGGGAGGAAGGACCCGCCGTTCTCACAGGCCAGCAGAGTGAGGGCCGCCAGAGTGAACCCGTCGGTAACGGCGCCGGCGGCGATCTCCCTGCGCAGCTCCTCCCCGGTCAGCCAGAGCAGCGCCCGGATGCCCTCGTGCCCCACCTGGGCGTCGGCCTGGGCCACCTCCGCCAGAAAGACCTGGGCGCATCCGGCGGACAGGCCCGTATCCGGCCGCACCTGCCCCAGAAAGCGGACCGCGCTGACCGCGGCCCCCATCTCCTCCGCCAGCTCCTTGCGGATATTTTCCTCCGGGGTGAGGTCCGGCTCGGTGTAGCCCCGGGGGAACTCCAGGCACTCCGCCCGGTGGGCGTGCCGGAAGATGCGGAGCAGCCCGAAGCGGCCGTTGTGAACGGGGATGGCCACCGTGCCGCTGGTGTCGGGCCGGGGATAGACCACCCGGCCGTAGATATACCGCCGTCCCCCGCTCTCGCACAGGTCGGCCAGCACCATGTAGTAGGGGCGGTTGTCAAACACCAGCCCCACCGGCCTGCCGCTCTCTGCCGCGAAGGCCCGCAGCTGGGCCGGGTCCATCACCAGGGAGACGTCCGGGTTGGGGGTAAAAAGGTCGGGCCGCTGGCGGGCCAGGTCCAGATAGCAGTCGATGGGGTCGGGCCGGGGGTCAGCGCCGCCCGCCGGGTGGGGGTTTGCGGAAAAATAGCTCATACTTGCTTCGCCCTTTCTTCCGTCCGGATGCGCGGGAGAGACGGATATTCTTCCATGATATCACAGGGCAGCGGTCCAAACAAGGCTGATCCCCGGCGAGCAGCATGCTGCCGTCCTCCAGCCAGCAGAGCCGGGCTGTGGGCCGGATGCCCAGCAGGCCGGCCAGGGACCGGCAGAGCCGCACAGCGCCCTCCGGCGTGACCTCCAGCGGGCGGAACAGAAGGAGGGTGGGGCCCAGGCCGGTCTGCTCTGCGCGGCGCTCCATCCAGAGCTGATACTGGGCCTGCGTATACAGGCGAAGCCCCCGGGTCTCGCCGCGGTATGGCACGCCCCAGCAGAGCTGGGACAGGGCCGCCCGGAAGGGGGGGAACATGGTCCGGGGAAGCTGGGCGTCGGCGGCGTCCCGGCCCAGGCGGAAGGTCAGCTCCACCTGCTCCTCGATGCGCATGGTTCGGGTCATGGTATTACCTCCTGTTAATGGTATCCGGGGCGGGGCGCTCCGGCCCCGCCAGATGTGTCACTTCCGGGCCTCTGCGTCCTCTGTGTCCACCCACCAGCGGGCGATGGACTCGGCCTTCCAGACCAGCAGCACGCCCCCCAGTCCGGCCAGGGCCAGCGCCGCCAGGAGCTGGGGTGACTGTCCCGCCATACCGGCCAGCCAGCGGAAGAACCGCCAGCCCACGGGGATACCGACGTGCAGCGCCGCCACCAGGGTCATGGCCCCTCCGACGCCGGTGAGAAAGCTGCTGACCCGGCGCTCCCGCCCCAGGCGGAGGTTCTGCGCCGACTGATGCCGCGCCTGGCTCAGGGTGCGCCGCAGGGACTGGTTCTCCTGCTCCAGGCTGGCGATGACCTCCGCCTCGCAGCCGTTGTAGTTCTCTCCGCCCGCCTCCGCTCCGGCGTCATCGGCCGGGTCATCCTCGGGCAGGGTATCCATGAGGATCTCTTCCAGAAGCTGCTGCTCCTCCTGGGAAAGCAGCTCTTTTATGGCCTGCCATGTCTCGCTGTTCATGCCTGCCGCCTCCTTTCAGTGCCCGGGCGGCCGGCCTGCCGGCCGCCCGGGGATGCGTTGTGTCCGTTCAGCGCACCTGATAGCCAAACCGGTTCCAGATGGGCGTGGGATCGGGGTTCTCCAGCCGGTAGTCCCCTACGCTCTTGGCGGCCGATGTGCGGCGGCCCTCACGCACCTCCACATGGGTGTGGGTGCCGGAGGAGGAGGAGACGCCCCGCCAGCTCTCCGTGGCGATCTGGTCGCCGCGGCGGACGGTCTGCCCCACGGACAGGCTGCCAAGGGGCTTGGTGTGCAGGTAAACCACCGTCTTGTCCTGGGCCTGGTTATAGATGGCGATGGTGGACAGGCCGCGGCTGCCGGTGAACCCCCAAGTGACCCGGGTGATAACGCCGTCCGTCAGGGAATACACGGGGTAGTTCAGGCCCCGCTTGAAGTCGATTCCCTCGTGGAGGTCCTTTGTATTCACATAGCCCTTAAACCCACAGGTGATGTAGCTGCGGTCGGTGTTGATGCCGTAGAGAGCGTTGGTCAGCGTGCCGCCGCCGGAAGGCGCGGGCGCGGGTGCGGGGGAGGGGTCGGAGATCCGGGTCAGCCAATAGGACTGGCTGCGCTGGTAAGCATTGGAGTGCCAGGAAATGATCTCGTTGCCGATGCTGTAATCGCCGCAGCGGACATCCATCAGATAGCCCGTCGCGCAGTTGCGGAAACTAAACGAGCCGTCGCTGTTTTTGATGGGGAGCCAGAGGCTGGCCATGTCACCCTCGGTATAGGCATGGAGAGCCAGCCCTTCGCCCGGAACGGGGGAAGCCAATAGCGCATTCAGACACAGATTGGGAGCGTGGACCGGCTGAATGGTCACCCGGTTGTTGCCCCGATTGGTGATGGAAAAGGACTCATTCTGCTCGCCGGACCAGTGGTCCAGGATGACGGCCCCGGCTTTGTCCTGCTTGGTGGAGGCAAAGCCGACGTTGACACACAGTCCGCGGTCGTCGTGGAGCAGCAGGGCGTAAATGCCGTCGGCGATCGCCGCCGCGCCGTCTGTGGAAATGGAGACCGGTTTCAGATAGAAACCCTGAGCGGGTAAATAGCCGTTGGACGTCCAGGAGATCACCGGATTTCCGTCGTGGTAGGAGCCGTTGCTCACGTCCATGCACAGTCCGGTGTACTTATTCTGGAAGCTGACGGAACCATCTTCGTTCAGGATGGGCAGCCACAGGGAGCAGGCGTCGCCCGCCGTATAGTGGTGGAGGGCCAGTCCGTCTCCAGGGGTCTTGTTGCCCATCAGTGCATTCACACACAAATTGGGAGCGTGCTTGGGGCTGAGAGTCACATAGCCGCCGCCCCGGTTGCGGACCAGAAATATCTCGTTGTCTTCGGCGCTCCAGCCGTCGATGATCACAGAGCCCATCTGGTCCTCTGTCCGGCTGGCAAAGCCGATGTTAAGGCACCGGTTGGTGTCATCGTGGCAAAGCAGGGCATATTCTCCGTCCGGGATGATCTGATCGCCACTGTACACAGTGGCGGCGCTGGCCGGGACGGCCAGCAGAGTGGTGAGGATGGTCAGTGCCAACAGCAGCGCTGTCATGCGGCGGTGAAGCTGGAATGTGTGTTTCATATCAATTCTCCTTTCTTCTGCGGCGGGTTTGTTTCCTTGGTGGATCGGATCAGCTGCTTCGATCTTCTTGCCCCTATTAAACCACAGCCACCCGGTGGATCGCCAGAGGTGCTCAGGGTTAGCGATTGGCGTATGCGGCGCCCTTGCCTTGGGGCAGTTTCTCTGCTATTATGAAAGAAATGGAAGGCGGGGAGGGCGTCGTATGCGAAAGGGAACGCACCGGTATCAGAGCCAGGAGGAGGAGTCCCAGGCCCTGCGTTACCTGGAATTCCTGCGGACGGAGCGGAAGGTCACCAATCAGAAGAGCCTGGCCGCCTACAAGGGGGCGGTCACCGCCTCCGGGAAGCTGACCCAGGCCGCCCGGGCGGCGGGGCTGTTGGAGGGAGACGGCGCGTCCCTGCTGACTGTGGCGGGACCGGAGCAGGTGCAGGCGGTGGCGGACTGGTGGGACCGGGAGGGGCGGTCCCTCTGCCCCGGCTATAAGACCCACATGGCCCACTGGCTGGCCTTTCTGGGGGCGGGGGACCAGCCGCGGGAGACGGCGGAGCGGGTGGCGGCCCAGAGCTTCCGGCCGCCCCTCCACGGGGTGCGCCTGCGCTTTGTGTTACAGGCCTTCTTTGCGGACAGCAAGGTCACAAGCACAGAGATGGGCATGGACCTCTACGAGACGCTGCTGAGGCCGCTGTCCGGACGGAAAGACCGCCTGTTTTGCACCACGGACAGCCTGAAGGAGCACACCGCGGCCTTCCGGAGACTGTGCCTTGAAATTTTGGAGCAGACAGAGCGGGAGCCGGAGGAGACAGCTGCGGCGATCGCCGCAGCCTTCCCCTACGGACTGGTATCCGCCTGCCGGAATACGGTGTCCCTGGTGATGGAGCGACACGGGTCTGACCTGCTGCTTGACCTGGGAGCGCGCCCTGTGGCCTGGGAAGACAGCCTGCTGCCCCGGCTGGAGAAGCTGTGGACTGCCGTCCAGGGGGAGGATGTCATGGCGTGTGCCCAGGGGCTGACGGCGCTGGTCCGGGCTGTGCTGCTGGACGGTGTCCCCGCCCGTCAGGCGGGGGACCTCTCCCTGGACCCCGGCGTGGCCCTCCGGGACTCCCGGCTGTGGGAGAGCAGTCTGCTGTGGAGCTGGATGGAGTGGGGACCGCTGCCCGGTGGGGCGGTCGAGGTCCTGCTGACGCTGCCCCCGCCCGATCAGGCGGACCGGCGGGGCTGCCTTTCGGCGGTGCTGCTGCACAGTATGCTGCGCCTGGCCCCCCGGCCCGACGGGCTTCGGAGCGGGGAAAACTGGAGTGAGACCGAACGCTGGCTGGAACTGGCGATCGTATTTTGCCGGGACCGGTGGCCGGTCCTGTCCGCTGCGCTGTCCAGGCCTGCCGCCCCCTGGTGTCCCCCGGTGCCGGAGCCCTGGACGCTGGGCGACGCCCGGAACACGCTCCTGATGGGGGCGCTGCTGTGCTGGCAGGCGGAGCTGCTGCTGGCGATGCCGGCCCCCGGGGACCCCGGTATCCGCCTGAATGTCCGGCTGATCCGGGCACAGAGCAGCGTCCGGGCCGGAAAAGCCGCGGTAAAGGCCCGCTTGTCAGACGGACAGGTCCTTTTGGAGGTGCTGACAGGCAGCCCGGCAGCTGTGTCGCTCCTGGCCCGGCTGTGCCTGTGTGAAGGGAAGATCTACCGGCGGTTTGCCCTGCTGGAGACGGATGAATGCTGCCTGTCAGATGTACTGGAGCAGTACATCCGTCCTTGCCGGAGAGCGCTGTCTGATCCCCAGGCCTTCTCCGCCTCGGGGACGGCCTGTCCAGGGGGCCAGTGGGACGAGGAGTACCGGCAGTGCTGCCAGACATTTTTTGCGCCGGACTCCCCCTTGGTCCGCCGCCTGCGCCTGTTTCCCGGGCAGGATGACCGGGAATTTCAGGCGGAGTGCGCGGCCTGGGGACGCCTGTCCCCTGCGCCGGCTCCGGCGGCGCCCTCTGTGCGCCTGCCTCTGGACCCGGAGACGCTGCGGGACCCGGAGCGGTTCAAGCCGGTCTACAGCGGCAGCTTCGACAGCGTATTGGGCAGCGATCCGGCCCAGCAGAAGCCCGCGGAGCTGACGGCCTTTCAGCTGCTGGGCAGCGCCCAGACCAGCCTGCTGCAAATGAACCAGGTGGTGGACAATCTGGCGGTGCTCCGGCTCCTCCACGAGCCCGGATTCCGGGCGGCCTGCCGGGAGGGGCTTATCTCGCTGTCCTGCTTTTTGGATATCCACACCCCGGCCCTCTACCTGCGGAAAAAGCTGATGGACCCGGGATTTCGTTTCAGCTGCTCCCAGGCCTTCACCCTGCCGGAATCGTTTTTTTGCCTGGACGCGGACGCGCAGCAGCGCTATCTCCGGCGCAGCCCCAGGGGTGTGATGCTCCGCTATCTGGAGGGGAACGCCACCCTGAGCGAGTTTCCGGACGGCTGTGATAAGCAGGAGATGGCCTTTCTGGCGGAGAGCTGGAAGCTCGCCTTTGACAGCTTCCGGCCCTCGGACCTGCGGCGCTACCACCAGAACGACGCCAGCCGGTTTCCGCCCCGGCGGCCGGAGGAGCCCAGGCCGGCTCCCTGTACGCTCAGCCAGATGCTGCGCGGGCGGCTGGACCTGCTGATCGAGGAGGCGGAGCAGCCCGGCAGCGGCAAGGATCTGGGGCGGCTGCTGGCGGTCCGGGACCTGGCGGACCGGCTGGGGGAGCTGCGGGACCGCAGCAGCTACGACAATGCCATTGACGCGCTTCAGCGGTCCAGCCCGGACCCCGCGCTGGAGGACCTGCGGGCTATGGTACACCAGAGCTATTTCCTGGCCAACGGCTCCCGCTGCTGCCGGCACATCCTGCTGACGGAGCAGGACCCCTGCTTTGTCCTGCTGGAGGACCGGACTCTCCAGGTGGACTACGGGGCAGGGGCGCCCAGTTCCACCACGGAGTATGTCTACCGTCAGGCGTGGCGTCCCGGCACCGGCGAAAACATCGGCTGGCCGGACTTGTGCGAGATCGCCCTGATCAATCGGGAGCTGACCCTCCGGAGCCAGGGACTCTCGCCGGAGCGGCAGATCGCGGAGCGGGAGGCGCATACCGGGCTGACCTACTGTCAGCAGGGAGACGATATCCTGTTGAGCGAATATACCGCCCGCCTGGCTGCCGGGGAGCACACCCATGTGGCTCCGGCGGCGGCAAATGCGGCGGATGCGCGGTTTTTGGAGCTGTACCGGTCGGGCAATTGACCAGGCATAGAGCGGATAAGCACAGGGAGGCCGGGGCGGATACGCCCCGGCCTCCCTGTAAAATGGCAAAAGAAAACCCCGGAAAACCGAAGTTTTCCGGGGTGACTGATCACAAAATCAGCGCTTACAGAACTTCAGAAGTCTGGCGCTGCTCCTGCCAAGTATCCGCCATTTCTTCACTTTCTGCCTGATTTTTTGGCTTGATACTGCGGTTTTTTAGGATATCAGGTTCTAATTTTGTGCCTTTGCACAGTGCTCGAAAAGCAGATTTTGCTCCTTATGTGTGCCTTGCGTATCGCTGCCCAGTCTGCCGTTTTATTTTAAGGATAATTTGAGAGAAAAAAGCGTATTCGCCCAGAGAGAAACCCCGTCGCTGAATTTCTGCGACGGGGTTTTCTATAATCAGATGCCGTCCTTCAGGCGGAGGATATACATACCGTCGTGCCAGGTATCCATATAGATATAGCCGCGGTCGTCCACCACGCAGTCCT
>CAUWDA010000078.1:0-7850 GCA_963557075.1 uncultured Flavonifractor sp. | reverse complement strand
ACTCCCAATGTTATTTTCCTGTCTGCTTTATTGGGAGCATACCACTTTGTCCAGAACACCAGGGGACGGGGACTTGCCACGGGCCGCCTTGTCAGCCTTAGCCGGGCGGCCTGTGCGGGGCTCCGGCCCCTTTTCCGGTTTGCCGGGTTCCGTCTTATCCTTTGCTTTTCTTGTGCGCCCCTGGTGCTTTTGTGCCTTTTCCTCCGCCTTGATTTCATCCAGGGATTTTTCCCAGGGGGGCTTTTCCTCATTTCCGAACAAGTCATGGAACGCCTCATCCCCATGTTTTGGGGAGCTCTCCTCGACAGCCGGGGCCTCCGCCTTTGATACTGCTTCACGCGCCGCCGCCCGCCGCTGGGACATAAGCTCGTTGATTTTGTCAAAATCAACCACCACCTCGCCCGGAGTAGTCCGGGCTGGGGCGTCCCCACCCATACCGGGGAGAACAGCCTGCTCCGGCTGGGGCACCGGGCCAGTATCGGGCTCGGCAGGCTCCACCGTTTTTTCCAGCGCGGCAGTTTCCGTGGCCTTTTCCATGGGGGCATCGCCGGGACTATCCGAGCCAGGGGACTCCGAGCCTGTTTTCAGCTTGTCATCTGCCATTCACTAACCTCCTTTAATTTTGGCGTGTTGCACAAAAATTAGCTTTGATTTTCTACCGGAAAATTTTCCTCCTTTCCAAGCCTACCACGCAAAAAAGCCGCCCAGGTTTACCCGGACGGCTCCATGCGTAATGTGATAGACTTTATTTTTTGTAGTTTCCCATTGTTTGGGGATTTATAGCCACTTTCCTTTTAACATCGCCCCGACCGGTCCTACTGGTCCTCAGGGGATCTCCGGAGCAATCGGTCCCACCGGCCCCGCTGGTCCTGCCGGGGCTGCCGGAGCTTCTGGCCCCACCGGTCCTGCTGGGGCTGCCGGAGCAATCGGTCCCACTGGCCCTGCCGGTCCCGCCGGGGCTGCCGGGGAAATCGGTCCCACCGGCCCCGTTGGTCCTGCTGGGGCTGCCGGAGCAATCGGTCCTACTGGCCCCGCCGGTCCTACCGGGGCTGCCGGAGCAATCGGCCCCACTGGCCCTGCCGGAGCTGCTGGGGAAATCGGTCCCACTGGCCCTGCCGGTCCCGCCGGGGCTGCCGGAGCAATCGGTCCCACCGGTCCTGCCGGTCCTGCCGGTCCTGCCGGTCCTGCTGGGGCAACCGGGGCTATTGGTCCAACTGGCCCTGCCGGTCCTGCCGGGGCTGCCGGAGCAATCGGTCCCACCGGCCCCACTGGTCCTACTGGTCCCACTGGTCCTGCCAGCCCAATTCGTTCCGCAGATCCGGTAAGCCTGTTGAACGCTACCGCCACATTGGAGCAGACCATTGATACCGTCAATCAGATCATTGAGAATCTGAAAGCCACCGGTCAAATGAGACCCTGATTTCCGGGAGGGGAGCTGCGCATGCTCCCCTCCTGCTCTCTTGCAAGGGGGGAATGAAAGCCATGAAGATCGTCGTTTATGCCATCAGCAAAAATGAGGCCCAGTTTGTAGATCGTTGGATGAACTCCATGTCCGAGGCGGATCAGGTCGTTGTCCTGGACACCGGTTCCACCGACGATACGGTATCTCGTCTGAATGCCAGAGGAGCCTCCGTTACTGTAGCGGCTGTCACACCCTGGCGGTTTGACGTGGCACGCAACCGCTCTCTGTCCCTGGTGCCGGAGGATGCTGACATCTGCGTATGCACCGACCTGGACGAGGTCTTTCATCCAGGCTGGCGGGCCGCATTGGAGGAGGCCTGGACCCCGGAGGCCGGTCAGGCCCGGTACCGCTATACCTGGTCCTTCCGCCCGGACGGGGGCGAGGGAGTGGTCTTCTGGTACGAGAAGATCCACCGCCGCCATGGCTATCGCTGGGTCCATCCGGTCCATGAGACCCTGAACTGGGAGGGACCCGGTCAACCGGGCCCCACAGTTACCGCAGCAGGCGTTCAGCTGGACCACCACCCGGACCCGTCCAAATCCAGAGGTCAGTATCTTCCCCTGCTGGAATTGTCGGTGGAGGAGGACCCGGCGGACGACCGCAACGTCCACTATCTGGGCCGGGAATACTTCTTTTACGGCCGGTGGGACGACTGCATCGCAACCCTCCAGCGTCATCTGTCCATGCCCACCGCCGTCTGGGCTGATGAGCGGGCGGCCTCCATGCGCTACATCGCCAAGGCATATCAGCAAAAGAGCGCGCCGGAGCAGGCCCTGGCCTGGTTCCTCCGGGCCGCCGCCCAGGCGCCCCATCTGCGGGAGCCATGGATGGATCTGGCTCTGATGTGCTACCGGCAGGAGAACTGGGACGGCGTTCTCTATTTTACCGGGGCGGCCCTGGCCATCACAGTCCGTCCGGACACCTACATCAGTGAAGCGGACGCCTGGGGACCCCTCCCCCACGATCTGCGCTGTCAGGCCTATTTCCGCACCGGGCGCACCGGGCTGGCCCTGGATGAGGCCAAAAAGGCGCTGGTCCTCTCTCCAACAGATCCCCGGCTGGCAAGCAACGTGGAGATGCTGAGCCGGATGTGAAAAGGCCGGGACTGCACAATGCAGTCCCGGCCTTGGCCTGTCAGTCATATCAGCAGATAAACATGGCGTCTCCAAAGGAAAAGAAGCGGTATTTCTCCTCCACCGCCTCCTTGTAGGCGGCCAAAACATGCTCCCGCCCTGCCAGCGCGGACACCAGCATGATGAGGGTGGACTCCGGCAGGTGGAAGTTGGTGATGAGACAATCCAGCGTCTTGAAGCGATAGCCCGGATAGATGAAGATATTGGTCCAGCCGGCGCTTTCCTTCAGGGTACCATCCTCTGCTGCCCAGCTTTCAATGGTACGGCAGGAGGTGGTGCCCACGCAGATCACCCGCCCGCCCTCAGCCTTGGTTCGGTTGATGGTCTCGGCAGTCTGGGCAGAGATCATGCAGTATTCCGAATGCATCTCGTGGTCCAGAATGTCCTCCTCCTTCACCGGACGGAAGGTGCCCAGACCCACATGGAGGGTCACATAGGCCAGACGCACTCCCATCTCCTCCACCTGTCTGAGCAGGTCCTTGGTGAAGTGCAGACCGGCTGTGGGGGCGGCGGCAGAGCCAACTTCCCGGGAATAGACGGTCTGGTACCGCTCCGGGTCGTTGAGTTCGGCCTTGATATAGGGCGGCAGGGGCATCTTGCCCAGCTGCTCCAGCTTCTCCAGAAAAATACCGTCATAGTCAAAGCGGACCAGCCGGTTGCCTCCCTCCAGCACCTCGGTGACCTCGGCGGTAAGCTGCCCCTCGCCAAAGGATACCCGGGTACCGGGGCGCATTTTGCGGCCGGGGCGCACCAGGCACTCCCAGGTCTTGTTTCCACGGTCGATGAGCAGCAGGACCTCCACCGCACCGCCGCCGGGCTCCCGGCGGCCGATGAGCCGGGCGGGCAGCACCCGGGAGTCGTTGAGCACCAGGCAGTCCCCCGGCTTCAGCAGAGTGGGCAGGTCAAAAAAGTGCATGTGGCGGGTGGCGCCGGTATGCTTGTCCAGCACCAGCAAACGGGAGGTGTCCCGTTTCTCCAGCGGAGTCTGTGCGATCAGCTCCTCCGGCAGATAAAAGTCAAAATCCGATGTTTTTATGGTTCGCGCACCTCTATTCCAGTATAGTAAAAGGTCAGGATATCCCTGTAAGTATAGCCCTGCTGGGCCATGGCGTAGGCGCCCCACTGGCTCATGCCCACGTTGTGGCCCCAGCCGGAACCATTGATGGTAAACACGGTGGAGCCGTCCCCGCCGCCTGAGCCGGCCGGAGTGACTGCGCCGCTGCCGTCGATGATATAAGGCGTTCCGCCCAGGCTGCCAAGGGTCCCGCTGCCGTCGATGGCGTAGGCTCCATCCAGGCTGCTGAGCGTCCCGCTGCCGTCCACCACATAGCCGTTCCCCACAGATACGCCGCCCCCGCCAGCGCCGGAACTGGTGATGGTATAGTGGATGGACCGCAGACCCAGGAAGGTCCGGCAGTCATCCCGGATCTTGCTCCAGCTCTTGCCGGAGGAATCGGTAAAGGTGATCTCGATAGCGTTGCCAGTGGGGCTGGTCTTGGTGACCCGAAAATCCACGATACCGGAGTTGGTATAGCCCTTGGCATTGAGCAGGTCAGTGAGCTCTTGGGCGGTGTAGGTCACTGTCCAGTTATAGTTTGGGATCTTGTCAGCAACCGCGGCCTCGTAGGGGTCGACTTTACCGATCAGGTAGGGCGAGGTATTCCCCCACACGTTGACGCCGCTCTCGGTAGCGCCGCCGTCGTGGGAGGAATAGACTGCCTCAATGAGGGAGCCGTTGTACCAGGCATACTCGCCGTATGTCTCATCCACTGCCCTGCTGCTGGAGGAGGTCACCGCGTCCATTCCGTAGTAGACCTGACAACAGGTGGAGTTGCACAAATCGAAGCCCTTGTCCCTGTGTTTGCCGGCAGTGTAGTTCCGATAGGCGTAGGTGCGGGCACACACCGCCTGGGTCTTCAGGGCCTCCAAGGGCCAGGAGGAGCTCATCTCCCGGACGATGACCCCCTGTACATAGTCCTCCAGTCCCACCACGTTGCTCACCGTCAGATCGCCGCCGCCAAGCCGCTGATACTGGAAGCCACCGTAATAGGTATAACCCCGGAAAATGGTCTCCGTCTTTTCCCGGTCGCTGAGGCCGGGCTGGATCCCCAGACACAGTCCGCTTCCCCCATCAAACTGGAAAAGGATCTGGCTGGTACCCGTCTTGACCACCGACACACCGTAACCGGAGGTGCCCACCACAGCGGCATCATACAGACCCAGACTGTTCTGGGCCGCTCTGGCCGACTCCTGGTCCAGGTAGTTCCCCACTCTGACCTGCCACTCCCCGTCGATCCAGGCCGTGAAGCCGCCGGGATAGTAAGACGCCACAGCAGCCGCTTCCTCAAAGGAACCATAACTGCCGGGCATCCTCAGATGCCAGCACCCCACTGCGATGTCGGAGGTAATGGTATCGTAATAGCCCTTCCAGCTGCCAGAGGTACCGTAGTATACATTCTGAGTCTTGACCACCGAGATGGCGGTCTCGCCAGTGTAGGCCAGCTCCTGAAAGCTCCGGCTTCCGTCATAATAACCCAGACGGTACCCGCTGCCCACATCGTTGAGCAGGTTGGCTCCCGGCAGGGCCGAGCTGCCGTAAAACAGGCCCACTTTGATCGTGGGGTCCACCTCCACCGAGGCCGCCGACGCAGGGATGACGCCAACAGGGATCGCAATGGCCAGCGTCAGCGCCGCAATCTGCACAAATTTTCTTATCTTTAATCGCTTCATTTGTTGGATATCCCATCTCGCTTTCGTTGACACTCTGCCGGAACTTATGATACAATTTACCAAACTAAATAGTAAAATTACACTTGCAGATTCAGAGTCTCAGCGCAACAGGCACAGCGCAGGGCACCCGCCCGGACCTCCGGAGCGCAGTACCGCCGGATCGCCGCCGCGTGTATGGCTGAGCGCTGTCTGCTTTTGTCGGTTAATGACAGAGACGCGCCGTCTCTGTCATTATAGTACAAAATCAGCAGTTCTGTAAACTGCTGATTTTCTTTTTCTGTTTTGTTCCCAGTTCCCGGTCTAAGACAGGCCGGTATTGGAATAGGATTTGAGCAACGGAGGTATGGTCATGGAAAAGTACAAAGTAGGCGTCATTGGCGGTACTGGCATGGTGGGACAGCGGTTTGTCTCTCTGCTGGAGCAGCATCCCTGGTTCCAGCTCACAGTCATTGCGGCCAGCAGCCGCTCCGCCGGCAAGACCTATGAGGAGGCCATCGGCACCCGCTGGGCCCTGGAGACTCCCATGCCGGAGTCGGCCCGCAAGATGGTAGTCATGAACGCCCAGACCGATATCGAGGCCATTGCCTCCCAGGTGGATTTCGTCTTTTCCGCCGTGGATATGAAAAAGGAGGAGATCCAGGCCCTGGAGGAGGCCTATGCCAAGCATGAGTGCCCCGTGGTCTCCAACAACTCCGCCCACCGCTGGACTCCGGATGTGCCTATGGTGGTGCCCGAGATCAACCCGGAGCATATCAAGGTCATTGAGGATCAGCGGAAGCGGCTGGGCGTGAAGCGCGGTTTCATCGCTGTCAAGTCCAACTGCTCTCTCCAGAGCTATGTTCCCGCCCTGCACCCCCTGCGCCAATTCGGCCTGGAGCAGGTGCTGGTCTGCACCTATCAGGCCATCTCCGGCGCGGGCAAGACCTTCGAGACCTGGCCCGAGATGGTGGACAACGTGATCCCCTATATCGGCGGCGAGGAGGAGAAGAGCGAGCGGGAGCCCCTGAAGCTGTGGGGCAAGGTGGAGAACGGGGTCATTGTCAATGCCCAGTCCCCCTCTATCACCGCCCAGTGCCTGCGTGTCCCCGCCTCCAACGGACACATGGCCGCCGTGTTCGCCCGCTTTGCCAACAAGCCCTCCATGGAGGAGATCAAGGAGATCTGGGCCGCCTACCAGGGCCGCGCCCAGGAGCTGGCCCTCCCCTCCGCACCCAAGCAGTTCCTGCACTATTTCGAGGAGCCTGACCGCCCCCAGACCCGGCTGGACCGGATGACCGAGGGCGGCATGGCGGTATGCATCGGACGTCTGCGCCCCGACACCCAGTACGACTACAAGTTCGTCTGTCTGTCCCACAATACCCTTCGCGGCGCTGCGGGCGGCGCGGTCCTTCTTGCCGAACTTCTGTGCGCGGAGGGTTACATTTCAAGGAGGTAACCCGATATGAGCGAGCCTGTCTTTGCCGGAGCCTGTTCCGCCATCATCACCCCCTTTGACCACAGTGGAGCCGTCAATTACGACCTGTTCGGAATGCTCATTGACCAGCAGATCGAGGGTGGAATAGACGCCATCTGTGTCTGCGGCACCACCGGAGAGTGCTCTACCCTCTCCATCCGGGAACACATTGCGGTGGTGGAGTACTGTGTCAGGCGGGTCAACGGCCGGGTCAAGGTCATTGCCGGCGCGGGGAGCAACGACACCTCCGCCGCTATCTACCTGTCCCGGCACGCGCAGGATTCCGGCGCCGACGCCCTGCTGCATGTCACGCCCTATTACAACAAGGCGTCCCAGACCGGGCTCATCAAACACTACGAGGCCATTGCAGACCGGGTGGAGCTGCCCATTATCCTCTACAACGTGCCCTCCCGCACCGGCGTCTCCTTCACCGCCGAAACCTACCGTACCCTCTCCCAGCATCCCAGGATCAACGGCGTGAAGGAGGCAAGCGGAAATTTCTCCCTGCTGGCCCATACCCTTTCCCTCTGCGGAGACGGCTTCCACGTCTGGTCCGGCAACGACGACCAGGTAGTCCCAATGATGAGCCTGGGGGCAAAGGGCGTTATTTCGGTGGTGGCCAATCTGGCTCCGGAGGTCATGGTGCGGATGACTCACCTGTGTCTGGAGGGTCGCTTCCGGGAGGCCTCCGCACTTCAGCTCCGCTACATGGACCTCATCGACGCCCTCTTTCTGGAGGTCAACCCCATCCCTATCAAGGCCGCCATGCATCTGGCCGGTTATGACGTGGGTCCTCTGCGTCTGCCTCTGTGCGACATGGGCGACAGCCACCGGGAGATCCTGCGCCGGTCTATGTGCAGAGCTGGGCTGCTCAGCGCCTGACCTTTCTCATTCGGAGAGAACAGGTTCACTACACAATAAAGCACGATCATCCGAGTCTCTGTAATGTAAATTTCCCTTTACTGACGCTCAAGACAACGGGAAAAGGGCTTGCTGCATCTGAAATGCAGCAAGCCCTTTTGTTTTGGCGGAACCAAAGGCAACCCCCGGCTATGCCGGGGGTAAAAAATAG
>CAUWDA010000077.1:0-7895 GCA_963557075.1 uncultured Flavonifractor sp. | reverse complement strand
ATCGGCAAGTCCTTCCGCAACGAGATCACCCCCGGCAACTTCACCTTCCGCACCCGTGAGTTCGAGCAGATGGAGCTGGAGTTCTTCTGCCAGCCGGGCACTGAGCTGGAGTGGTTCAAGTACTGGAAGGACTTCTGCCACAAGTGGCTGCTGGACCTGGGCATCCGGGACGAGAACCTGCGGCTCCGGGATCACGACCCCGAGGAGCTGAGCCACTACTCCAACGCCACCACCGACTTCGAGTTCGTCTTCCCCTTCGGCTGGGGCGAGCTGTGGGGCGTGGCCTCCCGCACCAACTTCGACCTGAACGCCCACCAGACCACCTCCGGCAAGGACCAGACCTATTTCGACCAGGAGAAGGGCGAGCACTATATCCCCTATGTGGTGGAGCCCTCTCTGGGCGCCGACCGCGTCACCCTGGCTTTCCTGGTGGACGCCTACGACCAGGAGGTGGTGGGCCAGGACAAGAAGGGCAATGACGACATCCGTACCGTGCTGCGCCTCCACCCCGCCCTGGCTCCCTACAAGTGCGCCGTCCTGCCCCTGAGCAAGAAGGAGGTCCTCTCCGGCCCCGCCCAGCAGCTGCGGGACGAGCTGGCCAAGGAGTTCATGGTGGACTACGACGACGCCGGCTCCATCGGCAAGCGCTACCGCCGCCAGGACGAGATCGGCACTCCCTTCTGTATCACCCTGGACTTCCAGACCGTGGGCGACGAGAACACCCCCGCCGACCACTGCGTCACCATCCGTGAGCGCGACTCCATGGAGCAGGTGCGCATCCCCATGGATCAGGTCAAGGCTTATATCGCCGAGCGCGTGAAGTTCTGATCCCTTTTTAGCTCGATCAAATTTTAAACAAAAAAGTTGCTGATATCCGATATTTCATCGGATATCAGCAACTTTTTATTTTTCTATTTTTGACCCATTCAACTACAGTTCAAACGGGGATTCCAGCAGCCTGACACTCCGCTCCGCCGCATTCAACTCCACCTGACAACCGATGGGCATGGTAAACATCGGATGGGTATGGCAACAATCAAACTCCGCCAGAAATGGGATCTGGTACCCATTCAACACTTCCAGCAAGATCTCATAGGGCTTTCTGCCCGTCCCGTTATCATCGAATTGCTCGTGTTTTCCAAGGATGATACCGCCGATCTTGTCAAATACCCCCGCCAGCTTCAGCAGAGAAAAGGACCGTTCGATGGTACTGGCGTCCTTGAGGGAGTCTTCAAGAAACAGAATGTCCCCCTGTCTTATTTCCGGCATGTAGGCTGTTCCGAAAAAGCCCTCCATGGTATTCAAATTACCGCCGATCAAACGACCTGTGCAGACACCCGGGATCACACTGACCCAGCGGTTGTCCCTCTCTTTTTTTCCTCTGTCCTGCTCTGCCCAGTTGATGCATTCATCACTCCAAACAGACGGCATTTCATATCGATATGGGAGCTCCATATCTTCGCAGAATACCGATTGGAAGTGATCAAATGTCATATCTACAAAGGGCGGAAATTCACCAAAGGAGGACGCCAGAGCCGGCCCATAGAATGTGACAAGCCCTGTTTTTGCATATATGGCCAACAGAAGCGCAGTTGTATCGGAATTATCGGAATACTCCACAACAGCCTTAGGATGTTGTCTCAGATACTCATAATCTATATAAGGCAAAATGGAGTTGGTGTTATTTCCGCCGATGGCTGCCATAAGCATATCTACTTCATCGTTATAGAGCAGTTGATTAAACTCGTCAGCCCGCTCCCTTATGCTCCCCGACCGGTAGAAATCCTGTTTCCCATAGCGGGCGCCGTCTACCACAGAAAATCCTTTTTCTATTAAATAGCGTTTTCCCCGCTCATATCTCACCGGCACCGTCGCGGAGACAGGTGATGAAGATGAAAAAATCCCGATTGTAAACCGATGACCTGTTTTCTTCGTTTTCATTATCTCCCACGCCCTCTCTGATCAGTTCCATCGTTCAAATAGTTCTAGCCTCTGCGCTCCACGAAAGACCAAACGGCGTGCACCCTCTACGTCAGTCAGAGATGCACGCCGCAGGTCCGCTATTTTTCTCTTTTATGCCTTCATGGCCTCCCGGGCGAAGGCGGCAGCCTGGTCCAGGTCGTTCTGGTCCGGGTGGGTCAGGGCCAGGTCAAAGGCCTGGATCATGGCCTTGAGCCTGGCATTGTCCGGATCGGCCTTCAGCTGTTCCTCGTACCGGTCCCGGATGGTCTGGGGCATCTTTCCCGGGCAGAAGAAGCTGCTCACCACCTGGTTGCCCTTGGGAACCTCCGCCTTGAAGCGGTCGGACAGGGAGGCAAAGTACAGCTCGGAGATGCCGAAGCCGGCGGTGCCGAAGAGAGCCACCCGCTTGCCGTACAGGCTATGTAAAAACTCCTTCATCTCGGCGGTACAAAAGCCCTTGTCAGTCCAGGACCCGGCGAAGATCAGCTCGGCCTGGTCCACGTTCTGGGGCGGCGGGCCAAAGGCCACGATGTCGTGGCCCTCACAGGCGTCCCGGATGGCCTGAGCCACCTGGGCGGTATTGCCGGTCTTGCTGTCAAATACAATGGCGATCTTCATAGGTCCTCCTTTGGACGGCGGGCGCATATTGTGCCCCTACTTATACTTCCGGCTCTCGGCTACCGCCAATTCATCGCAGCGATTGTTATACGGGTTATCCGCGTGGCCCTTTACCCAGTGGAGGTGGACCGTGTGGTAGTCGCACAGGTCCAGCAGGACGGCCCACAGGTCGGAGTTGAGGGCGGGTTTCTTGTCGCTCTTTACCCAGCCCCTGGCCTTCCAGCCCCGGGCCCAGCCCTTCTCCAGGGCGTCAATGACGTACTTGGAGTCGGAGTAGAGCTCCACGATGCAGGGCTCCTTCAGAGCCTTCAGGGCGGTGATGACGCCGGTGAGCTCCATGCGGTTGTTGGTGGTGTGGGCCTCCCCGCCGGAGAGTTCCTTTTTGAACTCCCCATATTGCAGAATGGCTCCCCACCCGCCGGGGCCCGGATTGCCGGAACAGGCCCCGTCGGTGTAAATGGTGACTGTTTTCATAGGTCTCCTTCCAGACCCTCCCCCTCAGAGGGAAGGTCAAGGGATACAGAGCCTTCCCCTGGGGGAAGGCTTTTTTACAGCTCCTTCAGGATCTCCTGCCGCTTCTGCTCGTACTCCTCCTGGGTGATCAGGCGCTGGTCATAGAGGGTACGCAACTCGGTGAGACGGGCCTGAGCATCACCGGTGGAGGACTGGGGACGCTCAGATACCCCGTCCTCCTCGATGTGGATCTCAGGGCCCACATAGCCTTTACCAAAGGCCTGGTAGAGATTCATACCGGTGATGCCGACAGCGATGAGTGTCCACAGGATCCCAAATGCGCCAAAGGTCGGAATCGCCACAAACAGACCAATCAGCACAAAGATACCGCCGACTACCCCTCCGAAAACCGCCTGGCCCTTACTGGGACGATAGGTCACTCTCTTTTTCGCCATCGCTTATTCCTCCTCTGCGGCAGCGCTGCTATCCTCTTCTTCCTCCTCATGGTCGGTGCGGGCGAAGGAGATCACCTTGACCCCCTCCTCCAGATTCATGATCTTGACGCCCTGGGCGGTGCGGCCGTAGGTGGAGATCCCGGCCACCGCCATGCGGATGATGACACCGGCGTCATTGATGACCAGCACGTCGTCGTTGTCGCTGACCACCTTGACCCCCACCACGGGGCCGGTCTTTTCGGTGACATTGTAGCCCTTCAGACCGAAGCCGCCCCGCTTCTGGGGACCGTCGGCCCGGATATACTCGTCCATCTCGGTGCGCTTGCCGTAGCCGTTCTCGGTGATCATCAGCACCTGATGGTCGTGCTTCGCCCGGGCGGCGCCCACTACGAAATCGCCCTCCCGCAGGTTGATGCCCCGGACGCCGCAGGCATCCCGGCCCATGCAGCGCACATCGGTCTCCTTGAAGCAGATGGCCATGCCGTCGTGGGTGACGATGAGAATGGCCTGCTCCCCGTCGGTCTCCCGGACGGTGATGAGCTCGTCTCCCTCCTCCAGGGTGATGCAGCGGATGCCCGCCTTTCGGGCTGTGTGGATGGAGGAGAGCTGGATCCGCTTCACGGTGCCCGCCCGGGTGACCATCACCAGATACCGGTCCTCGGGGAACTCCCGCAGGTGGATCATGGCGGTGACCTTCTCGTCCTGCTCGATGGGCAGCACGTTTACCAGGTTGGTGCCCTTGGCGGTGCGGCCGGCCTCGGGGATCTGATAGCCCTTCTTCCGGTGGACCCGGCCCTTATTGGTGAAGAAGAGGATATAGTCGTGGGTGGAGGCGGTAAACACCGTGTCCACATAGTCCTCCTCCTTGGTGGCCATGGCGGTGATACCCTTGCCGCCCCGGCGCTGGGTGCGGTAGGTGGACGCAGGGATGCGCTTGATGTAACCCCCGTCGGTGAGGGTAAAGACGCACTCCTCCTCCTCGATGAGGTCCTCGATATCGATCTCGTCCTCCACGTCCTGGATCTCAGTATAGCGCTCGTCGCCGTACTTATCCCGGATGGCGGACAGCTCTTCTTTCAGCACACCGCGGATCTTTTCCTCACTGGAGAGCAGCTCGTTGAAGTAGGCAATGCGCTCCTCCAGCTCCTTGTACTCGGCCTCCAGCTTCTCCCGGTCC
Source organism: uncultured Flavonifractor sp. (assembly GCA_963557075.1). Classification (GTDB taxonomy): domain Bacteria; phylum Bacillota; class Clostridia; order Oscillospirales; family Oscillospiraceae; genus Flavonifractor. The sequence continues at coordinate 3,230 of CAUWDA010000077.1, read as the reverse complement.
AGCCCCTGGAGGGCCTTCAGCCGCATATCCAGAATGGCCTGGGCCTGAACCTCGTCCAGGCCGAAGCGGTTCATCAGGTTCTCTCTGGCGTTGTCATAGCTGGAGCGGATGATGTGGATGACCTCGTCGATATTGTCCTGAGCCACCAGCAGACCCTCCAGCAGGTGGGCCCGCTCCTGCGCCTTTTTCAGGTCATAGCGGGTGCGGCGGACGATGATCTCCTCCTGGAAGGCGATGTACTCGTCCAGAATGTGCCGCAGGGAGAGGATCTTGGGCTGGGACTGGTCATCCACCAGGGCCAGCATATTGATGGCAAAGGTGGTCTGGAGCTGCGTCTGGGCAAACAGGCGGTTCAAGACCACCTGGGGATTGGCGTCCCGCTTGAGCTCGATGACCACCCGCATACCGTTGCGGTCGGACTCGTCCCGGATATCGGAAATGCCCTCCAGACGCTTGTCCTCCACCTGGTCGGCCATGTTCTTGATGAGCATCCGCTTGTTGACCTGATAGGGGATCTCCGTGACGATGATGCGGGTGCGGTCCTTGCCGAATTCCTCAAACTCCGTGCGGGCCCGGACGCACACCCGGCCCCGGCCGGTGGCATAGGCGGCCCGGATACCGGAGCGGCCCATGATGATGCCCCGGGTGGGGAAATCGGGGCCCTTCACATGCTCCATCAGGTCGGCCAGGGTGGCCTCCGGATTATCCAGCACGCAGATGGCCGCATTGATGACCTCGGTCAGGTTATGGGGCGGGATATTGGTGGCCATACCTACGGCGATGCCGCTGGAGCCGTTGACCAGCAGGTTGGGGAAGCGGCTGGGGAGCACACGGGGCTCCTTCCGGCTCTCGTCGAAGTTGGGGTCCCAGTTTACCGTGTCCTTCTCGATGTCCCGCAGCATCTCGTCGGAGATCTTGGACATACGGGCCTCGGTATAACGGTAGGCGGCGGCGGGGTCGCCATCCACGGAACCGAAGTTGCCGTGTCCGTCTACCAGGGGGTAGCGCATGGAGAAGTCCTGAGCCAGGCGGACCAGGGCGTCGTACACGCTGGCGTCGCCGTGGGGATGATAGCGGCCCAGCACGTCGCCCACGCAGGTGGCCGACTTTTTAAAGGGCTTGTCAGAGGTCAGATTATCCTCGTACATGGCGTACAGGATACGCCGGTGGACGGGCTTCAGGCCGTCCCGCACGTCGGGCAGGGCGCGGCCCTTGATGACGCTCATGGCGTACTCGATATAGGACTGCTCCATCTCGTGCACCAGAGGTGAGGTGACGATGGTTTGATCGGGGTACCGGATCTCCTCCGGATCATACTGTGGCTTTTTGCTCATTCTGTTGCCTCACTTTTTATGGATAGTTAGGAGATGGAAGATAGGAGATATTGAGTCCGGCTATGCCGGACAGATCTGAACTATATTCGCCTGCGGCGAATACCACAACTCCTATCTCCTCACTCCTCACTTCAAATCAGTAGTCCAGATTCACCGCATACTTGGCGTTTCGCTCGATGAATTCCTTTCGGGGCTCCACCTTCTCACCCATGAGGACATTGAAGGTCTGGTCGGCCCGGACGGCGTCGTCCAGGGTGATGCGGCGCAGGGTGCGCTTCTCCGGGTCCATGGTGGTCTCCCACAGCTCATGGTAGTCCATCTCGCCCAGACCCTTGAATCGGTTGATGGTCACCTTGGTATTCGGGTTATCTCCCCGCAGTTCGGCGGAGATCTTGTCCCGCTCCTCATCGGAGAAGGCCACCCGGGAGGTCTTGCCACGGGTCAGCTTATACAGGGGCGGCACGGCGGCGTAGACATAGCCGTGCTCGATCAGGGGCCGCATGAAGCGGAAGAAGAACGTCAGCAGCAGGGTGCGGATATGGGAACCGTCCACATCGGCATCGGCCATGATGATGATCTTGTGGTAGCGCAGCTTGCTGAGGTCGAAGTCGTCTCCGATGCCGGCGCCCAGGGCGGTGATGACGGGGGTGAGCTTATCGTTGCCGTACACCTTGTCGGCCCGGGCCTTCTCCACGTTGAGCATCTTGCCCCACAGGGGGAGAATGGCCTGGAACCGGCTGTCCCGTCCCTGGGTGGCGGAGCCGCCTGCGGAGTCGCCCTCGACGATGTAGAGCTCGGTGAGCTCCGGGTTGACCTCGTTGCAGTCCCGCAGCTTGTCGGGCATGGCGGCGCCCCCCAGGGCGGTCTTGCGGCGGATGGACTCCCGGGCCTTGCGGGCGGCCTCTCTGGCCCGGTTGGCCATCAGGGCCTTGTCCAGAATGGCCTTGCCCACAGAGGGGTTCTCCTCCAGGTACTCGGTGAGCTTATCGGTAACGATGCTGTTCACCAGGGTGCGGATCTCGCTGTTGCCCAGCTTGGCCTTGGTCTGGCCCTCGAACTGGGCGTCGGTGAGCTTGACGGAGATGACGCAGGAGATGCCCTCCCGGCAGTCCTCGCCGGACACCTTGTCCTCGTCCTTGAGCAGCTTCATCTTTTTGCCGTAGTTGTTGAGCACCGTGGTGAGGGCCCGTTTGAAGCCCTCCTCATGCATGCCGCCCTCCGGGGTGTGGACGTTGTTGGCAAAGGAGACGATATTCTCGCTGTAGCCGTCGTTGTACTGGAAGGCCACCTCGGCGGTCATGGACCGCTCCTGCTCGGTGCCCTCGTTCTCCACCCGGACCCCGGACATATAGACCACGTCGGAGTGAATGACGTCCTTGGCACGATTGATGTAAGACACGAACTCCCGGATGCCGCCGGCGTAGTGCATGGTGTCCTCCTGCTCCTTGCCGGGGCGGGCATCTATCGTATGGATCCGCAGGCCGGCGTTGAGGAAGGCTTCTTCCTGCATGCGGGTATGGAGGGTGTCGTAATTATATTCCGTCACGTCGAACATCTCGGGGTCGGGCTTGAACACCACCTCAGTCCCGTGGCGGTCGGTCTCCCCCACCACCTGCATGGGCTGAGTCACCTTGCCCCGGGAGAACTTCATCTCGTGGATCTTGCCGTCCTTGTAGACCCGCACCTCCAGCCACTCGGACAGGGCGTTGACCACGCTGGCGCCCACGCCGTGGAGGCCGCCGGACACTTTGTAGCCGCCTCCGCCAAACTTACCGCCGGCGTGCAGGATGGTGAACACCACCTCCAGGGCGGGCAGGCCGGTCTGGGGCTGGATATCCACGGGAATGCCCCGGCCGTTGTCGATGACGGTGATGATGTCCCCTTCTCCGATCTTGA
>CAUWDA010000076.1:0-7960 GCA_963557075.1 uncultured Flavonifractor sp. | reverse complement strand
GCAAAGTCTGCGGCGCCCTCTTTCCCTCTCTTCCGACAAATCGACCGATACGTCCTCCCGAACAGAAAAAGAGCCTGCCGCAAAGGATGCGGCAGGCTCTTCTAGTTGGTTGCTCTTCACGTTGTGAGAGGTGTTCGGAGCGCCGGATATCACTCCCACGGCGCAAAGTCCGCGTCCAGCACCGCCCGGCGGTGGAACACCGCGTAGTCCGGAGCGGCGTCCGGGCAGTAGGTCCGGATGGCGGACACGATAAGCTCCGGATTGAGTCCGGGATTCTGGGCCTTCAGGATCAGGTCCAGCGCGATGGTATCCCGCCGCTCCTCCACGTTGGCCCGGGCAATGAGGGGGATCAGATCCACCTCCACCTTGCCGCTCTTGGCCTTCTTGCTCCGCTTCTCCATCACCAGGCTCTCCCGGCTCAGCAGGCCCCGGATGGCGGATTCCGCCCCGAAGGGGGCCCCCGCCTCATATTCCAGGGTGACGATATAGTTGACGTAGCACAGGTCCTTCACCGGGCGCACGCCCTCATAGCAGCGATGCACGGTGATCCCGGCAGGGAGGGCGGCGTTCATCCGCTGGGGCACCTCCTCCAGCGGGGTGTCCAGCACCTGGCACTCCAGCACCTCGCAGCCGCTGGAGTAGCCCACCGACAGGGGCAGGGGGATGGACACGAAGGCGTGGGGGTTGAAGCCCTCGGTGTGCTTGATGTGGATGCCCGCCCGCAGGAAGGCCCGCTGGAAGGTGCGCATCAAGTCTAAGTGAGAAATGAATTTGGCGGTATCCGCCTTGGAAAAGGCCAGTCTATGCATCACATTTTCCTCCCGGACACAGCTTGTTGGCCCCGCAGCCGGTACACTGGACCCGGCAGTCCGGGGTGATAACGGCCTCATAGGCCCGCTCCCGCTCCCGCCACAAGAAGTCCTTGCTCACCCCGACGCTGGTCACGTCCCAGGGCATCAGCTCGTCCCGCGCCCGCGTGCGGTTGGCGTAAAAGGCGGGGTCCACGCCGCAGGCGGCAAAGGCGGCCAGCCAGCGGTCAAAATCAAAATATTCGCTCCAGGCGTCAAACTTGGCCCCCTGACGCCAGGCGGTCTCGATGACGTCGGCCACCCGCCGGTCGCCCCTGGCAAAGACCGCCTCCAGGAAGCTGGTCTGAGAGTCGTGCCAGTTGTAGCGGATGGAGCGGCCCCGCATGTGCTCCCGCAGCAGCTTGACCCGCCGCTGGTACTCCTCCATGGTGATCTGGGGCTCCCACTGGAACGCGGTGTGGGGCTTGGGCACGAACCAGGCGGTGGACACAGTGATGGTCACGCCCCGCTTGGGGTTGGGGGTGACCTCCTTCCAGGTCTTGTACACCTTCTCCGCCAGATCAGCGATGCCCAGCACATCCTCGTCGGTCTCGGTGGGCAGGCCCAGCATGAAGTAGAGCTTCACGCTGCTCCAGCCGCCGGAAAACGCGGTGCGGCAGGAACGCAGCAGGTCCTCTTCGGTGACATTCTTATTGATGGCGTCCCGCAGGCGCTGAGTACCGGCCTCGGGGGCGAAGGTCAGGCCGGATTTACGCACATGCTGCACCCGCTCCATCAGGCCCAGGGAGAAATTGTCCGCCCGCAGAGAGGGCAGGGACAGGGACACCCGGTTGGGCTCGCACCAGTCCAGCAGCCCGTCGCACAGCTGCTCCAGGGGACGGTAGTCGCTGGTGGACAGAGAGGACAGCGTCATCTCCTGATAGCCGGAGTCCTTACAGGCCTCGATCCCCTGCTGAAGCAGCCGCTCCGGGTCACGGGACCGGACCGGGCGGTAGGCGTAGCCCGCCTGGCAGAAGCGGCAGCCCCGGATGCAGCCCCGGAAGAGCTCCAGCATCACCCGGTCGTGGACGATCTCGGTGGAGGGCACGATGGTCTTGACCGGGAAATAGCTCTCGGAAAAATTCTGGACGATCCGCTTGGTCACCACCGCCGGAGCGCCCCGCCGGGGCGTTACCTGCTCCAGCGTGCCGTCGGCCCGGTAACTCACATCATAGAGGGAGGGCACATACAGGCCGGGGACCTGGGCGGCGGCGGCCAGGAACTCGTCCTTGCTCCAGCACTCCTCCCGGGCCTTGCGGTAGAGCTGGATGATCTCCACGCTCACGTCCTCGCCCTCGCCCAGCACAAAGATATCCACAAAGGGGGCCAGGGGCTCCGGATTGTAGGCACAGGTGCCGCCCGCCACCACAATGGGGGACAGGCCGTACCGCTCCTCCGAGCGCAGAGGCAGGCCGGCCAGATCCAGCATATTGAGCACATTGGTATATGCCATCTCATAGCCCAGGGAGAAGCCGATGAGGTCAAAGTCCGCAATGGCATCCCCACTCTCCAGGCCATAGAGCAGAATGCCCTCCCGGCGCATTTCCTCCTCCATGTCGCCCCAGGGGGCAAACACCCGCTCGCACCAGACGCCATCCATCTCGTTCATGGTGCCATAAAGGATACGCATGCCCAGATTGGACATGCCGATCTCATAGGTATCGGGGAAGCAGAGCGCATAGCGCACATCCACCTTCCGCCGGTCCTTCACCACCGCGTTATATTCACCGCCGGTATAGCGGGCAGGTTTCTGCACCCTGGGAAGGATATGTTCCAACGTACGATTCATGTCATGCCGAACCCTCTCTGTTTGATAATCCGCCGGACCCGCTGCGCCGCGGCACGGCCGTAAAACTGAATATGCCCGCGGCACAGGCTGGGAAAGAAGCGCGCAGCGCCCGCCGGTCTCCACCGTAAAAGTTCGCAAAACAGCCCCCGGATCTCTCCGGCAGGCTGTAAGCGTTTTAATAGTCAGCATATTATTATACTATAGCCATCTGTGAAATACAAGCTGCAATCTGCTTATATTTGTGCCAGTTCTCTCCAGCCCCCGGTCAGTGGGGAAGCAGCCCCATCAGGGCCGCGCCGCCGCCCAGCAAAAGGAGGGCGGCTCCGTTGGCCAGCGTGAACACCAGCAGATAGCGGCCCAGCCGCGCCCCCGGCGACTTCAGATATGCCTTTAGGGAGATCAGACTGGCCAGCGAGGCGATGGGGGTGCCCAGGCCGCCGATATTGGTGCCCAGCAGCAGCCCCCGCCAGTCGGCGGTGAAGCCGGAGAGCAGCACCGCTGCCGGCACGTTGCTGATGACCTGGCTGGTGAGGCCCGAGGCCAGGGCCGTGTTCTCCGCCATGATCCGGGTCAGCGCTTCCTGAACGGGGGCACAGGTCCCCACGTTGCCCGCGAACAGGAAGAAGCAGAAGAAGGTGGCCAGCAGGCCGTAGTCCACCTTGCGGAAGAGGGGCCGGTCAAAGAGGAGCATCCCGGCCACCACGATGGGCAGCAGGGCCGGGTAGGGCAGCACCCGGAACACCGACAGCAGACACAGTAGGAAGAGCACCACCATCAGCGCCAGCCGGCCCGGATTGCAAACCTGCGCCTCCTCCGGGAAGTTCACCCGGATCTGTTCGCTTTTGCCGCACAGGCAGGCCGCCGTCAGCCCCACCAGGCTGAGCAGCGCCAGCGGAAGCACGACGGAAAAGAACGGTCCGGCGCTCAGTTCATAATTGGAATAGATATACAGGTTTTGGGGATTGCCCACCGGCGTCGCCATGCTGCCCAGGTTGGCCGCCAGAGTCTGGAGCACCACGATCCAGATCAGCCGCTTCCGCTGCCCGATCAGATTCATCACCAGCACCGCAAAGGGCACAAAGGTGAGCAGCGCCACGTCGTTGGTCACCAGCATGGCGGAAAAGAAGGGCAGCAGCACCAGCGTCAGCAGAACAAAGCGGATGTTCCGCTCCCCGGCCAGCAGCCGCTGGGCCAGCACGGCAAACACACCGCACTCCTGAAAGCCCGCCACCACCGCCATCAGACAGAACAGCAGAGCGATCACCCGCCAGTCGATGTAATTGAGGTAGGCTGCCGTAGGCGGATTCAGTATCATGGAGACCGCCGCACACACCGCCGCGATGCACAGCACCGGCTCCCGCTTCCAGAAACGGCGCACAGCGCCCTCTTTTTTCTCCATCTCTGGTCCCTCCCTGAATACAAAGAAAAAGCCGCCCGGCGGGCGGCTTTTCTTCTCTGTGCTGGATCGCCTTGAACCGGTCTCAGTTTACCCGATTCCCGGCAGGCGGTCAAGTCCCTGTCCACGTTTTCTCTCTCAACTCCGGCGAAAATCCTCCACCACGTCGGCCAGATGGATGGGAGACAGACCGGCGCTGTTGCAGCACTCGGCCAAACGGTTGACCTCTTGAAAGTCGGTGGAGATCCGCCCCACACAAACTCCGTTATGTCCCCGGATGCCGTACATCTGGGGGCGGGAAGCCCGGTCCAGGTACACATGGTAAGTCCCGCGATGCATGCTCATGGTTTCCTCTCTCCTCTTTCTAATTGAATTTTTATGCTCATTTCTCTGTTCTATGACAGGTTTCGCCCTTTTTCTCCACGAAAAAATGATATCCTTATGGTTACGCGGATCGCTGTTCCCTCCACGCCTCCTCTCTTCAATATCTTGTACTGTTCTCCCTGCACATACTCTATATAATGTATTCCTGTGCCATTGTCAACGCTCTCGACCCATTTGGCCCCCACATCCGGGGATTTTGACCGTTTCCGGTCTGCGTTTCGACGGAGGTAGTTCCATGTCTACAATGGTGGAAAAACTGGCCTACATGAAGAAGCTGCGGCGCCTGACCTCGGAGGACATCTCCCGGCTCTCCGGCGTGCCCCTGGGCACGCTGAACAAGATCCTGTCCGGGCAGACCAAAAATCCCGCGGTGGGCCCTATGGACCGCATCACCCGCGTGCTGCGGGTCCCCATCCGCTATCTGCTGGACGACGAGCTTCCCCCGGAGTGCTGCGTCTCTGCCAACAGTCAGGACGGGGTGGTGCTCCTCTCTCCCGAGGAGCTCCGCCTTCTGCTGGAGCTGCGGAAGCTGGACCCCCGGCGGCGGCAGACCGCCTCCGTCATGCTGTCCCTGCTGAGCGCCGCCTGCGCCAGGTCCATCGGCACGGTCCCCGTCAAGCGCACCTTCTGCTACAGCACCGGCAGCGCGACCGCCGCGCCGCTCCGGCCCATTCTGATCCCCGAGGTGGACGCCGCAGCCCGGGAAGCCGATTACGCCGTGCTCCTCAACGACGCCAGCATGGAGCCGGTCTATCCGCCCGGTTCCGTCCTGCTCTGCGCCCAGCGCCGTCCTACTGCCCAGGAGTACGGCGTCTACCTCTTCAATCAGGAGGTTCTGCTCCGTCGTCTGTACCGCCGGCGAGGCGTCACCCGCCTGCTGGCCCCCAGCCTGGCCTATCCCGATCTGCGGGTGGAGGGGGAGGACCGGCTATCCTGCATGGGCGCCATTACCGGTCAGGCAAGAGGCTGCCGCTGGGAGCAGGCGCCCTAGCGCGCCCTTCCTCCAAATAATAATATCCCTATGGCGCAAAAAAACTGCCGCAACTTTGTGCGGCAGCCTGTATGGATGACACGGTAGGTATTCTGTCCCCCGATGCGCGATTCAGTTGGGCAGCATGCGGAACCATCTGCTCTGGATCTGGGCGGCTTTGAAGCCGGTCCTGCGGTAGAGGGCGAAGGCGCTCTCATTATCGGTGGCCACCAGCAGCTTGCAGCAGGCGGCTCCCGCTCCAGCCAGCAGCTCCATGGTGCCGCAGAGCAGTTCCCGGCCCAGCCCCCGGCCTCTGACGTCCTTGTGGAGGGCGATCCCCTCGATCTCCGGCACATCCTGGGTCAGATCCAGCTCATAAACTCCCACAGTCACCCCGTCCAGCACGGCAAAGCCGCAGCGGTGGCCCTCCTCCAGCGCCCGCTCCAGATCCGCGGACCCATAGGTAGCGGAATTTGGCATCTCGAAAAAGCACTCGTTATGCAGCGCCAGCCAGGCCCCGCCTCGCTCCCGCGTCAATTCCTCCAGCGTGAGCCTGGACGGCCGCTCCGGCAGCTGGGTCAGATCCCGGCGCAGCTCCAGCATATCCCGCGCAAATTCCAGGCGGCAGTCCCCGACCCGCCCCTCTTCCAGCGGCGCGGCGGGATCATGGGAGGTGACGAAGAGCTCTGTCGCCCCCAAATTCAGCAGCTCCATCCGTCCCCGGCACAACAGTTCCTCCAGTTCTCCGGCCCGGCAGCGGCGGATGACCAGATATGCCTTTCCCTTCGCCGGGATCTCTCCCGCATAGATCTGATAGGCCGGTTCCATGCCCATTCCTCCTCTTGATAATTGCTATCACTATACCACAGCGCCCCGGACTTTGACAAGTCCGGGGCGCTTCATGCCCATATATCCCCGCTCAAAGGCGGACAGGTACCTCTCCCCCCATGAGCAGCGTCTCCGGCGTCACGCTGCACTCCCGGGCCAGTATCTGTACCCCGGCGCGCTCCGCCCGCCGCAGCGCATCTCCAAAAGCCGGGTGAGTCCGGTCATTGGGAGCAAAGTCCAACATACCGGCCATCTGGATCACAAAGCATACCGCCGCCTCGTATCCCGCCTCCCGGCAGCGGATCAGCTCCTCCAGGTGCTTCACCCCCCGCTCCGTAGGCGCATCAGGGAAGCAGGCATGACCACCCTCCTCCAGGGTCACGCCCTTGACCTCCACAAACCCCCGCCGCTCCCCCGCTTCCCAATAAAAGTCGAAGCGGGAGCTGCCCCAGGTGGTCTCCGGTCTCAGCAGAGTCAGGCCGGGCAGAAAGCTTCCGCCCTCCGCCCACTCCCGAAAGACCTGATTGGGAGCCTGGGCATCCATATTGACCAGCAGGTCCCCCTTCTCCACCGCGATCAGGTCATATCTGGTCTTGCGGGCCGGATTGCCGCTCTCCTCCAGATAAACCGTAGCGCCCGGGACCAGCAGCTCCCGGCACCTTCCGGTGTTTTTGACGTGGACCACTTCTGTGGTCCCCTCCACCTCCACATGGGCAATAAAGCGGTTGGGTCTGGCATGAAAAATGCCCTTTTTGATCGAATGGTATTGCATTGTGTCTCTCCTGCCTGTATCCTGATAAGGAAAGTATAGCATTGAGCGGATGCTTGCGCAAGCCGCTCTCTCAGGAGGTCATCTCATGCACATCCCCACCAGTGACACCACCCAGCACGCCGTTATCCCCTTTTCCCAGGCCCTGGAGGAAGCGCTGCTGCCCCAGCCGGACTACGACGTGTCCCGCTGGCTCTACGTCCCCCATCGCTACTGCGATTATCGGTACATTTTGGGCACCCGGGGAAGCCGTCCCCTGATCTGCGTGGGCATCAACCCCTCTACCGCCGCCCCCAACGCACTGGACAATACCCTGAAATCGGTGGAGCGGATCGCCCTTGGCAACGGGTATGACAGCTTTATCATGTTCAATGTGTACGCCCAGCGGGCCACCCGTCCCGACGATATGGAAAAGCAGTGCAATCCCGCCCTGCATCAGGAGAACATGGCCGCCTTCCGCTGGGCGCTGGAGCAGACCCGTGGCGGCAGCCCCGCCGTCTGGGCCGCCTGGGGCGCCATCATTGAAAAGCGTCCCTACCTGACTTCCTGTCTCAGCGACATGCTACGGATCGGCCGTGACCTGGGCGCCTGTTGGTACTCCGCCGGAGCCCGCTCCAAAAAAGGGCACCCCCATCATCCCCTGTATCTGCGCAAGGACAGCAAGCTGGACCCTTTTGACGCCGCCCTCTATGTGGAACAGGTGTTGGCGGAACTCTGAGCCGCGTCCCTTCAAACACCTTCCCATTTTTGTTCCTGTGCCGCGTCAGCCTCTGACCGCACAAGACTTTATGCCACCGCGAACATGAAATCGAATTGGGACTTAAGCAATGTGATCAAAAAAGCTACAGAAGGTTTGGTAAGATACCGACCCTCTGTAGCTTTTTCTCATGGCAAGGAAAACAGAAAAGAGACGGACTTCAAATGAAGTCCGTCTCTTTGTGTTGGCGTTACCTATTTTCCCGGTCCGTCTCCAGAC
>CAUWDA010000075.1:0-8386 GCA_963557075.1 uncultured Flavonifractor sp. | reverse complement strand
GCTCATAGGAGCCGTCACTATCGCCGCCCTGGTCGATGTAGCGCCACTGGGCAACAAAGGTAGTGTCCTTGGTAATGGTGACCTTAGCGCCGGCCTTATAAGTGTTCGTACCATCAGACCAGCCGGTGAAAGTATAGCCGCTCTTAACGGGAGCAGCGGGCAGGGTGTACTCGCCGCTGACGATTTCCTGCTTCACTACAACGTCGCCGTTCTTTACGATAACCATGTACTTGTTTGCAGCAGTCTGCGCGATCACACCGGTCACACTGGAGTTCTCGATGGTTACACTACTCGCACCCACATGGATGGTCTGTTCGCCATCGGTCTTACCATTTCCGTTGTTGCTCAGAGTCAGGGTAGAATCCTTCACAGTCAGCTTTCCGGAATCGCCTTTCAGCTGGACCGCACCTTTACCCTTATAAGCATCTTTGTTGGCCAAGTCAGGAGAGGTCGCGCTGTTGGTAACAGAAACATTCGCGTTGTTCTTCAACTCAACCTCAGAAGCGTAGATACCGGTGTAACCCGCCTTATCAACCGTAACTGTGGCATTGTCCACGGTGAGCTTCTCAACACTCAGGCCGTGAGTACCGCAGTTCGCAATGTCGACCTTGGAATCCTTGATCTCCCAGGTTCCTCCATTGGAGAAGTGACCCTTAACGCCATTGGCTGTAACAGTAGAACCGCCAGTTACATTTACCTGCGCATTTTCACCACCCTGCATTACAAAGCCGTTGGCAAGGTCATTGAGAACGACCACAGACTTATTTGTGATATTCAGAATGCCGTACACATCGACAGCGTCGCCCTTGTCCGTATCTCTGTTGACGCCGGTAATATTCAGCTTCACACCGTTCAGGGTAACAGTGGAACCAGTACCAATCTGAATCGCCTGAGAGCGCGTAACAGCCCCCTCCGGCATAGTGATGGAAATCGTCTTACCGTTGCCGTTGATGGTAACGTTTTTGTCGATACTCAACAGAGAGATATTGTCACCACTATCTGGATTAGAACCATTCAGTTTTTCCAGCGTATCAACGTCCGCCAGCAGGGTGACCATATCGCCCTCCTTGGCAGCGGTGATGGCCGCCTGAAGATCAGTATAGGTCTTTCCACCCACCAGAGCCACCGCGCCCTCGGGGGTGGTATTGGTCAGGGTGCCGTTCACGGTGGAATTGACGATGGTAACATCGGTACCGGTAGCGTTACCGGTGATGGTGCTGTCCACGATAGCCATGCTGCCGGTACTGCTCTCACCCTTAGTGACATTACCGGTGACAGTCACTTCATTCAGGCTCACGCTGCCGAAGCCCTCGGCCTTCACGTCGCCGGTCAGTGTCACGTCCCTGATCTCAACGCTTACTTTGTTGGTGTCTGTCTCTTCATTCTTCTGGGGGTTGCTCTCATACACCGCCGCGCCGCCGGAGACGGTACCGCCGGTGATATTCACCTGGATGGGCTTCTTGGTGGTGTGCTGGGCAATCGCGATACCGGTGTTGGTGGTGGTGGTGCCGCTGGCCTCGCCTTCGCTCGTGGGGTCGCCCTCACCGCCCTTGATGATACCGCCGGTAACAGTCAGGCTACCAGAGCGGATCTCGATACCAGTATTGCCGGTGATGGTACCGCCGGTAACAGTCAGCTTACCGTCCTGAGGATGATAAATGGCTGTATTATCCCCCTCCGTATTCGCAGTAGTAATGGTACCGCCGTTGATCGTAATATCGGTGCCGTGCCGGGTGCCGTTACCGGCAATGCCGTAATAATAGCCCTGAATAGTGCCGCCCTTGACGGTCAGAGTGGCAGTATCTCCAGTCTCACCATCATCTTTGACGGTCATCTTGACACCGGCGTAGACATTTTCGCTCGTGGTGGTGATGGCGCCGCCGCTCATAGTGTCATCGATGGTCAGATTGCCGCCACGCTTCACGGCCACCAGGTAGTCGGCATTGTAAGTTTCAGCATTTGTAATGGTATGACCGTTCAGGTCCAGGGTGATGGACTTATCCACATCGATGGGAGTATCCAACTCCACATTCTTCAGCAGCTTCAAAGTAGCCCCATTTTCGGCGTACTTCACAGCCCCGGCAATGTCACTGAACGTACCGCCAGAGATAGAAATTTTACTTTCTAGGAATTTGTCGTCCGCAGCACTTGATTTGGTAATCTTTCCATTGACCGTGCCAGATTGAATCTGAAGCTTCAAATTATCTGTGTTTGCACCTTTCGTATATCCTACCTGAATATCGCCCTTAATCACGCTATCACCTTCAACGGTAACAGCCGCTCCAGTATATGAATCAAAGCTATACACATCAAAGGCGCTACCCGACTCAGACGCCTTGATCTCTGTATCTCGAATAATAGTACTGCCGTGGTTATTGGAAACTACTAAATCCTTACCACCCTCAAGAATCATTTTTTCGAAAGTCAGGTTACTATAATTCTGTATCAAAAGCGCAGCTTTCGAAGAAGTGATTTTACCATTTTTAAATGTAATATTAGAATCCTTCAAGAGCTGAAATGCGTTTGTTTCTGTTCCTGTCGATCCTACAGTTTTCCCAGTAATCTCATAGGTAAATCCATTCAAGTTAAACGTGATGTTCTTTCCGCTCTGGATAACGATACCATTTCCTTTTGCATTATCCAGCAGTTTGATTTCTGTCAGAGTCTCATCTTTAACAGCTTCCACTGCTGCTTCCAATGTTTCATACTCAACAGTACCAATCTGGGCTACATAAGTACCCGTCTCAGCTCCGGAGCCTTGCGGCACTTCGTTCTCCGGTGCCGTCGTGACTACCGCACTCTCGTCGGACAGGACCGCGTGTTCCGCGTTATCCTCATCCGCCGCAAATGCGGCAGTGGGCAGCATCGTAAACAGCATACACACTGTCAGGATGCTCGCCAAAAGTTTTTTCCTCATAGCGTTTCCTCCTTTTACTCACAGCCCGGACAAAATCGTGATTTTGTGGCCTTTCCGATATGCGGGCCATGTATTTGCGCCCTCAGTATAAACGATATTTACAAGAAATGCAAGTTTTTTGCAGAAAAAGCAGGCCGTTTGAAGAAATGTTCCAAACGGCCGCTGATTTGCGCCCTTTTCTCCAGATTTACCGCTGAAAAGAACGGTTCTATGTACACTCCGACGCATTTAACCGGACAAAATCACGATTTTGTCTGGCAGACCAGCCCCAGCCGCTCCAGAGTGCGGCGTGCTCCGCCCCGGTGGAGATCAGGTAGATGCGGGTGGTCTCCACGCAGGAGTGACCCAGCACGTCGGCCAGCTGAACCAGGTCCCGGCTCACCCGGTAGAAGCACCGGGCAAACAGATGCCGCAGGTTATGGGGAAAAACTTTGGTGGCCGCCACCCCCGCCCCGCGGCAGAGGGCCTTCATATCCGCCCAGATCTGCTTGCGGGAGAGACTGCGCCCGCCTCTGGTGAGAAAGATCTCGCCCGAGGCGGTCTTTTGTTGTCCGGCATACCGCAGCAGACGGCGGGCCAGCTTGCCGGGGATCAGGATGGTGCGGATCTTCCCTTTCAGGGCGATCTCCGCCCGCCCCGCCCGGGCCGCCTCCACGGTGAGGAAGCGCACCTCGCTGACCCGGATACCCGTGGCGCAGATGGTCTCCAGCAGCAGGGCCAGCCGCTCCTTCCCCTGTCCCCGGGCCGAGCGCACCAGCCGCTCATACTCCTGCCGGGTCAGCTCCCGCTCCGGCTCCCGGAACAGGCGGCGCTGTACCTTCAAAAATTTCCCCCGGCAGTCCGTCCAATCCAGAAAGCGGAACAGCCCGTTGAGGGCGGCCAGCATGGAGTTGATGGTCACCGGAGCGTACCCACGGGTCAGCAGATGCTCCCGCCAGCCCACCACACTCTCCTGGGTCACAGTTTTTCCCTCCAGCCAGGCCAGAAAGGCCCGGCCATCTCTCAGGTACTTGTCCACCGTGCCCCCGCTGCGGCCCTCCTGCCGCAGATACCGGCCATAGGCAAGCAGTTCTTCCGCTGTCAATCTGTGTTGGATCATCGCGCTTCCCTCCTGTCACGTTCTGACCCTATTGTACCGTCCGGCCAAAAAAGTATGTATCCGGCAGGACTGCCCCCGCTGAACACCCCAAGCCGCAAGAGCGCAACGGCGCGCCCTTGCCCCAAAACAAAAGAAAAAACAGCTGCCTTTTCAGGTAACTGTTTTTTGTCCCGTGTTGATAAAAAAGATGCAGCCCCAGGCAAACCCTCCGCGCAGAGAGGATTCACCCGCCCTGGTCATGTAGCATCTCCTGCAATAGTAAAGCAAAAGCACCTGCTTTCGCAGGTGCTTTTGTTTTGGTGGAGATAAGCGGGATCGAACCGCTGACCTCTTGAATGCCATTCAAGCGCTCTCCCAGCTGAGCTATACCCCCGTATAACTCTCCCCAAAATTTCTTTTGGGGAGAAAATTGTTCGTGTCGAACTAACAAGGAAATGATGTTAAGTTGTCAGTTTTGGTCTTGTGCTGTCGCTCATTTGGGGGTAGGCGCTTGCGCGTTTACGGCTCCCAGCTGAGCTATACCCCCAGATGTGGGAAAGAACATTTATTCAGTTTTGTTGAGGGGTGTGTAACCGCTTCAACCGGGCTCCCAGCTGAGCTATACCCCCAGATCAGTTGAAGTGCCTCAACCGTTTTTAGATTTTAACAGGGATATGCGAATTTGTCAAGCGCTTTTTTGCTGATCCTTCTTTATTTTTTCTTTGCCGCCTTCTGTCCCCGGAACCGCATCAGGCACAGCGCCGTCAGCAGCGGAACACAGGCCACGGCTGCCGCGCGCACGCCCAGCCGCGCACTGCACCAGGCCCCAACCGCCGCCCCCAGAACAAAGGACAGGATCACGCCGCCGTACTGTGCCGCCTTTTCCAGATGTTCCCGCCCACCGGTCCGCAGGAACTGGTAGAACTGCTCTGTGCCGCTGCGCAGGTTTCCGGTACACATGGTGGTGGCAAAGGCGTTCCCCCGCATCTTCCGAAAACTCTCCACCTGGATGGCGCAGACAAAGGAGACCGCCACGTTCGCCGCGCCGTTCAGAGCCGGCGGCAAAAATGACACCGCCAGCAGGACCGCGATCTCAAGGCCCAGCGCCACCTGACGCCAGTGGACCTCCTGTCCGCCCCGGTAACGGTGCCGGATCTCCTCCGCCGCCAGTACGCCGGCCACAAAGGCCAGGATGGGGAGCAGTCTGTGGAGCATGCCGCCCCAGTCGCCCTCGCAGGCACGCACGCCCAGCAGGACGATGTTGCCGGTCTGGGCATTGGCAAACACGCCGCCCCGGGTCACATAGGTATAGGCGTCCAGCAGACCGCCCGCCAGCGCCAGCAGCAGCCCCGTCCGGACCCGCTCCGACATCTGAAGCTCGATATGTTCCTCCACCGCCGCTCCCCTCCTGTCCGCTTACCTTCCATAGCACACGGGGACTGGCCGCCATTGGCAGCCAGTCCCCGTCATCTTCTTTAGAACGGCAGGTTCAGGCCGCCGGTCAGCTGCTGCATGGAGCTGTTGGAATCGCTCTCCGCAGCCCGCATGGCCTCGTTCACCGCCGCCACGATCATGTCCTGCAGCATCTCCACGTCCTCAGAGTCCACCGCATCAGGATCGATGGTAACGCTCTCCAGCACCCGCTTGCCGGTCACAGTGGCGCTCACCGCGCCGCCGCCGGCGGCGGCCGTGTAGGTCTTGCTCTCCAGCTCCTGCTGCATCTTCATCATGTCCTGCTGCATCTTCTGGACCTGCTTCATCATGTTCATATTCATGCCGCCGCCCATGCCGCCGAATCCACGGCTATTGTATCCCTTCGCCATCGGTCACAACTCCTTTATTTATTCTTCAATAATAATGTTGTCAAATTGCTGGCCCATGGCCAGCAGGTCATCCAGATTGTCATGCTCGGCAACTCCGGCTCCCGTCGGCCCGCCGCTCTGCGGCGGGGTCCCCACTTTGACCGCGCACCGCACCGGCGTTCCGGTCTGGGTCCCGGCCATCTGCTCCAGGGCCGCCAGCAGGGCCGCCGCCCCCACCATGCTCTTGGTGAACTCCGTGTCCACCCACAGGGTAAGCACGCCGTCCTCCAGCACCCCCCGCACTGCGGACGGGTTACTCAGGAACGGGTACACCGCCGGGAACCTGCCCCGCAGCCCCGCCACCAGGCCGGGCCAAAGCTCCTCCGACGGGGCAGATGCAGCCGCCGGCCGGGCCTCCGGGACAGGGGCGGCCTTCACCGCAGGCGCAGGCCGCGCCGGCTCCGGTTCCGGCTCAAAGACCACCGGCTCGCCGGGCTCCTCCGGCAGCGGGGGCCGTTCCTCCTCCCAGGGGGGCAGATCCACCGGAGCAGGCTGCGCCGGAGCGGGCTGCCGAGCCGGCTCCTCCCGGGGCCGCTTCTGCGGGGCGGCAGGAACGGAACACGCCGTCGGGATGCCCCCCGCCACCAGTTCCTCCACCCGGGACAGCCGGGCATTCAGCCCGGCTATGCTCTCGTCCAGCCGGGGGTCGCACAGCCGGATCAGGCACAGCTCCGCGTCGGTGCGGCGGTTGCCGCTGCGGGAGAGGTCCGCGATGGTGGCTTGAAGCACCCCCAGCATCTGGGCCAGCCGCAGCGCCTGAAACAGGTTGGACAGCTGCCGCATGGTGTTTTCATCATATCCGCCGGTCAGCAGGGCGGCCCCGCCCCTGGGCGCGGTCTTGCGCACCAGCAGGTCCCTGACCAGCGCGGACAGCTCGCCCAGCAGGCTGCCCACCTCTTTGCCCGCGCCGTACAGCCGGGCCAACGTCTCCAGAGCGGCGGCGGCGTCCCCCCCGCCGATCTGCTCCAACAGGCGGGCGGTCTCCAGGTTTCCGGCCAGCCCAAGTGCGTCCAGCACCTCCCGCTCGCCGATGGGGCCGTCCGGGATGGCGCACTGATCCAGCAGGGACAGGGCGTCCCGCATGCCGCCGTCGGCCAGACGGGCCAGCAGCTCGGCCCCCTCGCCCCTCAGCTCCAGCCCCTCCTGGCGGGCTACATAGGCCAGCCGGGCGGCGATGTCTCCCGGTAAAATCCGCTTAAAGGAAAACTGCTGACACCGGGACTTGATGGTGGCAGGCACCTTATGGAGCTCGGTGGTCGCCAGGATAAACATCAGGTGCGCGGGCGGTTCCTCCAGGATCTTCAACAGGGCGTTGAAGGCCGCCGTAGAGAGCATGTGGACCTCGTCCACGATGTACACCCGCTTGCGTACCGCCGCGGGCGTGTACACCGCCTCGTCCCGCAGGGCGCGGACCTGGTCCACGCCGTTGTTGGAGGCGGCGTCCAGCTCCAGCACGTCCAGGATGGAGCCGTTTTCAATGCCCAGACAGGAGGGGCACTGGTTGCAGGGGTTTCCATTCACCGGGTGCTCGCAGTTGACCGCCCGGGAGAGGATCTTGGCGCAGGTGGTCTTGCCGGTGCCCCGGGTGCCCGTAAAGAGATAGGCGTGGGAGAGCCGCCCGGTCTCCACCTGCCGCTTGAGCGTATCGGTGATATGGGCCTGCCCCACCACATCGTCAAACGTGCGGGGGCGCCATTTTCGGTAGAGCGCCTGATACATACCGGTCACCTCGAGAAAAAAATGAAAAGGGAGGGGCGGAGGATGCGGAAAGCCGCGTCGCTTCACCCCTCCCTCAATCGTCCGGCACATGGCAAGACCGCACACCGGCCTTTGGAATCAGCGCTATGTCCGTTACCCCGGCAGCCAGCTCAGGAGCGGGCACCCCGCGGCACAGATCACGGTCCGCTTAGTGCTGCTCGGTTCCCCGCCTGACACGGTTCACGGGGCGACCTTGCGCGGGACCGATCCATCATCACTACTTACCGGGGGCAGACGACACAACGCAGATCCGGGGGCCGGGATTCATCCCTGCTGTAGCGGGTTGCAGGTACAGGGCACCGCTAACTCCCCGACTAGTGCGGCCTTGCCTCGGACCGGACGCATCAGCGCCGTCCGCTGGAAGGCTGTATTTGATATCATACATCATTTCCGGCAAATTATCAATATCACTTTTCAGTTTTTTTCAAAAACCTCTTTACAACCAAATAAATTATGCTATAATATCATAGTGTTAGCGTCCTCGCTATTAAAAATGGGCCTATAGCTCAGCTGGGAGAGCGTACGGTTCGCATCCGTAAGGTCGTCGGTTCGATCCCGATTAGGTCCACCAAAATGTGTTGATAAAAAAGATGCACAGCAAAAACGCCGCACGAAAGTGCGGCATTTTTGCGTCTAAAAGAAAAAATAGGCGAATTCAGAACAGAAAAGTTGGATTTTCAAAAAGAGGGTCCGCCCACTCCGAAAACGGCGGTTTGGGAGATGCACATGGCCCATTTTACGAAATCAGGTGATTCGAACCCCCAAGCATTC
>CAUWDA010000074.1:0-9650 GCA_963557075.1 uncultured Flavonifractor sp. | reverse complement strand
GATGACCGACAAAACAGCCCGTCTATTTCACGACAGAACAGGCCGTCTGCGACACAAGGAAATTATATAATTCAAATTTATAGAAATCACAGATTGCCTGAACGCCTGCAAGCTCCATTTCCACTGCAATACAGCCTTCTTGCTTTCGCTTGTTTACAAGATTTACGGTTTCTCGAAGCATACAATCTGTAGTCCATACCCTTCCCTGGACATAAGGCAGCTTCCATTCGGTGAAAAATTCAACCAATTTATCTGCATTTTTTATTTTTATATAATCCTGCGGTTTTGCAAAATAATAGGACAATCCTTCTCCTCTGTATGCCTGTGTTGGAACAATAAACTTTCCATCTGTTGCTTCTTTATTCAAACTTCCGCAGGAGCCAAACATAATAAAAATCGATGCTCCTGTCAAATGGTTGACTTCAGCAAGCGTTCCTGCCGCAAGGGTTGAACCAATTGGCGTCAGATAGAAAGCAATGGTTTCTCCCTCGTATTCAAACGACCAGACTGGTATATTACCATTGCATGCGCTTACTTCTGCTATCTGCCTGCATGGAAATGTTTCAAGCATGTATTCATATATTATCTTTGAAAAAAGAAGAATACATTTTTTGACCAGATGCCTTTTTTCTCCGTAAAAATGCTCCAGCTTTACGATAGGCTCGCTATTTACATCATATGAATCAATAATCATCTTATTTTCTCCTCAACTTTAGATTTGTTGTTGACTTCATTGTACTATATTGCCGATTGAAAAGACAGCACATTTTATGGGAGCTGTTGGCCGGAAACCGCATGGCGATGTTTGATTTTCAAAGTCCAATCAATCAGTTTTTAGTGCACAAAATGTATAAATTTTGGCCGTTTATTCTCTGACAATAGCGCGGAAGTTCTGACCTTGTTTCGGGACGGGGTGGCGTTGAAACAGTGTTTGAAGGGATAGAAAAAACCGGGAAGTGTTTGTCAAAACACTTCCCGGTTTCCGTTTGCGGATAAACCGTCTCAGTCGAAGAGACTGGAGAGAGATCGCGTGAAAAAATGGTCAGAGTTGTCTTTCAGGCCCGGTCAAGCAGCGCCGACAGAAAAGCGGAACGATTCAACAGGTTCCCAGCTTTTCCTTCAAATAGTGGCCGGTATAGCTTGCGGGGCAGGCAGCCACCTCTTCAGGAGTGCCGGTAGCCACAATAGTACCGCCGCCGGAGCCGCCTTCGGGGCCCAAATCAATGACATAATCGGCGGTCTTGATGACGTCCAGGTTGTGCTCGATGACCACCACGGTGTTGCCGGCGTCCACCAGCTTCTGGAGCACCTCGATGAGCTTATGCACATCGGCGGTATGGAGTCCGGTGGTGGGCTCGTCCAGGATATAGATGGTCTTGCCGGTAGACCGCTTGGCCAGTTCTGTAGCCAGCTTGACCCGCTGGGCCTCGCCGCCGGACAGTTCGGTGGAGGGTTGACCCAGCTTTACATAGCTGAGTCCCACCTCGTAGAGGGTCTGGAGCTTGTTGTACAGGCGGGGCAGATGCTCGAAGAAGGGGAGAGCCTCTTCCACCGTCATGTCCAGCACCTCATAGATGTTTTTGCCCTTGTAACGCACCTCCAGGGTCTCCCGGTTGTACCGCTTGCCCTTACATACCTCGCAGGGCACATAGATGTCGGGCAGAAAGTGCATCTCGATCTTGATGAGACCGTCGCCCTGACAGGCCTCGCACCGGCCGCCCCGCACATTGAAGGAGAAGCGCCCGGGGCTGTAGCCCCTGGTCTTGGCGTCGGGGGTGGAGGCAAACAGGTCCCGGATGTCGTTGAAAAGACCGGTGTAAGTGGCCGGGTTGGACCGGGGCGTGCGGCCGATGGGGGACTGGTCGATGGCGATGATCTTGTCCAGAAATTCCTCGCCCTCAATGGCGGCGTGCTTGCCCGGCCGGGTCTTGGCCCGGTTCAGGTCGGCGGCCAGACGCTTATAGAGGATCTCATTGACCAGAGAGGACTTGCCGGAGCCGGACACACCGGTGACACAGGTGAAGGTACCCAGGGGGATGGACACATCGACGTTCTGGAGGTTGTTCTCCGCTGCCCCCCGGACGGTGAGGCAGTGACCGCTGCCCGTCCGCCGCTCCGCCGGGACGGGGATCTGCTTTCGGCCGGACAGGTAGTCGCCGGTAATGGAGGCGGGGTTGTCCATGATCTCCTGGGCGGTGCCGCAGGCCACCACCTGTCCGCCGTGGACGCCGGCGCCGGGGCCGATGTCCACGATGTAGTCGGCCGCCCGCATGGTGTCCTCGTCGTGCTCTACCACCAGCAGGGTGTTGCCCAGGTCGCGCAGGTGTTTCAGGGTGTCAAGCAGCTTGTCGTTGTCCCGCTGGTGCAGGCCGATGGAGGGCTCGTCCAGGATATAGAGCACCCCCATCAGGGAGGAGCCGATCTGGGTGGCCAGCCGGATGCGCTGGCTCTCGCCGCCGGACAGGGTAGCGGCGGCCCGGCTGAGGGTGAGATATTGCAGGCCCACGCTCTGAAGGAAGCCCAGCCGGCTTTTGATCTCCTTCAGGATGCGGTCGGCGATGAGCATTTTCTGATCGGAGAGCTCCAGATGGTCCACGAAGTCCAGGGCCTCGGTCACCGACTTGCGGCAGAAGGCGTCGATGTTGATGCCGCCTACGGTGACGGCCAGAGCCTCTTTCCGCAGGCGCTTGCCGCCGCAGTCGGGGCAGGGGCGCTCGCCCATGCACTCCTCCAGATCCCGGCGCATGGCGTCGGACTGGGTCTCCTTGTAGCGGCGCTCCAGGTTATTGATGATGCCCTCGAAGGGCTGCATCAGGGTGCCGTGGCCGTTTTCCCGCTCATAGGTCAGCTTCAGCTTTTCCCCCTTGGTGCCGTAGAGGATGATATCCATGATCTCGGGCGGCAGGTCCTTCACCGGGGTGTTCAGCTTGAAGCTGTACTTTTTGGACAGGGCCTCAAAGTACATCCGGGAGATGGAGTCCCCCTTGATGTTGTTCCAGCCGGAGGCGGTGATGGCCCCCTCCAGAATGGACAGCTCCTTGTTGGGGATGATGAGGTCCGGGTCCACCTTCAGCTGGGACCCCAGGCCGGTGCAGGTGGGGCAGGCGCCGAAGGGATTGTTGAAGGAGAACATCCGGGGGGACAGCTCCTCGATGGAGATGCCGCAGTCCTCGCAGGCGTAGTTCTGGGAAAACATAATGTCCCGGTCCTCGCCCACGATGTTGATGACCACCAGGCCGCCCGCCAGGTTGGAGGCCACCTCCACCGAGTCGGTGAGCCGGCGGGCGATGTCCTCTTTCATGACCAGCCGGTCCACCACGATCTCGATATTGTGCTTCTTGTTCTTGTCCAGCTCGATCTCTTCCGTCAGGTCGTACAGGGAGCCGTCCACCCGGCAGCGGACATAGCCCGACTTGCGGGCGTCCTCCAGCAGCTTCTGGTGGGTGCCCTTCTTGCCGCGGATCACCGGGGCCATGACCTGGATACGGGTGGCCTCGGGCAGCTCCAGCACCTGATCGATGATCTGGTCGATGGTCTGCTGCCGGATCTCCTTGCCGCACTTGGGGCAGTGGGGGGTGCCCACCCGGGCCCACAGCAGGCGGAGGTAGTCGTAGATCTCGGTGACGGTGCCCACGGTGGACCGGGGATTTTTGGAGGTGGTCTTCTGGTCAATGGAGATAGCGGGGGAGAGGCCGTCAATGTAGTCCACGTCAGGCTTCTCCATCTGGCCCAAAAACATCCGGGCATAGGAGGAGAGGGACTCCACATAGCGGCGCTGTCCCTCGGCGTAGATGGTATCAAAGGCCAGAGAGGACTTGCCGCTGCCGGACAGGCCGGTGAGCACCACCAGCTTGTCACGGGGGATGTCCACGTCGATGTTTTTCAGATTGTTTGCCCGGGCGCCTTTGACGGAAATGTGATCGAGCATAGGTGAGTTTTCTCCTTTGAAATCAGTTGAAAAGGGATCAGGGGCCGATGAAGGCATCGGCCCCTATGCAAAAACAGGCTGGAACACGAAGTGCCACAGCGCCCACAGCAGGAGAAGGCTGCCCAGCGCCCCGGCGGGCAGCCGTACCCATTTGGGCGGCCTGGGCCATGTGGCCAGGCAGATCAGGCCGAGGGCGGCCACGCCGGTGAGGAAAGGGGCGCAGATGACCAACAGCGCGCCCCAATCCTCGTTCCAGAGGCCCATATCAGCGGCCGAAGAGGTCGGCCACCTTGCCCAGCATGTCGCGGATGGGCAGGTTGTAGGGGCAGCGGCGCTCACAGGCGCCGCACTGGACGCAGGAGCCGGCGTGATAGGGCATGGCGTCGTACCGGGCCTTGGCCCAGTCGGCCAGGCCGTACTTACGGGCGTAGTTGGCCATCAGGAAGCAGCCGGGGATGTTGATGCCGTTGGGGCAGGGGGCGCAGTAGTTGCAGCGGCGGCAGAACTCGTTGCCCAGCTCCTTGCGGATGTGGTCGCACTGCTCCATCTCCTCGGGAGTGAGGGGGGAGAAGTGCTCGGCGGCCTCGGCGTTGCGGTCGGCCTCCTCGGGGGAGCCCATGCCGGGGATGGAGATGTCGATGACGCCGGAGGCGGCGATGAACCGCAGGGCCAGGTTCCAGTCGTCCAGGTTGCCGCCGGCCATGGGCTTCATGGCGATGGTGCCGATGCCCATCTCCTTGGCCTTCTTCAGGACCTCGTGGCCGTGGATCTCCACGATGTTGTAGGGGAACATAATGGTCTCGATCTTGTCGCCGTGGAGCTCGATCATCTTCTTCAGGGCGTCCACGTTATGGGCGGTGACGCCCAGATGGCCGACCTTGCCGGCGGCCTTGGCCTCTTCCAGGGCCTCCCAGGCGCCGCCCTCGCCGAACACCTTGTCGATCTCGTTTTCCGGCAGGTTGTGGATCTGGTAGACGTCGATGTAGTCGGTGCGCAGGTTGTTCAGGCTGATGTCGATGTCCTTGGCCATAGACGCCTTGTCCCGGGCCATGGACTTGGTGGCCAGGATGAACTTGTCCCGGCGGCCCTCCAGGGCGGCGCCCAGATATTCCTCGGACACGGTGTAGCCACGGGCGGTGTCGATGTAGTTCATGCCATACTGCTCCAGCTTATCCACCACAGCTTTGGTATTGGCGGCGTCGGAGCGCTGGATGGGAATGCCGCCGAAGGAGACCTGGGCGGCCTTGAGACCAGTTTTACCAAGGGTGACGTAATTCATAACAAAAACCTCACTTTTTATACTGTTTGGTCAGTTGATGAGAATGAGTCCGGCAATAAACAGGCCGAAGGAGAGGCCGGTGAACAGGAGCCAGGCAAAGACGCGGGAAAAGATCTCACATTCGGAGGGCTCGGCGGATTCCGGGTCCCGGATGCGGAAACGCAAATTCCACCGGAACAGGCGGTCGTCGAACTTGATGAACAGGGCGGCAATGCCGGCTGTCAAAAGGCCAAAGAACCAGTACATCAGGCTGCCCCGATGGGCGTCCGGCTCGGGCAGCTGGGAGAATCGGAGGATGGAGGACAGGGTGAGTTTGTGGGGGTCTATGGGATCGCCGTCTGAATCGTAGGCGACGCCATTGATAATGCGGATGAGGTTTTGGAAAGTGGAATACCACTCGCCGTCCTCCTGTATGAGCAGGAGCAGATCGGAAGTGTATCCCCCGCGAAAAAGCACGGTGTCTCCCTCCGTGACCTCCACGCCGGTAAAATCCATGGAGGCCCACTGTCCGCCAGGGGCGGCGGTGGGGTCCTCCCGAACCGTATAGGGGCCGTAGACGGTGTCGCCCCAGCGGTAGGTGACGGTGTCGCCCTCAACGGTAAAGGAGACGGGCAGGTCCTCTATCTTGGCGGAGTACACCGTGGCGTCGCCCTCCGTAACGGGGAAGAAGAGGGCGTCCTGGTCCTCCACGCCGTACCGGCGGCTGATGAAGAAGTAGAGGACAGAAAATACCCCCACCATCACGAGCAGCAGGATAAGCAGAACTTTCTTCAGGAGGTCATACATAATAACAGTCCTCCTCCCATTTCATGGGGTTGGCGTCAATGTATTGCTGAATGCGGAGATAGTCGGCCTCATTGCGGATCACATGGTCGTGAAAGGTGGATTGCCAAAGATTTGTTTTAGAGCGTTGATTGGAAAACCGTTTCAGCACCGAAATGATGCGGAAAAGCTGCTGCGTGGGGCGCGACGACCTCAGCGCGCCCTCTTCCGGAGCATCAATGGAGAGCAGCAGGTGGATGTGGTTTGGTATGATCACATAGTTATGCAGCGTAACATTGGGATGATACGCTGGAATTGCTTCAATGCGCTGCCGCACATAGTCCCCTGTTGAGGTCAGCTGGACCACAGGCGCGCCGGGGTCGTCGCGCCCCATGATCCGGGAGAGGAGACATCTGCGATTTTCGGTACAGAAGGTGACAAAATAGCACCCCGCCGTCCCATAATCCCAGCAGGGAAGACGACCAGGCCGACAGTGCCGCTTCTCCATTACCCCTGGCCCCGCAGTTCGATGATGCGGTCCCGAAGGACGGCGGCATACTCGAATTCCAACCGCTTGCTGGCTTCCCGCATTTCTTTCTCCAGCTTGGCGATGGCGGCCTCCTTCTCCTTCTTGGACAGGGCCTTTTTGGAGTGGGGCAGCTCGCCCTTGTCCTCGGACAGGTCGATGACGTCCCGCACCGACTTGATGACAGTCTTGGGCACGATGCCGTGGGCCTGGTTGAAGGCGTCCTGCTTGGCCCGGCGGCGCTCGGTCTCGTCGATGGCCCGGCGCATGGAGGGCGTGATGGAGTCGGCATACATGACCACCAGACCCTGAGCGTTGCGGGCCGCGCGGCCGATGGTCTGGATGAGGGAGGTCTCCGAACGGAGAAAGCCCTCCTTGTCGGCGTCCAGAATGGCCACCAGAGACACCTCCGGCAGGTCCAGGCCCTCCCGCAGCAGGTTGATGCCCACCAGCACGTCGAAGATGCCCAGGCGCAGGTCCCGGATGATCTCCATCCGCTCAATGGTGTCGATATCGTGGTGCATATACCGCACCTTGATGCCCGCGTTGGTGAGATAGGCGGTGAGATCCTCCGCCATCTTCTTGGTCAGGGTGGTGACCAGGACCCGCTCCTTTCGGGCGGTGCGGTCGTTGATCTCCCCGATAAGGTCGTCGATCTGTCCCTCCACCGGACGTACTTCGATCCTGGGGTCCAGCAGGCCGGTGGGACGGATGACCTGCTCCACGATCTGGCCGGAGCGCTCCCGCTCATAGTCGCCGGGGGTGGCCGACACATAGACCACCTGGTTGAGCCGCTTCTGGAACTCCTCAAACTTCAGAGGCCGGTTGTCAAAGGCGCAGGGGAGACGGAAGCCGTAGTCCACCAGGGAGGTCTTTCTCGCCCGGTCGCCGTTGTACATGGCCCGCACCTGGGGGAGGGTCACATGGCTCTCGTCGATGAAGAGGACGAAATCCTTGGGGAAATAGTCCAGCAGGGTGTGGGGGGGAGAGCCGGCGGGGCGGCCCTCGATGACCCGGCTGTAGTTCTCGATGCCGGTGCAGTAGCCCAGCTCCTGCATCATCTCCACGTCGTACATGGTGCGCTGCTTGATGCGCTGGGCCTCGATGAGCTTATTTTCCCGTTCAAAGAAGGCCACCCGCTCCTCCAGCTCTTTATAGATCTCCTGAAGGGCGGCGTCCATCTTCTCCTTGGGGGTGACATAGTGGGTGGCGGGCCAGATGGGGATGGTGTTCAGCCGCCGGATGGGGGAGCCGGTGACCACATTGATCTCGCTGATGCGGTCGATCTCGTCCCCGAAAAACTCCACCCGGATGGCGGAGTCCTTCCAGTAGGCCGGGAAGATCTCCACGGTGTCCCCCCGGACCCGGAACATATTGCGCTCAAAGGCGATGTCGTTGCGCTCGTAGCGAATGGCCACCAGCCTTTTCAGCAGCTCGTCCCGCTCCATTTGCGCGCCAACCCGGAGGGAGACCATCATCTTGGCAAAATCCTCCGGCTCACCCAGGCCGTAGATACAGGACACCGAGGACACGACGATCACGTCCCGCCGCTCCATCAGGGAGGCGGTGGCCGCCAGCCGCAGCCGGTCGATCTCCTCGTTTACCGCCGAGTCCTTTTCGATAAAGGTATCGGTGTGGGGGATATAGGCCTCGGGCTGGTAGTAGTCGTAGTAGGACACAAAGTACTCCACCGCGTTGTTGGGGAAGAACTCCTTGAACTCGGCGCACAGCTGGGCCGCCAGGGTCTTGTTGTGGGCCAGCACCAGGGTGGGGCGCTGCACCGCCTCGATGACCTTGGCCATAGTGAAGGTCTTGCCTGAGCCGGTGACGCCCAGCAGGGTCTGCTCGTCCAGCCCATTCTCAATGCCCGCCGCCAGAGCGGCGATGGCCTCGGGCTGATCGCCGGCCGGCTGATATTCACTGACTACCTCAAACTTGGGCATACCATCACCTCACAGCTCCATTGTACCAGAACAAGAGTTCTATTTCAATGGGGATCGAAAAAGAGTTACGGTTTGTAGAAGCCGCTGTCCCGCAGGGACACCATATCGTCGTCCACGAAGATCACGTGGTCCGCCAGCTCAATGCCCAGCCTGGACAGGATGGAGGCGAGGCTTTCGGTGGTGGCGACGTCATCGGCAGAGGGGAAGGCAATGCCGGAGACGTGATTGTGGGCCAGCACCACCCCGGAGGCGTTGAGGGAGAGGGCAGCCTCGGCAATGAGCCGGGTGGTGACGGAGACGGCGTTTACGCTGCCCTCGCCCAGCTTGCGGATCCCCAGCACCTTTCCCTTGCCGTCCAGACAGAGCAGGCAGAGCTGCTCATTGCGGGCCCCGAAGAAATAGGGGCGGAGCAGGGCGTAGTAGTCCCGGGCACTGCGGGCGATGTCGTCCACCTGGGTGCGGGCGGTGAGGTACCGGCCCGACAGCTCCTTGGCGGCCTTGAAGAGAACGGCGGCGTGTTCCCCCACGCCCTTTACCTTTTGCAGCTCCTCAGGGGCTGCGTCCAGCACCCCGGCCAGAGATCCGAACCGGTCCAGCAGCTCGTGGGCCAGAGGATTGGTATCACTGCGGGGGTTTACATAGAAGAGCAGCAGCTCCAGCAGCTTGTGGTCGGGAAAGGAGTCCGGCCGGGCCAGAAATTCAGTTTTCATCCGCTGGCGGTGGCCGTCATGGGTGCCCATGGCCGAGCCTCCTTTCGTTGTGCGATGGGGGGAGAAGTCAGGAGATAGGAGATAGGAGATAGGAGATGGCGGTTTATGCCTTGGCGCCGTACTGAGCCAAATAGGCTTCCATACGGCCCTTCATTTCGTCGTCGATATACACCTTGCCGTCGATCTCGCGGTTGTGGAGGAAGGCGATGATCTCCTTCACAGTGACAATGGGGTAGACGGCGATGCCGTAGTCCTCCCGCAGCTCGTCCAGGGTGGAGCAGTCCTTGGTGCCCCGCTCCATCCGGTCGACGGACACGATGAGGGCCTTCATGTTTACATCGGCCACATGCTTGAAGAGCTCGATGGTCTCGCGCACGGCGGTGCCGGCGGTGACCACGTCTTCCACGATGACCACATCATCCCCGTCCTGGGGCTTGTAGCCCACCATGGAGCCGCCCTCGCCGTGGTCCTTGGCCTCCTTGCGGTTGAAGCAGTAGGGCAG
>CAUWDA010000073.1:0-9850 GCA_963557075.1 uncultured Flavonifractor sp. | reverse complement strand
AAACAGGTCTTATGCGCTTTTTCCTTCGTGTAACACATCATTGACAAACCTACAGCCGCCCCCTCCTCCCCATTTCCATTTGAACTGATGCAGGAGCGTAAGGACCTCCCTTCGTCGAAATAACGGAGGGAGGTCCATTTACAGAGGATAACAACTTGCCCAGCGGGAAGCTGTCAAATGATAAAGCTGATAAAATCATGCTTAGAGCAAACTGCCCTTCAAGCCTTTTTTGAAAACCAGCACGGCTTTCTCTGTTCCTAAAAATGACATGGTTTTAATTTGATAGCTTTCCTTTTCCATTTCTGTGACTTTTTCGTTTATTTTTTCTGTCACATTCTCGGCGGTGATTCCTTCGATCAATATGGTCTTATACATTAGATCCCTCCATAAAAATTCCGAGGCGCATGTCCTCGGAATTTTCTCTGCTCAGACGATTGGAGCACACGCGCTGATACGAGTACACGAGAAGGCCTGCGTTCCCCCTCAAACACGCAAGCGTTTTGAGACGCGCCGCCCCCTCATTCCAGGTCCCCGGGGAGAAACGCCTCGTAGGGAAGTACGGCAGACAGCTCGACCATCAGGTCGGAAAATCCGCCCGACCGGTCCCAGTCTACCCGGGGAGCCCGCAGGATCTCCCCCTCCTCCGGCGGCCGGATGGGCAGGGATACGATGGCCCGGGCGCCCCGCTCCTCCCGCTGCTCATATACGATGGCGCCGCCGTGGAGCCCGGCGATACGCCGGGCCACCCGCAGCCCCAGGCCCAGGCCGTCCGGCCGGCGCAGCAGGTCGGCCTCCGTCTCCGGGTCAGGCGGCAGGGCCAGCCCCGGGCCGTCATCCCACACAGTGAGTACCGCCCGGTCTTTCCGCACCGTCAGCCTCAGGCCGGTATGTCCGCCCTTGCCCGCCGCCCGGAATGCGTTGGACAGCAGGCACAGCAGCAGCCGACGCAGCAGCCCCCCGTCTCCGGTGGTGATCAGGCTGCTCCGCTCCTCCTCATAGGTGAACTCCAGCCCGGCCTGCCGGGCCAGGGAGGCCACCTGATCCCCCAGGGTACGGCACAGCCCCGCCAGGTCCAGACTGGTCCGCTCCATCGACAGCTCATCCTCCGGCATCTGGAGATGCTCCAGATTGCCCAGCATCCGCATCATGCGGTACATGCTCTGGTGGAGGATGGCCACATAGGGTTCATATTGGGCGCCGCCCTTCTCCCGCAGCACCGGCGTCAGCAGCTGGACCGCCGCCGCCAGGTTATTCATCTGCTCCCGGAACTGCTCTACCAGAAGCAGACCCAGGTCCTCAGACACAGGTTCCATCTGGCTCTCCCTCCTCCGTCTCAAAGGATGCCTTCTTCCAGGTCAGTATAGCAAATTTTTGGTCGAATCACAAGGAATAAGGTCGTATAATGTCGAAACTGCCACGTTTACTGATAATACCCATATAAATTTATACAGTTTCCCCAGTAAGTTTTGCATTTTTCCTCTTTTCATTCCCGTCGGATTAGTCTATAATGGACTCGCGCCAAAGAAAGATGTATTAAGAGGCTATTTAGAACAAAGGAGAGATTCACTATGAGCATTAAAGTGGGTATTAACGGTTTCGGCCGTATCGGTCGTCTGGTATTCCGCGCCGGTATCAACCGTTCCGACATCGAGTTCGTTGGCATCAACGACCCTTTCATGACCCCTGACTACATGGCTTATATGCTCCGTTACGATACCATGCACGGTCAGTTTGACGGCACCATCGAGTACACCGATGACGCCATCATTGTCAACGGCAAGACCGTGAAGTTTTTTGCCTGCATGGACCCCAAGGACATCCCCTGGGGCGAGGTGGGCGCTGAGTACGTTGTGGAGTCCACCGGCATGTTCCTGACCCAGGAGAAGGCCCAGGCTCACATCGACGCCGGCGCCAAGAAGGTCGTCATGTCCGCTCCTTCCAAGGACTCCACCCCCATGTTCGTCATGGGCGTCAACCACGAGACCTACACCTCCGACATGAACTTTGTGTCCAACGCCTCCTGCACCACCAACTGCCTGGCTCCCATTGCCAAGGTGCTGCATGACAACTGGGGCATCACCGATGGTCTGATGACCACCGTCCACTCCACCACCGCCACCCAGAAGACCGTTGACGGCCCCTCCAAGAAGGATTGGCGCGGCGGCCGTGCCGCTGCCGGCAACATCATCCCCTCCTCCACCGGCGCTGCCAAGGCTGTGGGCAAGGTCATCCCCTCTCTGAACGGCAAGCTGACCGGCATGTCCATGCGCGTGCCCACCCTGGACGTGTCCGTGGTGGACCTGACTGTCAACCTGGCCAAGCCCGCCAAGTACGATGAGATCTGCGCCGCCATGAAGGCCGCCTCCGAGGGCGAGCTGAAGGGCATTCTGGGCTACACCGAGGACGCCGTTGTTTCCTCCGACTTCCTGGGCGACACCCGCACCTCCATCTTCGACGCCGGCGCCGGCATCGCTCTGACCGACACCTTCGTGAAGGTGGTCTCCTGGTACGACAACGAGATCGGCTACTCCAACAAGGTGCTGGACCTCATCGCTCATATGTATTCCGTGGACCACAAGTAAGTTCCCAAGGCCTCAAAAAGGGACGCTGCCGAAGCAGCGTCCCTTTTTTGTCTCTTCTGTATCTGTTCTTTCTGCCGGGGGCTTATACCAGCTCTTTCAGCAGAGGCTCGAACTGGACTCCCTCCAGCGGGGTCGAGCCGGCTCCAAGCGTATAGGCCACGCAGCGCTGGACAAATCCGGCGGCCTGACCCACTGCCTCAGGCAGTTCCTCCCCCCGCATCAGCGCACCCAGCAGTACGCTGGCGAAGAGGTCGCCGGTCCCGGGGAAGTGGGCTGGCTCCTGGCGGGTCATGGCAAAGCCGGTCTGTCCGGAGATGCGGTCAAAATAACCGGCCCCCACCTGCCCCTCCTCCAGACTGACCCCGGTGAGCACCACCGAGCGCCTGCCGTCCAGGCTCAGCCGCTCCAGCCACGTCCGGATCCCCGCCTCTTCTGTGGGGCAGTCGGCGTAGTCCTCACCCAGCAGGAGGGCGGCCTCCGTCCAGTTGGGGGTGATGCAGTCGGCCTGCGCAGCCAGCTCCCGCATTCTGTTGCACAGGTCCGGGGTACAGGTGCGGTAGGGCACTCCGTGGTCCCCCATCACAGGGTCCACCAGCACCCTGGTATGCTCCTTCCGGAACTGCCGGTAAAATGTCTCAATGATGCGGATCTGGTCTGCCGAACCCAAAAAACCGCTGTAGATGGCGTCAAACTGGACCCCAAGCTCCGCCCAGTGGGCGCAGGTCTGCTCCATCTGGGGGGTCAGATCCAGAAACACCGACTTGTCGCTGGCAGGGAAGGCGGTGTGGGCCGAGAGGCTGGCGGTCAGCAGGGGGCAGCACTGGCTCCCCATGGCGGACAGCACCGGCAATACCACCGTCATGGAACAGCGGCCAAAGCCTGAAATATCCTGTATGGCAGCAACACGAGGTGCGTTATTCATGTTCCATATCCTCCTGGAAAAGCAGATTACAGATCTTCCAACAGAGATTATACCGCCTGTCCCCGCCCGCCGCAAGCCCAACCACTCCAATTTCCGACGGAAGAATTGACTTTTTGCCCCGCCGATGCTAAACTGATACCGGTCTTTCTGCGGGCATGATGGAATTGGTAGACATGCGAGATTTAGGTTCTCGTGCTTTCCGGCGTTGGGGTTCGAGTCCCCATGCCCGCACCACGCGCCGCGGACGTCACATCGTTCGCGGCTTTCTTTTTGCCGGCAGCCCGAAGGCGGGCCCTGCCGCACTATTTTTCCGGGAGGTCATAAAAATGGACACGCTGCACCAGCTGATGGATTTTATCGCCGACAGCCCCAGCCCCTACCACGCTGTATCCAGCGCCGCGGCGCTGCTGGAGCAGGGGGGCTTCA
Source organism: uncultured Flavonifractor sp. (assembly GCA_963557075.1). Taxonomy (GTDB): domain Bacteria; phylum Bacillota; class Clostridia; order Oscillospirales; family Oscillospiraceae; genus Flavonifractor. Next base: position 5,920 of record CAUWDA010000073.1, on the reverse strand, counting down.
CCCGCCTGGAGGAATCCGCCCCCTGGACCCTGGAGTTGGGCAAAAGCTACTACACCACCCGCAACCAGAGCAGCCTCATCGCCTTCCGCCTGCCCGGGCAGGCTCTGGACGGGTGGCGCATGACCGCGGCTCACAGCGACTCCCCCACCTTTTATGTCAAAGGGGACGTACTGGAAGGGGATCGGCGCTACCTCCGTCTGTCCACCGAGGGATACGGCGGCATGAACTGCGCCTCCTGGCTGGACCGCCCCCTCACCGTGGCAGGCCGGGCCATCCTCAAAACCTCCGGCGGTGTGGAGAGCCGCCTGGTATTTCTGGACCGGGACCTGCTCACCATCCCCAGCCTGGCCATCCACCAGCAGCGGGATGTGAACCGGGGCCACGACTACAACGCCCAGAAGGACATGCAGCCCCTGTATGGTCTGGCGGGCAGCCCCTCCCTCACCCAGCTTGTGGCTCAGGAGCTGGCGATCGACCCTGAGGACATTCTCTCCGCCGACCTGACCCTCTGCCCCCGGCAGCAGCCGGTGGTGCTGGGCCCCGCCGGAGAGCTGTTCCAGGCGCCCCGCATCGACGATCTGGCCTGTGCCTATGCCACCCTGGAGGGCCTGCTCACCGCGGCGCCTCAGGCCCGTCTGGGGCAGATCTACTGTCTCTTTGATAACGAGGAGGTGGGCAGCGGCACCCGGCAGGGCGCGCTCAGCTCCTTCCTGCCCGACGTGCTGGCCCGGATCTCCCACGCGCTGGACCTGGACCCCCAGCAGGTCCGGCAGGCCCTGGCCGGCAGCATGCTGCTCAGCGCCGATAACGGCCACGCGGTCCACCCCAACTTCACCGAGAAGGCCGACCCGGCCAACAAGGTCTACCCCAACGGCGGCGTGGTGGTCAAGCTGTCCGCCAACCAGAAGTACACCACCACCGGCCTTACCGCCGGCCTGTTCCGCACCATCTGCCAGCAGGCCGGGGTACCGGTGCAGGTCTTTGCCAACCGGGCGGACGAGCCCGGCGGCTCTACCCTGGGCAATCTGCTCAGTCAGGCCGTCAGCATCCCCATGGTGGATATCGGCATGGCCCAGCTGGCCATGCACGCCGCCGTGGAGACCGCCGGCAGCCAGGACCCGGCTCACATGGCCCGGGCCTGCGCCGCCTTCTTCCAGACCCCCTTCACCCTCGCCGCCGACGGCGTCTATCGCTTCGCCTGATCTTCCCGCTGCGGACCGTTCCCGGTCCGCAGCTTTTTTATTCCCGCGCTTCCTCAGGGATTGAGTCTGGCTGGATATCATGCTATAATATGACACAATCATAGAAAACCACTTTGAAATTCCATCGGAATCCGTACTTTTTCACCAATTCTCAAGGGGGTGTCGTCACTATGGCGGGCGTCCGGCTGGAGCATGTATCCCGGGAATACAGTATGGGAAAAACGGTCATCAAGGCCGTGGATGACATCAGCTTTACCATTCCAGAGGGCAAATACACCATCATTCTGGGGGCCAGCGGCGCGGGCAAGTCCACGGTGCTCAATATTCTGGGCGGCATGGACTCCCCCACCAGCGGCAAGGTCTTTGTCAACGAGAAAGAGATCTCCGGCTTTGATAAAAAGCAGCTCACCCGGTACCGCCGGGAGAGCATCGGCTTTGTGTTTCAGTTCTACAATCTGATGCCCAACCTGACGGTGCAGGAGAATGTGGAGCTGGCCAGCCAGATCTGCCCCCACCCGCTGGATACCCGGGAGGTACTGCGGATGGTGGGTCTGGACGAGCGGCGGGGGAACTTCCCCGCCCAGTGCTCCGGCGGCGAACAGCAGCGGGGGGCCATCGCCCGGGCCCTGGCCAAAAATCCCGACGTACTGCTGTGCGACGAACCCACCGGCGCCCTGGACTATGTGACGGGCAAATCCATTCTGGCCCTGCTGTACGACCTGTGCCGCCAGAGCAAAAAGACGGTAGTGGTGGTCACCCACAACGGGGCCCTGGCCCCCACCGCCGACGTGCTTATCCGCATGAAGAGCGGCAAGATCGAATCCTTTGAGGAAAATCCCAACCCGGTGCCGGTACAGGAGCTGGAGTGGTAGCATGATCTGGAAGAATTTTTTCCGCGACCTGCGGCATACCGCCTCCCGGCTGATCTCGGTGAGCATCATCACCATGATCGCCGTGGTGGTCTATACCGGACTCAGCGGGATCATCTATAATGTGGACCGCCTCATGGGGGACTACTATCAAACTCAGAACGTGGCCGACCACTGGATCACCGGCACGGGTCTGGACCGGTGGGACTGCCGTACCCTGGCCGCGATCGACGGCATCACCGGCGTTCAGCCCCGGGTCGTGCTGGATGCCGAGGACCGGTACGACAGCGACCTGACCCTCACCCTCTACGGCGTGGCCGACTTCTCCATCAACACCCCCTATGTGGTGGAGGGGTCTCTCCCGCAGACCAGCCGTGAGATCTTCCTCAGCGACCAGTACGCCGCCGCCCACGGGTTGGAGGTGGGGGACTGGTATGAACTCACCCTCACCGGCCTGGGGACCCATCTGCGGCTCCGGATCTGCGGCGTGGGCAAGGACCCGGAGTGCCTCTACCACATCAACGCCACCAATCCCTCCCCCGATCTGGCCCGGTTCGCCTTCGCCTATGTGGACGAGGAGGTGGTCAGCGGGGTGCTGGGGCCCAACCAGTACACTCAGATCTGCATCACCACAGACGACGGGGTCCCCCCCTCTGCCATCCGCACCGCCATTGACGGCGCACTCGGGGACAAGGTGGTCAATATCCTGGCTCTGAAGGACAACCAGCCCGCCTACTCTCTCATGGAGACCAAAGAAAATTTGGCCCCCATCCTCACGTTCTTCCCCACGCTGTTTTTCCTGTGCGCCGTACTGATGATGGTGAGCACCATGAACCGGCTCATCGAAAACGCCCGCATGGATATCGGCACCTTCAAGGCCCTGGGCTATGACGACCACACCATCCTGAGCTACTACCTGCTCCACGCCCTGCTGGTGGTGGCGGTGGGCTTCCCCACCGGCGCCCTGCTGGGCAAATATGTCTCCGCCCTCATCGTGTGGACCATCGCCACCGGCTGCGACCTGCCCCCCTACGCCGTGGTCCACGACTTTGCCGCCTGGGGCCAGGCCGCCGGACTCACCGCCCTGTGCTGCCTGGGCAGCGCATGGCTGGTGGCCCGCTCCCTGCTGAAGGAGAATCCCGCCCAGTGTATGCGCCCCAGGCCCCCAAAAAACGCAAAGACCGTCCTGCTGGAGCGGATCGGGCCCCTGTGGCGGCGGCTGGGCTTCAACACCAAGTACATCATCCGAAACACCTTCCGCAACAAGGTGCGGATGCTCACCTGTATCGTAGGCATTGCCTTCTGCATGGCGCTGGTCTTTATGGCTTTCGCCATCAAGGATTCCATGGATACCTACTCCAACGCCCTGGCCCAGAACCAGAACAAATACGACGTAATGGTCAGCCTCAATCCCTCCGTCACCCAGGCCCAGTACAGCCGCCTGGCCAGCACGCCTTCCTCCACGGAGGCGGAGCTGGAGATGACCACCGCCTGCTGGATGTACACCGGCGATCAGCGGGTCACCTCCACCCTCACTGTCACGGAGGACCATGTGTCCCTCCATCTCTACGATCCCTATGCCGCCGGCTCCCTGGCCCTGCCGGAGGACGGCATGGTGCTGGAACAGGCCCTGGCGGAGGAGCTGGGGGTAACGGAGGGGGATGTGGTCGCCCTCCGCTTTACCGGAGACAGCCGCTACTACCCCCTGAAGGTGGCGGAGGTCAACCGCTGCGTCAGCGGGGCCTATGTGGGGCGGAGCCTGTGGCGGGACCTGGGCCGGGTCTACACGCCCACCACCGCCTACCTCACCGCCGGGGACCCCGCCGCCCTGGAGAGCGAGCTGGACCGCTACGACTTTGTGGACGGCTGGCAGACCCGCGAGACGGTGACAGCCGCGGTGGTGGAAAAGATGAGCAACACCTCCATGGTGGTGTATATCCTCATCCTTTTCGGCGGCGGACTGGCCTGCATCGTCATTTACAATCTGGGTATTATGAGCTTTTTTGAGCAGATCCGCAGCCTGGCCACCCTGATGGTGCTGGGCTTCTACGAGCAGGAGATCAAAAAGCTCCAGCTCAGCGAAAACCTGATCTTTGCCGGGGCGGGCATCCTGTGCGGCATTCCGCTGGGCATTGCCCTGGACCGGTTCCTCATTCTCTCCATTACCGCCATGCCGCTGGAGGTGGTCATCACCCCCATGGCCGTCGGGCTATCCTGCGCCGTGACCATGGGCTTTGCCCTGGCGGTCAACGTGATCATCGGACGGAAAATGCGGGATATCGATATGTTGGGCGCTCTCAAGAGCGTGGAATAGCACACGGGGGTGTATCTGTGATGAAAACTGTATTCTGGCGGCGTGGGACCGCACTCTGTACCGTTCTGGGCCTGGTTCTGCTCGGCGGCTGCTCCGGCCCTGGCAAGGAGGAGTACCGTACGGTCCGCCCGGATGTGGGGCCGGTGGAGTACCGGGTGGAGGACAGCGGAACGGTCACCTACGCGGAAAACTATACCATCGTCCCCACTGTCAGCGGCACGGTGGAGACCTGCGCCTTTGCCGAGGGAGATACCGTCGCGGCGGGACAGGTCCTCTACGTCATTGACTCCGACGCCCTGGAGGACCAGATCGAGCAGGCCGCTCTGTCGGTGGACAGCGCCCAAGCCGCCCTCAGCCAGGCCCAGACCGCCTGCACCGACCTGACGGTGGTGTCCCACGCCTCCGGCTCCATCACGGCGGTCAACGTCCATGTGGGTGACATGATCTCCGCCGGTACGCCGGTGGCCCAGGTGGTGGACAACCTCAACCTGGAGCTCACCGTCCCCTTTGCTCCGGAGGACGCCGCCGCCCTCGCCCCGGGAGCCGCCGCTCTCATCACCTTCCCCGGTATGGCGGGCACCCTTCCCGGCACGGTGGCGCGGGTGTATGACGCGCCGGTGGCCCTCAGCGGCAGCCGGACAGGGGTCAACGTGACCTTCACGTTCCGCAACCCGGGCACCCTGTCCAACCAGAGCACCGCCACCGCCTCGGTCAACGGGGTGCAGTGCATGGAGGCAGGCGCCGTGGCCTATGGCGCGGAACAGTCCATCTATGCCGCCCAGTCGGGCCAGGTGCTCACCCTCTCCATCCAGGAGGGGCAGACCGTCTCCCCCGGCCAGGCGGTATGCACCCTGAAGAACAACAGTCTCACCAACGCGGTGACCAACGCCGCGCTCCAGCTCCGCTCGGCCCAGACCTCCCTGTCCCAGCTCACCGGCCAGCGGGAGGACTACACCATCACCGCGCCGGTGGACGGCACCATCCTCAGCCGCACCGTCAAGGCCGGGGATCTGGCCGCCGCCGGCAATCCCATGGCGGTGCTGGCCCAGCCGGAAGCCCTGTGCGTTCACGCCAGCATTGATGAACAGTATATCGACCGGGTGGGCGTTGGACAGCAGGCCGCCATCACCTTTACCGCCGATAGCGGGGAGGAGCGCACCTATGCCGGGTCCGTCCACCGGGTGGAGGAGACCGGCGTCACCTCCGGCGGCGTCACCGACTACACCGTGGAGCTTACGCTGGAGACCACCGACGGCCTGCGGGACGGCATGAACGTATCCGTGTCCATCCTCACCGAAGGAAAGGAGGACTGTCTCCGGGTGCCGGTGCGGGCGGTGGACGGCGACGCCGTCCAGGTCCTGCGAAAGGGCAAGGCGGAGACCGTCACCGTGGAGACCGGACTGGTGGGCAGCCGGTATGTGGAGATCCTCTCCGGAGTCACCGGGGAGGACGAAGTGATCCTGCCCTGAAGCGCAAAAAAGAGCCTGTTGCAAAATTGACATTCTGCACAAGTCCGTCATTGCGAGCCAGTGAGC
>CAUWDA010000072.1:0-9978 GCA_963557075.1 uncultured Flavonifractor sp. | reverse complement strand
GATGACCGACAAAACAGCCCGTCTATTTCACGACAGAACAGGCCGTCTGCGACACGACAATTAATGCGGAATGTTATCTGATTAATGGAGAGCGACTGAAAAGATTTATGCAGGCGGTTTCTTCTGTGCCTGAAGGAGAAGATGGGATTTGCCTTCAAATTGGAAATTACTCTATTGATGAGGATGCAATCGCTTGGATAAATGGAAACAAGTTGTTTCAACGTCACGCAGTTATTGTTGGCAGTACTGGGTCAGGAAAATCTTGGTGTGTGGCAAAAATTCTTGAGCAGGTAGCGACCCTGAAATCGGCAAATGCTTTGCTTTTTGACATTCATGGCGAGTATTCTACTTTAGTTGGAAACAACTTTACGCACCTAAAAGTAGCAGGACCAAATGATGATATTTCTGATGGAATATTATTTCTTCCATATTGGCTACTTACATACGAAGAAATGCTATCCCTTATGTTGGATCGTAGCGACAATAATGCCCCCAACCAAGCAATGATGTTTAGTAACGAAGTTATTAAGCGAAAAAAAGAGTTCTTGCATGGAATTGGCATGGAAGAAATGGAAGCTAACATAACGTTGGATAGTCCTATTCCATACAGTTTAGACGATATGATTCAATATCTTACTGAACTGGATCAGGAAAGAGTACCAGGGGCGAGAGGAGAAAAGAACGGACCTTATCATGGACAGTTTACACGATTTATTCAAAGGCTGGAGACCAAACGGAAAGATAAGCGTTTGAACTTTATGTTTAGCAATTCTGGAAGATTGCTAACCTATGAATGTATGTCGAAACTTTGCTGTAAACTAATGATGCCTGCTAAAGATGGGTATAGCGGTGTAAAAATTATTGATTTTTCAGAAGTTCCATCGGATATTTTGCCGTTAATAGTTTCTTTGATCGCCAGAGTTGTTTTTTCTGTTCAACAGTGGTCACAAAATAATGAGAGACATCCAATTGCTATTTTTTGTGATGAGGCTCATTTGTATATTCCTGCTCACACAGAAAAAAGTATCGATGATGCCAGCTTGGTCACATTTGAACGGATCTCAAAAGAAGGGCGTAAATATGGTGTGGGCTTGGTAGTGATATCCCAACGACCGTCAGAAGTAAATCGAACAGTCTTAAGTCAAAGCAACAATTTTATTGCAATGCGCTTGACTAACGCAGACGACCAGGCTGTTGTAAAGCGTTTGCTTCCGGATAGTTTGGGGGACTATGCAGAGATGCTCCCAATTTTGGATATTGGAGAAGCTCTTATAGTAGGTGACTCAAGTCTGCTACCCAGTAGAATTAGAATTTCTCCGCCAACTTTAAGGCCAAGAAGTGCCACAATAGACTTCTGGGACGAATGGTCAAAGGAAACTGTTCCAGCTAATATTGAAAATGCTATTGAAGCGCTGAGAAAACAATCCAAATAAATTGCAGTTGTAGCTATGGACACTCACACCTTGTCACCGATCCTTAAGTTGGCCCAATAGTTACCGAATAAACCTCGGAAACTGCTCCGTACCGAAATTGACGCTGTTTCAAGAATTACACAGGCCACTCTGCATGAGTACCTAAAACATATGCAGAAATATGAGGTGACCAGATGGCAGAAAGAAAAATCCGTGCCGGGTACTACCAGCGGTACGACAGGAAAGTGGTCTATGTAATCTCTCTGGCCACCGACGCCGACACCGGCGAGGAAAGTGTCATCTGGACCACCTACCCTTTTGCGGCTGTCCCCAGATACTACACCTCCAGCAAAAAATCCTTCTGTGCCTTTGTGGAAGTGAACGGTGAGCGGAAAGCCAAGTATAAGCGAATGCTCAATATGAAGATCTCCGGGGAAGCCATAGAGCGGCTGGAGGAAGAAGGTTTCCGGGGACCGGTTCGTAAACGAAAAAATTGGCAACTGGATGAAGCTTATGACTCCCGAGATTATCAGCAGTCTCTTACCTACCACGCATACGCAAAAGATCTCTGTGAGCACTACAACTTCGACCGGAGCAAATATCGTCTCTGTGTGAAGGAAAAGAGATTGGCCGCCATCACCCGAAGTGACTTTGCCAAGCTGAAAGAGGACCTGCAGTTTCTGGACAATGCCATGAAAACGGTGCTGACTGCATACCAGGATTATTTCCGGGAGCGGTTCGTGGATGGCCTGTCCATTCGCAAGTATGCGGAAGCCCATCAGCTGAACCGTGGCAGCGTGGACTATCAGCAAAAGAAATTCTTCTCTGCTCTGGCCTCTCTGCTGAAAGAGCGGGACGAGGCGGAGGGAACATGCCGACTGCTGAAACCAGCACAAAAGTAAATAATCCAACCTCGAACGGAGCGTCTGCGACAAAGCAGACGCTCCGTTTTTCTGTCAAATGTATGTCAGCGGGATATATTTTTCCCTTATACAAGTAGAGAGACAACTCGGACACCATCCAAAGGTTATGTCAAAACTATGTCATATGCAAATGTTCGCGGCTAAAGAAGTAGAGGGAGTTTTGAAAAGGAGATGATCAATATGAAAGAATCTGTCTACAAAAACCACAACGAGGCGAAGGTGCTGGGCGTATCACCGTCCAACGGGTATGAACTCATGCACGAACCAGATTTCCCGGTGCTGCGCGTGGGCAACCGCATGGTGGTGCCGAAAGAAAAACTTATTCAGTGGGTGGAGGAGTATACGGGAGGTGCTATATGAAGTTTCAACAGTGGCCCAAACGAGATCCCAACAAAAACTATTTCAAGGTTCCCAATGAAGTATTTCACATCGGTCTCAGTTACCCGGAGATCTCCATCTACTGCTATCTGCTGAGCATCGAGGACAGAGAAACCTACCAGTGCTACCCCAGCTACAAGACCATCGGCAAGGCGCTGGGTATGAGTGAGAACACCGTGAGCAAGTATGTGCGCAGCCTGGAGGAGAAGGGCCTCATCCGCACCAAGCCGACGATGGTGCGGAGCAAAGACGGCAGGCCCCTCAACGGGAATCTGCTCTACACCATCCGTCCGATCCAGGCGGCAGTCGAATTGTTCTACGAGCGGCAATTCCAGCAACTGGAGGAGGATGCCGCCCGTCAGAGGGCGGCGGAACGCCTGGCAGAATTGGCCCGTGAAAGCCCCCAGAACGCCCTGTGTGCGCCTTTCGGCGAGAAAGCGAGTCCCAGTGCCGACCCGGGGTTGGAGGCCAAATTTGGCCCGCTTTCGGAGGAAATCGCAAGGACGAAAGAAAAAGCAGGATAAACGACGGGGTCGCAAGCGCCCCCGTCAAAAGCACTTCTGCCCGCAGTGCGGGCAGTTGCGGGGGCTTTTGCGGGGATTGGAAATGGGGTCAAAATCCGGGCAGTGATATCATCTCTGCGGTCACTATCCCCGAAAGCCTACTGCCACAAGGAAAAAACAGGGGTCAACCCCCGGAAAGGAGAACATTATGAGCAAAAAAGAGAAATTCCCCCTCTACCTCTCGCCGGAGAAAAAGGCCATCCTGGAGCGCCGGTATCAGGAGGACGGGAGCCGGAGTATCACTGCCTTCATTGAGCGGGCGGTGGACTTTTATCTGGACTACCTCAGCGTCAACAATGCCGGACTGTTTCTCCCCACCTCCATCAAGTCCTACCTGGACGGAAGGATGGGACAGCTGGAGGAGCGGCTGTCCTCCATCGCCTTCCGGCAGGCGGTGGAGCAGGACATGGTGGCCGGTATCTGCACGGCTCCTGAGATTGAGCAGAAGATGGAGCAACTGGCCGAACAACTGGAAACGGTCAAGGGTAAAAAGTCTTACGGCTACCTTCCCAAGTCCGTGAAGAAAACCGTGGACGAGGTAGTGGACAAGCTGGAGGAGCTGCCGATGGTGCGTGGGTGCTACGACCGGTGGTGCAGGCTCCAAGGCGAGGTGGAGAGTTACTTCCACGACAAACCCAGAGAACGAAAAAAGCTGTCCCAGGAGAAAGAGTTCCGGCAGATCAAAAACGCTGTCATCCAGGAGGCAGAGCGCATCCGTCTGGGTGAGATCTCCTTCGAGGATGATATTCCTGGGCCAGCACCCCAGCTTCAAGGAGGTCGAGGACTATCTCCCCACTCAGCGAGGAAAGTCCCTGGACGGCTCTCAGTTGGAACTGAAGGAGCACCAGAAACAGGCTTTGGCAGCTCTGGAGGAGATGCGCTGCAACTTCGAGACCATCGCTCTGCTCTATCACGCCACCGGAACCGGAAAAACGGTGACCGCGGTTATGGACGCCAAGCGGTTCGGCAAGCGCACGCTGTTCCTGGCCCACACGGTAGAACTGGTCGATCAGGCTACCAAGACCTTCCGGGAGCTGTGGCCCCAGGTCACGGTGGGCCGTTATGTGGAGAGCATGAAGCAAGGCAATGCCTTTGTGGTCTGCGGCAGCATCCAGAGCGTGGCTCTGAATCTGGAGCGGTTTAAGCCGGATGATTTCGGCTATATCATCGTAGACGAGGCCCACCACGCCTCCGCCGATACATACCAGAGGGTTCTGTCCTACTTTACACCAGAATTTACCCTGGGACTGACCGCCACACCGGAGCGGGCCGACGACAAGAACATCCTGGATATTTTCAAGAATACGGCCCACAAGCTGGACATTCAGACCGCCGTGGAGATTGGCGAGCTGGTGCCGGTGCGGTGCATCCGTATCCACACCAATATTGACCTGACCAAGGTGCGGTTCAACAGCGTCCAATATAACATCCGGGACCTGGAGAGCAAGATCTATGTGCCGGAACGGAATCAGCTCATCGTGGACACCTGGCTCCGGTATGTGAGGGACAAGCGGACGGTCATCTTCTGTGCCTCGGTCAAACACGCTCAGGAGATCGCCGGGCGACTCCATGACGCTGGTGTGGCCGCTGAGGCTGTGTCCGGCGAGATAAAGGCCAGTGACCGCCGGGAGGTGCTGGCCCGGTTTGAGAAGGGCGAGACCAAGGTGCTGTGCGCCTGTGACCTGCTCAATGAGGGCTGGGACTGCCCAGCTACGGAAGTCCTGTTTATGGCCCGACCCACCATGTCCAAGGTGCTCTATACCCAGCAACTGGGCCGCGGGATGCGGCTATCCCCTGGCAAGGAGAGCCTGATGGTGTTTGATTTCGTGGACAATGCCAGCCAGTACAACATGCCCTACTCCATGCACCGTCTGTTCCGGCTGAAGGAGTACAAGCCCGGCGCTCTGGTGTTGGGCACCAAGGGGCAGAAAACTGCCGAGCAGGGCCTCTACGACCGGGGCGAGCGCCCGGACGCCCTCATCGACTGGCCGGTGGACGCCCTGGATTACGAGCTGGTGGACATCTTCAACTGGCAGGAGGAGGCCGCAGGGATGATTTCCCAGATGGAGTTTGTCCGCCGGGTGGATGTGCAGACGGAGACCATTGAGCGGTATGTCCGGGACGGTCTGCTGGTGCCCGATCTGGTGGTACCAATGAGCGAGCACCGGACCTTCAAGTATTTCAAAGAGGAGACCCTCCAGAAGTATGCCGAGCAGTACGGCTGGACCCTTATCGATGACTCCAACCGAAAAGATCTGTTTCTGGACATGGTGCGGCAGATGGATATGAGCTACTCCTACAAGCCGGTGCTGCTCAAGGCGGTGTTGCTGTTTGCCGACGACAAGGGCCGGGTGAAACTCAGCGACATCGTCACCTATTTCCGGAAGTTCTATGAGGCTCGCCGGGCAGCTGGGCTGGTGGTGGAGAAGGCCAACAGCATCTACGCAAAGGGTAGCTATACTGATGCCCAGGCCCAGCGGAATATCCTCTCCAATCCCTTCAAGCGGTTCGAGGATATGCAGATACTCCACCACACCAAAACCCTGGGCGTGATTCAAGTGGACGAGTCCGTCTGGAAGAAGCTGACTCGGGAAGAAAAGCAGGAAATCGAACGGATTTGTGACGAGAAGCTGGAGCAGTACTATGCTAGACTTTCCAAAGCAGTCTAACTCCTGCATTTATTTCTGAATATACACACGTATTTAAAAATAAAAAGGAGATATTTCCATGGCTTTACAGAATTGTTCCATTTGGAATATGCAAACATTTCTCGGAAATACGTATCACATTCCTGATTATCAGAGAGAATACTCCTGGGAAGCGGATGAGTTGGGAGATTTCTGGGATGATCTAGAAACAACTCGACAAGACAGCGGTCAGGCCCCTCATTTCTTTGGACAGATCGTTGTACATCATGATGAAAAAGCCAAGTACATTATTGATGGCCAGCAAAGAACCATCACGTCGGTTATTTTTTTGCGAGCTCTGCAGCTTTTTTACGAAGATATCTACCTTGCAACACAGGATCCAGATGCAGATGAACGAAGAACTGATATCACCAGCATGTATATTGGCCGCTACTCATCGAAAGGAAACAAACTACATCTGAATTTAAATGCAATGGATAGTGATTATTTCAGGGACAATATTCAACTTGGCCGGCCGAATCCAAAAAACAAGGAAAAAAAGAGATCTCATGAAAGAATGCGGAAAGCTTATGTTTTCTTTTACGAAAAATTTGAGGCAGCACTTTCCGATTATTCACCAAACGAAATTGATGATAGAATTGAACTTCTTGACAGTTATTTTGAAACCTTTTCCAACCGATTTGAAGTGCTGTATATGGAAGCCACTCGATTAGAAGAAGCCTTTGTTATATTTGAAACATTAAATGCCCGTGGTAAAGATTTAGAAACTGCAGACTTGTTAAAGAACTATATCTTTAGTCAATCAAAAGATATTACATTAGCTCAGAAAAAATGGAATTCTATGGTTGGAATTTTGGATAAAGTAGATCCGACAAAATATATTCGCCATTTTTGGAACTCTCGGCATGATTTTACTCGTGATAAAACATTATATCGTACTATCAGTAAAGAAATAGCGACACCCAAAAGCAGCAGAGACTTGTTAAATGACCTTGAGTCTTGTGCCCCCTATTACCATGCAATGGCTTTTCCTGAAGATGACATGATCTTTCAGAACGATAAGCTAATTAATAGTTTAAAATCGCTCCACACACTTAAGGCTCGTTCCTTTTATCCCGTTATCTTGGCTATGAAGCAAGCAGATATTACATTTGAAGACAAAGACATTGCTATTGTCGCTTCTACAATTGAAACATATATGCTGAGGAATTTCACAATCTGCGGTAAAGTGGCTAACCAAAGCGAACGTTTCTTTGCTGCAACGGCAAAAGACATTTACGATGGAAAACTCGATACTGTATCAGATATTTGTGCATGCATCAAGGGACAAATGGTTTCCGACGAAGAATTTATGAATTCCTTTACTGTATGGACAGCAGCCAAGTCGCAAAAAGAAATTGTACGGTATATTTTGAGTAAAATCCATTGCTTTATTGACAAGAATCTGGAAATCAATCTGGATTCCAGTGAAGTTCATATCGAACACATTATGCCAGTAAACCCCCAAAATTGGGACATTGATTCAGATATTCATGAAGAGTATTTGTGGCGGCTTGGAAATCTAATGCTACTAAGTGGTCCTCTCAACATCTCAATATCAAATGGTCCTTTTGATTTTAAGAAGGAATCCTATAGGCTTTCTAAAATTGAGCCCAATAACCTTGTAGCAAAATGCAACACATGGGATAAGGAGCAAATCATCGCACGGCAAAAACTATTAGCTGATTATGCAGTGAAAATATGGGGAAAATAATTTTAGAACAGAAAATCGGTATGAAGATCATCTGCTTCGGCGACTCCAACACCTATGGGTATGATCCCCGAGGCTATTTCGGTGGGCGCTATGACGCGGATAGCCGGTGGGTGGACATTTTGGCTGCGGCAACCGGATGGAGCGTTTACAACATGGGGGAAAATGGCCGAGAGATCCCGTCTGCCGCTCCTGCTTTCCCAGCTGACACCGACCTGCTGATTGTGATGCTGGGGACCAACGATCTGCTCCAGGGGTGTAGCCCGGAGCAGGCCGCTGAGAGATTGGAACATTTTCTCTCTGCTCTCTCTATGGATCAAAGCAAGATCCTGCTGATCGCACCGCCGCCTGTTACTCTGGGAGCATGGGTACCCAGTGCGAAGTTCATTGAGAATTCCCGCACCTTCGCCCAGCTTTGTCAAGCCCTGGCGGAGCGAATGGGCATCCGCTTTGCCGATGCCGGAACGTGGAGCATTCCCCTGGCCTATGACGGCGTACATTTTGCGGAGCAGGGGCACAAAGCCTTTGCTGCCGGACTTTTGGAGGAACTCAAATGAAACGAATGATACCCCTGCTACTCTCCATTCTGCTGCTGACGGGATGTGGTGGAAATTCCGCCGATGCCACCTACCAGCAGATCGACCAGGAAGCGGCCAAAGAAATAATGGACACTCAGGAGGTCATTATCCTGGATGTGCGGGAACAAGACGAATACGACAGCGGTCACATTCCCGGCGCCGTCCTGCTGCCGGTAGGTACCATTGATGAGGACACTGCCGCCGAGGTGATTCCGAAAACGGACTCAACGGTTCTGGTCTACTGCCGCAGTGGAAACCGCAGCAAGACCGCATCCTCCACGCTGGCCGACTTAGGCTACACCAACATCTACGAATTCGGCGGCATCAATACCTGGCCCTATAATACGGAGCCGTGAGAGCAAAAAAATTACATCGTCATATACAAAGAAGTGAGAAAAACTTTTTCGCACAATTTCTGATTGCTTCCAGCTGTTTCCTCTCGGTTTCGCTTCCTTTCAAGATATCTTTGACCGTATCTTTTCCAAGTGTTCCGGCGCCGTCTGTGGCTGTTTATGTGGTCAACAAATGGGGGCCGTTGGTGAGTTCCAACGGCCCCATCGCTATTTTTTATGGCTTGTAGCGATTCTAAAAGGTATTTCCACCATCGGACCACCGCAAGGCGTGCTATGCCATAGTCAAAGATAGAGACTCCGAATCAAACCACATTTTACTGATAGAAGCACATAGCGCATCATTTCCCTCTGCCGGTGGGTATCCTACCAATACGGCAAGGGGGACAGCAAAGCCCACAGCGGTACTTGCCGCTGTGGGCTTTGCTTTGCCCGTAAAATAGCCGTATAGAACCATCGAGGAGGGCTACCATGAGCGAACGGAAATTGACGTCAGAACACATCCGGTTGTACGAAAATCATCTCCGGTTGGAAGAAAAAAGTGCGGCCACCATAGAGAAATACCTGCACGACATCCGCGCTTTTGCCTGCTGGCTGGACGGGCAGGCGGTCACAGTGGAGCGGACGGCAGAGTGGAAGGCGCATCTGTTGGAGAAGGGCCGCGCCCCGGCCACGGTCAACGGGGCGCTGGCCGCCCTCAACGGTCTGTTCCGCTTTCTGGGCTGGGAGGACTGCCGCGCCAAATTTCTCAAGGTCCAGCGGCGGCTGTTTCGGGACCAGTCCAGAGAGCTGACCCGCGCCGACTACAACGCCCTTACCACTGCGGCAAAGGCGCAGGGCAGGGAGCGGCTGGCTCTGCTGATGGAGGCCATCTGCGCCACCGGCATCCGTGTGTCCGAGGTGCGCTACCTCACCGTGGAGGCCGCCAAAGCGGGGCGGGCGGTGATCTCCCTGAAAGGCAAGATCCGCACCATCCTGATCCCCAACAAGCTCTGCCGCAAGCTGCTGAAATACGCCAAACAGCAAAAAATCGCTTTCGGCGAGATTTTTCTCACCAAAAGCGGAAAAAGCATATCCCGCCGCCAGATTTGGGCAGAAATGAAGCGGTTATCCCAATATGCAGGTGTGGAGCCATCTAGAGTGTTCCCGCACAACCTGCGCCATTGTTTCGCCGTAGCCTTTTACCGGGCTTGCAAGGATATTATAAAATTGGCCGATGTGCTGGGCCACAGCAGCATTGAGACAACCCGCATCTACCTCCTGACCTCCGGGGAGGAGCATCAGCGGCAGTTGGACCGGCTGGGGCTTGTATCATAAGGCGGAATCAACATTCTGCCTAATCATTTATGTGTGTCAGACCGCCAGAATTACATATT
>CAUWDA010000071.1:0-10038 GCA_963557075.1 uncultured Flavonifractor sp. | reverse complement strand
AAGACACGGCTGGCTACCGTGCCTTGATCCGTAAATATATTGTAATAGGAGGTGAGACACGATAAACGTAGGAGGCGGTGAGGCGGCAGACCAGATGGTGCGTATGATGCTGTCTGGGACGGAAGTGGCTGTCCGGCTGTCCGGATCGGCGCTGAAGAACCTGCTGGCCCTCTCCCTGGCTCTGGCCAGGAACCATAAGCAGCTCTCCGGGAAGGTCAATCTGGGTAAAATGCTGCGGGAGACCAGGGATCTGCGTCAATTCCCCATGACCCCGGAGCAGTATCGTCAATTTGAAAAGCTGGCAAAAAAACAAAAGCTGCTGTTCAGCACCATTCGGGATCAGGACGAACGGGGCAAGCTGGTGGATGTGATCCTGCCGGTGACTGAGCTGGACCGGGCCAACCAGATCTTTGAGCGGCTGTTGTCCCAGGTATCCAGTCAGGAGAAGGACGTTTCCAACTTGCAGAAAGCCCCGCAGGAGCGGCAGGACGTCCCTGTGCCTGAGCGTCGGAAAAATCCGCCAAAAAAAGATTTTCGGTCGGAACGAGACTCACCCGATACAAGACACAGATCCTCTACACCCAGCGAGAGCGCGGATATGAGGACGACCCATGACCGGCTCTCGGTTGAGGAACGGCTCAAAGGGTACCGGGAGCAGATGCGGAAGCAGTTTGTTCCGGCCAGACAGAGAACTAAAAATCGGACAAAAACGAAATAACAGGAAACGATCATACAGGCGATCCTTCTCACAGGGGGTGTCGGAACTCTTCCGACACCCCCTCTTTTTGCAGTTTGGTGAGGTGATCGTTACTGAGATCTCCAATCAAATCAGGCGGCCTGCTGGTCTGCCTGTTCTTGTATATCCCCGTGGTCTGGGGCGCGCTGCTTCTGGCTCAATCCTTGGGAGGGGGCCTGCCGGAAATCATCGCCAAGCTGACCGATGCCCTTCGAAAGCCCTGGGTGGTGCGCTGGACAGACAAGAGCCTGCTGACCATCCTGGTCTGCACCGGCGCCTACGTCATGGCCCTGGCCCTGCACAGCGCGGAGCAGGGCCGCAGGCGAGACGGCGCGGAACACGGCTCGGCAGCCTGGGCCACACCCCAACAGGTCAACGCCCAGTTCTGCCAGAAGCAGAACAAGCTGCTGACCCGAAACGTCCGCCTGGGGCTGGACACCCACAAGCACCGCCGCTCCCTCAACGTGCTGGTCATCGGCGGCAGCGGCGCCGCCAAGACCCGCAGCTATGTGAAGCCCAACATCCTGGAGGCCAACACCAACTATGTCATCACCGACCCCAAATCGGAGGTACTGCTGGCCACCGGTGGGTATCTCAAAAGCCAAGGCTATGACATCCGGGTGCTGAATCTGGTCAACCTGGCAGAGAGCGACGGCTACAACCCCTTCCGCTATATCCGGGATGAAAAGGACGCCCTCAAACTGGTGAACAATCTCATCCAAGCCACCACCCCCAAGGGCAGCCATGAATCGGACCCATTTTGGACCAAGGCGGAGACGGCGCTGCTCCAGGCCATCATCCTCATGTTGTGGCAGGAGGCTCCGGAGTATGAGCAGAACTTCTCCATGGTCATGCGGGTGCTGGAATACGCCGAGGTCAAGGAGGAGGACGAGGAGTACGTCTCCCCCCTGGACCTGCTGTTCCAGGCCATGGAACGGGAGAGGCCGGACAGCGTGGCTGTCCGGCAATATAAAGTGTTCAAACTGGCGGCGGGCAAGACCTCCAAGAGCATCCTGGTGTCCACCGCCGTCCGACTGGCCCCCTTCAATCTGCCTCAGATCAAGGCCATCACCGACCACGATGACATGGATCTCTACACCCTGGGGGAGAAGAAATGCGCCCTGTACGCCGTCATACCCGATAATGATAATACGTTCAATTTTCTGGTGTCCCTGCTATACTCCCAGGCGTTCCAAGCACTCTATTACAGCGCCGACCAGATCCACCACGGGGCCTTGCCCCGCCATGTCCACTTCGTGCTGGATGAGTTTGCGGCCATGCCCCTGCCGGGGTTCACACGGGAACTGGCCACTATGCGGTCCCGGAACATCTCCGCCAGCACCATCATCCAGAACACGGCCCAGATCAAGGAGCTGTATAAGGACTCTTGGGAGACCATCCCCGGCAACTCGGACACCATCCTCTACCTGGGCGGCAACGAGGCCAGCACCCACAAGTACATCTCCGAGGCCCTGGGCAAAGCCACCATTGATACCAGGACCCACGGTCAGAGTAAGGGACGCTCCGGTTCCTGGTCCACCAACTTCCAGATGAGCGGTCGGGAGCTGCTCACCCCGGATGAGGTGCGGGCGCTGGACAACCGATACGCCATCCTCTTCATCCGAGGCGCCAAGCCGGTCATGGATCTGAAATACGACCTCACCCGGCATCCGGCCATCCGACACACAGTGGACGGCGGTGAGCCGCCCTACATCCATCACAGGCATCAAACGCCAGCGTTTACTGGTATTCCTCTCTTCACGGCATTTTCCGCTGAGCATAGATCCGAAAAGGAGAATGCTGCATGAATCAAAATCAAAATCTGAGTGACCGCAGGAAAAAGGAGCGTCGCGCCCACAGGGCATACGCTGCTCTGGTATGCGTCCTGACCATGACAACCGTGATGACCGTCCCGGCCCTGGCTGCCGACGACCCGCTTTCTGTGGTCAACAGCCTGTCCGACTTTATCTTCTCTCTGATCCGGGCGGTGGGACTCATCCTGCTGGGCTACGGAATTTTGCAGGTGGGCCTGTCCCTCCAGTCCCATGACCCCTCCCAGCGTTCCAACGGCATCCTCACCATCGCCGGCGGTATCGTGATCACCTTTACCAAGGAGATCCTCACTCTGATTACCGGAGGCTGAGGATGGAGGAGAAAAAATACCTGCCCGGACATATTGTTCCGGGCAGGTGGGGGGTGAACAAATAATTGGGTAGTGGAAACTGGATCGTAGACAACCTGAACTCCGCCCTAAACACCTGGAACAACAAACTGGCAGAGATCTGGCAGCTCATCAGCACCAGCCCGGAGGAGTTCAAGGGAGGCGGGATCTGGGATGTGATCGTGGGGATCAACGGCGGCTTACAGGCCATTGGATATGCCTTGCTGGTACTGTTCTTTGTGATGGGCATAGTCAAGACCTGCGGCAGCTTTACGGAATTTAAGAAGCCGGAATTGGTATTTAAGAGCTTTATCCGCTTTATTCTGGCCCAGGCAGCAGTAGGACATGGGATGGAACTGATGATGGCTGTGTTCCGTATCGCTCAGGGAATGGTCTCCTCCATCATATCCTCTTCTGGTCTCTCGGCTTTGACTGCCACCACGCTCCCAGATGAAATGGTGACGATCATTGAGGATGTAGGGCTGATCGAGAGCATTCCCCTGTGGGCCGTCACTCTACTGGGTTCCCTGTTCATTTGGGTCTTGGCTCTGGTCATGATCCTCACTGTGTATTCCCGCTTTTTCAAACTCTATATCGCCACCGCCATTGCGCCCGTCCCTCTGGCCAGCTTCGCGGGGCAGCCCTCCAGCAGTATCGGCATGGCCTTTGTCAAAAGCTATGCCGCCATCTGCCTGGAGGGCTGTGTCATTGTATTGGCCTGTGTCATTTTCTCAGCATTTGCCTCCACGCCGCCTGCCATTGTGGACAGTACCCTGGCTCCAGCCACCATCGTGTGGAACTATGTGGGTGAGCTGGTGTTCAATATGTTGGTGCTGGTGGGGGCTATCAAGATGAGTGACCGGCTCATCCGGGAGCTGATGGGCCTGGGCTGATCACAGGCCCTGGGTGTCCACCATGGAGCGCCCCTCAGCTCTGGCCTGCCGCACACGGCGGGCCAGGGCAGCTCCGGCCAGCCGGTCAGCCAGCACATAGCCCACTGTCTCCACCGCCCAGCGGAGGAAGGTCACCGCCCAGGAGAGGGCCGCAAGCCCCACCAGGGCCAGGAAGATCCCGTCCGCCAGGGCGGTGTGAGCCTGATACCAGCCGTGGCACACGGTGAGCATCCCCAGGGCAAACAGCAGCGGGAGGCCCAGGCGGAGACAAAAGGCCAGCCGGAGCAACGGAAGCAGGAGCGATACACCAAGCATCAAAAACAAATACGCCATGCGGGAGAACTCCTTCTCTGGTTTTTGGCATGGTACCATAGCTGGGCGGCATTTGCAACGGTCTGTCTGGCAAAAGCAAAAATAGAGAGGTGAACGACATAGAAGTACGGATCAACAAAGAAGTCCGGGACTACCAGGAGGGCATCTTCTTCGGACTGACCCTGCGGCAGTTCCTCTGCGCCCTTGGCGCCGTGGCGGTGGCTTTGGCAGTCTATTTCTTCCTGGGGCCAGCTCTGGGCGGTTCGGATGTGGGCTGGGCCTGCGTCCTGGCCGCCGCCCCCTTTGCCCTGTGCGGCTTTTACCGATACAACAGCATGACGTTCGAACAGTTTATTCTGGCGGTCATCCGCTCAGAGCTGCTCTATCCAAAGCGGCTCGTATTCAAATCGGATCACCTGTATACCAAAGCTCTGGAAAATACAACGATAAAGGAGGCGCTCAAACTTGATTAAGACCCTGCTGAATACGTTAAAGCAGGACAAAGAAACATTCGAGGTGCCAAGATCTGTACAGGACGCCATCCCCATCCGCCGCCTGTGGCCGGATGGGGTGTTTCAATTCGGCAGCAAATTCTCCAAGACCCTACGGTTCAGTGACATCAACTACGCCATCGCTT
Organism: uncultured Flavonifractor sp.; assembly: GCA_963557075.1. Taxonomy (GTDB): domain Bacteria; phylum Bacillota; class Clostridia; order Oscillospirales; family Oscillospiraceae; genus Flavonifractor. The sequence goes on along the minus strand of CAUWDA010000071.1, from coordinate 5,299 downwards.
CAAAAGAGGACAAGACGGCGATGTTCCTGGACTACTCCGAACTGCTCAATGCACTGGATGCCGGGTCCACGACCAAGATCACCATCAACAACAAGCACGTCGCACGGGAAAATGTGGAACAGGAGATCCTCATCCCTCGCCGGGACGATCATCTGGACGGATACCGGGCGGAGTACAACACCATGCTTCTGGACAAGGCCACCAACGCTGCCAACAGCGTGGTGCAGGAGCGGTATATCACCCTCTCTGTCCACCGCAAGAGCACGGAGGAGGCCCGGTCTTTTTTTGACCGGACCATGCATGATGTGACTGCCCACCTCCACCGTCTGGACTCCCACTGTGAGGAGTTGGATGCCGTGGAACGGCTGCGAGTCCTCCATGACTTCTACCGCCCCGGAGAGGAGAACGGGTTCCGCATCGACCTCCGGGACTGTATGCGGAAAGGGCATTCCTTCAAGGATGCTGTCTGCCCGGACAGCCTGGAGTTCAAGAAAGACCACTTCATCATGGGGAACAAGTACGGGCGGGTGCTGTTCCTCAAAGAGTATGCCAGCTACATCAAGGACTCCATGATCAACGAGCTGACTGCACTGGACCGGAACCTGATGTTGTCCATTGATATCATCCCAGTACCTACGGATGAGGCAGTACGGGAGCTGCAAAGCCGCCTGCTGGGTGTGGAGACCAATGTGACCAACTGGCAGCGGCGGCAGAACAGCAATAACAACTTCTCTGCGGTGGTGCCGTATGATCTGGAGCAGCAGCGGAAAGAGACAAGAGAGATGCTGGACGACCTGACCACCAGGGATCAGCGGATGCTGTTTGCAGTGGTGACGCTGGTGCATCTGGCCGATTCCAAGGAGGAACTGGACAGTGATACGGAAACGCTCCGATCCACCGCCCGCAAGCACCTGTGCCAACTCTCCACCCTCAACTGGCAGCAGGCAGACGGGCTGGTGACCGCCCTGCCTTTGGGCCTGCGGCGGATCGACGCCCTGCGCACCCTGACTACAGAGGCTCTGGCCGTCCTCATGCCCTTTAAGGCACAGGAGATCCGGCACCAAGGCGGCGTGTACTATGGGCAGAACATCATCAGCAAGAATCTCATCCTGGCTAATCGGAAGGAACTGCTCAACGGCAACGGATTTGTCCTGGGCGTCTCCGGCTCTGGCAAGTCCTTTACCGCCAAACGGGAGATGGTTGGACTGGCCCTTTCCACCGAAGATGACATCATCGTGATCGACCCAGAGTCAGAGTACCGCCCCCTCATGGAAGGGCTGGGCGGCGAGGTCATCAACATTTCCGCCACCTCCAGCAACCACATCAACGCAATGGACATGGAACAGGGGTATGGCGATGGGGAGAATCCCGTTGTCCTAAAGTCCGAATTCATCCTCTCCCTGTGTGAGCAGCTCATGGGGGCCGGCAAGCTGTCCGCCAAGGAGAAGTCCATCATTGACCGGTGTACGGCTCTGTGCTACCACACCTACATCCAGAACGGCTGTGAAGGGACTGTCCCCACCCTCCGGGACTTCCATGCAGAACTGCTTCGCCAACCGGAGACGGAAGCAAAGGACGTGGCTTTGGCCATCGAATTGTTTACCAAGGGCAGCCTGAACACCTTCGCCAAGCCCACCAATGTGGATACCAACTCCCGTATCCTTTGCTACGATATCCGGGATCTGGGCAAGCAGCTTTTGCCTGTTGGTATGCTGGTGGTTCTGGACAGCGTATTCAACCGCATCGTTCGAAACCGGAAGCTGGGAAAGAACACCTGGGTCTATATTGACGAGATCTATTTGCTGTTCCAGCATGAGTACAGCGCCAACTTCTTATTTACCCTCTGGAAGCGGGTGCGGAAGTATGGTGCCTGCTGCACCGGCCTGACACAGAATGTAGATGACCTGCTCCAGTCTCACACCGCCCGTACCATGCTGGCAAACAGTGAGTTCCTGGTCATGCTGAACCAGGCGGCTACCGACCGTGAGGAGCTGGCCAAGCTGCTGAACATCTCGGACAACCAGCTTTCCTACATCACCAATGTGGACTTTGGCCGGGGACTCATCAAGTGCGGCAGTGCGATCGTCCCCTTTATGGACAACTTCCCCAAGAATCATCTCTACAAACTGATGAGCACCAAACCCGCTGACCTGAATGCGGCATGACCGCCGGGGAGGTGATAAGGCATCGGAACGATCAAGGAGAAGCCAACGGCGACAAAGGCCGTGGCAGAGAAGGTCAGATCTGCCCCCAAGGAATTGGCACGCCGGGGACTGGAGAGCGGCGTGGAACGTTTGCGGGGCCAGCTGAGGGACACAGCCCAGTATGGTCAGCGGGATGAGTTTGGTGGAGACACACTGGAGGATACTGCAATGGGTGGTTTCCGCCGTGGGACCCGAGGTGTGGAGCGTCTGCTGAAAGGCAGGAAACAGGGACAGAAAAAAGAGAAGTTCCCAGCACAAAATAACTCCGGCACCCCGTCAGATGCCCCCTCTACTGGGGAAAAGCGGGGGACCGGATCGCTGCGGATCAAGACCCGTGAGGCTGTTTTGGAACAGGCAACGGCGGAGCGTGGTTCTGGAATTGTCCGCCCAAGGCCCGGCCCAGAGAAGGTCAGGACTGGAGCAGGATCGTTGGGATCAGAGAGGCCCGTGGAACCATGCGCCCGTCCTGCCCCGAATGCCACGCTCACACCCCAGGAGAGGGGCAGACAAGCGGCGAAGGAACAGGCCCGGCAACGCGCTGAAAAGAATAGCAGACAGCCCCAGGGTACCGCACATACCGCTGCCAAGACTGCCCCGCAGGATAGTCAATCCATGCCCTCAGAGTGTCATTCAGGTGAACAACACGCCGCCAAACAAGGGGGACGTCGCCCAACCGTAGCTTCCCCTGAAGCGCCCCGATGTACAGGCCGTGGAATGAACAGAGAGGGTGCGGCGCCGCCGTCTGTGAGAAAGCCGGTCCCGTCTGCCAAGCAGATAAAGACTGCCCAGAGGTCATTGGCCTCTGGGCAGCTGCCTCTGGGCCCTGCGCAGGTCAAAGCCCAGGCTGCGGCAAAGATTTCCGCCATACGGTCTGCCCGTGCTGCTGGTCACACATCCAAGGTGGCTGTCACATGGAAAGCGCGAACACGGGCAGCAGCCAGGGCAGTACAGTCCGTAGTCAGGGCGGCCCGCGGCGTTGTGGCTGCCATTGCAGCCGGAGGGAGCATTGTCCTTTCTATCGTGGTCGTACTCTGTCTGGTAGGTGTGCTGCTTGCCTCGCCACTTGGCATCCTATTCGCGGGTGGCGGCAGCGGTCCGGGTTCTGTTTCTCCATCGGAGGCAGTGGCTCAGATCAATGGCGAATTGGCGGAACGTCTGGAGCAAATGCAGGTGGATGCTGATTGTGACCGGCTGGAGATCATAGGTGCGCCGCCGCCCTGGCCGGAGGTACTGGCCGTGTTTGCAGTCAGGCAGTCAGGATCGGCAGAAAGCGGCAGTCCTGCTGTGCTGGACGCAGCCCAGGTCGAAGCCCTGCGGACAGTATTCTGGGACATGACAAAGCTCACCAGTGAGAAAAAGACAGTAGAGCATCCAGCCAGCGGCAGCGCCGCAGCCTGGACAGAGGAAGTTCTGTCCGTCACCATTACCCCCAGGACACCGGACGATATGCGGGTGTTCTATCAGTTTACAGCGGAGCAGGACCAGGCGCTGGACGTGCTGTTGGACAATTCAGAACTGCTGGCATCCTTGGCTGGTGATCTGACCATCAGCAGTCAGGCGGCAAAGGATCTGCTGGCCGCGCTTCCCGCGGACCTGGCACCGGAGCGGCGGGCTGTGGTCCAGACTGCCTGCCAACTGGTGGGTAAGGTCCATTATTTCTGGGGTGGCAAAAGCCTGAAGATCGGCTGGGATGACCGCTGGGGAACGCTCCGCCAGGTGACTGCAACAGGCAGTTCCACCACAGGTACCTATCGGCCCTTCGGGATGGACTGCTCTGGTTTTGCGGACTGGGTATTCTATAATGTCAGCGGCGGGGAGTATGTCATTGGTCACGGCGGTGGCGCCCATGCCCAGCACACATACTGCACCCCCATCTCCTGGGGCGAGGCCCTCCCTGGGGATCTGGTATTCTATCCCGGAGATGAACACGTGGGCATCGTAGGAGGTCGGGACGAGGCGGGGGATCTCCTGATCATCCACTGCGCCAGCAGCGCCAACAATGTGGTCATCACAGGGAAAAGTGGCTTTACTTCCATTGGCAGACCTGTCTATTACAGAGAATGAACATGGGGCGCGGGCAAAAGACCCGCGCCCCGCTATTTTCCGGAGCCGCGGGGCGGAAGGCTTCCGTCATGGGACTCTGGGAAAAGTGGAATAGAAATGCAGAGGAGGATTCCAAATGGCGGTTTTTCGTGTGGAGCGCACCCAAAACTATACGATCATGAGCAACTACCACCTGCGGGACAAGAGCATCTCCCTAAAAGCCAAGGGCCTGCTGTCCCAAATGCTCTCCCTGCCGGAGGACTGGGACTACACCTTAACGGGGTTGGCGAAGATCAATCAAGAGGGTAAGGATGCGATTCGTGCCGCTGTGGTGGAGCTGGAACGAGCCGGATACATCTATCGCTGCCAGACTGTGGATCAGGCAGGAAAATTCAGCAGCAACGAGTATATCATCCGGGAGCGCCCTGTTCCTGTACCTCCGGCAGGGCCGTCGTCTGCCTTGCCGTCATCGGAAAACCCGACAACGGAATATCCGGCGGCGGGCGGCACGGCGGCGGAAAAGTCAACGCAAATAATAAAAGAGAGACAAAAGAAAGAACAACAAAGAACTGACTCACGAAAAAAAGAATCGCTTCCTATCCCTTCCACCCCTTTTCCGGGGACGATGGATGCGAAAGGAAGGAAGCGGAGCCGGGAGAGACCTGTGGATCATCAGAAGATGGATGCCTATCGGTCCCTCATACGGGAGAACATTCGCTATGAGGACTTCGTACAGGAACGCCCCTGGGATGTGGGGCAGTTAGACGAAATGGTGGAGCTGATGGTGGAGACGGTCTGCTCCAACCGGGAGAATGTCCGGGTGTGTGGGAATGATCTGTCCCAGGCAGTTGTAAAGTCCCGGCTGTTGAAACTGGATGGAAGCCATATCCGGTATGTGTTCGAGTGCCTCAAGGACAACACCACTCACATCCGCAATATTCGGCAGTACCTCCTGACTGCGCTTTACAATGCACCTGCCACCATGGAGAATTATTATGCCGCACAGGTGAACCATGACCTCTATGGCGTTGCAGCATAAACAAAGCGATTGC
>CAUWDA010000070.1:0-10436 GCA_963557075.1 uncultured Flavonifractor sp. | reverse complement strand
CTCATAGGAGCCGCCCTGGTCAACGACAGGGGGAACGTAGGTGTTCAGGTCCTCGTCCTTCATGGTGGGCTTGGTATAATACTCGTTTTTCTGGACCTGACTGGCGCCTGTCGGAACATACTCTGTGGAATTTTCTCCTTCTCCGAAGTGACTGCCCGCACTATCCGCATTTTCGACTTTAGGTTCGGATACAACCCCCTGGAACTCAAAATAGTTTTTGTTCAGATTATAGATACCACTGTCTTTATTTTTGGTCGGGCTGAGTTCAAAGGCATACCGCACATTGATAAACTTATTGTTTTGTACAGTAAGCTGGCTCGCCTCTAAAGTGGAGTTATCCACAGCAATCGCCCGGTTGGCATTTTTAAAGGTATTGCCGGTGATGGTGACCCCTGCGCCGCCAGCCTTGGCAGTCAGGGAAATCATGCTGGTACGGGAATTAGAGTTTCCATACTTTTCACTAATCAGATCAATGATATTACCGGTAATCTGACTGCCATTCCCCACGCCGGTCAGAGCGGCACGGGAATTGGCAGTGATAGTATTGTTCCGGAAAATCAGGGCACGGGCTGCCGGATCACCCTCACCCATCACCACGTTGCCGGTATTGCTCACCCCATCAGCCATGGTGAAATCACAGTTCTCAATGGTCAGGGTGTTTGCGCTGTGGTAAACATACCACTGACCGTCTGCAGCGGCCTGCAGCTCCAGGTTTTTCAGGGTATAAACTGCCTCTCCGCTCTGACTGATGATACCGCCATTGCTGTTGCTGATTACCGGCTTTGTGCCGTCGCTCTTGGTCACGCCTTCAAAGGTAAGTGTCTTCTGAGCCGAAACTGGGCCAGTCAGCTCAATGTCCTTCAGGATCAGAATGGTTGCGTTATCCGCAGCTTCATTGATGGCCTCTTGCAGGGATGTGTACGGCTTCTCGCCCACCTTAGCAACATAGAATGCCTCTTCCTTGTTGGTGATGGTGACAGGGGTCGCAGACTTCTCAACAGGGGTCTTGCTGACAAGGGCGGCATCGGTCACATTTCCGGAAGCATCATAATATCCCGGCTTCTGGGCCTGTACGTTGGCAGCCGTGTTTGTAACCGTCAGGGTGACGTCGTTAGACTTCTCATTAGCGCGGCCATCACCGATGAGAATATCGCCGTTATTGCCGATGGTACCGGTAAAGGTAACATGATCGACGGTAGCATTCTGCGTTCCACTGCCGCTGTTGACAAAGCGAATGGGGGCGGCGTACTTTGCAGCATCTCCCTCCGCAGAACCACAATTAGTGAATGAACAGTCCGTGACAGTAACAATCTGCGTGCCATTGGCCTTATGGTTGAGATTAACAGGGATCTTAACACCGGAAAAGCTACAATTATCTACCACAATTGCACCATCCGCGTTGGAATAAACGGTGCAAGAATTGGCCTGAGCACCGCCGCTCTGTGTGCCATCAAAGGTGCAGTTCTTCAGGGTGATGTTATTGGTACCCGTGATGCCACTGAGATACACCCGGTTCATATTTTGGCAACCTTCCATGTAGATGGTGAGGGTATGAGAAGAGTTACGCTGCCCCCATACGGCTGCCCCATTGAGATTATAGATTGCAAGATTTACATCGTTGGAAAGATATTTCTCACCTGAATGACCAGTATTATAAGTATCCAGCTCAAAGTCTCGTTCACCGCCGGAAATATAGGCGCCATTGCCGTATACAGTCAGATCATAGCAAACATGGCCGTGGGTCATAGTGCCCAGGTTAGTGCCAGGCTTACACCAGAGAGTCCGGGCCTCTGCCTGATGGATATTGGTCAGTGCGGCCTGCATAGTCGCATAGTATTCCTTGCCATCATAGACAGTCATACCCTTGGGAAAAGCAGTTTCCGCAGGCAACTGATCGTTTTCACCATTGGAATTGGCAGTAAAGAGCTCGCCCGCAAAGTCGTTATTGCCCTGGGCTATAATCTGCGCGACCTTGCTCATGTTGACAGTATAGTTCAGCTGCCGCAGCACTGCTGCCTCCCCGGTGGAGCTATTGCCGCTGATGGCAATCATGGCATTGGTATAGTCGCCGTTGGCGGAGAACTGGATCAGTCCCCTGGTTCCAATTTTGTTGTTGGCCGCATAGGTGTCAATATCCGTAAAAGCATTGCCAGTAATGGTAATTGTATTCTTGGCTGTGCTGCCCTCCAAGTAGATAGCACCGCCACAGTGGTCAAAGGTACAGCCGGTGATCTCCGTATCAGCGGAATGTATGTCTTTGATGGCATAGGAATCGTAAATATTGGAGAAATCGCAACCTGTGAAAGTGGACTTTGTGGTGCTGTTGAAAGGGCTGACAATGACCTTATCAAAGGTGCAGTTGGTGAAGGTCACGTCGCCGGTATTCAGCAGCTGGAACTCGGCGTTCCTAATAGCATCAGCAGTTGCAGTACCGCCCCAGGTGCTGTTCATGCAGAGGGTAAAATCAGCGGGTTCAAATACAAAGTTGACGTTGGAAATGGAAAGATTGCTTGCTCCACTGAAAATCTGGTACTGCGCATTGGGTTTTTGAAGACGCTGAGCATTGTTGCCGTCTGGCTGCTTATTTTCAACAATACAGGTGTGCTTATCTGGGCCGCGACTATCAGTACACGCAGACGATGGGCTCCAGCGTACTGTAACATCGTGTCCGTCATAGTTGTACCCTGCATCCTCAACAGCCTTCAAAAACTGAGCAAAATCCAAGTGTTCTGCGCTCTCTGTTGGCTCAGTTGCCAGTGTGCTCACCGGCAGCAGTGTTACCACCATGCACAGGGCCATCAGTAGTGACAACAATTTTTTCTTCATAGCGTTTCCTCCTCATTTTACTCGCTCTGATCCGCCGCGGGTCCCGGTTCCGGACAAAGAACTGCATCTCTCTTTATTTTTCCCGAAAGGGAAAAATAGCAGGACGTCCTGCTGCCGCAGCTTTGCGTAGTCTTATTGTAACAGGCCATACAAAAATTTCAAGGGCCAATTCTCCCAAAGGCAACAAAAAAGCACATCCTTTCGGATGTGCTTTTTCATGGTGGAGACGACAGAACTCGAATCTGTGACCCCTTGCGTGTGAAGCAAGTGCTCTACCGGCTGAGCTACGCCTCCATATTGGTGACCCGTACGAGACTCGAACTCGTGTTACCGCCGTGAAAGGGCGGTGTCTTAACCACTTGACCAACGGGCCTTGTTGCCCAAGCGGGCCGAACGCTCGGAAAAGGGATCCCAAAAGACGGCACGTGCCGTCTTTTGGGTCTGGTAGCGGCACCTGGATTTGAACCGGGGACACTACGGGTATGAACCGTATGCTCTAGCCAACTGAGCTATGCCGCCATATTTACCCGGACGAACAGGGCAAGGGATATTATATCCGAAGGTCCTCTGTTTGTCAACGCTTTTTTCGCAATTTTTTAATTTTTTTCTGGAGCCGCCCTTTTCCTCTCTTTTGCGGACTCCAATGACCTTCTCCGGGCCGTCAGTCGATCTTATAACCTACCCCCCATACGGTTTTAATGAACCGGGGATTGCGGGACGGCTCGCCCATCTTCTCCCGCAGGCGGCGGATATGGACCATGACGGTGTTGTTCCGGTCCAGGTACTTCTCCCCCCACACGCTCTCAAAGAGCCGCTCCGCCGAGATGACCTGCCCCCGGTTCTCCGAAAGCATCCACAGGATGTCGAACTCGATGGGGGTGAGGTTCAGCTCCTTGTCGTACAGGGTACACTCGTGGGTGGCCCGGTTGATGACCAGGCCGTTGAAATCCAGCACGTCCCGGCTGTCCCCCTTGTCCACCTCGTTATAGCGGGTGTACCGGCGCAGCTGGGCCTTCACCCGGGCCATCAGCTCCAGGGGATTGAAGGGCTTGGTAATGTAGTCGTCCGCCCCGATGGTCAGGCCGGTGATCTTGTCCATGTCGTCGGTCTTGGCGGTGAGCATGAGCACCGGGAAGTGGTGGTCCTTGCGGATCTCCCCGCAGAGGGTGAAGCCGCTGATGTCGGGGAGCATCACATCCAGAATGGCCAGGTCCAGCGCGTGGCTCTTCACCACCGCCAGGGCGTCGGCGCCGGTGTTGCACTTGTAGACGGTACACCCCTCGCTCTGCAAATAGACCTCCACCAGGTCGGCGATCTCCGGCTCGTCATCCACCACCAGAACATTGGCCTCCACAGCGGTCCCCTCCTTGTCGCTCATCTTGCAGCAATTATACCGGCCCCGGCCTATTTCCGTCAAGCGGGCGGGGCAAATGTAAGAAAAAGATAAGAGATGGTCCGGCCCGCTCCGGTGGTGACTTTTCCACCTGTTGGTGGTACAATATTGTCCACCCTCCGGAAGGCGGACGCCCGCCCGGGAGAGAAAGGAGCCCTGTCCATGCACAACGCCGACGCCCTGCTGGCCCGGGTCATCGCCCAGGCCCGGGCTTTGAATATCCCGGTCTCCCCTCATATCCTGCCCCAGGTGCGGCTCAACCGCCGGGCGGTGACCCGGTTCGGCTGCTGCATCCACCAGCCGGACGGGAGCTGTCTCATCGAGCTGGCCGCCCGCCTGCTGGAGGCCCCGGAGACCGCCTGCCTCCAGACGCTGGCCCACGAGGTGCTCCACACCTGCCCCGGCTGCCGGAACCACGGCCCCCGCTGGAAGGCCTACGCCACCGCCATGAACGCCGTCTACGGCTACCAGATCGCCCGCACCGGCACCTGTCAGCAGCTGGGCGTGGAGGACGCCCGCACCATCCGCCATCTGGTGGTGTGTACCCGCTGCGGACGGCAGTTCCCCCGCACCCGGGTCTCCCCCCTGGTGGCCCACCCCCAGCGGTACCGCTGCACCTGCGGCGGCTCCCTCCGACTGGTCTATTAGAAACGGAGTGACGATTACGAAACAGTCCGACAGAGGTTCCCTCTTCAACCGCATCTTTTCCATCGCCGGTCTGAGCATCGGCGGGGTCATCCTGGTCTGTCTGCTGGTCTATGTGTCCCGCACCATGGACCTGCGCGCCCTGGCGGCCCAGGTACAGCCCGGCTGGCTGCTGCTGGCCGCCCTGTGCATCCCTTTCAGCGAGAGCGTGGACGCCCTGCTGTTTTATGGCATGGGCCGCTCCGCCGGCTGCCCCATGAAGCTGTCCGGCTGCTTCGACGCGGCCTACATCGGGGAGTTCTACTACAAGCTGGGTCCCGCCGGCGCGCCGGTGCAGCTCAAGCTGATGTATGACGCCGGTATGCCGGCCACCTACACCGCCTCCATCTACACCTGGAAGGCGGTGGCCAACACCATGGTATACACCGGCTACGCAGTGGCAGCGCTGGCCTACAAGCTGCTCTGGCGGCGGGAGGGACTGGGCCCCGCCGTGGTGGGGGCAGGCGCCCTCATCGCCCTCTACCTCTTCCTGTGCGGACTGGCGGTCTTTACCGCCCTCCGCCCCGCCCCGGTCCAGCGGCTCATCCGGCACATCCTCACCTTCCTCTCCCGGCACTGGAAGGTGATGGCCAGGGAGGGCATGGTGGAAAAGGGCATGGACAAGGTGGACGAATTCTGCCGTCAGCTGCGGGCCTTCCAGGGGAACCGGAAGCTGCTGGTGTGGCTGTACGCCGGTATGTTCCTGGAGATCACCGCGCTCTTCGCTGTCCCCGCCTTTCTCTACCGGGGACTGGGCCTGTCCGGGGTCTCCTTCTGGGAGCTGATCCTCATGCAGTGCCTGGTGATGGTGCTCTCCCGCATCATCATGCTGCCGGGCAACGCCGGCGGCGCCGAGGGCAGCTTCTACCTCTTCATGGGGCCCCTCTTTGGGGAGCACCTGGCGGTTGGCATGGTGCTGTGGCGCTTCGCCACCTTCCTGGAGGTCATGCTGCTGGGCGGCGTCTGGTCGGTGGGCCGGTTTGCCAAGGGCTCGGTCTCCCGCCGCCGCACCGACGAAAAGGAGGGTCCGCCGTGAAACGGAAATACACCAGGCTCAAGCTGAAAATGCTCCTGCTGGTGGTGCTGGGCACCCTGGCCGCCGGAGCGCTGGGCATCTTTCTGCTGGAGGTCGTGTTGGACGGGGTCCTCCAGGACCCCTTTGCCCGCTGCTTCCTGTGGGCCTCCCAGGCCCTCTTTGGCCAGACCCCGGAGGAGGCCGCCCGCCTCTATCAGGTCTACATCCGGGACAACAAAGAGGAGATCCTCACCATCTGCATCATGGTGCTCATGCTCATCGCCTTCTATCTGGCCCTGGGCAGGCTCACCCGCTGGCTGGAGGATATCCGCCTGGCCACCGGCCGTCTGGTGGAGGAGCAGGTCGGCCCGGTGACGCTTCCCCGGGAGCTGGCTCCCATTCAGGACGATCTGAACGCCATCCGCATCCAGCTGGCCGCCCGGGAGCGCTCCGCCCAGGAGGCAGAGCAGCGCAAGCGGGACCTGGTGGCCTTCCTGGCCCACGATTTGAAGACCCCCCTCACCTCGGTGGTGGGCTATCTGACCCTGCTCCACGACGATCCCGGCCTGGACCCGGAGCGACGGGCCAAGTTCACCGGCATCGCCCTGGACAAGGCCCTGCGGCTGGAGGAGCTGCTGGGGGAGTTCTTCGACATCAGCAAAATGGACCTGGACAGCGCATCGGGGGAAAAGGTGCCCATCCAGCTATCCATGCTGCTGGAGCAGCTGGCCGATGAATTTTACCCCCTCTTTGCGGAGAAGGAGCTGACCTGCACCCCCGACATCCGCCCCCATCTGGTGGTGCGGGGGGACCCGGACAAGCTGGCCCGGGTGTTTGACAACGTGCTGCGCAACGCGGTGAGCTACTCCGTCCCCGGCGGCAAGGTGGACGTAGCAGCCAAGGCTGTGGGCAGCCGGGCGGAGATCACCATCCAGGACGAGGGGCTGGAGATCCCGGAGGGGGAGCTGGCCAATATCTTTGAGAAATTTTACCGGCTGGACGCCGCCCGCTCCACCCGCACCGGCGGGGCGGGGCTGGGTCTGGCCATCGCCAAGGAGATCGTGGAACTCCACGGCGGGTCCATCCGCTGCGAGAGCAACGGCAGGCTGACCAGCTTCGTCATCTCCCTGCCGCTGTACCGAGGAGGTAAGCTATGACATTGAAGGAGACCGCGCTGGCCCGGCTGACGGGCAACCGGCTTTTATATCTGGATATGCTGGAGGTGCTCCGCCGGGGGACTGCTCAGATCCGCTGGGCGGGGCCCGACGGCGTGCTGCTGTACGATCCCCCCAGCGAGGTGTGGTTCGTGGACGCCGAGACTCCCGCCGCGCTGGACGAGATGCTCCCCCTCATGGAAGGATGCACCATCCTCACCGGTCATCAGATGTGGTACAAGGACCGGCTGGCCGCCCGCTTCGGCTTTCAAACGGAGCAGATCTGCCTCCAGTCGGCCTGGATGAGTCCGCAGCCGCCGGTGGTCCCCTCCTTCGGCGGGGAGATCCGGCTTTTGGATCGGAGCTGGGCGGAGTGGACGGAGTCCCGCTACAGCCACTCCTTCGGCGGGGTGGCCTACATGGAAAGCGCCATTGACCGGGGCATGCTGGGGGCCTTCGTGGACGGCCTGCCCGCCGGGTTCATCGCCACCCACATCGAGGGGTCCATGGGTATGCTGGAGGTGCTGCCCCAGTACCGCCGCCGCGGCGTCGGAGAGGCGCTGCTGCTGGCCATGACCGCCTTTTGTCTGGAGCAGGGGAAGTACCCCTATGGCCAGGTATGGACCAGCAACACCCCCTCTCTGGCCCTCCAGCGCAAGACGGGGATGACTCTGTCGGACGAGCTGATCTTCTGGATCTTCTGAGGGCCGCGGGCCTTTCAACCTGGACTATAAGAAGGGCCTGTTGCAAAATTGACATTCTGCACAAGTCCGTCATTGCAAGCCAGTGAGCACACTGGCGTGACGATCCGTTTTCCCAGCAAATTGAGATGGATCCCCACGAAAAATGGCCGCCCGGTGGGCGGCCATTTTTCTCGGAATGACAGGTCTTTTGTACGGTTTGCGCAGTTTGCAACAGGCCCTTCTATTCTGTCCACCTCTATATTTTACGAAAACCACCGATCCAATCAGTCTTACCTTGAACAACCCCAATTCTGTACTATGTGTACCGAAAATGTCCGCCCCAGGCAACTCCCCCACAAGCTTTCGCATTCGACGTCATCAGTTTAGATCGAAGTTTTCAACTATATACCCATATTCTGTATGTGGCAAATACCTTACAGTTATTTTATCTCCTAAATCGCTACCTGCTCCCCAATACTTTAAAGAATGTTCTTCTCCTGTTTTCTCATCTCTAATATGTATTCTTCTTTCACTATTAGAGTTTCCTCCAGACATTGCACCTTGTGTGACTTCTCCGGTAACTTCAACTAAATTATCAAAGAGTAAATACGGTATATCCAAGCAACAAGGAACAGTTATAAATATACCGAGAATCAATAACCCAATAACCGCCATTACATTGATTGTTTTTTCCCATTTCTGATACTTTATTTTTTCTTCTTCATTGACAGCCTTTCGTTTAATAAACTTCCCTTTTTTCTTTCTATGCAAAATATACATAGTTAAAACTATAAAAGATATTATAATCAGCCCGAAAGTTCTGAACATCAATAGTACCATACATTTATTCCCCCATTAAAAATTTTTTCAAATCATTGTTTGTCTCATTTTATTTCCTCCCTAATATGCCATCCTTTTTCGTCTTGATCAGCAGGCAAAGAGGCAAGTACAGCTGCTCACCTCTTTGTACTTACGAATATATCAAAAAAAGACCGCATTGACGGCGGTCTTTTTTTGACAGCAATCGCTCCGGACTGCTTCTCAGCAGCGGGCCACGCCCTGCTCTCTGGCCGCCTGGGCCACCGCCCGGGCCACGGTATCGGCCACTGCTCTGTCCAGAACGGAGGGCAGGATATAGTCGGCGCAGAGCTGCTCATCGCTCACCAGAGAGGCCAGGGCCTCGGCCGCCCGGATCTTCATCCCCTCGGTGATCTCCCTGGCCCGGACGGCCAGCGCGCCCTTAAAGACGCCGGGGAACACCAGCACGTTGTTGATCTGGTTGGGGAAATCGCTGCGCCCGGTGCCCACCACCGCCGCGCCGCCCCGTCTGGCTTCCTCCGGCATGATCTCCGGGGTGGGGTTGGCCATGGCGAATACGATGCCGTCCTTCATCGTGGACACCATCTCCGCCGTCACCAGGCCGGGCCGGGACACCCCCACAAAGGCGTCGGCGCCCTTGAGGGCGTCCGCCAGGGTCCCCCGCTCCCGGTCCCGGTTGGAAATGCGGGCGATCTCCGCCTGCCCGGCGTTGAGTCCCGGGTCTCCGGCGCAGAGGATACCCTGGATGTCGCACATCACCACGTTGCCGAAGCCCATGGAGAGGAGCAGCCTGCCAATGGCAATACCGGCGGCGCCGGCGCCGTTGATGACGATCTTCATCCGGCCCGGCTCCTTGCCCGTGACCCGCGCGGCGTTGCACATGGCGGCAGCCACCACGATGGCGGTGCCGTGCTGATCGTCGTGGAACACGGGGATGTCGCACAGCTCCTTCAGCCGGCGCTCCACCTCAAAACAGCGGGGGGCGGCGATGTCCTCCAGGTTGATGCCGCCGAAGCTCTTGGAGATGAGGTAGATGGTCTCCACCAGCTTGTCCACATCGTGGGTATCCACGCAGAGGGGGATGGCGTCCACCCCGCCGAACTCCTTGAAGAGGGCGCACTTGCCCTCCATCACCGGCATCCCGGCGGCGGGGCCGATGTCCCCCAGGCCCAGCACGGCGGAGCCGTCGGTGATCACCGCCACCAGATGGTTCCTGCGGGTGAGCGAGAAGGATTTCTCATAGTCCCTGGCGATCTCCCGGCAGGGCTCGGCCACGCCGGGGGTATACAGGAGGGACAGGTCCTCCCGGGTCTCGATCGGCCTGCGGGACACCACCTCGATCTTGCCCTGGAGCTCGTAGTGCAGTTTAAGGGATCTCTGATCCACATCCATGGTATGTTCTTCCTTTCCGGGACCGGTCAAACCATCTCTTCGGGGTGGAATACCTGGTCAAATCGCTCGGCGGTGAGGTATCCCAGGCCCACACAGGCCTCCTTGAGGGAGATCCCCTCGTCGTACGCCTTTTTGGCAGTCCTGGCCGCATTGTCATAGCCGATATAGGGGTTGAGGGCGGTGACCAGCATAAGGGAATCGTGCAGATTCTTCCGGCACCGCTCCCGGTCCGCCGTGATCCCCGCCGCACAGTGGTCGTTGAAGGAGCGGATGCAGTCGGCCAGCAGCCGGACAGACTGGAGAAAGTTGTAGATGCACACCGGCATAAAGACATTGAGCTCAAAATTGCCCTGAGAGGCTGCCAGCCCCACCGCCACGTCGTTGGCCATCACCTGGACGGCCACCATGGTCACCGCCTCGCACTGGGTGGGGTTGACCTTGCCGGGCATGATGGAGGAGCCGGGCTCGTT
>CAUWDA010000069.1:0-10834 GCA_963557075.1 uncultured Flavonifractor sp. | reverse complement strand
GCCGGGTGCTGGGCCGGACCATACCCTATCAAGTAAAGCAGCAGAAAAAGTAGATACCATCTCTTAAGGGGAGAAGGAGGACAACAACATGACAGAAGAAAACAGGACCTACATCACCCATCTCAAGATCACGGATGTCCCGTGGCACAGGCTCACCACCGCATACGGCCGGGGGACGGAGTTTCCCGCTCACCTGGCGGTGCTGGAGCAGATGTGTGATTTGGCGTCCGTCAAAGAGTCTCTCTACGAGCTCACCACCAACATGGAGCACCAGAGTACCCTCTGGCACGCCACCCCCTTCGGCATGGTGTTTCTGAGCCGGATTCTGGGGAAGGCCCTCGCAGAGAGCGGCCAGAACCCCGTGGCCCATTTCCTGGCCGGGGAACTGCTGGACTTCTTTGCCTGCATCCTCCAGTGCTTCCACGATGGGGATGAGATGGAGCACGCCTCTCCCCTCCCCTGCTTCTCCGATCTGCTGAAGGAAGAATACCTGTGGTCGGAGGAATACGACGAGGAAGAAGATGAGATGCGCTACGAGGAGGACGAGGTCTTCCCAGATGACCTGTTTTACAGCTTCTATTACTACTCCTGGCAGGCGGTGCTGGCCTATCGGGATATATTGGAGCAGGCCCTGGAGGAATTTGCCGAGCCTGCCGCCGCAGTGCTGAAACTGCTGTAAAGGAGGTCACACCCATGTTTGAAGCATTCTATGAGATGTACGAGCCTGAGGAGCAGGAAGTGATTGCTCTGATCAATCGCTGCATCGGGGGCGGCTACAACAACAGGGGCAACTTTTGGCAAATGACCGTTGTGACACTGGGCGTGGTGTTCTGTGACACCGGCAAAGTCAGCACCAAAGAGGAGCGGCTGGAGTGGCCGGTCACCGACGAGGAGCGCAACAGTGAAAAGGGCTGGGGACGCTTTCATAACGAGCAGATCTGCCGCCTGAAGATCCGCCGGATGAAAGAAGAATGGGCACAAAATCTGATGGTACGGCCCTGGTGTATCTCCCAGGTGGTCAAGGCCCACGAGGACTGCCCGGAGCTCGGGGCCGTTCTGGACGAGTACCACAAGCCGGTGGTGATTCAGGATGCGGTGCTGGGTGAGCTGACGCTGGACAAGGACTACGGTGCCTTTGAGGGTGAGATCCAGTGGCGCGGAACGGATGTGCTTCTTTCTCTGGAGGTCAATGCTGAAAGCAAACCTTCCTGGACCCGCGCCCGCAGTGCCGCCAAAAAGCTGCTGGCCGACTGTGAAACCTGGGACAAGGCCATGCGGGAGCTTGCAGCAAAGAACCTGACCGTGCTGGCCAACGACTGGCTCTCTCAGGCTGAGGAAAACCCCCGAAATCCGGAAACAGACCCCATCACAGAGGAAGAACTTGCCCGGCGGATCAGCATGACGAGCCTGTCCGTCACCTCCGGCGGCAGCTTCACCGCCTGGTTTGACTGCGACGAGATGTTCACCGACCATACGGTGACGGTCTACGGTTCCTTAAAAAAAGGCCTCAAAGCTGCCAACATTGAGGGGTAAGGAGGATACCATGGTGAAACTGAACTGTAAACGCATTGATTTACCATATACGCCCGGCGAGGAGATCTTCACCTTTCCCGAGGAATCGGGACTACCCTTTCTTTTCGATGTAGAGGAAGAACTGACTGCTGATCCTGCTGCCATGGATGTGGTGGGAGGAATGTTGGATGAGGCGGAGAAACTGGCGGAAAAGGCCAAAGCCGCCATCAAAGCGGCGCTGGCGGACGAGGACAGCCGCTACCATAGCGTTGTGACATTTTTCATGGAGTTCCACCGGGACGATGTAGGCCCTGATATTGCGACGGAACTTTTTCCGGGAACCGACCCGGCCAAGCTGTCCTTTGCCGAGATGGTGGACTTTTTGCGGCTCAAGCGGTTTGGCAGCCTGGTAGATAGCGAGATGAATCAGCAAGTTTTCATTCTGGACCTGTCCTTCAACCCGGAAATCACCGATGAGCTGATGGTGATCTACTTTGATTTGAAGAAGGAGATTTTCTGTATCACACATGAGAGCTGAGGTGGTACCCTATGACGAAAGAACGCATCCCTATCTCCGGCGACCTGGGCAGCAAGGTTAAGCAGTTGATGGAGTATGCCGGATGGCAGGAAGGGCGAAAAGTTGACATCTCCATTGCGGAGCAGTATTACGCCGATCATGGCGTCCCGATGATGAAGACCACCCAGCGGTTTTACCGCAAGTATTTCGGCCTGTGCTGTGAGTGGTACCTGGCGCAGAAAAAGCTGAAATGGGCGGCGGACTTTGAGTTTGCTCTGTTCCCTTACCTGGTCAACGGGATCAAAAACCATTTGGAGGACGCCTATTTCCGGGATATGTCCGGCTGTGAACTGGCAGAGATAGAACAGGCTGCCGGTGAAAAATGCCAACCTATCGGTCATATCGGCTACTACTACCCGGCAGAGGTTTGGATCTCGGAGTACGGGAAGCTGTATGCGAAATATGAGTATCAGGATGAGATCGAGTGCTTTCCTGATGTGTTTGCCCTAATCGAACGGGAACTGCGGCAGTGCAACTTTGATTCCGCTGCCATGAAAACTGTGGAGGCACTGGACGGAAAACTATGAAACAGGACTTTACTATTTGGCGCAATCAAATATTGCAGAATCCGCGGGACATTTCACCGCTGAAATTCGGAATATCGCAGGATGAGGTCATAGAAATCTTCGGGAATCCCGATGCCGTTTCCACCATGAGAAGCGACGGGAAACCTTTGATCCTCAAATATTGTGACATTGAACTGCATTTCGATAGAAAGGCCCCTCATGGGCTCTACTTAGTTTACAGCGACGATGAGATCGAGTTGAGCATCACAGCTGAGCACGAAGAAACGCTGCAACCAATCACCAACACAGAGCCGGTGGACAACGAATTTTTCCTTCGGGATGGAGCCGTCTATTTCTCTGGCCTATATGAAAACGGTCTGCTCAAAGGTGTTGCGCCCAAAGACTTCTGCTGCTGGCGTTACTGGGGAAAATCCTCTGCGGCCTGCTTTCTCGGTGGGATTCGCCTGCGTGGAGCAGACCCGGCATCGTTTCGGGTGTTAAACTATGCCTACGCGACGGACAAAACAGCCGTCTACACCACCAGCGGGAGAATCCCAGATGTAGAGCTGGCAGCCTTCCAGGTATTAGACAACGGCCAGAACGATTCGGGTGCGCCCCAGGGATATGCAAAGGACAGCCGGCAGGTCTACTTCCACAACGGAGACGGCAAGGTGAAGATCATCAAGGGCGCGGAAGTTTCCTCTTTCCGCTCGTTGGGCGATACCTATTTTGCCAGGGATGAGAAACGGATCTATGCCTACGGCAAACAGCTTCCCAAAGCAGAGCTGACTTCCTGGGAACTGCTTGGGCACTGGTATTCCCGGGACGCCAGGCGGGTGTACTACCTCAACCGGGAGATCAAGGGGGCGGATCGGGACAGTTTCACAGTCTGCACTCCTGTGGACGCGGCTCCGCTCGCTGACCATTTGGCCCTCGACAAAGACCATTTTTACCAAAATAATGAGATAATGGAAGAAACCATGTGGCGGGAAAGGCTTCAAGCAGTACAGGAAAAATGAGAGGAGCACTTACATGAAAGCATTTGACCCCAATTACAAACTGCTGGACGAGATGTATCAGGACAATTACTATCCTGCTTTTTTGGTAGACAAGGTAAAGGACGAGCTTCAGAAGGTCATCGACCTGCTGGAGAACGGCGAAACCGATACCGAAGTGGTGCAGGAAACGCTGGACGAGGCGGTCTGCGGCATCAATGATCTCCAGGAGGAGTTTGACGAGCACGACAGCGAGATCGAAACGGTGGCACGGGAATGTATCGCGGCAACCGTGGCCTACATTCTGGAGTGGTTTGGCATCCCCATTGACACCGAAGAGGCCATCCGGGAACGGGACTGGTGATCCCTATGGCAGAAAAAGAACTGGCCGTTTGTGATGAGTGCGGCAGCCTGTTTTTCAAAGGCTCCTCACAGATGATGGGGCTGTGCCCGGAATGTGCCCATATTCTCTATGGCTACCCGAATTGTGACCATCATTTCCAGAATGGCCGGTGTGTGAACTGCTACTGGGACGGCTCGGAGAGCGCGTATATCAAGTCACTGAAAAGGAATTGAACATATGGCATGGGAATATGAAACCTTTGGCCCGGACGGTCAATGCAAATTGTTCGGTGTGAACATCTTTGACTACGACTGGCAAACCACCGGCAAGCGAGTAAAAGTCCAAGACCCGATCTATCACCAAGACCATACCTTCGAGGTCTGGCAGGTGGAGATCGACGGGCAGCTCCACCGCTTTGCCGCCGGAGAGTTCTCCAACTGCGTGTGGGGATTTTATTTAGAGAAAGACGAATGAGAGGAGCGTGAACCCATGAAAGCCAATGCCGGAGCGGTCTATACCGTCTACAACCAATACCTGAAACGCTACACCGCCTGTCAGGTGGCCTACATTGCGCCGCCGGACTCGGTGAGCAAGGAGCCCTGGGCGGTGATCCTCTCTCTGGACTGGGTGGGTGACGCCCCTCTGACGGCGGAGGAACTGCCCCATCTCCGCCCGCTCTACAAGGACTTCATGTACTGGCCCCGTGACCTTCATCTGCTGCGGGTACCGATAGAGGTTCCGCCACAGTACACGCTGGTGGGTACACTTCCGCCCTTCACCGACCAGCCCTGCCGCTCCTACGGCGGCTGGAGTGGCTGGCGCAAAATCTGGACAATCCCTTCCGGGGCTGGGACGGCGCGGAGCATATCCCTGCCACTGCTGCGAAAAAAGCAGCCAATCAATACCGCAAGACCCGTTCTCAGCTGATGAAGCTGGCCGCTGAGCCGGGCGGGGATGCCCAGGTCCAGGCGCTGGATGCGGTGGCAGCCTACACCCAGACTTTCAACAAGATGGGCTTTATCGAAACCGTGGAGCGGGACGAGATCTACATGGCCCTGCGGGGCATCCTGGACGCCCTGCCAGGCGATACGCTCCAGAAAGAAGCCCTGATTGAGAAGTTTGAGGACCTTCGTGATTTTTGAGGAGAGGTGAGGATGGAACAGAAAGTAATTTACAACGGCCAAATTCTTACTCTGACTCGGTTTTGGGCAACAGGAGAGCCTTGCCTGTGGATCACCGACCCACAGCAGATCGGAATGCCTAAAATGGAATTTGTGGGAGGCCACCCGGACGAATACTGCATTTTCCTGAAGAATCTGACTGAAACAGAACTGTCACAGATCACATCTCTGGACGGCGCTCCACTGGATGTAAAAGAAGAACGAAACGACATCGAATGAGGAGAACACGATGAAAGACCTTTGCCAATACGGAAACCGACCGGAGGACGAATGGGAAATCTTGCCCTGGATACCTGACCCGCGCCCGCCCTTCAAAATCTGGGTGAATCCGGAGCAGATCGCGCCATTCTTTCTCATTCCCCACCACCCCTATGCGATCTCCCTTCTGCTGAAGATCAGCGACGGATTCCGGGCAGAGGAATTCCGACGGCTGGGACTGATCGGCAGCAGCGGAGACTGGGAACGGCTTGCCCGGGGCGTGATCCAGGAGTTCGAGGAAAACAACAGCGGCGTGGATCTGTTTTACTTCGACTCCGACGAAGATGTGTTCTGCGTGTACTCTCAATACATCGATGACCTGATGCTGTTGTCCAAAATGATCCGGGCGGCCTGTGACAATGAAAAAACGATGGAAATATATCTGAACATGAGCGAGGCAGCGAAAGCATGAAAGAGTTGACCACTCAAACAGGGATTATAGTAAAATGCAGTAAAACGGCCATTGAATTTTTCCAAAATGCTCAATCAGTGGATTTCTTCTCTGCACTGGAGATTCCGAAGGAATTCCAAGACATAGCGGTTGAGTTTTATGATTTGATTCTGGAAAACGACCATCTTGCGGCCTTGCTGGGCTGTCGCGGCAATTATGATATTGCGGTACAGATAGATGAGGTAACCGGCACCATGACGGGGTGGCATTGGTTCAAATGAGGGAAATGGAATGATCGAGTACATCAAACTCTTTTGGGAGGACGCACCGGAGGGAGAACCGTCGGTGATCCTCTATGAAGTGGATACCGGAAATGAGCGGCTGGCCCTCCGCTCCATTGACATCTTTATGGACGGTCACACCCGCAACATACCTGACCTTTACGATGGAGCTATTGAAATCACGCCCGTCCCCACCGTGGAGGAATTGAATGCCCATGTCTGGGGCGAGGAATTCCACGCCTGCGTCATAGAGAAAGCGGAATTTGAGGCCATCTGGGAAAGCCACACCTATAATGGAGCGTTAAAAGAATCAGGAGGGTTCTGATGAAACAGACCGATATTTATACCGAGGCTCTGACCTGTCTGCGCTCCATCCTTCTGGCAGATCATCCGGAGTTCCAAAACTGGATCGACTGGCTGGAGAGGGATATTCAGGACTGGACTCAGCGGCGGGAGGTTGCCCACCATCTTCGGGCATACGGTGGCATGGGCTCGTTCAATGATCTGCCCAGTATGTGCGGAAATCACGACTATATTTTTGGCTTTCTCAAATCAGTGTGCTATGCCTTCGGCCATCTTTATGGCAAACGGGAAGGTATTGCTCCGGAGGCATTGATGGAGGAGTGCCTCCATGATGCAGAACAGGCAGCCTATCACCCCCATAAGCCACTGAACCAAGCCATTGCCCAGCACTTGATGCAGGGCGATTTGCAGGAAAATTGGGATAAGCTGTAGGAGGATAAATGATGGTTCAAGCGTGGCGCAAGGTGAATTTTGGCACCGGAACGGTCACCTTTCTGGATGACACACAAAAAGAAGATATGCTGCAAGTGGAATATCCAAACGGATTTTTGTTGGATATGGGCTGGTATCAGGACAGATATATCATTCTCGTCATTCGGGATTTTGATTGGGCGCATCCGGTCAAGCGGTATGAAACGGCAGATAGGGATCAACTTCCTGCGCTGTTGACAGAGGCAGTTCGCAGTGTAGAACGGGCATCTCAGAATGGCAAAGTGGAGAAATGGTGCAAAGAATTGTGAGGTAAGCGCATGGCAAAGGACATCAGGGAGTGCCTGCTGGAGCAGGCACTCAAGTTCCATCAATGGCAGGAAGCCACTTATCCAGACAAAATCACCGAGGAGATTGGCGGTGCGTGGGAGGTCGATTACCCTGCATGGAATGATATATTTGATGCCTTTTGCCATGTGTTGACCCAAATGAATGCAGAAATGGCAGACAGCGTCCTGCTGGATGAGATGGTCTATTTAATTGCCAGGGCCAACGAAGCGGAGGGATTTATACAGGAAACCACTTCCCATCCCAAATGGTTTGAGTGCCTCTGCCGCAGGGCCGCAGCCTCCAATGAGAGTGAGGCCAAGTGGCAGTTTGCCGCCTATCTGCCAGAATGCTCATGTAGTCAGAAAGTCAGGGATATAATTCTGGATTTCGCAAAGGACCCCAATGAATATGTGAGCCGTCGGGCGCTTTTGGCGATGCCCGCTCTGCGTCCTGACTGTGTGGAGCAGTTCGCTCCGCTGTTCTGGGAGCGCAACTGTTACTCTCCTGAACTTCAGGAATACCAGCGGATCGCCGTTCTGGTCTCACTGGACGCCATCCATTCCGACCTGCTTCCACAATACTTGGAGCAGGCCAAGCAGGATGGTCGGAGCTATCTGCTGGAACACGCAGAAAGGATTGAAGGAAAAC
This sequence comes from uncultured Flavonifractor sp., assembly GCA_963557075.1. Taxonomy (GTDB): domain Bacteria; phylum Bacillota; class Clostridia; order Oscillospirales; family Oscillospiraceae; genus Flavonifractor. The sequence continues at coordinate 3,080 of CAUWDA010000069.1, read as the reverse complement.
TTACTATGAATGAAACTCTGACCTCCCCTGCCTACCACGGCTTCTTGCCGCCCCATAGCCAAGAAAAGCTGATCGACCTCACTCCCCACCTATATACCCAGAGTGGCGAAAAGATCCACCTGGCTTTCCTGCCCCTTCGTCCAGACTGTGGGAATGACCCGCAATGGGAGGACTGGAACTGCTGCCGCTCCATCCTCACCATTGGCTGGCCGGACTGTGAACAACTGCTGATTCCCACGCTGAAACAAATCTTTCCGGTTAAGGACCCCACCAATGGAGAAGTACAGGAGGAATTTGACCTCTGCTTTGACAACTGGATTGGGAAAGAGGACTGGGAACGCTGGATAGTCCTTGTCCGGGGCAACTTATCGAGTATGGCCGCAGAGGAATCAATCTTTCTCCGATCCATCTTGGAGTGGATTGAAACAGCATTGACCTATACCAGCGTAATCGTGGTAGAAGGAAACCTATAAATAAAAACAATGATGGCTTTTCACCACTTTCAGATTGAGGAGGAAGCAACATGGATGTAATCAAACTACCAAAAAAATTTCGCATGGTCTGCTATGAGATCATGGATGGCAAAGAAGGGGCCTTGGACACCCTGGAATCCTTTGCCGATAAATACCCCCATCAGGTAGCAGCGGTCAAGGCCGAGGTCGCCTATTTCAACCTGGACTATGAAAAGGCGCTGGCTTTGGATTTGGCCATCCTTCCCTGGCTGGAGGAGTGGTATTACAGCAATGTGAGCGATGAACACATGATCGCCATGACAGTGGCCGCCATCCGACTCCACCGGAAGCAGGAGCTAATCGAGGCACTGATGAAGGAACAGGCGCGCATCCGGGCTGAGAACGGCCTCCCCCAGCGGGATCGTTTCTGTGACATCCTAATGGACTACCTCAAGCGGGGTGTTATGCCCTTTGCGGACAACGACAAGAACTACCCCTACCATGAACCGGAGGAACCCCAGACAAAGGAGCAGCTCTGGGCAAAGCTGATGGAACAGAATAAAAAACTCGCGCCGGACGGTCCTGATGCCAGGCGGAAGCTCTATAACCACTGCTGTATGTTCGGAACTGCCAGAGATGCCATAGATCTCTTTGAGGAGATTCAGGGTGTGCCCATGGCTGACTCCTCCTATCGAGACGCGATCGCCCGCTATCTCTATCTGGGCGAACGGGAGAAGGCGCTCCAGACAGCGGAGCGGTTGGCAACATCGCGGCTGTGGGCGGTTGCCGGGCCAACCCAGGTGCGCCCCATGTCCTTCTTTGAGGACCCGAATCTGCGGGAGTTCTTGTTGGAACCGGAATCCCTCCGGCGCATCCGGGAGGCCGCCTGCATCGACAACGGAACTTTGGTAAGAAAATAAAGAAAGAGAGGTGCCGACATGGGAGCATGGGGCATAAAAGCATTAGAGCGTGACGAAGGGCTGGATGTACTGGACATCCTCAAAAATGAATATGTACCGGAGCATCCGGTAATGGATCTGGGCGAGATGATTGAACTGATGAAAGAGGAAGTCATGCTGGGATCTGACTTCTCACAAATCGACTTCCTCTTTGACAATACTGCGATGGCTCTGGCGGAGCTGTATTTCCAATGGAAGGATAACGGCAAGCTGGACTACGATCATGAAGAAGCTGTATGGGATAAAGTCACCGGTTTCACAGCATCCAAAGAAGCCATTGCTTTCCTGCTGCGGCAGCTCACCGACATCAAAAACGAGGTGCCGGACGAGGACGGCATCCGTGAGATTGTGGATCTTTGGAAGAACGAGGACAGCGGTGAGATCGCTCCTGCGTGGTTGGAACACTTGAATCAGCTCATTGATCGACTGGATTTGGAACAATCCGATGAGGAACAAGATATGGATATTTTGAAGCAGTGCCAGAAGTGGCATGAGAACAACGAGCATCACAAGATCATTGAAGCACTGGAGGGTATTGAGGAGCGCACTCCGGAAATGGACAGCCAGCTTGCAAGGGCGTACAACAACGAGGCAGATCACAGAACGCCGGAAGGCCGAGCTATGCTCAAAAAGGCCATCGCTCTCTTGAAACCTCATGAGGAATACTTTGAGGGAGACTACTACTGGAACTTTCGCATGGGCTATTCCTATTACTATCTGGATCAGGAGGGCAGGGCTCTTCGTTACTTTGAAAAGGCATTGGAGGCCCGCCCCGACGACGAGGACACCATGCAGCTGATCGACGGGTGCAGGAGGGGCATTTCCCTGCCGCAGTTCTCGGAGTGTTTCCGGGAGCGGACAGAGAACTGGTGGGAAACCTTTGCCGAGATGGAAGCAGAATTGCGCCAGATGATGGATGAGGACAAAGATCACACCCGCGGCGCAGAACTCGTGGCCCAAATGCAGGAAACTCTGAATCTGGTCTTTGATGAGATCTCCTTTGAAATGGGCTTCAACGGTGAAAAGTACGAGCTGATCCTCACCCCGGAGGGTGACAAGGTCAAGCTGTTTGAGCTGGTCTACTTCCAGAAGCACGCCCCCAAGGAGGTGCTGGAGCACTGGAACATCCTGGTGGGCCGTCAGCCCCTCCAGAACATCGGCCTGCGTACCGAGGATGGATGGGACATCTCCGGGGATGATGTGCAGATCTGGCTGGAGGAGCAGGGTGAAAACAGCTTCGCCATCTCCGCCTACTGCGAAAAGCTGCTGCCTATGCTTCGGGAGGCGGAAGGCCGGGCCTGGTGGATGCTCACCACCCTCACCGATCAGGTGCTGGGCGAGATCCCCCACATGAGATACATAGACAGCTTTGATGTGCTGGAAAAGCCCAGAGAGGAACCGTCCTTCCTCCTGTCCCAGCTGCCCGACAATTTGAAGGAGCGGGGCCTGGAACTCTCCACCGATCCGGAAGCCTATCTGGAGGGCTACCTTGGCTACGAAATGAAACCCAACCAGGACCCGGACGCCGACTGGCGGCTGGATGTGATGGCCGGCTCCACCAACTGTGTGCCGCTCATCAACGGCTATCTGAATGCCGACAATGACTTCATGGATGATCTCCATGCCGACGGCGCGGTGGCGGGCTTCTTCTGCTATCCCCTGGATACCC
>CAUWDA010000068.1:0-11065 GCA_963557075.1 uncultured Flavonifractor sp. | reverse complement strand
ACTCCTATTCGCTTTCTTTTTTTCTATTTGTCACACTTCATTGTAACACCTACAGCGCTTTCCGCCTCCTAAGTTACGTTTTCCTTGACAATTTGCCTGTATTCGCCTATACTGTCATGGTAAACAGCTTGGAAGGGAAGGAGTACCCCCGCGAAAGGTACAGAGAGGAGCCGGTTTGGTGCAAGGCTCTCCGGCGGCGGGGGGAAGGTCGTCCCAGAGCTCTGTCCCTGAATCACAGTAGGGGACGGCGGGTTCTCCCGTTACAGAGGCAATGAGTGTCCCGCAAGGGAAATTCAGGTGGTACCGCGGACTGTCAGGTTCGCCCTGAGCAAGAGCTTGGGGCGAACCTTTTTTGCCCCGAAAAGGAGTGTAACAACAGATGAAGAAAGAACTTCCCAAGGTTTATGAACCCCAGGAGGTGGAGGGCCGCATCTACGAGATGTGGGAGAGCAACGGCTGCTTTGAGGGCCACCGCGACCCCGACAAGAAGCCCTTCACCATCGTCATGCCGCCCCCCAACGTCACCGGTCAGCTTCACATGGGCCATGCCATGGACTCCACCCTCCAGGACATTCTGACCCGCTTCAAGCGGATGCAGGGCTACGCCGCCCTGTGGCTCCCCGGCACCGACCACGCCGGTATCGCCACCCAGATCAAGGTGGAGGAGGAGCTGCGCAAGAACGAGGGCCTGTCCCGCTATGACCTGGGCCGGGAGAAATTCCTGGAGCGGGTGTGGGACTGGAAGCACAAGTACGGCAACCGCATCGTGGAGCAGCAGAAGAAGCTGGGCGCCTCCTGCGACTGGAGCCGCTCCCGCTTCACCATGGATGAGGGCCTCAGCAAGGCCGTCCGCCATGTGTTTGTCTCCCTGTACAAAAAGGGCCTGATCTACAAGGGCAGCCGCATCATCAACTGGTGCCCCAACTGCGTCACCGCCCTGTCCGACGCCGAGGTGGAGTATCAGGACAAGCCCGGCTCCTTCTGGCACATCCGCTACCCCATCCAGGGGGAGGAGGGCCGGTACGTCATCGTGGCCACCACCCGGCCCGAGACCATGCTGGGCGATACCGGCGTGGCGGTCAACCCCAACGACGAACGGTACAAGGACATCGTGGGTAAGAAGTGCATCCTGCCCCTGGTGGGCCGCGAGATGCCCATCGTGGCCGACGAGTATGTGGACATGGAGTTCGGCACCGGCTGCGTGAAGATGACCCCCGCCCACGACCCCAACGACTTTGAGGTGGGTCTGCGGCAGAACCTGGAGACCATCCGGGTGCTGGACGACAACGGCAAGGTGGTGGAGGGGTACGGCAAGTACTCCGGTATGGACCGCTACGAGGCCCGGAAGGCCATTGTGGCCGACCTGGAGGAGGGCGGCTGGCTGGTGAAGGTGGAGCCTCACCAGCACAACGTGGGCACCTGCTACCGCTGCCACAACGACGTGGAGCCCCTCATCTCCGCCCAGTGGTTCGTGAAGATGAAGCCCCTGGCCGAGGAGGCCCTGCGGGTGGTCAATGAGGGGGAGGTCAAGTTCGTCCCCGAGCGCTTCTCCAAGACCTACACCAACTGGATGGAGAACGTCCATGACTGGTGCATCTCCCGTCAGCTGTGGTGGGGCCACCAGATCCCCGCCTGGACCTGCCAGGAGTGCGGCCACATCACTGTGTCTGAGGACGATCCCACCGAGTGCGAGCACTGCCATTCCCATAACATCAAGCAGGAGGAGGACGTGCTGGACACCTGGTTCTCCTCCGCCCTGTGGCCCTTCTCCACCCTGGGCTGGCCCGACGAGGAGAGCGAGGACTACAAGTACTTCTATCCCACCGACGTGCTGGTCACCGGCTATGACATCATCTTCTTCTGGGTGGCCCGTATGATCTTCTCCGGCTGCGAGCACACCGGAAAGCCCCCCTTCCACACCGTGTTTATCCACGGCCTGGTGCGGGACGACAAGGGCCGCAAGATGTCCAAGAGCCTGGGCAACGGCATCGATCCTCTGGAGATGGCCAACCAGTACGGCGCTGATGCCCTGCGCTTCAACCTGGTCACCGGCAACTCCCCCGGAAACGATATGCGCTTCTACACCGAGCGGTGTGAGGCCATGCGCAACTTCGCCAACAAGATCTGGAACGCCAGCCGCTTCCTGATGATGAATCTCACCATTGACAAGTGCGAGCTGCCCGAGAAGCTGGAGCTGGAGGACAAGTGGATCCTGTCCAAGCTCAACAGCGTGATCCCCGAGATCACCGAGAATATGGAGCGCTATGAGCTGGGCGTGGCCGCCCAGAAGGTGTACGACTTCATCTGGGACGACTACTGTGACTGGTATATCGAGCTGACCAAGACCCGGCTCCAGGGGGATGACGAGGACTCCAAGGTGCGGGCCCAGCAGGTGCTGTGCTATGTGCTCACCGAGACCCTCAAGCTGCTCCATCCCTTCATGCCCTTCATCACCGAGGAGATCTGGCAGGCGCTCCCCCATCAGGGCGACTATCTGATGCTCCAGCAGTGGCCGGAGCACCACGCCAACCTGGACTTCCCCGAGGAGGAGAAGGCCATGGAGCTCATCATGGACGCCATCCGGGCCGTCCGGGCCCGCCGGGCGGAGATGAACGTGCCCCCCTCCAAGAAGGCTCACATCACCGTCTCCACGCTGGAACTGTCAGTCTTTGAGCAGGGAATCCCCTTCCTCAAGCGCCTGGCCTACGCCAGCGACGTGACGGTGGTGGGCGTGGCCGACGCCGGCAGCGACGACGCCATGTCCGCTCAGGGTATGGTCACCATCACCACCCACGCCGCCCGCCTCTTCCTGCCCCTGGCCGAGCTGGTGGACCTGGAGAAGGAGAAGGCCCGCGTCCAGAAAGAGCTGGAGAAGAACCGCAAGGAGCTGGACAAGCTGGAGACCAAGCTGAATAATCCCGGCTTTGTGAACAAGGCCCCCGCCAACGTGGTGGAGGCCGAGCGGGAGCGGGCCGGCAAGCTGAAGGCTCTGCTGGTAAAGCTGGAGGAGTCGGCCGCCGCACTGAGCTGACAAAGAGCTGAAAAACTGCGAAACGCCGCCATCGAATGCGGATGGCGGCGTTTCTGTGCCTGTTTTGTCATACTTTGTAACACAACTGTGGTTGTGCTCGCAAGAAGAATCGGATACAATAAACCATAACGCAAATGTGCCTGCTGGCGTATGCCCGGGCTGGAAAGGAGGGCGGAGCCATGAAACGGCTGGTCCCGCTGTTACTATTGCTGCTGCTGTTGGGCGGCTGTACCGGCGGCTGCCGGGATACCGAGGCGACTGTCACCGAATCGCCTGCGGCTTCTGCGCTGCCCGAGGTGGAGGAGAGCCGCCCGCCGGAGCCCTCCGCTGTGCTGCCGGTCCCCACGGCTTCTCTGGTGAGCCCAACAGTTCCGGTGACATCCGCCGAGCCGTCCGCGGAACCGTCTGCCACGCCCGCCGCCGAGCCGGAGCCCACCGCCACCGCTGCGGAGGATGTGGGCCCGGACGACGAGACAGTGTTGGCTGCCTACCGCTCCGCAGTGGAGGCCTTCTGGTGGTTCCAGGTGGAGACCCTGCCTTTGGACATGGCGGATAGCCGGGAGGTGGATGGCCAGACCTATTACCGGGTGGACTACCCGGGGATCGACAGTACCGCCAGCCTGCGGGGCTACCTGAAGAACCTGTTCTCCGACGACTTGGTGGAGATGCTGCTGCCCTATGACGGCGTTCGGTATATCGATGTGGACGGGGCGCTCTATGGCCTGGAGGGAGGCCGGGGCACCGATGTCACCCGGGGCGCCGAGAGTGCCCAGGTCCTGCGGGAGGGCGACCCCAATCGCCGTGTGGTCCGGGTGACGGTTGAAGTGGTGGACCCGGAGCAGGAGGGCGCAGTGGTGGATATGCTGACCTTCGACTTCCCCTATGAGAAGGTAGGGGAGAAGTGGATTTTTACCAGTTTCTCCCTGGTCCGTTGAGCTGTTCGACAAAAAGCGGAATAGAACTATGATAAAATCGTGGTATGCCAAAAGTTGGCATACCACGATTTTTTTGTGACTGGGGGGACAAGCCATGGCAGTGACCTGCAAGGCAGAGGGCCGGGCGCTGTACGCGGCCATTGAAGGAGAGGTGGACCACCACCGGGCCAGAGAGATCCTGAGGGAGCTGATGGGGCAGCTGGACCTGATTATGCCCCGGACGCTGACTCTGGACCTGGGGGGCGTCAGCTTCATGGACAGTTCCGGCATCGCCATCCTGCTGCGGGCCAGCCGCCGGATGGGGGAGCTGGAGGGGCGCATGGAGGTGATCCACGTGCCGGAACAGGCGGGCAAGGTGCTGCGGGCGGCGGGGGTGGACCGGCTGATCCCGCTGTCGTCCGGGCAATAGGCCGCCGGGCCAAATCACAGAAGGAGAGGATGTACATCATGAAACCCATCAATGAGGTCACGGCGGCCTTTCTCAGCCGCTCGTCCAACGAGAGCTTTGCCCGGGCCACAGCGGCCTGCTTCGCTGCCCAGATGGACCCCACGCTGGAGGAGGTCAACGACATCAAAACTGCCGTCAGCGAGGCGGTGACCAACTGCATCGTCCACGCCTATCCGGACCGGCTGGGACCGGTCCAGATGCGGCTGCGGATCTTTGAGGACAACACCCTGGAGATCCGCATCAAGGACCGGGGCGTGGGGATACCCGACATAGAGCAGGCCCGCCGCCCCATGTATACCACCGGCGGGGAAGAGCGCAGCGGTATGGGCTTTACCATTATGGAGAGCTTCATGGATCAGGTAAAGGTGCGCTCCGAGCCGGGCCGCGGCACCGCTGTCACGATGCGCCGCCGGATCTCCCGCCGGATGGGAGGGACCGGATGAGCGTGGCAGATACCCCCGATCTGCTGGAGGAGGCCCGCAGGGGGGACAACGAGGCCTGCACCCGTCTCATCGAGGAGAATGGAGGGTTGATTTGGTCCATTGTGCGCCGCTATTACGGCAGGGGGACCGACCCGGAGGACCTGTATCAGCTGGGCTGCCTGGGCTTTGTCAAGGCGGTGCGGGGCTTTGACCCCGCCTTTGGCTGTCAGTTCTCCACCTATGCCGTGCCCAAGATCGCCGGGGAGATCCGCCGGTATCTGCGGGACGACGGAGCCATCAAGGTCAGCCGGGGGCTGAAGGAGCGGGCGGCGGTCATCCGCAGGGCGAGAGAGGCGCTGACCGCCGCCCTGGGCCGGGAGCCTACGTTGTCCCAGCTTGCCCAGGAGACCGGGCTGGAGCCGGAGGAGATCGCTGCCGCCGAGGAGGCAGGTCTGCCGGTCGCTTCCCTCCAGATGGAGACGGGGGACGGACTCACCCTGGAGAGCGCTCTGGGCACCGACGGGATGGAGGACACGGTGGTGGAACGGGAGGCTCTGCGGGGGGCGGTGGCGGCTCTGCCGGAGCGGGAGCGGCAAGTGATCCTGCTGCGCTACTACCGGGGCCTGACCCAGGAGCGGGCCGCCCGCATCCTGGGGGTGAGCCAGGTCCAGGTGTCCCGGCTGGAGCGGCGGGCAGTGGAGCGGCTGCGAAGCAAGCTGGAGGAGTGAGGGGGAGCTGTGGCGGCGGGAGGAAACCTCCCTTTTACCCCTTGACTGATTTAGGGTCGCCAACAATTCATTTGTCAAAATGCGCAGAAAAAGCTCCACCCCTGAGCAGGTGGAGCTTTTACCTGGAATTGGCCTACTTTTTGTTTGTACATGTTCGGTATCCTGCCAGACAAGCCAAAGCAATCACCATCGGAATGACCGCATGACCTGCATTGGCTGTTCCGTTGGAAGTAAGGACAAAGATAGCGCCTGAAAAAGCCAGGATCATAAATACGATTGAGAGTATCAGCAGCAGCTTTTTCATGCAATCACACTCCTTCGTCAAAGCCGTATTTGTCGTTTCGTTTACTGTATCATATTTCTCTGTCCGCATCAATGCCTGGCGAAATTACCGGAGTCGAAGGCCGCGAGTCCAAAAGGTAAAAAGGGGGAGGAAACTTATAGGTGGTTTTTCTCGTCTAAAAAAGGTATAATGGCAGACAGAGAAAAAACCAAGGAAGCTGATGGATATGGAAGATATTCTTTACATCGTCGTCCCCTGCTACAATGAGGAGGAGGTCCTCCCAGAGACCGCCCGGCGGCTGCGGGGCAAGCTGGAGGCCATGATGGCCGCGGGGCAGATCTCAAAGGAGAGCCGGGTCCTCTTTGTCAACGACGGCTCCCGTGACCGGACCTGGCAGCTCATTGAGGAGCTGCACCGGAGCTGTCCGCTGTTCTCCGGGGTGGACCTGAGCCGCAACCGGGGCCACCAGAATGCCCTGCTGGCGGGGCTGATGACCGCCAAAGACCGGTGCGACATTGCCATCTCCATGGATGCCGATCTCCAGGACGATATCGACGCGGTGGACGCCATGGTGGAGCAGTACCGGGCCGGCTGCGACATCGTGTATGGCGTTCGCTCCTCCCGGAAGAAGGACACCTTCTTTAAACGCGTCACCGCCGAGGGATTTTACCGGCTGATGAATCTGATGGGGGCGGAGACGGTGTTTAACCACGCCGATTACCGCCTTATGTCCTGCCGTGCCCTGGAGGGGCTGGCCCAGTTTAAGGAAGTCAATCTCTTCCTTCGGGGCATCGTGCCCATGATCGGCTACCGCACCGGCACCGTGGAGTACGAGCGGGGGGAGCGCTTTGCCGGCGAGAGCAAATATCCGCTGAAGAAGATGGTCTCCTTCGCCATGGAGGGCATCACCTCGCTATCGGTGAAGCCCATCCGCTTCATCACCGGCCTGGGCTTTCTGATCTTCCTGGTCAGTATCGCCATGCTGATCTACTCCGTGGTCCGGTGGGCCATGGGGGAGACCATCATCGGCTGGGCCAGTGTGATCTGTTCGGTGTGGGCCATTGGGGGACTCATCCTCCTGTCCCTGGGGGTCATCGGAGAGTATATCGGCAAGATCTATCTGGAGACCAAGGGGCGGCCCCGTTTCCTGATCCGCGAAGTGCTGGAGGACAGAGATGGCAAAGCTGATCGATAAGAGCATCCCCCGCTTTTTGCTGGTAGGGGTGGGCAATACCCTGCTGTCGATGGTGCTCATGTTTCTGCTGGAGGGGCTGGGCTACTGGCCCTCCACCGCCATCGCCTATGTGGCCGGGGCGGTCATGAGCTTTTTCCTCAACCGGCACTTTACCTTCCACAGCCGGGAGACTGTGGGGCGCTCGGCGGTGAAGTTTGCCGTCAACGTGGCTGTGTGCTATGTGGTGGGCTATGGCCTGGCCCGGCTTTTGGTGGGCGGGCCGCCGCCGCTGACCGCCATTCCGGCGGTGTGGTGGGAGCGCTTCTCCAAGCTGGTGGGCATGGGCCTGTACACCGTGCTGAACTATTTTGGCCAGCGCTTTTTTGCCTTCCGAAAAGGAACGGACGGGGCCGCAGATTAAATTTGTGTGAACTCCCGCGGCTTCCCCTTGCGTACGCCGGAAAAAGGGATTAGAATAGGGTCAGCATCTCAGACCCTATATCGCAAGGAGGCATTGAACATGGCTTTTTTTGATGATTTGAAAGATAAGGCGGCCGATCTGGGCCGGGCCGGTATGGCCAAGTCCAAGCAGATGATGGAGATCACCAAGCTGTCCCTGAACAGCTCCAGTGAGGAGGACGCCATCCGCAAGGCCTATATGGAGATCGGCAAGCTCTACTATGCCGAGCAGGGCAGCGCGCCCGACCCCGCTTACGCCGGCCTTTGCCAGCGGATCACCACTGCCAAGATCAATATCGAGGAGAACAAGGCCCGTATCGCCCAGCTCAAGCAGGACGGACAGCTCTCTGAGGAGGATGTGCTCCAGGCCACCGCGCAGGAGCCCCCCGTCGACCACACCGAGGAATGAGCAAAAATCGCCTCCGCGTCAGCGGAGGCGATTTTTTATGCAGTGGATAGGCCATGACGTCTGGCAGAAAAACAGCCCCGCTTGCAGCTGCAAGCGGGGCTGTCATTATGTCGGATGATCTTTGCCTGCCAGGGAAGATCAGAGGAGCCGGCGGCCGGCGATGTACACGTTGGCGTAGTGACCGGTCGTCAGCTGGTCGATCTGCACCTTGTACTTGTTGGTGGAAGCGTGGATGAACTGGCCGCCGCCGATGTAAATGCCCACATGAGAGGCGGGATAGGAGGTGTTATAACGGAAGAACACCAGGTCGCCGGGCTGCAGCTCGCTCTTGGAGACCGCCACGCCGTTGGACAGCTGGGTGGAGGCGGTGCGGTTGGGGGTGTAGCCGAAGTGGCGGTACACATAGCTGGTGAAGCCGGAGCAGTCAAAGCTCTTGGGGCCGTTGCCGCCGTATACATAGGGCACGCCCAGGAACTGCTTTGCGTACTCCACGATCTGATTGCCCAGGCTGCTGCTGGCGGCGACCGCCACAGCGGTGGTGCCGTCCCCACGGGAGCCGGCGGAATCCTTACAGGTCACCATGAACTCGCTGCTGACGTAACCGACGGCGCCGGTGGCGGTCTTGACCTTGTACCAGCCGTTGTCGATGCCGACGATGGAGACCACAGCGTTGTCGCTGAGGGTGGCCACCTTGCTGTGGCCGGTGTCAGGACCGCTGCGCACATTCAGGGTGGAGCCGTCGGCCTGGACCAGACCGTAGCCAATGGAGACGTCGGCCTGAGCGGCCACTGTCAGGTACTCGCTGGACATGTAACCCTCCTGGGTGTCGAAGTCCACCTTGTACCATCCGTTACCCGCATCCTCTAGGATGACAACGGTGTCGCCCTTGGAGGCGGTGGCCAGGATGGTGGAAGAAGTGGCGGCCTCTTCGCGGAGACGGAGCGCGTCGGCGTTGACGGTACCCACGCCGCTGGCGGCGGAAGCGCCGATCATACAGGCGGCGGAGACAGCGACGGTCAGGAGCGCGGTGCGCAGCAGCTTGGCAGGCGTTATCATTGGTAGTGATCCTCCGTTCTGATCGTTGAGTGGATAGGGACTTACTTACCGGACAGAGCCCGGTCCAGCCAGACGGAGGCCACATCCATGGCGGCGTACAGGCTGTCTTTCTCGGTCTTTTTCACCACGCGGTCCCGGCTCTTGAGGTCGGGATCGGTGAGCTGGAGCTGGACGGAAACCCGGGTCGCCATGTCCAGATCCTGTTCCTTCTTCTGGTCCAGGACCTGAAGCATAATGATATATTTCTCGGCCATGCTGCCGTAATAGATCAGACTGTCCTTACGGCGGAGAGGATGGCCCTTATAGGTCAGAGGGATGGTTTGCGTAGCCATTTTGGCCTCCTTTTGAAAAATGTAACTGCATCTTAAAAACTGTAACCAAATTGTAACACATTGTTTCCAATACGTCAACCGTTTTTCCGGGATTTCCCGGCCTTTTTGCCGGGAAGACGGGGAGATACGGCGAGCCGGCGGACCAGGAGGATGCCGGCGGCGATGAGGGCGGTCAGAACCAGCAGACTTTCGGCCAGCATGGTGAACAGATGCCCGCCCAGGGAGAGGACCAGGGTGTACTTCATCCGGAAGTAGGTCAGGTAGGCGCTGAGAGAGGCCCCCTGGACCAGGGCCGCCGCCGGGAGCCGGCGAGGCAGGATACAGGCCCAGACGGCGGTCAGAGCGTCGGCCAGAAAATAGTACCGGTCGTGCATGTAGGGCAGCAGAAAGGGTACGCCCAGAGTGAGGCACAGGCCGAACAGCAGCAGCGCCCCGTTGTCCAGCCGGTCCCGGAACCGGAGGGCCAGCGCCAGCAGGAGGAGCACCAGGGCAAAGGCCGCCAGGATGCCCAGCCGGGCGCCGGTCTCCTCATCCACCTGCGTGCCGTAGGGGAGCAGGGAGAAAAGGGAGGCGCAGTTGTAGTTTAGCGCACCGGCGCCGTCCTGGGTCTGCCCCACATAGACCCCCAGGATATCTCCCAGGGGCTTTCCCAGCAGCAGGGCGGGGACACAGGTGGCGGCATAGGCGGCGGGAAAGAAGAGCAGGTCCCGGAACCGGGTGCGCCCGGCGATCCACAGCACCGCCCACAGAGGGAGGATGAATACGGTCTGGAGTTTAAAGGAGAAGGCGATGCCCAGCAGAAAGGCGGAGGACCTGGGCCGCCCGGACAGACCATCTGCCAGCGCGTGGAGCACCAGCGCGCCGTACAGGGCGTCGCACTGTCCCCAAAACGCGCCGTTGAGGACCACCGTGGGCAGCAGCAGCAGGGCACAGAAGCAGACCACCGGGCGCAGGCTCTCCCGCCCGGTGAAGCGGCTCACCAGACGCATGCCGCCCCAGGCCAGCAGCACATCGAAGAGGATGGAGAACAGCTTGATGAGGTAGAGGTCGGGGATGGGCAGGTAGGAGATGGCGGCCAGGAAATAGAGGTAAGGTACATTGTAGTTGCCGATGGGCAGTTTCAGCGCGGCGAAGCCGCCGTTGTGCCGGAAGGTCTCCACCCACTGGGACAGAAAGGTGTTGTAGTCGCCGGCAGCGTAGTCCAGCAGGAGGGCCCGCAGGAAGAAGGCCAGGCCGACAGGCAGCAGGGCGGTGAGCAGCCGCTCCGGGGGGCAGCCCCACCGGTGGAGCAGCCACGCGGCCAGCAGGGCGGCTGCGGCCAGCAGCAGAAAGACGGCGGCTTTGGCCCCGGGTCCGCCCCGGGAGAGCGCGGAGACAGGGGCCAGGGAGAGGACCAGCAGGACCAGTCCGGCGGCGCCGCAGGCCAGAGCGCGGGGAGAAGTGTGTTTCATAAGGCTACCTCAAACAGCGGGTGAACGGAGGGATGAAAAGGGGGCGCTGCGTAGAAGCAGCGTCCCCAAAAGAGACGGGATCAGAATTCCGCGCTGTCGGTCACGACGGGCTCCTCGATGACGACCTCGGACTCGGTCTCGGGGTCGGCGGTCTCGGTAGCCTCCTCGGCAGCCTCGCCGTTCTGGGCGGTGCCCTCGTCGTCCATCTGATCGTACTTGCGGTACATGGTCAGACCGGAACCGGCGGGGATCAGCTTACCGATGATGACGTTCTCCTTCAGGCCCAGCAGGTGGTCCACCTTGCCCTTGATGGCGGCCTCGGTGAGGACCTTGGTGG
>CAUWDA010000067.1:0-11161 GCA_963557075.1 uncultured Flavonifractor sp. | reverse complement strand
AAAAGACACGGCTGGCTGCCGTGCCTTGATCCGTAAATATATTGTAATAGGAGGTGATGCAACATGGGCAGTGGAAACTGGATTGTAGACAATCTGAATTCCGCACTGCAGACCTGGAACGACAAACTCGCAGAGATCTGGACCCTGATCAGCACTACCCCGGAGGAATTCAAAGGCGGCGGGATCTGGACCGTGATCGTCAGCATCAACGGCGCGCTCCAAGCCATCGGCTACGCTCTGTTGGTGCTCTTTTTCGTGATGGGCGTAGTCAAGACCTGCGGCAGCTTTACCGAGATCAAGCGCCCAGAGGTGGCCTTCAAGTGCTTTATCCGCTTTGTATTGGCCCAGGCGGCAGTGACCTATGGCATGGAACTGATGAACTCCCTGTTCCGAATAGCCCAGGGTGCAGTATCCACCATCATGGACGCATCCGGCATGACTGCCATGTCACCCACCACACTCCCGGAGGAACTCATTACCGCCATTGAAAGTGTAGGACTGTTGGAATCCATCCCCCTCTGGGCGGTCACTCTGCTGGGGTCTTTGTTTATCTGGGTTCTCTCCCTCATTATGATTCTGACCGTCTATTCCCGCTTTTTCAAACTCTACATGGCAACCGCTATCGCGCCCATCCCTCTGTCCAGTTTTGCGGGACAGCCCTCCAGCAGCATCGGCGTCGCTTTTCTTAAAAGCTATGCCGCCATCTGTCTGGAGGGCTGTATCATTGTATTGGCCTGTGTTATTTTTTCACAGTTTGCTTCCGCACCGCCCGCTGTGGGGGATGCTTCCACAGCACCGGCCACGCTGGTCTGGAACTACATTGGAGAATTGATCTTCAATATGCTAGTGCTGGTAGGCTCGATCAAGATGAGCGACCGGATCATCCGGGAATTGATGGGGCTTGGTTAATTATCGTCAAACAGGTCATCCACCCGGATCTTATATCCACCATCCGGTTCTGGCTCCCCATGCATTTGGGCTTCCCGCATACGGCTGAGCACAATAAGCTCCAGCATCTTGTCCTCTCTCCGCCGAAGCAGAATGCCCCGAACCTTCCGAACCAGGGAAACTAGCCAGGATAGGACTACCACCGCCAGCAGCACATACCAGATGATGTTGGCCAGAGTCTGATTGGCATAATACCATTCATGGAACACAGTGGGGACGACCAGCGCATAAAGCAGTGGAATGGTCAGGCGAAACACGGCTGCCAACCGGAACACAATGGAGAGAAAAATCATCACGATCCCGAGCATCAAGTATGCCATACGCTCCACTCCCTTTCTAAGTTGAGCAAATGGTACCATAGCCGGGCAGGCTTTGCAACGGTCTGTCCATGAAAACCAAGCAGAAATATAGGAGGTGAGACCTTGGAGGTCCGCATCAATAAAGAGGTCCGGAATTACCAGGAAAGCCTATTTTTCGGCCTGTCCCTGCGGCAATTTTTGTTTGCCCTTCTGGCCGTTCTGGTGGCGCTAGTCGTGTACTTTTGCCTGCGTCCGGTGCTTGGGACAGGCGAGATCGGCTGGGTGTGCATCCTGGCCGCGTTTCCCTTTGCCCTGGGCGGTTTTTTCACCTACAACGGCATGACTCTGGAACGCTTTCTCATGGCTTATATCCGCTCGGAATTTCTCATGCCCAAACGGCTCTTATTCCGAACGGAGGATCTCTATGTCAAACTTATGGAACACACATCAATAAAGGAGGCCATCCGACTTGATTAAGACCCTTCAAAACACACTGAAGCAGGACAAAGAGCACCTTTCAGTGCCAAAGTCCGTACAGGATACCATCCCCATCCGCCGTCTCTGGCCGGATGGGCTTTTTCAGTTTGGCGGGAAATTTTCAAAAACCGTCCGCTTTTCTGACATCAATTACGCCATCGCTTCCAAAGAGGACAAGACCTCCATGTTCCTGGGCTACTCGGAACTGCTCAATGCCCTGGACACCGGCTCTACCACCAAGATCACCATTAATAACAAGCGGCTCAACCGCCGCAACTTCGAGCAGGAGATCCTGATTCCGCACCAGGGGGATCATCTGGACGGGGGCCGTTCGGAGTACAACGCCATGCTGCTGGACAAGGTCACCGACTCCTCCAACAGTATGGTGCAGGAGCGATATGTCACAGTATCCACCCATAAGAAAACGCCCGAGGAGGCACGCACCTTCTTTGACCGGGTCATGAATGATGTGACCACCCGGCTCAATCACCTGGATTCCCACTGTGAGGAGCTGGACGCGGTGGAGCGGCTGCGTGTGCTCCACGACTTTTACCGAGTGGGCGAGGAGTCCCGGTTCCATATCGACCTGCGGGAGTGCATGAAAACAGGACGTTCCTTCAAGGACACCATCTGCCCGGACAGCATGGAGTTTCGGAAAGATCACTTTATCATGGGCGATAAATATGGCCGGGCCATGTTCCTCAAGGAGTATGCCAGCTACATTAAGGACTCCATGATCCATGAGCTCACCAGCCTGAACCGCACCATGATGCTGTCCATCGACGTGATCCCCGTCCCCACCGATGAGGCCGTGCGTGAGATGCAGAACCGCCTGCTGGGGGTGGAGACCAACGTCACCAACTGGCAGCGGCGGCAGAACAGCAACAACAACTTCTCCGCGGTGGTGCCCTACGACCTGGAGCAGCAGCGGAAAGAGACGCGGGAAATGCTGGATGACCTGACCACACGGGATCAGCGGATGATGTTTGCTGTGGTGACTCTGGTGCACCTGGCCGACAGCAAGGAGGAGCTGGACAGCGACACAGAGACCCTCCAGTCCATCGCACGCAAGCATCTGTGCCAGCTGACCACTCTGAACTGGCAGCAGGACGCAGGCCTTGTTACCGCCCTCCCCTTGGGGCTGCGGCGGATCGACGCCCTGCGGACCCTGACCACCGAGGCCCTGGCCGTCCTTATGCCCTTCAAAGCCCAGGAGATCCGGGACCGGGGCGGCATCTACTACGGCCAGAATGTTATCAGCAAAAATCTCATCATTGCCGACCGCAAGCAGCTCCTCAATGGCAACGGATTTGTTCTGGGCGTGTCCGGCTCCGGCAAATCCTTTACCGCCAAACGGGAGATCACCGCCCTGGCCCTCTCTACCCAGGATGACATCCTGATCATCGATCCGGAAAGTGAGTATCGGCCCCTAGTGGAGGGGCTGGGCGGCGAGGTGGTGGAGATCTCAGCCACCTCCAGCAACCACATCAACGCCATGGACATGGAGCAGGGCTATGGCGAGGGGGAAAACCCCGTGGTGCTGAAATCGGAGTTCCTGCTTTCTCTCTGTGAGCAGTCTGTGGGGGCCGGAAAGCTGTCTGCCAAGGAGAAGTCCATCATCGACCGCTGTACGGCACAGTGCTACCACGACTATGTGCGGGACGGCTGCCGGGGCCAGGCCCCCACGCTCCAGGACTTTCACGCCGAACTGCTGCGCCAGCCGGAGGCCGAGGCGCGGGATGTGGCTCTGGACCTGGAACTGTTCACGGAGGGCAGTCTCAACACCTTTGCCAAACCCACCAATGTAGACATGAGCTCACGCATCGCCTGCTATGATATCCGGAAGCTGGGCAAACAGCTGCTCTCCATGGGCATGCTGGTGATCCTGGATAGCTTTCTCAACCGGATCACCCGCAACCGCCGCCTGGGGCGGAATACCTGGATCTATATTGACGAGATCTACCTGCTGTTCCAGCATGAGTACAGCGCCAACTTCCTATTTACCCTTTGGAAGCGGGTCCGGAAGTACGGTGCCTGCTGCACCGGCCTGACCCAGAATGTGGACGATCTGCTCCAGTCCCACACGGCCCGGACCATGCTGGCCAACAGTGAATTCCTGGTCATGCTCAACCAGGCCAGCACCGACCGGCTGGAGCTGGCCCGACTGCTGAACATCTCCGACAACCAGCTCTCCTACATCACCAATGTGGACTTTGGACGGGGCCTCATCAAGTGCGGCAGCGCCATTGTGCCCTTCATGGACAATTTCCCCCGTCATACGCAGCTCTATAAACTGATGACCACCAAGCCCTCTGACTTGGCCGCGTAACAAAATCAGGGAGGGGCCAAGGCCCCTCCCTGCTGGAGTGAGGTGAGATATATCGATAAAATCAAAGAGAAACCCCAGGTGCAGCACACTTTGAAAGAACGGGTCAAGTCCGCGCCGAAGGAATTGATCCGGCGAGGGCTGGACGATGGCACAGAACGCCTGCGGGGCCAGCTGCGGGACACGGCCCAACACGGCCAACGGGATAACTTCGGTGGTGACCAGCTGGGCGATGCCGAGGTGAGCGGTGTCAAACGGGCGGAGCAGCTGGCCGAGCGTCTGCTTGGAAAGCAAAAGAAATGTGCCAAACACACCCCGGACGCAGGCACGGACGGATACCCTGGCCGTCATGATCCTTACGAAATGGCAAAGCCAAGGGATGACGGCACTCTGCCTCCAAGGGACCGCCGCCGCGGGAAAGAAGCGGGAGATCAGATCCAGGCACAGAGTGCAGGCAGAAGCCAGCCCCAGCCGCTACCTACATCCCAGACACCTCAAAAAAGAAACATCAAGACCAAGGACGCCTATCTGAAGATGCAAGCCGATCCCGCACCTGCCACACCGCCAAGCGACTTGCAGCAGGGAAAAGCGTCCTTTGTGTGGGGGCGTCAGGACACCCTTCTCCGCAGCAGGAAACTGGAGCGGCGCTTGCCCACGAGAGAGGACAGCCCCTCGGCAACTCCTCCCTCGGAAAAACGGCAACAAGGTATAGAGGCCCGCAAGCAGCTACATCAGGTGTCCGGGCAGACAAGTGGTTCTCGTGTGCAGCCCCGGCCTCACAGGGAGACCTCCAGGCAGGCTATGGGCAGCACCGCAAAGACGGCAGTAAAAGAACGAGGCGTGCCGGTCAAATCAACTGCCCGTCCCATTCGAAAAACGGCTAGGATCGGAAAGCCGGGTGGGAAACCGCCTGCAAGAGCGTTTCCGGCCCGACAGGCCCGCCGTGCGGCGGAGCCGGGAGCCAGGCTGGCACGGACTCAAAAGGCCGCAAAGGCGGCCCGTGTGACCGCCAGACAGGCCGCACAGGCGGCAAACCGCGCACTACGCGCTGTGATCGCGGCAGCTAAGGCTCTGGCCGCCGCGGCCACAGCAGGCGGTGGGGTGGTGATCGCGGTCGTGGTCGTCATTTGTCTGTGCGGCGTCATCCTCGCCTCACCGCTGGGGATCTTTTTTGCCGGGCCTGATGAAACAGCCGGAGCCATCTCTCCCGCCCAGGCGGTGGCACAGATCAACGGCGAATTGGGAGAGAAGATCTCCAGCATGCAGGCGGATGGTGGATATGACACGCTGGAGATCCAGGGGCAGCCGCCCCCCTGGCCGGATGTATTGGCGGTGTTCGCAGTCAAGACAGCGGGTACGGATGATGGAGTACCTGTGGCTGTCTTGGACACTGCGAATGTGGCGGCCCTGCGCACAGTCTTCTGGGACATGACAAAGCTCACATCCTCCTCCAGAGAGGTGGAGCATCCCGCCACTGGAGACACCCCGGCCTGGACGGAACGGATACTCACTGTGACCATTACTGCCAGGACGCCGGACGATATGCGGGTATTTTACTCCTTTACCGAAACTCAGAATGCGTTTCTGGATGAGCTGCTGGCCAACTATGATCTCCTGACCACGTTGGCCGGGGACCTCACGATCTCTGATGCCACAGCAAAGAAACTCCTGGCCAATTTGCCTGCTGACCTGGACCCGGAGCGTCGGGCTGTGGTAGAGACCGCCTGCAGGCTCGTAGGCAAAGTCAACTACTTCTGGGGCGGAAAATCCCTGGTCCTTGGCTGGGACTCCCGCTGGGGCCAGCTGACCAAGGTATGGGCGAATGGCAGCTCAACCACCGGGACCTACCTTCCCTACGGGCTCGATTGCAGTGGATTTGTGGATTGGGTATTTTACAATGTCACCGATGGAGAATATGTCATAGGCCACGGAGGCGGTGCCCACGCCCAGCACACCTATTGCACTCCCATCTCTTGGGATGAGGCCCAGCCGGGTGACCTGGTATTCTATCCCGGTGACGAGCATGTGGGAATCGTAGGCGGCAGAGACGAGAACGGAAACCTGCTCATCATTCACTGCGCATTTAGTCAAAACAGCGTGGTTATTACCAATTCTAACGGATTTTTCGTTAGTGCGATGCCAAATTATTTTCAATAGCTATCCAATTTAAATTTTAAGTTGATAAACTCTGTATCCTTTATGCTTATATAGAATATTTTAATAAGGTCAAAATGTGCATACAATACAACAGGTTAGTTTCTGATGTATATGAGCGCAGGGGGGCTTATGAAAAAAATGGAACCAGATTATAAGGCAATCGGTGAGCGAGTAAAGACGCTCCGGCAACGGAAAGGCCTTAGCCAGGAAGCCTTAGCAGAGGCATGTGGTCTGTCTAAAACACACATGAGCCACATTGAGACAGGAAACACAAAAGGTAGTTTGCCCACCTTTATTTTGATTGCAAATGCTTTGCAAATTTCGCTTGATGACATATTGTGTGATAGTCTTGAATACGAAACAGTATCTTACCATCATGAGATTGCAGAATTGACTAAAGATTGTTCCCCATTAGAACTTCGAGTAATTACTGACATGGTAAATGCGACTAAGTCTATTTTGCGTAATCGCCATTTGGTAGACTAAATCAATTGTGATATATTTGATAGGCAAATGGACAAAAATGTGATATATTTATTAAAAGTTGTGATTTCTGATTCAGCTAGAGGATAGATATATGTTAGCCTTTTATCTTGCAACAATTGATAATCCTACGGATAGGAATAAGTTTGAAATTCTTTATCAGAAATATAGACAGTTTCTCTTTTACAGAGCTAGCCAGATCTTAGGTAATACGAGTGATTCTGAAGATATTGTTCACGATGTATACTTGAAGTTGTTAGAGATCATTGATAAAATTGGAGAGCCAGACAGTCCCCAGGCAAAAGCTTTACTTACTATTATTGTAGAAAATAAAGCAATTGACTTATATCGACGCCGACAATCCAAGAGTATAGGTTCATTAGATGATACGCTTTATAAATCGGAAGATAGCGGCACAGATATAGAGTCATTTGTATTGGATCGGCATACGATTGCAATGGCTATTGCAGCACTTCCATCTAAATATCGAGCGGTTCTCATTTTGAAATACAGTCAAGGATTTTCCACATCTGAAATTGGGACTATACTCTCTATGTCTACAGAAAATGTAAAAAAGACACTTCAACGAGCCAGACAAAAGCTAAAAGATAATCTGAAGGGGGACGAGTATCTTAATGAAAATAACAGATGAGATGTTATTTGAGAGTGCCTCCGAGGCAGAAGATCTTTGGTTACATACTTTGCCTGATGCCAAAGTCATTCCAGAGCATAAATTCTCTCCCAAATTCGAGCGTAAAATGAAAAAATTAATTAGAAAAAGCAGACACTCGAAACAAATTGATTTTATATTGAAAAGTTCTAAAAAAGTTGCTATTTTCTGTATTATAGTTTTCTCATTAACATTTTCTGGACTAATGACTGTTAAAGCATATCGAGAGCAATTTATCCAAGCTGTTATAGAAATATATCAGACTCTGACAAGTTTTAAATTTTCATCTGAAGAGAATGTAGAGCATCCAGTTGGAAATATATCTTATTCTTACTTCCCTGATGGCAACTACAAAATGGAGGTCATTCAAAACCAAGGGGGACGATATTATATTGAGTTCAAGTCTGTTGATTCAGAAGATTACATCAGAGTCAAACAAAATGCTATCTCAAGCGGCAGTAAGGAAACTTCGTACCTAGATAGTGAAGACGCTGAGCAGCAACAGATTTCTATAAATGGATATGATGGTATCTTGCTGTATAAAAAAGGAAAAACAATTGTTCAGTGGACAACAGATTACTATGTTTTTCAGATATCTAGCAACCTAGCTCAAACAGAAGTAATAAAATTTGCAAACGGCATAAATCTAGTACAAGATTCTTATTGATAGTACGCTTTATAAATTCTCTACATAATATAAGGGAATACTATGTAGAAGACTTATAATTAGTAAGCATCAAATCTTATGGCACATAAAAGGCCTCCATCTCAACACCTATATGCTGAGATGGAGGCCAATGTTTTGAAGTTCTACGGAGCATTTACTAGAAGAAATGTCTCCCCGCCCATGTCTCATATATTTTTATTGTCTTGAAAATCCGGTAGTGTCAACAGTTTCACACTTTGGTTTGTAGACTCTGGGATGAATGAAATCAGCCAGCAATGGAGGCGTCCTCAGCAGCAGCCTCCAGGTGCTTCATATTCATGTACTTCTTGTTGCCCTACTGGGTGCCGGCCACATGGCGCAGCCGGGCACAGACCAGCATCAGAGCAGAGTTACCGTCCGGGAAACTGCCCACCACACGAGTGCGGCGGCGGATCTCCCGGTTCAGCCTCTCAATGACCTTGTTGGTGCGGATGCGAGTCCAGTGCCCACTGGGAAAATCGCAGTAAGTCAGCGTTTCCTCTATGCCATCCTCCACCTTCCTGGCGGCCTCTTTCAGCTTCATGGAACGGAGTTCCTCCACCACTGCCTTAGCCTTTTCTCGGGCTGCTTTCTTGCTCTCCTGAGAGTGGATCGCCTTGAGCATCTTGACCACCAGCTTCACCTTGGCACGAGGCGTGACTGAGAACACATTGCGGTAGAAGTGGACGGTACACCGCTGGTATTTGGCCTCAGGGAATACTTCTCCTACAGCCTCCAGCATACCAAGACACTTGTCGCCAACAATGAGTTTCACTCCGTCCAGGCCACGCCCACGGAGCCATTGAAAGAAGCTGCCCTAGCTGGCCTTGTCCTCCTTCATACCCTCAGCAGCACCAAGAACCTCACGATATCCGTCCTCACTGACCGCAATCTCCACCAGAATGGCTACATTTTCAAATTCTCCGCCCCAGTTGCGGCGCAGGTAGATCCCATCCACATAGACATACGGATACCGCCCACCTTGTAGAGGCCGGTTCCGCCAATCTTCAATGCGGACATACGCTTTCTTATTTAGCTCACTGATGGTGGAGGGAGAGACCTTGCTGCCCCAGAGGGCCTCGGTGATGTCCTCCACGCGCACCGGACAGATACGCCTGCCAGGTACATCTCAATGGGCGTCTCTTCTACACTGCTCTCCCGGCGGCGATACCGCTTAATAATGGCTGTCTCAAAGGAGATTCCCTTGAGCTTGGGTACTTTGAGGGTGACATTCCCGGAAGTGGTGGTAAGATTTCGGCTATAGTGGCCGCTGCGGTAGTCCTGGCGTTGCTCATTACGCTCGTACCGAGCCGCCTAGGTCAGTTTTTGGGCCTCAACCTCCAGAAGCTCATTGAGAGTCTCCTCTACGCTGACACGCACAAGTTCCTTGAGCTGCCCCTTGATTACTTCCTCGTTTAGCTGTACAATCTTCTCGGACATAGTTTGCTGTCTCCTTTCAGAATGGTGTGTCGCGACTTCATTCTACCAGAGATCTGCACCATGTCTCTTTTTGTTTTTGCGAAATTTATTCTACCTTATCAAAATCCTCTGTTCAGTTATATGCTCTCACAAAAATGGATTGATAATTTTTAAAATGGATGTCCCGAATACACTGCATTATTCGTTATTATATAATGAATCTAAAATTGGGAGGGTTTCCTTTTGAACTACATGTATTCATTTTGTAGAAAAGTTGTTCCTGTTGTTGCAATCTCTGCTTGTTTGTTAAGCTCTACGGCGATTTCTGCGAGCGCCGCAATGCTTCCAGCTGAGCAAGCCTCCGTCTCTCTATCTTCTGCTGGTGCTGAAGCAAGAATGACACTAATTAGTGAATGTGACTGTTTTATCAGTGCAGATGGATCTATGGTATATGCAGATGCATCAGTAAGCGGATATAGCGGAGAAGCCACTAAGTGTAAAATTACACTTTCTATTCAAGAAAAAGTAGGTTCTTCCTGGAAAACAGTAGGGACCTGGTCAGAAAGCCAGAATAGCGATACTATGCTACTTAGCCATTCAATCAAGGCCACAAAAGGACACGAGTATCGCGCTAAAGCTACGGTGACAGTTTGGAGCGGTTCTCGTAGTGAGAGTAAGACAATTACAACTGAAGCGCAAAAATTTAATTAGTCGGGGGATAAGATCCTTTGAATATAATAAAAGTCAGCACATAGGTGCTGACTTTTATTATATTCAATTATATCTAAGCCCAAAAGCTCTCTTTGTAATTATCCATGGCAAGGTGTCCTTCCTTATACTCATCTACATAATTGTATTGATCTATATGGCCAGCATTAAATTTGGCCTTGTCCATCCTCCACGAAAAAACAAAAATTTTGTAAAATTTTTATAAAATGTGTCCCCTACTCGCACTTCAATTCGTTATAGATATTGAAGAGACAATTCAAACCCTATCTCTTCAAGTCTATTATATATAGTATTTTGGGTTTGGATACTATAGTAGGAAAAAAAGAAAGTGAGGAATTACTATGAATAGCATGAAAAAGCGCTTGGTTAGTGGACTCGTGCTTTCGGCAATGGCAATGAGCCTGACTGTCGGAGCTTCCGCTGCCGAAATTCCTGCCACTCGCTCTACCGATGACCGTACTTTTGCGTTCAAAGTTACCTCGTCTTATCAGTATACCTCTTCCGAGAAAAAGGAAGATAAGACCGCCATTTACGTCTACTATGATACCGGAGACTATTCTGCGATTCGCGTCACGGCTTACGGCAAGATGTCCAAGGATGGCAGTAGGGTCAACTACACTGAGCTGAGCGACCGCTCTACCGTATCCTATGTATACGTACCGATTAACCAGAAAACCTCGGTCCATAACGGCATCTATGAGGGTGGAAAGAGCTATGCTCAGCTTGGTATCCGGGCAAAGAGCTCCTCCAGTGATTATGTCGCGGGTGTGTGGAGTCCCGATAGCACCAGATACTATACCAGCGCCACCAATACTCTGTAAACCTAGCAAAAGACTCTGAAGAATATCCGTTCAGACATTGTAGCATAGAAGTTACAATAAATGCAAGATGTGCAGGGCAGTAGTCCTGCACATTGTCGCAGACGGCCTGTTCTGTCGTGAAATAGACGGGCTGTTTTGTCGGTCATC
>CAUWDA010000066.1:0-11337 GCA_963557075.1 uncultured Flavonifractor sp. | reverse complement strand
AGCCCTTGTCGGGTTTCACGGTGATGGTCACGGTGTCGCCCTTGTCGGCCCGGCCTGGGTTCACAGTCACCTTGCCGCCGGTGGTCTTGTCCACGGACACAAGGTAGTCGCCGACAGGAGTGGAGGGCTCATAGGAGCCGCCCTGGTCAATGGGGTTCCAACGGGCTACCAGGGTCACATTGCCGGTCACGGTGTAGGGGTTGCTGACCTTGGTGCCGCCGTTATACCATCCGTCAAAAGTATAGCCAGAACGGGTGGGGGTGGGGAGGGTTATTGTAGTATTCGCAGCAACCTTGTAGACACTGTCCCCTGTATTCCCAGCAGCATAATTCAGGGTAACGGTATACATGTTCGCGCCTTCAGTAACGTTCACCTCGGTAATACTGTCACCCGGCTTGGCGGCCGCGATGGCATCGTTCATGCTGATATAATAGCTGTAGGGGGTCTTAGGTTCAGAATCACTCTTCAGCTCGGCATTCAGGCTGTCGTTCAGATATTCCACCTCAACAGGCTCGGAGAAGTGACCGCCGGAGACAATAACCGTCTCCTTTGCGGCACCGTCTATCTCAAACACGCCCTTGTGCTCATCGCCGGAAAGCCGTCCACCTGTAATATTGAGTTCTGCAAGATAACTATCAAGATTAGTCTGATCATTAGTAATCCAGTTTTTATCTGCGTTTTGCTTCAGACGGTACACGGAAATTGCTGCATTATTAACGCTGGTTAGAGTACCGCCTGTGATATTGACCGTCATTTTCTGATCGCCGTCTTGATATCCACTACCACGGGAAACAATCGACAGCGCCGCACCATCATCTGTACTGCCGTCTCCCTGATCAGACGGCTTGGAGGGAAATTCTGTGTGGGGGCCAGTGGCGGTGATAACTGCATTATCCTGAATTGTCAGCGTACCTGCCCCGCAATACTGTATGCCATTCGGTCCCGTCAGTTCAGCATTGCCGCCGATGGTCATGTTACCCACCTGCGGATGATAAACTGCATTTCCTTTTTTTGATATCAGTTTACCACCATTGATGGTAATATTCGTGTCGTCCGCAGTTCCATTTCCTGAAACGGCATAATAATTACCAGTGATCTCGCCGCCGGAAATAGTCAAGTCTGTGTCATGGGTAACAGTCAAGCCCGCAAAATTACCGGTAATCTCGCCGCCATTGACGATAATCGTCGGGCCATATGTAGTCGTACTGTTATTGCTGAATACACCATAGGAGTTTTCAATTCCAGTGGCCGTAATCACGCCACCCTCAATTGTCAGCTTACAGATTCGGTCATTCTGACTCTTTTCTTGTGCCAAAACAGCAATGATAGTTTTACCACTCGTAGCACTGTTAACGATCTTACCCCGTCCGTTGGAGCTATCCTTAATCGTTACATCATTATAAACTCCGATGACCCATGTATTTCTGCCTGTAATCGTACAACCATTCAGGTCCAGAGTAAGTTTTTTCTCGATATTGATATAACCACTGCCCAAATCAATATCTTTCAGCAGGGTGACAGTCTCACCTGCCTGGGCAGCGGTAATAGCCCCTTTTAGCGTAGCATAGTACTGATCACCCACCTGAGCAGCGGCGTTATCGTGGGTCAGCGGCTCCACCTTGAAACTACCGCCGTCATTCACCACCGTATAGTTCTCATCCAGATACGCGCTGACATCGGAGGAGAAAGTGCCGCCGGTGATGGTGAAATCAATCTTATGCGCACTATCCGCCTTAATAATCAGCGCTTTCTCTTCAGCAGACAGCTCACCGCCGCTGATATTGACTGTGCAGTCGCCATACTTGGCGGCGATATTGACCGCAGCCGCTTCCTGTCCGCCGGTACCGTCGCCCCAGTTACCGGTATCGCCAGTACCCTTACTTGTAATCACCGCGTTATCGCTGATATTCAGTGTACCACGCTGAATACTAACACCACCTGCAGCACCATAAACCACTCCGCCCCGAATGGTAGTCTCTCCGCTGTGCGGCAAGTAAAGCGCATAGTCAGCAACGGATATTAGTTCACCGCCATTCACTTCCACAGTAGAAGTCTTAGCATCATCCTGTCCATTGCCGGAAATCGCATACCAGCCAGATTCAATCTTTCCGCCATTAATGATGACCGTTCCACCCAACTCGATTCCGATTGCGAACTGGCCCCTATTAGCGGGGTCTTTACGAACAGCTTCAATGCTGCCGCCCTCCATTATGAAGGTACCACCGATCACATCAATCAGCCCATAGCCAGTCGCGACACCTTCATAATCTGTTTCTGTGTAAACCTTACCGCCGCCCACACTATCCATCAGGGTCAGGCTTGCACTATCCCAAATCTCAATATGTCCTTCTCTCGTATTGGCAGCTTTCAGCTGATAGCCTGCCAGATCCAGCATGATATCTCCAGTAACCTTCCAACCGGTAGTAGAAATATCTGTATTTGCCGTCAGTGTAACCACACCGTCTACTGCTTCCGGCAGTCCTTTCACTTCTGCTTCCTGGGCCCACGCCGCTGGCATCAGGGACAGTACCATAGCCAGCGTCAGGATAACGGACAATACTTTCTTCCTCATCGAATCGCTCCTTTTCTCTTTTTTCTGTGGCGCAAAGGTCATCCATTCCCACGTGGGAATGGAGAAAGGCCTTGCAAGGCCTTCGCGCTTTTTTCCTCATCCAGCATACCGCAATTCATGCTGCATTGCAAGCAAAAATCCGCCAGACAGCGCACGGCAGCAAAACGCCCGCTCCACAGCGCTATGGAGCGGGCGTTTCCGTCTATTCATTCCATTTATTCCCATTCGCTCCTGCCAGAAGTTTTCTAAACAGATTTGCTTATGGGATTTAGCTCAGAGTATTGGTATTCTTTTCATTATTCAGATAGTAGGGGCTATCTGATTTTTTGTTGCCATGGTGTTGCCACAGATTTAATGCACTCTCACTGATATACAGCAATGGGAAGAACAACGAGCGCAGGCCCTTTAATAACATCACGAAGCTCTGCGGGGTTATCCATATTCTTCGGCATATTCCTTCGCTGAGCTCTGTTAAGAGGTAGCTTCTTGAAATCGTCGAAAATCTCATCCAACTTGATACTTTGTCCCTTAGGTATTTTACGAATAATTTTACATAGCAAATAGGATTGTCCAACAAAATTATCTTGGTTACACCTAAAGTAACTTTCATCCAAATACGCAACCAATGGATGTTTTCCGTCCGCAAATTCAAATACACAAGAAATTTCTTTACCAGATTTTATCTGGCCTAATGCTGTAAAACCTTGTACCGCCTCGGTTGCCTTTTTATCCAGAATCTGCTGATCCGTGATAGTCTCAAAAATCGTAGCCAACTCTGCAATTTTCATTACACTATCAGTCAACTCTTTCATCCTAGAAAAACGGGCAGTGACTAAAACTTCCAGAAAATCATCCCTGTATAGAGTATCATAATCCGAGTCGCTGAGGAACTCATAATATTTTAGCCCATCATCTTCATCAAACTGCAAATATTTATATATTTTTTCAAACTTAGCTGCATCGCTAATGTGTACAGATCGCTTCACTTCTTCGGACTGTTTTCCTGTATGAGAGCCATTTCCCGAAGCAACACCAATCGCACCTTTTCCAGATAATACATTTTCCTTGCTAGTTGCAATTGCTTGAGATTCCTCGTCGTATGTATAGCCGTCAATGGCGGCAATATAATCTTCTACTACTTTGGTATTTAGGTAGAGAAAGTTTCTGAGCTTCAAGCATGTCACCTCATTCTCAATTATGATGTATGTGCCAACAACTCTGCCAAAGGTAGACATTTTACATGGGAAAGCTCCTTTGGTTCGATTTTCTTCAGACCGCCACCGTAAATTCGACCTTCACACTCGAGATCACTTGCAGTTATGCTAGTAAGTATCTCCCAAACTCCGCGTAAAATATCTGGCGACTGAGTAATAGCTTTGCTAAGAATATCCTTAGGATATAGCATTAAATACGAATTTGTCGCTATTGCGTTAGTATGATTCAAGATAAATCTAAATGGTACCGACCGCTCTCCAGTTCCTCTGCCCATATATGAGCACAAAAACGGAGCCGCCATTCTTTCTTCTTGAAAATACCATACTTTTCGATGCTTGCACAAATATTTTTGCGAAGTTGTTTCTTTTCCACTACACAAATAGTTCCAAACAGAAGGATACTTTGCTTTAATTTCGTCTTCTGGTAAAGAACAGTTAAGTAGGTAGTATTGTTTTTCTAACCGAGGATGGCCATTTGTGTCAGAGAATATCTCGTCGCATTTCAAGTACCTTGGGCTTGGCAAAACTGGTGTAAAAAAAGTCATATCGAGCCCAAGATCAGATATTTGCTCCTTTGATAAAATAAAAAAATTGTTATCACCTGTAGCAAGGCCTCGCTTAATATTAAAATAATCTCCCAATGTTGGTACAGAATAATCAGTTTGCTTCTTGCATTCATTTTCGGGAAAACGAGTCCATTTTTTCTGATTTCCCAAAGAAAATCTATCTACTTTTTTCAAAATTTCAGGATTATCATGTGTTCCACCAAACGAGAACTCAATATCATAATTACCTCTCACAACTTCATTCTTAAACCATACCACACATGAAGATACTAGGGCATCATCAAATTGACAATTATCTGGATTGTAGCGATGTATTCTCAACAAATGTACATCATTTAACAAATACTGCTTAATCGCCTCTCCATAGTTAACATCCATAAACTCACTTGGAATGAGCCAACCACATATAGCATTAGGAGCAAGCCATTTATGAGCAGCTAAAATAAAGTAACAATATAACCCGGCAAGTTTGGAAAGGGATAATCCCGTTTCAATTTTGGTCATAATTGAAAGCTTTGTTTTCTTCTCTTGTCCAATATAATGATGTCGTACATACGGTGGATTGCTTATCAAGAGGTTTACTTTTTCAAAACAATTTGTTTCAGTAAAGTCTCCATTTATTAGATTGATGATAGTATCCCCCCAAAGCTGTTTGGCTACAGCAAAGAAATCATCGTCTAGTTCAATTCCGATTGCACTTTTTATGTTTCTATCCTTTTTATAACACTCTGATAAAAGGGCTGAATAGAATGAGCCTGTGCCAAACGCTGGCTCCAAAAACGATATTTCTTTTTTGCCTTGCAGCGTTAAGGCAAATGATATTATTTCGTGAGCTAATTCATAAGGGGTTGCAAACTGACCAAGTCTCCTGCGATTTTCGATACTTTTACTATTATCAACAGCAGTTTGGAATTGCATCCTCTTAGATTCTATTAAATTCAAATTCCCAATTGCTCCAAATCGCTTATTCTGTGTTCCCATATCCAATCAATTCCTTCTGCAGCTTCGTATCCCAAATATCCTGAATCAAAGTAACCGCACAAAAACAAGCTGTAGGATACTGTATTACCATATGTATTTTTAAGCTGTTGCATTTTGGCAGCTTCCTCTTTGCGGCGTTTATTTACATTAGTAAAATCCCCCGCTGATTTTGCTTCAATAAGAAGTGGAAAATCCCCATTATGTGCTGATTGGGGAAGAATAACTACATCAACAGGAATGTTAATTTTGCCCTCTGCGCCCTCCGCAACTAATACAGGAACATTGGTATGGAATGAAAATGTTCCTGCCACCATTTCATTATATTTTGTGCCTGCATTTGCCTCTGTATATCCTCTATCATGTAAAAAACTTGTTATAGCCGCAAGCTGTCTTTTTTCCTGGGCGTTTCTGATGATGGGATCTGCTACTGCACCGCATAATCTATCTGCGACGACAGTTGCGGAACGCTGAACTTCCTGTTCAGTCGGTTCGCGCTTTTCTGGTAGCCAAACAAAAATATCCGGATCTGCCATTCTATTAATAGTCTGAGCTATTTTAGAGAGTTCATTAGACAATCTTTCAGCTGTCATGCGAGGGGAAACATGAGGATTTTCAGCGTCTTCCATATTTTCCACCAAGCTTTTGGTCACTCCAGCTAAACCAACAAGACGATCCCGTGCGATAGGTGGACAAGTAGACATTCTCAATATGGACAACACTTCAGGATGACTTTTCAACAACTCGACTGATATGTTTTGGAGATAATTTGTATTAGATAGAGCACGTTCAACACGACTTGCCGTCAAAACCCGTGTGTCTCTGAAGGCTTTTGGTGCAAATTCCATAAACCAATTATTGTATAAATCGACGGATTGGAGTATATCTCTTTTCCAAAGATCCGGCTTATCTCTATTAATGCTCATAGCAGTTCTCCTTAATCTATATTTTGAGTCAACTCCACAATATCGCCAATATCACATTGTAGTGCGGTACATATTTTAACTAACACATCAGTCGTAACATTTTCGTTTTTGCCCAATTTAGCCATAGAAGCGTGGCTGATTCCTGCTGCTGCACATAAGTCTTTCTTCTTCATATCTTTATCAATTAGCAATTTCCAGAGTTTTTTGTAACTAACAGCCATCTTCTACACCTCAGCAACAAGTTGTATATTTTGTAATTGCTGAATAAAATTCAGCGATCGCTTATCTGAAAGCTATTATAACATATTTTGATTTATGCTTCAATAAAGTACGATGCAAAATAGAAAAATAAACGTCTAAAGTTTTAAGCGATTAAAGACATGGTCAACTATTAAAGTTCTTATAATTGGTGACCTCTTTTAGATACTTCTGTGGCTCACCATTCAAAATCAGCTCGGCATAGGCCAGTGGGTCATTATAAATTAGCCAGTCCAGCTCCAACCGCTGGTACATACTGTTTGCCACCTCGTTCTCCACAGCGGTGCAGTCGATGGAGAGCAGCGTCCCGTCCTCCAGACACAGCTCCACACAGGCGGTGTCCATGTTAAACTCACAGAATACAATCTTTTTCATATTCGTTACCTCCCAATGCCTAAGTTTCGGTTAGCTTTCCGCAGCGGCACAAGGGCCGCTGCGGTTATTTGGGATATTGGCAAGCAATGCGTGTGGATAGCCACACACACGACTGGCAAGCAATGCGAGTGTTAATACACACTCACATTTCCTGCCGTCTGCTTGTTGAGGGCAGCGCCCCCAAGCCCCTTTTGAACACAGAATTTCATTCTGTGGCTGCGCGTTCTCCGAACGCTTTTTGCCCCTGTACCCGGTGCCCTGTTTCGGGGCAAGGGTGTCGTGAATCGCGACATCCTCCGGTACTTTTAGGGCACCCTAAAATGGGGCACCCTCCTGGAAGATGGGGTGGTAAAATACCACCCCAGTTTTTCCTTTCCGCGACGGTTGCGAGCGTCGCGCTTTACTCGATTACTTCAAACGCAGGTGCTTCCACCACCATGTAGGTCAGCCAGATACGCCGCCCGGCGTGCTTGGTTTTGTTCTCGTACTTTACTTGATGTTCTTCCAGCAGGCGGCTGGCATTCACATTCAAATGCTTGGTAAGCCGGTTCACCGCCATATCCGTTTGAATCGCTTGGGCCAGCTCGGTGGGACTGCCTTCCCATTCGGGGTTCTCGGAGGATACGATCTTTGCCACGGCTTCCAGCACCGGGTCTGGAGGCTGTTTCCAAAGCTCATTCTCTGCATGGTCAAGCCCCCAAACTAGGCTCTCTTGGTCTTTGCTCAGATACAACCGCTGATCCGGCTGGTCTCTGCCTACCACCTCCAAGGTTGCCCTGCTATCTGTCCGCTTCTCCTTCTGCATCAGTAGTGCACCATCCGCACACCCCAGCAAGCCCGTGGTACCCGAGATCATCTCAAAGCTGTCTCCCGCAGGCTGCTTTCTGGTGTGATGGACGATCAGGAGACAGACGCCATATCGGTCAGCAAATTGCTTCAGCTTGCCGATCACCTCATAGTCGCTGGAGTAGCTGTAACTGTCACTCACAGCCTCACGGACTTTTTGTAGGGTATCCACGATAATCAGCTTGGTATCACTGTGTTCCCGAACGAACTTTTCCAGCTGTTCATCCAGGCCACCGCCGATCATCTTAGCGTTGGTGGCGAAGTGAAGAGAGCTTGTCTCCTCCACGCCAAACATACGGAACATCCGGCGCTGCAACCGGCTCTCATCATCTTCTAGGGCAAGATAGAGCACGGTTCCCTGGTGGACTTTATAGCCCCACAAATCCTGCCCGGTACTGACATGGTGGGCAATCTGCGCCACTAGGAAGGACTTGCCGATTTTGGGCGCACCGGCAAGGATGTACGCTCCCGTGTAGAGCAGGTTTTCAATCACCGCAGACTTGCCATCAAACACATTGTCCATCAGCTCGTCCAGGGTCACAGTATGGAGGTAAGCTGGGTCGCTCATGCGGCGCATTTTCTGGTAAAGTTCCTCCAAATCTTTTTCCGGGGAATTGCTTTTTTCGTCCGGGTCTGGTATAGTGAACTTGGAATTTTGAGAGATTGACTGCCCATCATCTGCGCCAACAGATGAGTTCTGGGCGGTCATTTTCTTTTTCTCATCGGTCATAGGCAAAGTCCTCCTGCATTCCGTTCATAATGGTAGCGATCATCTGGATGGTGTCCAGCAGCTCGTCGTTCACGCCCTGCCCAGCCTCGATCCGGCGCAGCTCGTCCAGCACAGCGGCCAGCTGA
Organism: uncultured Flavonifractor sp.; assembly: GCA_963557075.1. Taxonomy (GTDB): domain Bacteria; phylum Bacillota; class Clostridia; order Oscillospirales; family Oscillospiraceae; genus Flavonifractor. The sequence continues at coordinate 2,747 of CAUWDA010000066.1, read as the reverse complement.
TCCCGCAGCGCCTTGTAGACCCTGGGGTTGCCCTGAACCACCACATCCCGGCAGAGCAGCCGTCGGATGATATAGTCCTGCTTGGTCAGGCCGGTGAGTTTGACCGCCGTCTCGATCTGGGTATCCTCTTCCGGGGAGACCCGAAAAGCCACGGTCTTGTTCCTCCAACGGTTGTGCTTGTCCAAATTCTTTGCTGACATTTTTAATTGCCCCTTTCCACGTTTAATTTATCCGCCATTTCCGCCTGCTTGGACGGAAACAGGTGCGCATAATTGTAGGTGATGTCAATGCTCTCATGGCCCACCCGGTCCGCGATGGCCGTGGCGGAGAATCCCATGTCAATCAGAAGCGACACCGCGCTATGACGGATATCGTGGATTCTGATGCGCGGCACTCCCGCTTCTTTGGCTCCCCGGTCCATCTCCCGGTGGAGATAGCTCTTGGTGACAGTGAATATTCGGTCATCCGGCCCGATCCCGTAGAGCATCTTGATGTAATCCTGGATTTCCTCAGACAGAAACTGCGGCATGGTAATGACCCGGTTACTCTTTTCCGTTTTGGGGGTGGTAATCAGATCCTGGCCGTTCAGCCGCTGGTAAGACTTGTTGATGGACACAGTGCGCTTCTCAAAGTCAAAATCCGCTGGGGTCAGAGCCAGCAGCTCCCCCTCCCGGATACCGCACCAGTAGAGCATCTCAAAGGCATAGAAGGATAGCGGCTTGTCCATCATCACCTCGGCAAATTTCAGATACTGCTCCTTGGTCCAGAACATCATCTCTCGGTTTTTCTTTTTTCCCATGCTGCCCGCCTTCTTGCAGGGATTCTCCCGGAGGTTGTAGTACCGAACCGCGTGGTTGAAGATGGCACTGAGCTGATTGTGGACCGTTTTCAGGTACACCGGCGAGTAGGGCTTGCCGTTCTCGTCCTTATGGTTCAGCATCTCGTTCTGCCAGGTGATGATCTGCTGGGCGGTGATGTTACACATTTTCAGCCTGCCGAAGTAGGGCAGCAGCTTAGTACGGATGATGTGGTCCTTGGTAGCCCAGGTGTTCTCCTTGAGCCGGGTTTTCATATCCGCCGTGTAGAGGTCCACGAAACTCTTGAAGGTCATGTCCAGATCAGCGCTGGTCTTGTTGAGCTGTTCCCGCTCCCAGGCCTGCGCCTCTCGCTTGGTCTTGAAGCCCCGCTTTTGGGTCTGCTTGCGCTCGCCATTCCAGTCAGTGTACCGGTAGACTGCCCGCCAGGTGTTTGTCTTTTCTTCCTTATAGACTGCCATGATTAGCCCTCCTTTCCCGTCTTGCCATAGCAAAACTTCTCCATGAAAAAGTTCCGATTGACCCGCCCGGAGATGGTCAGATAGCCCTTCTCACGAAGTTCGGCGTTGAGCTTGTGGATCACCTTGTAGGCGTGGGACTTGGAGATGCCCAGCTCCTGGGCCACTTCCTCCACGCGCATAAAGTTTTGTGCCTGCATTGAAAATACCTTCCTTTCTTCGTTGATGGCTGCTGCGGATGGATATTGTGTTCCATAAATGCCTCCTCACTTTCGTCCGCCACTTTTTTCCCGGATGTATAACCAGAGATTGCGGCAGTTCTTTTTTGTTTATTGATTCTAAGCTATTTTGCTTAGTCTGTTGTCATTATACTAAGCAAAATAGCTTGTGTCAATCGGAGTACGCAAAATAAATTAAATAAAATTGTTTAGGATTCTCTTGACTTTACTAAGCATTTCTGCTACGCTTTTCCTAAAGACAAGCAACGATTGGAGTTGATGATATGGCGATTGGCGAACGGATTCACTTTTTCCGTCTCCTGCGGGGGATGACGCAGAAATATCTCGGTATGGCGCTGGGCTTCCCGGAGAAGTCCGCTGATGTGCGCCTGGCGCAGTATGAAACAGGATCAAGAAGCCCAAAGGCAGACCTGACTGCTTCCCTGGCCCAGGTACTGGATGTCTCGCCCCATGCGCTCTCCGTCCCGGACATAGACTCCTATGTGGGGCTGATGCACACCCTGTTTACCCTGGAGGACAACTATGGGCTCAAGATCAGCGAGATGGATGGAGAAGTCTGCCTGAAAGTTGATGTGCGGAAGAACAAGGATGCCGCCCAGCTGCACGAGATGCTCTGTTCCTGGCAGCAGACCGCTGCCATGCTGGAGGCGGGCGAAATCTCCAAAGAGGATTACGACAAGTGGCGCTACCATTACCCTGAATTTGACAAGTCCCAGAACTATGTGAAGGTGCCGCCCCAGGACCTCTTTTGATCCCCTCACTTGTAGGCCACGGGAGAGGCCGTTTGTTGCACAAAATAATAATAAAAAGAAAAAGAGAGCTAACTGACTAATCAAAATCAGTTAGCTCTCTTTTTATGAATAATGAAAAAATGTTGCCATTTCGTTGCCACAGAGGGCATCAAACCTTAGAAAACCCAGTCATTCCGGGCTTTTTCGGGCCTCTGAAATCATTCCCACTCGGCAAATTCAGATATAGTAGGGTGTATTTGAGGTGATTTCGCAGGAAAAACTTTCGCAAATATGTTAATATTTCACCTGTTATTTGGGACACCCTATTTTCTTAGTATCAAAATAGTATCACAGAAAACGAGGGATTGCAAGGGTTTCACCCCTAAATGGTCACTATCAAAACTTCCCTCAAATTGAGTTAGAACCTCGACTTGAACTTGAAGATAGAATGTCGCAGACGGCCTGTTCTGTCGTGAAATAGACGGGCTGTTTTGTCGGTCATCG
>CAUWDA010000065.1:0-11343 GCA_963557075.1 uncultured Flavonifractor sp. | reverse complement strand
AGGTTTCTCATTTGGAATTCCTCCTTACTTATTTTGACCATGAAGAGGGAACATCCTCTTCATGAGTCTGGCATTATGATAATCCATGAAATCCGTCCCGTCAACACCCCCGGCGGTTTTGTAACATAAGCGTAATCTTCGGGGAAATCTGTGGCAGCGTGGGGGGACGGGGGGGACGGGGGATGCGGGAACAAGGGCGGGCCGCCCCGACCTGTCATTGCGAGCCAGCGCGCACGCTGGCGCGGCAATCCGTCCTCTTTGGCCACGTCACCACCCACCCTGTAGGGTGCGGGGACACGGGCCGATGTGGACAGAAGGTGAATTGCCCCGCAGGGGCAAGAGGGGCCACCCTGGGGTGTCGGCCCCTACGGGGGGACGGGGAATACGGGCCGATGAGGACATCGGCCCCTACGGGGGACGGGGGGATGTGGGCCGATGAGGACATCGGCCCCTACGGGGGGATGGGGGCGCGGGAACAAGGGCGGGCCGCCCCAACCTGTCATTGCGAGCCAGCGCGCACGCTGGCGCGGCAATCCGTCCTCCTTGGCCACGTCACCACCCACCCTGTAGGGCGCGGGGGAATACGGACCGATGAGGACAGAAGGTGAATTGCCCCGCAGGGGCAAGAGAAGCCACCCTGGGGTGTCGGCCCCTACGGGGGATGGGGCGCGGGCCGATGTGGGCATCGGCCCCTACGGGGGGACGGGGAATGCGGGCCGATGGGGGCATCGGCCCCTACGGAGGTGCGGGGGATGTGGGCCGATGGGGACATCGGCCCCTACGGGCGTGATGTCCTATCAGAGCAGCTCGCAGACGGCGCTCTGGACGTAGTCGATCTCCTCAAAGGTGGTGAAGGGGCCGACGGAGAAGCGGACGGCGCCCTGGGGGAAGGTGCCCAGGGTGCGGTGGGCCACCGGGGCGCAGTGGAGCCCGCAGCGGGTCTGGACGCCGTACTCCTGCTCCAGCCGGAAGGCCATCTCCCCGTTATCCGCCTTCAAAAAGTCGATAGACACCACGCCGGTGCGGTTGGCGGGGTCGTCGGTCCCCAGCACACGAATGCCGTCGGGCTCCAGCTCCTTCATGCGGGCCCACAGGTGCCCGGCCAGCCTGTGCTCCCGGAGCCGGAGGGCCTCCCCCTCCTGTTCCAGGTAGTCCAGGGCGGCCCCCAGGCCGAAGATGCCGGGGAGGTTGAGCGTACCGGCCTCAAAGCGGTCGGGCAGAAAGGCGGGCATCTCCAGAGACTCGGACAGGCTGCCGGTGCCGCCGGAGAGCAGGGGGTCCAGCGCCGCCGCCAGAGCGTCGGTGAGCACCACGCCGCCGATGCCCTGGGGACCCAGCAGGCCCTTATGGCCGGGGAAGGCCAGGCCGTCGATGGCCATGGCAGACATATCCACGGGGCGCACGCCCAGGGTCTGGGCGGCGTCCACCAGGAAGAAGATCCCCCGCGCCCGGCAGAGAGGGCCGACCTGCTCGATGGGAAAGAGGGTGCCGGAGAGGTTGGACCCGTGACAGAGCACCACAGCCCGGACGTCGGGGGTCAGCTTGTCCGCCAGGCCGTCCAGCAGCAGCTCCCCCCGGTCGGTGCAGGGCAGATATTCCACGCACACCCCCTGCTGTTTCAGCTGCTCCAGGGGGCGGAGGACGGCGTTGTGCTCCATGGGGGAGGTGAGCACCTTATCCCCGGTCCGGAGCAGGCCCTTGAGCAGCAGGTTGAGACCGGCGGTGGCTCCGGCGGTAAAGATCACGTTGCGGGGGCCGGGGCCGCCCACCAGGGCATTGAGCTTCTCCCGTACCTCCAGCACCCGGCCGGCGGCGTCATAGGCCCGCTGATAGCCCCCACGGGCGATGTTGCAGCCCACCTCGGTGATGAAGCCGCTCATGGCCGCCCCCACGCCGGGGGCCTTGGGATAGGATGTGGCGGCGTTATCCAGATAGACGCTGCGCATAGCAAGAGCCTCCTGTCTCATTTTTATATAAGGTAGGGGGCCTGTTGCCAGGCCCCCTCGGTTCAAATCAAAGTCTCCACCGGCAGACGGACCCGGTAGTCCTCCCGGACCATCCGGGGCAGCAGCCGGGAGAGCACATCCGCGGCGGCTTTTTCGTCGTCCAGCATGACCCGGACGCTGCCCGTCCGGCTTTCAAAGGCCGACATGAGGGCGTTGGCCCGGGTGGTGATGCTCCGGGTCTCGCCGGTCTGATCCAGCTGAGGCTGCCAGCAGGCCCAGCCTTCCCCCTCCAGCGCGGAAGCCACCTCCCGGCCCGCCTCCTCCAGGCAGACGGTGTGGGGCCGGACCCGGACCAGCCGCTCCAGCAGCGCGGACCCGGCGGACAGCTCCTCCTCCACCTCCGCCAGGGTGTCGCCCCCGACACTGAGGCCAAGGGCATGCCCACTGCCCACCACCCGGCGGAGCACCTCCTCCTGCCCGGACAGGTCCGAGGGACGGAAGAGGAAGAGGGCCCGGACTCCATAGGAGTCCAGCCGGTCCAGAATGGCCTCCGCCTCCCCCCCGCCGGTGCAGCGGAAGGAGAGGTAGACCGTCAGACTGCTGCGGTTAGGCTCCTCCACCGACTGGGTGTGGCTGGGCGTCGGCGTGGCCTGGGGGGATACCTGGGGCGCGGCGGGGTTGAGCTGCCGGAGATAGGTGTTATAGCGGTCCCGCAGGCCCCGTTCGCCATACAGGATAAAGTCGCTGTTGCTCAGCCACTCCTGCCCATTGGTGATGCGGATCAGGGTGCCGTAGCTGGTGGGAGTATAGCTGTACCGCAGGCCAAAATATCCGCACACCGCCCTCAGCGGCACGAAGATCATCCCGTTGCGGGACACCGCCCGCATCTCCATCTGCCGGCCCGACCGGTCCACACAGGTGCCCGCGTTCAGATCGAAGGTCAGAGTATCGCTGAGGGAATAGAGCATCAGGTTGACGCCGTTGTCCCCCCGGATCTGCCCAAAGGACACCCCCAGATTCACCCCGGTAAAGGAGCCGTCGAAGGCGGTGCAGGGCACATACAGCACCCCGCCGATCCAGGCGGGCATGGACTCCAGCGGCAGATCCAGGATCACGTCGTTTTCCGCCATCAGATAGATCTCCACATTGTCCGCCCGTGCGGTGCCCAGCAGCGCCGGACACAGCACCAGCAGCGCCGCGCAGACCAATGTGATCAGCCGTTTCTTCCAGTTCATGCCGCCCCTCCCCCGGTTCTGACAGGTTTTTGCAGTACCTTATTATAACATGGTTTTCCCGCCGGGTAAAGGCAGTCGCTCAGCCGGTTTTTTTGCCCCCGGCGATATTTTTTCAGAATACAGGGAACTTTTCTGCCGAAGGCGCCGTCCATGATAGAGCAACAACCAAACAAGGAAAAAGGAGTATCTTTTATGAAGTATCGTTTTATCGCTCTGGCTCTGGCCGGAACTCTGACCTTCAGCATGCTGGCCGGCTGCGGCGGCGGCAATGACAACAATTCCCCCGCCCCCGAGAGCTCCGCCCCCGTGGTGGAGAACACCGACACCCCCGCCCCCGAGAGCTCCGCTCCCATCACCGAGGAGACCCCCGCTCCCGAGAGCTCCGCCCCCATGCCCGAGGAGAGCGCCAAGCCCTCCACTCCCCCCGCCTCCAAGCCCTCCACTCCTGCTGAGCCCAAGCCCTCCGCCCCCACTACCCCCGAGAAGCCCCAGGCCGCCGGTGTGGAGTCCATCTGGACCGACATCTCCAAGCTGGACCTGCCCAGCCTCAACCCCATGGATGACGCTACCCTCACCGCCCTGTACGGCATCAACACCGCCGACCTGGAGGAGTATGTGTTCATGATGCCCCTGATGAACGTCCAGGCCACCGAGTTCTTCATCGCCAAGGTGAAGGACGGCAAGATGGACGCCGTGAAGGACGGCATCGCCAAGCGTCAGGCCGATCTGGACGCCCAGTGGGCCCAGTACCTGCCCGAGCAGCACGAGCTGGTGAAGAACTACAAGCTGGTCACCAACGGCAACTACGTGATCTTCGCCATCAGCAGCCTGGCTGACGACGCCGTTTCCATCTTTAACAGCTATACAAAGTAAAGATTTGGGCAGAATAGAAGTTGCACTCTGATGCAGCACCCAGTATAATCATCTCAGCGCCCGGCAGCGGCATGCTTGCCGGGCGCCTTTCCTGAGATCTGTAAAGAGAAGGTGAGCCGTTGGTCTTTTCCAGTTTGTATTTTTTGTTCCTGTATCTCCCCATTGTATTACTCGTCTACTATATCGTCCCCCTGAAGTGGCGCAACCTGTGGCTGCTGGTGGTCAACCTGGTCTTTTACGGCTGGGGCGAACCCAGGTATATCCTGCTGATGCTCTTCACCATCGTGCTGGATTACTTCGCAGGCCTGATGGTGGCCCGCTGTAAAGTCAGCGGAAACGACAGAGGTGCGCGGATCGCCGTGGCGGTGGCCCTGGTGCTCAACCTGGCTATCCTGTTCTTCTTCAAGTACTGGACCCTGGTCGCCAGCACGCTCCAGCATTTCGGCCTGAGCGTCCCCACGTTCAACCTGACCCTGCCCATCGGCATCTCCTTCTATACCTTCCAGACCATGACCTATCCGGTAGACATCTACCGCGGGGACGCGGAGGTGCAGAAGAGCATCATCAGCTTCGGCACCTTCGTCACCCTCTTCCCTCAGCTCATCGCCGGCCCCATCATCAAGTACAAGGAACTGGCCGACCAGATGAGCTACCGCACCCACTCCCCGGAGCAGTTCGCCGCCGGTGTGCAGGTCTTTGTGGTGGGTCTGGCCAAGAAGGTACTGCTGGCCAACAACATCGGCAAGCTGTGGGACGCCTATCTGTCCATGCCCGCTGACCAGCTCACCACCGCAGGCGCGTGGCTGGGCGTAGTCGCCTTCTCCCTCCAGCTGTATTTCGACTTCTCGGGCTACTCCGATATGGCCGTCGGCCTGGGTCGGATGCTGGGCTTTGAATTTTTGCGCAACTTTAATTACCCCTATATCTCCAAGTCGGTCACCGAGTTCTGGCGCCGGTGGCACATCTCTCTGGGCTCCTGGTTCCGGGAATATCTGTATATTCCCCTGGGCGGCAACCGGGTGAACAAGCCCCGGCTGTTCTTCAACCTGCTGGTCGTGTGGGCCGCCACCGGCATCTGGCACGGCGCCAGCTGGAACTTCCTGATCTGGGGTCTCTACTTCGCCGCTCTGATCATTCTGGAGAAGGCTTTCCTGGGCAAGCTGCTGGAAAAGCTGCCCGCCGCTGTCCAGCATATCTATACCCTGTTCCTGGTGCTGGTGAGCTGGGCCATCTTTGCCGTGGAGGACTTCGGTCACATGGGCGTGTTCCTCTCCTCCATGTTCGGCATGGCCCCCGGCGGACTGATCAACGAGTCGGTGGGGTACTATTTCACCTCTTTCCTGCCCATGCTGATCATCGGCGGTGTGGCTGCCACCCCATTGGCTGCCAAGCTGTGGGCCAAACTGCCCGCCAAAGCCGTCAAGGTGATTCTGCCGGTGTTTCTGCTGGCCGGTCTGATCTTCTCCACCGCCTACCTGGTGGACGCCACTTACAATCCCTTCCTCTACTTCCGCTTCTGATTGGAGGCTTGACCATGTCGAAAAAGTACTGTATCTTCATCACCACCCTGTTCTGTGCCTTTATCGGCCTGTTCCTGGTGGCCAATGCCGCCGCCCCCGACCGGGAATTCTCTCAGATGGAGAACCGCAACCTGGCTCAGATGCCTGCGCTGTCAGCCAAGAGCCTCCTCAGCGGCTCCTTCATGAAGGATTTTGAGACCTACACCACCGACCAGTTTGTGGGCCGGGACGCCTGGATCGGCCTGAAGTCCTCTACAGAGCGGGCCCTGGGCAAAAAGGAGAACAACAACGTCTACTTCTGCGACCAGGACACGCTCATCACCCGCTTTGACCAGCCTGACGCCGGCAGGGTAAGTGAAAATCTGAATTATGTGAATACCTTTGTGGAGCATGTGGATATCCCGGTGATTTTCTCCCTCATCCCCACTCAGGCCTCCATCTGGGCCGACCGGCTGCCCGCCGGCGCGCCCAACGCCAGCCAGACCGCTCTGCTGGACCAGGCCAAGGCCGCCGTTCCCGGCGCTACCTGGGCCGACCTGTACACCCCCCTGATGGCCCACAAGGACGAGGCCATCTTCTACCGCACCGACCACCACTGGACCAGCCTGGGCGCCTATTACGGCTACACCGGCCTGGCCTCTGCCCTGGGCTTTACGCCCGTACCCCTGGACACCTACACCGAGACCGTCCGCTCCACCGAGTTCTACGGCACTGTGTTCTCCTCCTCCGGCGTGCGCTGGGTGAAGCCTGACACCATCACCACCTATGTGCCCGATACCGGCATCACCGTCACCAGCCACACCTACGACAGCACCGGCAAGCCGGTGGAGGTGCCCCGTCCTCTGTACGACACCTCCTTCCTCTCCGTCAAGGACAAGTACTCCATGTTTCTGGGCGGCAACCAGTCTCTGGGTGTAGTCAAGACCCCCAACGCCGACAAGCCCAAGCTTCTGGTGATCCGGGACTCCTACGCCGATACCGTGGTCCCCTTCCTCACCCCTCATTTCTCTGAGATCCACCTTCTGGACCTGCGGTACTACAAGCTGTCTATCGCCGACTACATCCAGCAGAACGGCATCGACCAGGCGCTGGTCCTCTACAGCGCTCCCAACTTTGTGACCGACTCCAACCTGTTCTGGCTCACCCGCTGAGCCTGCGGGTGCAGCATCTCAGGTCGGCCCGAATCCCATCTTCCAGGATAATGAGCGCCTGAACCTACAGGGCGGCGGGGGATCATCCCCGCCGCCCTGCTGCGTTATAAGAGTCCCCTCACCTCTCTGCGGGGCGTGACGACCCGGGACGCCGTCCACCGTCCCCTCCCGCCGCTCTGTCTCTCGCAGGGGCGACCTTTATGGTCGCCCGCGTCCCCACACAGTAGGCGCCAAAAACGGCCTATTACAAACTGCGCAAGCCCCACAAAAGCCCTGTCATTCCGAGAAAAACGGCCGCCCAGTGGGCGGCCGTTTTTCATGGAGCTCCGTCTCAATTTCCTGTGAAAACGGATCGTCACGCCAGCACCCAGGGCGGCTTCTCTTGCCCCTTGCGGGGCAATTCACCTTCTGCACACACTGGCCCGCAATGACAGACTCGTGCAAAAGGTCCATTTTGCAACAGGCACTAAAAAGGCCGCCGCTCCGAAGAGCGGCGGCCTTCTATTATCTCTTGTCTGCGAACTGCCAGTCACAGATCTCAGTCGCGCTGAGAGTGACGGTTCATGGAGTGGTTGACCTTGCCGATAACCAGCAGGACGAGCACCATAGACACGATAGCGATGGGCAGGCAGATGATGGGGTTCTTGATGAAAGCAGTGATGATGTAGTTGACGAACGCCACAGCAGCCACAGTCACGGCGTAGGGCAGCTGAGTGGCCACGTGATTCAGGTGGTAGCACTGAGCGCCGGAGGAAGCCATGATGGTGGTATCGGAGATGGGGGAGCAGTGGTCGCCCATAACCGCGCCGCCCAGAGTAGCAGCGATGGAGATCATCAGCAGGTTGTTGTTCAGGTCAGCCACGGTCAGGTCAACAGCGGGAGTGCCGCCGGAGAAGACGGGGATGACGATGGGCAGCAGGATGGAGAAGGTGCCCCAGGAAGTACCGGTGGCGAAGCCCAGGAAAGCGGCGATGATGAACACCACGGCGGGCAGCAGAGCGTACAGGCTGCCGCTCAGGCCCTCAACGATGCCGGCCACGAACTGGGGAGCGCCCAGGCCCTTGGTCACGTCGCCGATGGTCCAGGCCAGGCAGAGGATCAGGATGGCGGGAACCATCTGCTTGAAGCCCTCAGGCAGGCAGTCCATCAGCTCGGTGAACTTCATGGAACGACGGATCATGAAGTAGATCATGTTGATGATCAGAGCGATCAGGGAGCCGAAGGGCAGAGCGTCGAACGCAGAGGTGTTGGCGAAGGCGGTGATCAGGTTGGTACCGCCGTTCTGGAAGCCGACATAGATCATGGCGGACACGCAGCCGATGATGAGGATGATCACGGGGATGACCAGGTCGATGACCTTGCCCTCGGGATTGAACTTCATCTCGGTGGCGTCAGCGAAGGGACGCTCGGGAGTGGTGTACAGGTCACCCTTGGCAGCGTTCTGCTCGTGGGTGCGCATGGGACCGTAGTCGATGTTCAGGCTCGTCATGACCATGATGAACACCAGGGTCAGGATGGCGTAGTAGTTGTAGGGGATGGCCCGCAGGAAGATCTGGAAGCCGACCTCCTCGTTGCCGATAACGCCGGTGACGGCCGCGGCCCAGGAGGACACGGGCATCATGATACAAACAGGAGCGGCGGTAGCGTCGCACATGTAGGACAGCTTGGCACGGGAGATGTGGTGGCCGTCGGCGACGGGACGCATCACGTTACCGGTGGTCAGGTTGTTGAAGTAGTCGTCCACGCCCAGCACCAGAGCCAGGATGAAGGTGGACCACAGAGCGCCGGACTTGGTCTTGATGTGGGACACAGCCCAATCGCCGTAGGCCTTGGAGCCGCCGGCCCGGATCATCAGAGCCACCATGCAGCCCAGGATGACCAGGAACATCAGGATGCCCATGTTGCCGCCGGCGTTGGAGCACAGGTGGCTGACAAAGAACTGGAACGCGTCCAGAGGATTGCCGTTCACCTGCAGGAAACAGCCGGCCAGGATACCGAGGAACAGAGACGAATACACTTCTTTGGTGATCAGGGCCAGACCGATAGCTACCACAGGGGGCAGCAGGGACGCGATGGTCCCGTATACCGCACTGGTCGGTGCGTCGCCCTCAGCAAAGGCGACAGTCGTCAGGACACATGCCAGGGCAAAAAGTACCATCAGGATTCTGCCGAAGCGTTGCATACGTGGTGAGTTCATAATAACCCTCCCTTATAATTTCGAACCCTTAAAGCCTCCCCAACCCAAGGATTCGTACCCTATGATACACCATTATTCACACTTTGGCAATACTTTTTCGGCAAATTTAACAGGCCCATCGACAGGCCTTCATTTTAAATTTACATATTCAGCAAAAACCCTCTTTTTTGGAGTGCTTTCCGAACTCTTTGAAAGGTTTCCTCGTCCGCGCAGCGAATCGTATGCAGGTGGATCCCCCCTGTCAGATCAGACAAAGGGCGGGCTCCGTCCTCCCACACCCGTCTCAAAAACTCCTGTACATCATATCGGGATCTGACGCCCAATATGCCTGTCAATTGTCCATATACCGGGTGTTCTACGATCACATCCGCCACCTCGCCTCCGGCGTCCACGATGGCGTTGAGCTCGTCCTCCATCTCCTCCGGCGTATGGATGCAGGCCACCCGGTACTCCTCTCCGGCGCTTCGTCTGCCCAGCACATAGCCCCGGGGTGTGGCCAGGATCTCCTCTCCCGCCGCCCGCAGCAGGGCCACGTCCCCCACAATGATCTGCCGGCTTACAGAAAAGCGTTTGGCCAGCGCCGTAGCGTTAAGAGGCTCTTCCGTCTCCTCCAGCGCCTGTTTCACCGCCAGACGGCGGGCCCGGGCTGTCGAATGCTCCATACCGCGTTCTCCCCCTTTTGTATTCTTTTTTCCAGTATAGCAGGTTCTGCGGCCCCTGTAAATCACTCTTCCTCCTCCCCGGCTCCTCCGCTTGCCATACCCGGGGGAATATGTTAAAATAAATTTGACCGGTTTCCACACCCGGTCCAAGCGCGGCTCTGCCGCGTTCGTTCGGCGGGACTCACCGCCGTTCTCTAAATACCAAAATGGAGGTTCTGAGTTCAACATGCGTAAATTCAACACCCGCGATCTCACCCTTGCCGCCATGGCGGCGGCCATCTACTTTGTACTATGCTACTTCGGCAACATTTTTCGGCTCACCTTCGGACCGGTGCAGGTCCGCCTGGGCGAGGCCCTCACTGTTCTGCCCTTTCTCTTCCCAGCCACCGCGCCGGGTCTGGCCCTGGGCTGCCTGCTGACCAATATTCTCTCGCCCTACGGGCCCATTGATATGGTGGTAGGCACCCTGGCCACTGCCATTGCTGCCTGGCTCTCCGCCAGGATGCCCCGCTGGTATTTGGCCGCCCTGCCCCCCATTGTGATAAACGCCCTGCTGCTCCCTCCCATGTGGGCCTGGGCCGCCGCCGGGGCCATCAACGGCGCATTCTGGGCGTCCTACTGGCTGAACCTCTGGACCTTTGTGGTCGGTGAGGCTGCCGCCTGCTATGTGCTGGGCACCGTCCTGTTGGCGGCTCTGCCCAAAGTACGTTTTCTCCGCGCCATGATCCCGGCGCGCCGGCTGGCCCGCTGAGGCCGCCCTATCTCAACCTAACAAGGAGGATTCCCCATGAAAGTCCGCAAGGCCGTTATTCCCGCCGCTGGTCTGGGGACAAGGATGCTCCCCGCCACCAAGACCGTCCCCAAGGAGATGCTTCCCATGGTGGACAAGCCGGTGATCCAGTATATCATTGAGGAGGCGGTGGCCTCCGGAATCGAGGATATCCTCATTGTCACCAACCGGGCCAAGTCCGCCATGGACGACTACTTTGACTACTACCCCGAGCTGGAGACCCGTCTGCTCCAGGCCGGCAAGGAACGTGAACTGGTGGAGGTTCGCCGGGCCGCCGACCTGGCAAATATCTTCTATGTGCGCCAGAAGGAGACCAAGGGCCTGGGCCACGCCATCTACCGGGCCAAGCGCTTTGTGGGGGACGAGCCCTTTGCCGTGCTGCTGGGGGACGATATCATGCGGGCGGAAAAGCCGGTGACCCTCCAGCTTATCGAGGGCGCGGAGAAATACGGCGCCTCCGCCGTGGGTGTGCAGAAGGTGTCCACCGAGGCCATCTCCCGCTACTCCTCCGTCAAGATCTCCCCTCTGGAAAACCGGATCTTCGACGTATCCGATATGAACGAAAAGCCCACCCCCCAGGAGATGTTCTCCAACTATGCCATCCTGGGCCGGTATGTGCTCACCCCCCAGATCTTCGATATTCTGGAGGATCTGAAGCCGGGCTACGGCGGCGAGATCCAGCTCACCGACGGCCTGCGGGAACTGTGCCGCAAGAGCCGGATGGTGGCGGTCAACTTCGACGGCCGCCGGTACGACACCGGCAACCTCTGCGGCTTCCTGGAGGCTACCATCGACTTTGCACTGGAGAATAAGGCCACCGCCTCCTGGCTGCGGCACTTCATCAAGGAAAAGGCAGAGAGCCTGCGGTAATATGTGGATATCCCGCAGACCCATGCCCCGTAATAAAAAGGGCTTGTTGCAAAATTGACATTCTGCACAAGTCCGTCATTGCGAGCCAGTGAGCACACT
>CAUWDA010000064.1:0-11798 GCA_963557075.1 uncultured Flavonifractor sp. | reverse complement strand
AGGACTGCGTGGTGGACGACCGCGGCTATATCTATATGGATACCTGGCACGACGGCATGTATATCCTCCGCCTGAAGGACGGCATCTGAGCCGCCTGAGATAACCTCCCTGGAAAAAACGCTCGTCTTACAATGAAACGGGGCTTGCTGCAAATGTCGCAGCAAGCCCCGTTTTGATTCGATTTTTTGCCGCCTGCGGGCGGCGAAACTCTGCCGAGAGCTTTTCTCCTTGCAGGGCATAGTCTCTTTCCTGCGCCAGTTTGCCTTTGCGGGCAAACTGAAAGGCCCGGAACCGATCGGTTCCGGGCCTTTATCATGCACGTTGCGGGACAGGCGCTCAGGCCAGCTGGGCCTTAGCCATCTCGGTGAGAGCGGTGAAAGCGGCCTTGTCGTTGACAGCCAGCTCAGCCAGCATCTTGCGGTTGATCTCCACGCCGGCCTTCTTCAGGCCGTTCATGAAGGTGGAGTAGTTCATGCCGTTCATCTTGCAGGCGGCGGAGATACGGGTGATCCACAGGGAGCGGAAATCACGCTTCTTCAGCCGGCGGCCGGTGTAGGCGTAGGACAGGGACTTCATGACCTGCTCGTTGGCCATCTTGAAGTGCTTGCTCTTGGCGCCCCAGTAGCCCTTGGCCAGCTTGAGGATCTTATTTCTTCTCTTGCGCGTCATCATCGCGCCTTTGACTCTAGCCATTCTAAAAAGCCTCCTATGTTAAGGTAAAGTAAAATATCTTATTTGTAGGGGATCATGCGCTTGATGGCGGGCGCGTTGGTCTTGTCCGCATAAGCGCCGGCGCGGAGGCCTCTCTTACGCTTGGTGTCCTTGCCGTGGCCGTTGAGCAGGTGGGACTTGAACGCATGGGCGCGCTTGACCTTGCCGGACTTGGTCAGGCTGAATCTCTTCTTCGCGCCGGAGTGAGTTTTCAGTTTAGGCATGGTGGTTAACTCCTTTGTCTTTGGATTTCATGGGATGCGTCAGGATTTTTTTCCTTCCTTGACAACCTTGGGAGAGAGGAACATGGACATGTGCCGTCCGTCCAGCTTGGGGTCCTTGTCCAGCGCGGCCACCTCGCTGCACTGTTCCGCAAACTTGAGCAGCAGGCCCCTGCCGATATCGGTGTGAGCCATTTCACGGCCGCGGAAGCGAACGGTGACCTTCACCCGATTGCCCTGTCCCAGGAACTTCTGGGCGTTGCGGAGCTTGACGTTGAAGTCGTTCACATCGATGCCCGGAGACATCCGGACTTCCTTGATCTCCACAACATGCTGGTTTTTCCGCGCCTCTTTCTCCCGCTTGGTCTGCTCGAACTTGTACTTGCCATAGTCCATGAGCTTGCACACGGGGGGCACGGCGTTCGGAGAGATCTTCACCAGGTCCAGGTTCTGCTCGATGGCGCGCTCCAGCGCCTCCCGGGCGGACATGATCCCCAGCTGCTCGCCGCTGTCGGAGACGAGCCGAACTTCCTTGTCGCGGATCTCTTCGTTGATCTGATGACCCTGTTTGCTGATACGAAAGCACCTCCACTTCACTTTTGCATACAAAAACGCGGTTACCATTCCGGTACCCGCGCCACAACACAACAGCCCCGCCGCATATACGGCGCGCCGCTGACCATGTTGACCTCTTCGCTGCTGCTGGAGGTGAGGACGGGGGTACCTTCCTGCTTTATTGTGCGGAATTAGTATACCAAAGAAGCGCCCCCCTGTCAAGCTAAAAATACATCCAAAGCTTTCTTTTATTTTATCCTTTCTTTTTGGTGCAAACTGTGGCAAAATGGTGGCAAGGAGGGAGAAGCATGGTACATCTTGGCTTGAAACGGTTTTTTACGGTGGCTTTTTCAGTTCTGGTGCTGGCACTGACGCTGGCCTGCGGTGCATCCGCCAGCGCGCCCACCTATGAGACCACCATCCTGTTTACCCATGATACCCACGACCATTTCTATCCGGCCCCGGCAGAGGACGGCGGCGAGTACGGCGGGTACACCCGTCTGGCCACCCTGTTGGAGCGGGAGCGGGTGAAGTACCCCAACGCCATTACGGTGGACGGGGGCGACTTCTCCATGGGTACTCTGTTCCAGACCATCTACGCCACCCAGGCCCCGGAATTGAAGGCGCTGGGCGCCATGGGATACGACGTGGTCACCCTGGGCAACCACGAATTCGACTACCGGGCCGCCGGTCTGGCCCAGATGCTGGAGACGGCGGCTGCCAGCGGCAGCCCGGTCCCCGCTATTGTCCAGTCCAACGGCACCGTGCTGGATGGAGCCGGGAGCCAGGAGCTGACGCGCGCCATGGACGCCTATGGCGTGGAGGACTATGTGATCCTCAGCCGGGGCGGCGTCAATTACGGCATCTTCGGCCTGATGGGAGAGGACGCCGATGCCTGCGCCCCCATGTCCGGCATGGCGTTTGAACCCGCCGTCGACGCGGCAAAGCGGACGGTGGCGGCGCTGAAGGAGGAGTTGGCCGGGCGGGAGGAGCCCTACTTTATCATCTGTCTCTCCCACAGCGGCACAGTCGACGGCAAGGGTGAGGACCACGCCCTTGCAAAAGCGGTCGACGGCATTGACGTCATCATCTCGGGCCATACCCACTCCACCCTGGAGGAACCCATTCGGGTCAACAACACCCTTATCGTCTCCTGCGGCGAGTACGCCAGCAATCTGGGCGCCATCACCCTGAAATGGTCCCCTGACGGCGAAAAGACTGTGATCGATTACCGGCTGGTGCCGGTGGATGAGACCGTACCGGCAGACCGGAAGCTGGAGCGGCTGGCCCATTCCTTCCAGCCCCTCATTGAGGAGGAGTATCTCTCCCAGTTCGGGCTGAAATTCGATCAGGTCCTGGCCCGCTCTGACTTTGACTTTACCCCCATCTCCCAGTTCGGCAGGGAGCTCCGGGAGGACCCGCTGGGCAACCTGATCGCCGACTCCTACATCCATGCGGTGCAGCAGGCGGAGGGAAAGGACTATGTGCCGGTGGACTTTGCGGTGGTGGCCTCCGGCGTGATCCGTGAGTCCTTCTCCGCCGGGGAGATCACCACCTCCGACGTGTTCAACGTCTCCTCCCTGGGCTCGGGGGCTGACGGCACGCCGGGCTACCCGCTGATCTCGGTGTGGGTCACCGGGCGGGAGCTGAGGGACGCCTTTGAGGTGGACGCCTCGGTGAGCGCCCTGATGCCCGCCGCCCAGATCTACGGCTCCGGCATGACCTGGACCTGGAATCCCCACCGGATGCTCCTGAACCGGGTGAACAGCTGTGCCCAGGTCCTGCCCGACGGCTCCACCGTGCCCCTGGAGGATGACAAGCTCTACCGGGTGGTCACCGGGCTGTACACCGGTCAGATGCTGGGTACCGTCAACGACCAGTCCTTCGGCCTGCTGACCATCACGCCCAAGAACGCCCAGGGCGAACCGGTCACCAACTTTGAAGACCAGATCATCTACACCGCCAGCGGCGCCGAGGTAAAGGAGTGGTACGCTCTGGCCTCCTATCTCCGCTCCATGGGCGCCGTGGACGGGCGGTATGCCGCCCCGGAGGGTCGCAAGGTGGAGGAGGCCTCCTGGAATCCGGTGAGCCTGCTGAAGGGGCTCAACCTGCTGGGCTGGCTGGCGCTGGGGCTGGTCATTCTGGTCCTGGCCATTGTGGGCTTTGTGGTCTACCGTCTGCTCACCCGGAAAAACCGCCGCTACGGCGGGCGCAAAGGGTCCGGCTACCGCCGCTATCGTGGCTGACGCTCGGCCCCATCACTTCCCGCAGTCTCTGTAACAAAACAGGGCTGGAACATCTGATCGCGATGTTCCAGCCCTGTTTTTGTCCTTCTTATTCCTGGTGGACGGGGGTCCACCATACCACGCCGCTGCGGTAGCGCGCCGTCGCCCGCCATCCGCCCTCCGGCGTGGGGGTAAAGTGCCGGCACAGGATGGCCCTGGCGGTCTCCCGGTCCACAGCGCCGGGGGCGCAGCGGGCGCACTCCCCCCGCACCAGGGACTCCGTGTCGGGATAGGAGATCTCCTTCTCAAAGGGCAGCACCATCACATTGGGGTCGATGCCCATCTGATAGAGCACCCCCACAAAGTAGATGTAGTCCTTCCACTCCCAGCTTACCTGTCCCCCCGCCTCGTCCAGCTCCCGGACCCAGGCTGGGGCCAGCCCGGTGTTCATCCCCACCACGCACAGCTTGTCCGCCGCCCGGTCCATCCGCCGGAAGCAGTCCATTAAATCGGCCTGCCGGTAAAAGCAGTTGTACCCAAAGACCAGATCATACTGCCGCTCCGGCGTAAAGTCCTCCCACTTGGCATGAAAGCCCGTGATATTGCGCCGCCCGCGGTCCGCCCCCGCCCGGAGCACAAAGTCCAGCACATCCTGCGACAGGTCCACGCAGGCCACCTCCCGGCACAGCTCTGCCAGCGTCAGGGTATAGCTGCCCCAGCCCGGCCCCAGCTCCAGGGCAGTCTCCACCCCATATTCCCGCAGCAGCGGGGTCAGGTGCTCCAGCACCTGGATCGCAGAGGGCTCCGGGGCATAGGTTTTCCGCTTCATGAAGCTCCGCCAGAAGGCCCGTTCCGCCCCGTCGTCTGTCATGCGGAGCGACGTGCTGGCCGCCACATGCTCGGTCCACTGCCGGGCAAAGTCAGGTATCGGCACCCGTGCCTTCATCTCTCGCTCCCTCCTTCCCAGTGTGTATAGGAATAGAGCAGTTCTCTGGTATAGGGGTGGACCGGCGCCTCCATCACCTGGTCCCGGCTGCCCACCTCCACCAGCCTGCCCTTCTGCATGACGCCGATGGTGTGGCTGATCCACCCCAGCAGCTCAATGTCGTGGGTGATGTAGAGATAGGTCAATCCCAACTCCCGCTGGAGATTCCGCAGCAGGTTCATAATGCTGGCCTGTACCGACACATCCAGCATGGAGGTGGGCTCATCCAGCAGCAGCACCTCCGGCTCCAGCAGCAGCGCCCGGCAGATCACCAGCCGCTGTCCCTCTCCCCCGCTGATCTGATGGGGATAGCGGGAGAGCAGGTACTCCGGCAGACCCACCTGCCCCAGCGTTCCCCGGATCTTCTCCATCCGCTCCTCCCGGTCCTCCCCCAGGCGGTGGATGTCCATGGCCTCCAGCAGGCTGTCCCTGATGCGCATGGTGGGGTCCAGAGATGCCTCCGGGTTTTGGAAGATCACCTGGACCCGCCGGTGGTAGGTTCTGCTCTGTCCGCGGTCAAACCCGGCAATGTCCTCGCCCTCAAAGCGGATCTGCCCGCTGGTGGGCCGCAGGACTTTGGTGATCATGCGGGACAGCGTGGTCTTGCCGCAGCCGCTGTTGCCCACCAGTCCAAAGGTCTTGCCCCGTTCCAGGGCAAAGCTCACCTGATCCACGGCGTGGACGGTGTGGGTCCGGAACACGCCGCTGGTAAAATCCCGGCAGACCTTATCCAGCTCCAGCACATTACTCATAGAGAAAGCACCTCACCTTTCCGCCCGACGGCAGGAGCTGATCCCCGGGCCTTTCCCGGCCACACCGCTCCACGGCCCGGGCACAGCGGGGATAGAAGGGGCAGCCGCTGTGGCCCAGCCGCTCCGGGTCCGGCGCCGGTATGGGCTCCATGCCCCGGCTGGGCAGGGAGTGGATCAGGCCGGCGGTATAGGGGTGTCTTGGGCGCTCCATGACCTCCGCCGCCGTTCCCTGTTCGATGATCTGTCCCATGTAGAGCACCCGGATGTCGTCGCACAGCCGGCGGGCCAGGGCCAGATCGTGGGTAATGACGATCATGCTGCAATGGTGCTCGGTGTAGATCTGCCGCAGGACGGCGTACACCTGGTTGCGGATCACCGCGTCCAGACCTTTGGTGGGCTCATCCGCGATGACCCACCCCGGCCGGCAGGCCAGCCCCAGCGCCGATACCAGCCGCTGATTCATGCCGCCGCTCATCTGAAAGGCATATTGGTTCAGAATGCGCTCCGGCTCCTCAAAGCCAAACCGGCGGAGCAGGTCGGCAGCCTGGGCCTCCGCCTCCCGACGCTTCCATTTGCCGTGGGTGGTGATGGCCTCGGTGAGCTGGCGGCGGAGCTTCATCACCGGATCCAGGGAGGCGTTGGGATTCTGGGGGATGAGTCCGATGGCCGCCCCCCGCAGCTTGCGCAGCTGCCGCAGCGGCATGGAGTAGAGCTCGTCGCCGCCGAAGAAGCACTTCCCCGTCACCCGGGCCGTATTGGGCAGCAGCCGGAGCAGGGACATCCCCATGACACTCTTGCCGCTTCCGCTCTCGCCGATGACGCCGGAGATGCGCCCCGCCCGAAAGGTGGTGGACAGGCCGTTGACGGCATACACCGGCCCCTGGGCGGTATCAAAGCATACGGACAGGTCCTGTATTTCAATATCCGGTACCATGGTCACAGCTCCTTTACGGAATCCTGTTTCACGTCCAGCCGGTCCCGCAGGAGATCCCCCAGCAGGTTGATGGATAACGTAAGCAGGATGATACAGATCCCCGGGGCCCACAGCAAATGGGGCGCGCTGCGGAAATAGCGGCGGGCGCTCCCGCTGACCATCTCGCCCCAGTCCGGGGTGGGGGCCTGGATGCCCAGACCCAGGTAACTCAGTCCAGCCACCGACAGTACCACACGGCCCACCCGGGTGGTGAATTGCAGGATGATATTGGTGCGGATATTGGGCAGCACATGGCGGAGGATGATCCGCAGATGCCCCGCTCCCAGGCAGCGCATCCCCTCCATGTACATCTCATTTTTGACCCGCATGACCTCTCCCCGCACCAGCCGGGAGAACCCCACCCAGGAGGTGATGACCAGCGCCAGAACGATACTCTTGTTTCCCCGGTCCAGGATGCCCACCAGCGCGATCATCAGCACCGTACCCGGCAGGCCCTGAAAGACGTTGGTGACGGCGGTGATGACTCCATCCACCACCCCGCCGCAGTAGCCCGCCAGAATGCCGATGACCAGTCCCACCGCCATGGAGCAGACCGTGGCCACCACCGCCAGGAGCAGCGAAGCCCGCCCGCCGTAAATGACGCGGCTGAGCACATCCCGCCCCAGGGCGTCGGTCCCCAGCGGGTGGGCCCGGCAGGGGTCCAGCAGCTGGATCTCCATGTCGACCTTCAGGGGATCATAGGGAGCCAGCCAGGGGGCAAAAATGGTCATCAGGACGATAGCCCCCAGGATGGAGCAGACCACCGCCAGCTGGATATTCTGTTTCTGCCGTCTTGTCATGCCTCTCCCCCCTGTAGGCGGATCTTGGGATCCACCGCGATGTAGAGCAGGTCGATGGCCAGGGTGATGAGTACAAATGTGGCCCCCGTGATGAGTACATACCCCTGGATCACCGGATAATCCCGGTTGTTGATGGCGGCAAGCACATAGCTGCCCAAGCCGGGAATGCCGAATACCGTCTCGATGATGGTGCTCCCTCCCAGGATGCCTCCGAAGTAGTTTCCGATAAGGGTGATGATGGGGACCAGGGAGTTACGGAAGGCGTGTCCCACCATCACCGCCCGCTGGGACAGGCCCTTGGCGTTGGCCACTACGATGTACTGCTCCCCCAGCTGCGCCAGGATGTTGCCCCGGGTAAACCGGGAGGTGGAGCCCACATTGGCGGCAGCCAACGCCACCGCAGGCAGCACCAGGGAGGCCAGCCCCCGGTCCAGGCCGCTGGTGGGCAGCAGGTGGAGCCATTCCGCAAACACGGTGATAAGGAGCAGCGCAAGCCAGAAACCGGGCACCGACAGCAGCAGGGTGGACAGACCTTTCAGCACAGTATCCAGCCAGGTGCCGTGGCAGGCCGCCATCAGCACGCCGCCTCCTACGCCGAACAGGATGGCGACCGCCATGGCCGCCAGCGAGACCTTGAGGGTAATAGGCAGCCGGGTCATCAGCTCGTGGGCGATATCCCGGTTGCCGATGTAGGAGCGGCCCAGATCCCCGTGAAGCGCTTTCCCCAACCAGTCCAGATACTGTACCGGCAGGGGCTTGTCCAGTCCCAGCTCTGCCCGCATCTCCGCCCGGTCCTCCTCCGTGGGAAATTCAATGCCGATACGGAACAGCGCATCGTCCACCGGGTCACCGGGGGCGATCCGGCCCAGCAGAAAAGCCGCCAGAGAGATGCCCAGCAGCACCGGCACAAGCACCAGCAGCCTGCGGGCAATATATTTCACAATCGCCATGGTCCACCGCCTTTCAAAGTTGCGCACGACGTCGAAAACAAGCCCCCGCCGCAGGACGGGGGCTTGTTTGAACCTCTATTTGCCGTTCCGGACTCACTCTGCCCAGCCGACCTGGGTAAAGCCGGTCAGGCCGTACACCGTGGCCTGATAGCCGGTGATATCGCTGGAGGAGGCCACCACCTCCTGGGAGTAGAGCACCGGGATGTTGGGGAAGTCCACAGCGGAGATCTCCTGGAGCTCCGTATAGATCTCGGTCAGACGGCCGGCGTCCAGACAGGCGGCCGCCTCCTCGACGAGCGCGTCCACATGGTCGTTGTGATAGCCCAGGCCGTATTTGATGTTGGTAGAGCCCTCGGTGTACAGAAAGCCCTTGAAGAGAGAGAAGGGGTTGGCGGAGGGCAGGCCCTGGATCTTCAGGCAGAGGTTATATCTGCCCGCCTCCATCTCGTCCTTACAGGGGCCCCAGTCCATCTTCTGGATGCTGACCTTGATGTTGGTGCCCTCAATGTTCTCCAGCAGGGCCTGGATGTACTCGGCCTCCTCCTGATAGGGGTAGCGGTTGGCGTCGCCATTGGGCAGCAGGAACAGCAGCTCCACTTCCTTGTCGCCCACCACCTCACGGATGAGCTGGGCGCCCTTCTCGGGGTCATGCTGGACAGGCTGCTCGGCAAAGAATGCGGAGGTGTAATTCAAAAATCCGCCGGCGGCGATGCCGTAACCGTTATAGAAGCTGTCGATGATGGTCTTGCGGTCCAGCAGCAGGGACAGGCCCTCCCGCATCCGCACGTCGTTGAAGGGGAAGGCCCCGCCGTTGACGTTGAGGAAGTGAGTGATGCCCGAATCGCCCACGGACACGTTGTAGGCCGGGTCTCCGTCGATCTCAGCCGCCTGAGAGGGAGAGATGGCGCCCAGATCGCACAGGCCCTGGACCTCGCCGGCCCGCAGCGCGGTGTAGCGGGTCTCGGGATCAGGGATGACCTTGAAGCGGAAGGTCTTGGCAATGCCGGGGGTGCCCCAGTAGTTGTCGTTGCGCTCAATCACGCAGTACTGACCCAGCACGTTCTCCTTCACCACATAGGGGCCGGTGCCGATGGGGAACCCGGCAAAGTTACCGTCCTCGGCGAAGCAGGAGGGCTCAAAGATGGCGGAGCCGTAGTTGACCATGGTGTAGTCCAGCAGGGGCTGTCCCTCGGACAGGGTGAGCACCACGGTGTAGTCGCCGGTCTTTTCATAGGAGACCAGACCGGGGTAGATGGAGTCGATGTTCATGCCGTAGAAGGAGGACTCAAAGGGGCCCTTCTTCATCCGGTCGAAGTTGGCCAGCACTACATCGGCGTTGAAGGGCGTCCCGTTGGAGAAGGTCACGCCCTCCCGCAGGTGGAAGGTCCACACGGTGGAGTCCTCGTTGTGCTCCCACTTCTCGGCCAGGGCGGGGGCAGGCTTGCCGTTCTCATCCTTCGTGATGAGGGGCTCCCACACGCCCAGGGACATAGCGGCGTAGTAGGCGTCCTGCTCGCCGGGGCACTGGTCCCGGGAGGCAGCAAAGACGATCTCTTTGGTCTGGTCCACGACCGCGGCGGGGGTCTCCGAGCTCACCGGGGCAGGACTCTCCCCGGCGTTTGTCCCGCCGCAGGCCGCCAGGGACAGGGCCAGGGCCGCGCTCAGCAGCAGGGTAAGTACACGTTTTTTCTTCATCATTCTTCTCCCTTTCTTTCGTTTTCTGCGTATGGATACGCGCAGTCTGTCCGCGCGGTATTCCCGTTCTGCGTTTTTTCCTCCCGGAGGTCCAGCTGGAACAGGGCGTTGGACCAGGAGCCGCAGGCCTCCTGTAAGCGGCGGCGGATCTCCGGCGATACCTCCTGCCTGCGGGGCGGACGCCCCAGCTGTTCCGCCAGCTCCCGCACCATTTCCAGGTCCGCGGCAGTCTCCGGCGTCAGCCGCAGCAGCCGGTAGTGGCAGTCGTACAGGTCCCCCCGGTGGGCGGCTCTGGCCCGGCCTTCCTCCCGCTGGAGAGGTGCGTTGACAAAGGGGGCGATCCGCCTGACCGGCTCCAGGTCGATCTGATAGAGGACGCTCCGCCAGGAGCCGAAGCGCCGGAGCAGCGGCTCCCGCAGCATTGTCTCCACCTCGCCCCGCATCGGGGCCCGGTTCAGGGTCAGGGCGATGGCCCGCAGCTGCTCCAGCCGTTCCCGGTCCTCCTCGCCCAGGTCCTCCGCCTTGCGCAAACTACCGGCGACCGCCTCCTCCGCACCGGCTGCGGACAGCACCTCGCCCCAGCTGCGGCAGCGCTTTTTCAGCTTCCCGCAAACCTCCGGCAGCTCTGAGGGGTGTGGCATCCGGCCCAGCCGCCCCGCCGTTTCCCGCACCTGCGCCAGCAGCCGCCGGTATTCCTCCTCCTCCCGGGCCATCTGTTCCACCGGGACGCCGCCCCGGCCTGCCGACCGGCTCAGCCCGGCGGCCCGCAGCGCTCCCGGCCAGTTTTTGAACCGGCTCCGCAGGCAGTCCCGCAGCAGCCAGTGGACCTCCCCCTGGGCGGGCGAGTGGCCCAGCCGTCCGGCGGTCTCCCGCAGCAGGTCCAGCAGCTCCTCGTCGGAAAGGGCGGCGCACACCGCCGCCTCCCCGTCCACGTCCCGGCCCTCCCGAAGCCTGTCCAGCATCTCCGCCTTCTGTGACAGGACCTTTTCCGCTTCCATCCCCTTGTCCTCCTCCCAACAAAAAAACGGCTGCGGATCTTTCGATCCACAGCCGTCTTTCTGCGCGCATCCAATGCCAGCTGCGGCGTCCCGCACCTGGCCAAACTCTTTTTGTAGGTCTTCTGACTCACGCTTGGGGCAGGGTACTTCCTGCCTTCGCCGATCTACTCTGCCTTCTCAGGGTACGTCCCCAATGACTACTTTCGTAACGAGCAGCGGACATCACGCATACAGCGGCGGTCACCGTTCGGGATTCTCACCCGATTCCCTTGTTCAGCCGGTTAGAATCACCAAACCGGCCACAAAAAGTTCACTTGTCTGATTTCAGGCACCTCAGAACCCAGTTTTGCACAACAAAAAATGCGGTCCCTTCCCTTTGGAAAGACCGCACAGACGCAAAACAGCCTACGATTCTCCCAAGGTGCCACCTGATGTACGATCACTGCCGGCTGACGTCCTGCGACGATCACGGCCACCGCGCCGGACTTCCACCGGCTTGTGACAAAGAGCACCTGCCTTACACAAGTTTCTCATCGTATCTGCTTGATATTCATTTATCGTGTCCCATTATAGCGCAGCCCGCCGGCGATTGCAAGCAAAATCGCGCGCTTTCTTTTTTCCGCCAAAATCGCCCGCCTGTATCCCGCCGGGGCCGACAGCCCGCGCTTCTTCCATACATCCGGAAATGTTAGGCGGCGTGGGCAAGCCCCCGCCCTACTGTCATTCCGAAAAAAATGGCCGCCCGATGGGCGGCCATTTTTCGTGGGGATCCGTCTCTATTGCTGAGAAAACGGATCGCCACGCCAGCGTGTTCGCTGGCTCGCAATGACAGGCTTGTGCAGAGCAGAATTATAATTTAGCAGCAGGCCCTGTTTGTTTATCGAAGGAGCTGCGCCCTTATTTCCCGGCGCAGAAGCGGGCCAGGATGGTGGC
>CAUWDA010000063.1:0-11946 GCA_963557075.1 uncultured Flavonifractor sp. | reverse complement strand
GCCGTCATACACCAGAGAGGGGTCAGTCACAGCAACCTGATCGCTCACATCCTGTGCCGTTTGGGGTTCGGAAATCGTCAGCGTGGCGGTGGTGGGGCCGGTCAGCGTATAGTTGGGGTTGCCACTCTCCACCTTGACGGTATAGGTGCCGGGGTGCGTGGGGGCGACAGGAATATAGGCGCTGTCACCTGCGGCAGATTCTTTGTAACTGTATACCAGCTCCAGATCTTTGGGAAGTGTTCCGCCCTCCGCAGGCTTTGCCTCGATGGTATGGGGCTGCTCGTCATAGTTTACGGTTGCGTTTTCCATGGAAACCGTGATTTCCTTGGGAGTGACTTTAATAGTTGTTTCCGCAATTTTGGTCTTCGTGTCTGCGCCAGACTTAGTGATGAAAACTCCTACCCGTGTATCACCCACAGATACAGCTTTCAACTCAGAATTTAGAACTGTCTCATCCTCAATTTCATAAGAAATCGTGCCGAAAGACTCTGGCAGAGTGCAAGCCTCATTGGAGCTGTTGGTAACGCTGAAAACTTTTACAGTATCTCCATAGGTTGCTGTTGTTGCCAGATTGTATCGATAAAGTCCATTAAAGCCATTGCCGATTGTGACGCCAGAGCCAATATTTTTCAAGCCGCCGTCAATCGTTCCCCATTCAAAAGAGGCCGGAGCTAATATGTTTACATTAGAGGCTGTACGGTTGCCGAACAATTCGTCCTGATTGTTAAATACCTCAATATTTGTGAGGGTGGATGGAAAAGCAAACGCAACAGCGGTGTCCAAATTAGTTTGGCTGGAACCTATTCCAAAAGTCGATGCGTGTTCTGTGGCAGTGGTGCTACTACTCTTTATGGTCGTAACACCATACGGGACTGCCAAATAAGCGAGCTTCGTATCGTGGAAAGTGCCCGCAGGAATTTCTTTCAGATTATTTCCAACAAAGTTCACTGCTGTTAATGCTGTGTTGCTTGAAAACATGTCCTCGGACAGCGCACTGTCCACTTTTTCAACATTGATAGTGGCAGTGGTTAGTTTGCTGTTCACAAAGGCCCCCACCCCATACTGAATAGAGGTATCAGGGATTTCAATCGAAGTGCCTTGGAAGTTTTTAAACGCATAATCTCCAATGGTGGTCACTGTATCAGGGAGCGTATGTAACCCCAAATCAGTCAATGCGGTATGCGCTGTTCCATATTCTGTCCAGTGTGCAGGAATGGACGTAAGGGGGTAATTGGTCCAGTCCACACCGGTAATATTGTTGTTTCCGAAAATATTCAGACTACTTTCATCTTCCAACTGGCAGTTTTCAGGAAAAGAAAGCACACCCGAAAGTCCGCTCCCATTGAGGCTATATCCCCAGCTGGTCAACTGGGCCGGAAACACGATTTTTTTCGTGGTTGATGTATCATTCCCGTTAATCGTTTTTAAGTTGGACAGCTTGGAGAGGGCATAGTCACCAATGCTTGTAATACCGTCCTCAATCGTTACAGCGGTGATTGAAGTAGTCGAACCATTCAAAGCTGTAAACCAGGGTGCTTTCTTCACTTCAAAATCTTTCATATCGCCGTTGCCGGAGATGGTGAGGGTATAGGTGGGATCGCTGGAATCAGAGTTGTTCTGCTTCAACTCCCATTTCACAGCAGCCTCGTTGCCCGCTGGGCCGCAGTTGCCGGACATTCCATCGTTCGCCAGAGGTGCAGCGTCAGCTTCCAGTTCCCCGGCCGCTGCCGTGTCCTCATTCACAGGCTCCGCCGGGGTGAGGTCCGTCAGGGGGACCCCCGGCTCTTCTGCGGGTTCTTCCACAGCCAGTACAGTTACCGGAAGCAGGGAAAGAATCAGCGCGCACGAGAGAAGCAGGGATAATACTTTTTTCTTCATGATTTGCCTCCTGTCAAGTATTTTGGACAGCTTTTTCTATGGTGCTCCCCCTGTTCAAGTCACCCGCGTCTGTACCGCCGCGGCGGGAGCGCATAATCGAGCTATGACCGGGGCCGCGCAAAAGCCGGTTCAACGGTCTATCATGTTCTATCGCGATAGAACATGCAAGGGACGTCCCTTGCGCGGCCGGTCTCATTCAATTATCATAAAAATCGCTGTCCGGAACCAGCGCAGGCGCGCAGCCCCCGCCGGAACCCTGTGTTGGTCTGATTTTACCACATTTCGCTGGGCTTGAAAAGGCCTTTTCCACTCGTTGACAGGGAATCTCTGCTTTTTATGGAAGCTGCCCGCTTCCCCCGCCCCCAGCTTTCAGGTATACTGTAACAAACGCTCCGTTCCGGCGACTAATCAGGTGAGAGGAGGGGGAAGGATGGACCGGCAGTTGGAAGGGCTGTTTACCGCCCACTATAAAGACGTCTACCGCTACCTGTACAACCTGAGTCATGACGCCTCCCTCTCCGAGGACCTGGCGCAGGAGGTCTTTATGGCCGCCGCACGGGGCATCGGGGCCTTTCGCGGGGAGGCCACAGCAAAAACATGGCTCTTTTCCATCGCGCGGAACAAGTGGTACTCCCACCTCCGGAAGCATCCGCGCCAGACCGCGCCGGAGATCCTGTCGGAGTTTCTGGAAGCGCCGGTCCCCTCGCCGGAGGAGCAGTACCACGCCAGGGAGACGGTCTCCAGGATCTTTCAACTGCTCGCGCAGGAGCCGGAACGGACACAAAGGATCGTCCGGATGCGCCTGGAGGGGCTCTCCTTTTATGAGATCGGGGCGGCGGCGGGCGTCTCGGAAAGCTCGGCCCGGGTCATCGACTTCCGGGCCAGGGCAAAGATCCGACAGCAGTTGAAGAAGGAGGGATTTGGCTGTGAATGAGATCAGCTGTGAGGTGTGCATGGATCTGCTGCCACTGGTCCAGGACGGAGTGGCCAGCGGGGACAGCGTCGGGGCGGTGGAGGCCCATGTCGCGGCCTGCCAGCACTGCCGGGACGCGCTCCACGGGGCGCTCCCCCCGCAGGCCGACACGGGGCGCGCCCTGAAAAGGCTCCACAGAAATCTGCGGCTGTCCACCGCCACGCTGATGATGTTCGGCATCTTCTTCGGCCTGAGCCTGACGGCCGGGCAGGACATGTTCTACAACACCCTTATCATGCCGGCAATCGGCGCGCTGGGGTACTATATCTTCCGAATAAAAGCCCTGTATCTCGTCCCGCTCCTGATGCTGGCGACCCACCTCGCCACCAATCTGCTCGGACTGCTGTGGGGCACGGAGCACCTGGACCTCCCTTCGGTGCTGCTGTGGACCGCCCTTTACAGCGTGTTTGCCATCCTCGGGACCGCTGCGGCATGGCTGCTGCATTTCGCCCTCAGAAAGGAGCGCTGAACGACCATGAAACAGAAAACCCTGAAGCTGCTTGCCGCTGCTGCCGCCGTCGCCATTCTGGCCGGTCTGGGCTGGTTCGCCAACGTGTTCATCGGAAACCCGGTCTCCAGGGCGCTGGCCGCACGGACTGCGGAAACGCATCTGGCTGAGGTCTATCCCGGCCGCGATTTCTACATCGACGGGCTGAACTACAGCTTTAAAGACACCGGGTACCACGCCCACATCAAGTCCCCCTCCAGCGAGGACAGCTCCTTCACGCTCTTCCTCAGCATGACCGGCAGACTGGTATACGACGACTATGACTACCGGGTCACGGAGCGCAACAACACGGCCGAGCGGCTCTCCATGGCCTACCGCGCCCTGGCCGACACGGTCCTGGAAAGCCCCTCCTTTCCCTACGAAAGTCACATCGCCTTTGGCAATCTGGAGTTCTGGTCCGACCAGGAAGCCGACATTGTCCAGGAATATCCCTATGCCATCCGCACCAGTACGCTGGAGCTGGACAAGGTCTACAACATTGCCGCGCTGGGGGCGGAGGCCGGACGCCTTGTTCTCTACCTCTACCACGACCCTGCGGATATCGACGCCGAGCACATGGCCGCCGTCCTGCTTGACGTCAAATCCCGGTTCGACGATGCAGGGGCGCCCTTCTATGCCGTGGATCTGGTGCTGCAACCGTTCCAGACGGAGGAGGGGGCCCCCGCCCAGAATGTACGGATGGAGGTGCTCTCCTTCCTGTACCGGGACATCTATGAGGACGGGTTGGTGGACCGGGTACGGGCCGCAGACCAGGCGGCCCGGGCCTACCGCGCTGAACAGGACGCGAAGCGGAAGGACTTGCAGGCGGCGGAATCGACTTAAAAAAAGAAACTTCCGAGGCTGTATGCCTCGGAAGTTTCTTTTTTCAGCTTCAGTTTCAGCGTGTCGAGCCTCTTCCACATACCGGGACGCGCGGCCGCTCCGGCACTTGTATCCGGGTCCACACTGTGATAAGATTCCATCAATCCATCTGAGAGGAGCATCCGCCATGATCTACTGTGTGTCAGACATCCACGGCGAGCTGGACAAGTTTGAGCAGCTGCTGGAGTTGATCCGCTTTTCCGACGCCGACCACCTGTACATTTTGGGCGACGTTATCGACCGGGGCCCCCTGGGCCTGGACGCCCTCCAGAAGGTCATGGACGCGCCCAACATGACCATGCTCCTGGGCAACCACGAGGAGATGTGCCTGTGTACCCTGGGTCCTCACAACGAGTTCGGCGCCCGGGAGCTCTGGCGGCAGAACGGCGGTATGTCCACCTACCGGGAGCTGCTCTACCACCGGACACGGCTGGAAAAGGCCCGGTTCCTGCGCTTTCTCTCCGGCCTGCCGGATCACCTGGACCTGGAGGTGGGCGGTCAGCGCTTCCACCTGGTCCACGGCTTCCCCGGCAACGACCGGGACGCCCGCATCTGGGGCCGGGTGGAGCCGGACAGCATCAGCCCCTGGCCGGATACCGTCTGCATCGTGGGCCACACCCCCACCGTTTTCCTCACCGGCAGACAGGAGGAGGATCTCTCCATCTGGCACGGGAAGGGCGTCATCGACATCGACTGCGGCTGCGGCAACCTAAAGGCGTCTCACCGCCGCCTGGGCTGTCTGCGGCTGGACGACATGGCCGAATTTTATATCGGAGGGGCCGGCTGAGCGCTCTACAGCACGATCAGCCCAGCGTCTCCACCGTGCCCAGGAAGAGGGGCGCGCCGCTCTCCATGTCCACGATGCCGCAGATGAAGGGGCGGTCAAAGCGCAGCACCACCAGATCGGTGGGCATGGCCGCGCCGGCAGGCGCTTCTACCACCGTGACCGCCGCGGCCTCGGTGCCCTTCTCGTTGACCTTCAGCACCGTCTTGTGGATCACGTCGCCGATGAACAGGGGGCCGTTGTCAGAGCTGCCCATGGCGGTGAAGTCGGCGGCGGAAATATCAAAGGCCCCGGAAAGGCCCATCTCCGGCAGGATCTCCGCCAGGGAGCCGGACCACTCCAGCTCATACTTGGGAACGGTGAGGGACACCCGCCGCTCCTCCCTGCCGTCCAGCAGGGTTTTTACGGTCGTCCCGTCCCAGCCGGACAGGTAATCAGAGAGCTGCACCCCCTCCTTCGGGAGCATGAGCAGAAAGCCCAGCCGCCCGTCGTCATAGGGCAGGAGCACCCCGGAGCCGCCGGCATGGGAGAGGTACCACTCGTCCCGCGTGCCATTATGCATCCCCCGAGGGTGGGACACCGCGCCATCGGCGGCGGTGAAGTCCATCGTCCACGCGGAATGGGGCGTTTCAAAGGGCCTTTCAAACTTGTTTTGCAGGTAGATGGCGTTGACCAGAGCCAGGACCGCATCCTCTGAAAATTTCTCCATCGTCTTGGGAATGAGCCCCTCCGTAGCCTTGCTGACCCAGTTGTTGACCGCCCGCACCGTGGCGGGCTGCTGCAAATCGGCCTGATAGAGCTCCGCGCCGTAGTTCTGCTGGCACCGGGCGATAAATTCATCCTCCAGCGTCAGGTCCGGGTCGCACCACAGGCTGTTGACCAGGGTGGATCTGGTGGAGCCGCCCAGGCCGGAATAGTCGTGCAGGGCCTTCGCGCAGTAGGCGTTGAGGGTGTCCAGGTCCATGCCGAACAGGGTCTGGAACTCCGCCAGCGTGTCCCCGGCGGCTCCGTTGGCCGTCATCCCCAGGGCCAGCGCAACAGAGAGCGGGGACACCAGGGTGTTCTCCCCCTCCTTCCGGGTCTGGCGCAGCAGCTCTGCGGCAAAGGCGGCATATCCCGTCTCCGCCTGATCCGCAGATACAAGGGGAGGGATGGCCGCGTCTCCGGGGATCTCCCCGATCTGCCGGACGTCGGCCCCTGCGGCGGTACAACCGGCCAGCAGCCCGCAGCAGAGGAGCAGGGGCAAAAGGTGTTTTTTCATCTCTGTAGCCTCCCATCTGATCGAGTTATATCTATATAGACGAAACAGGAGGAAAATCGTTCCATGCCGCTGCGCCAAACGTGAAAATTAGTTGACGGAAGGGGCCGCCGATGCTATCATCTGTGCATACTGCGGAAAAGGGCGTATGAGATATGAGCAAGGAATGGAAGCGGCTGCTTCTGGTGGCGGGATGCCTGCTGATCGGATGCCTACTGGGATATTTCGTATCGGTGACTCAGGCCAGGGAGCAGGATGACCCGGCCTATCTCGCATACTTTGAGGAGCACGACCTGCCGGTCCCGGAACCGGCAGAACCGCTGAACAACATCGCCGGCGCGGGGCTCCTCCTGGCCGGCATCCCCACGGGGCTGATGCTCTACCGGCATATCGCGGGCAAATGGGGGCTCTGTGCGGGAAAAAAGCTCCTGATCGGGATCGTCACATTTCCCATCTACACCCTGCTCGGTGTGGTCGGGGTCATTCCCTTCCTCCTTTACCAGGTGATCCGATTGGTTCTGAGGAAGTGAACGTTTCGCAGCTTTGGTTTTCCTGTATCGGAGAAAGGAGATACATGAAATTTTTTTGCGTATATGTTTGCATTGCCGCCCTTGCGGCACTGTGGTCGCATCAAACAAAGCGGGAGCACACGAAATCTCTGCATAAATTCACCTGCCGCACTGTGAAGGATATCGCCTATCTGGGGATGATCGCCGCCATCGGATTTCCTCTGTTTTTGCTTGCGGTCCTGCTGTTTTATCCAAACGTTGAACATTTGGAGCACATCTCCATATTTGATCCATTGGCCAGACTGGAAGTGATCGGCACAGGCAGCTGGCGGTATCTCTTCCTGCTCTGCCTCCTGGCCGGTGTGCCCCTGATGCTGGCGCCCACAAAGGGGGTATGGGATGTTACGGTGTCGGGGAACGATATCACGATTCGGAAATGCTTCCTGCTGAAAAAGCACTGGACTTTCCCTGAACTGGAATGGGCAAAACGGACGCGGGGCGGCTTGAAATGCTATGCCAGAGGCAGGAAGCGGATGGCCTTCTTTGTCGACGCCATGACCGACCACTTTTCCAACTTTGAAGCGCGCTTACAAGAAGAACATATCCCCATCCGTTAAAGGAGCGTTGAGATGATCCTCTTAGGAGTCTTTTCTCTGGCCGCAGCCCTGATGCTCCTCTACCTGAAATACCGGGTGGTCTTGACTGGCGAAAGGTGCAAGGGGAAGATCACCGGCATCGCGGAGCAGCGGGGCGGCTATGCGGTGGGCGGCGTCGCCGTCAGGAAGCGTGCCTATCTGGTAAAAATCAGAGGGAAGCAGTACTACACCGCCCACGGCTGTCTTTTTCTGCCGTTGGGACGAAAAAAGATCGGGAAAGAAATCTGGGTGTTCCGGAATGAAAGATTTGGGCGGGAAGTGTTTCAGTGCTGGGACATCCGCATCGAGGCGCTCTCCCTGATCCTCTTTTCAGCCACTGTGTTTTGTTTTTGGTATGCCTGGACCCGTACACGATAGTTTGAAGGAGCATCGCCTATGTATCAAGAAAGAGAACTCAAACAGCTGTATGAGCGCCTGAAAGGCCAGTATCCCCAGTATAACCCGGTATTTTCCGGGGACTGCCTGACCCTGGCCCGGCTCCACAGCAAGATCGAGATCGACCGGGCGGGCGTAAAGCTGTATGTAAACGGGAAGCTGTATGACCAGTTTACCAGCGAGGAGGTGGACGATCCCGATGACCTCTATGAGCTGATGGAGGCATTTCTTCTGGACCTTCAGCACGCCGGTATGGAGCAGGGAAATAAAACCTACCTTGCAGCCACGAAACAGGCCTCCCGGATGGGAAGTCTCTTTCTGCTCCTGACGGCTGTGTGTCTTACCGCCGTGATGGTTGGTCTGATCGCCACCAACAGTCCCTGGCTGTTCCTCCCTCTCGTGCTGCTTCCCGCCGTATCTCTCGTCATCCTGAAGCAAATTCAGAAACAGGTATTTCAGAAATGTTGGGTCTGCCCGTCCTGCGGCCAGCCGCTGCCTATGGCGGGAACGCATTTTTCCGCCAAGATGGAATACGTCCCCCAGTGTCCCCACTGCAGGCAGGTGCTGGAAGACGCGCCGGATCTGGAACCCGTCCTGACGGAATACCGCGTACCCCCAAAACCGCTGGCACCGGCCAACGATCTGCCTGCCCCGGGGCGCAAGTGGCCCTGCCTGCTGGCAGGCGGCATCACCATCGCTTTTGCCCTGCTCCTGCTCCCGCTGATTTTTATTCCGGACGGGAATGAGCCGCTGGATATGGCGGGCGTGTGGACCGGCGTAGGGATGCTCCTATATCTGCTCGGTTTCGGCCTGGCGCTGTTGCTGTGCCGCCACGCTGAACCGGAGGAAATCCGGCAGCCGGTGGTGGCCGTGCGGGAGCGGACGATGGTCACAGTATGTGGTATGATCCTGTGGGCAGTTGGATTCGTCCTCACCCTCATGGGCGTCATCGTGGCCGGGACGCCGCCCTTTGAGCCGGGCGTCACCGCCTTTGTGGCGGTCCCCGGCGTGCCGCTGTTCCTGCTGGGGGCGTGGATGCTGCTGGCCGGGCGCAACCGGTCCCTGTTCGTGTTCCGGGATAACTCCCTTTTGTACATCAGCAGCTGGGGCAGGGCCCGGGAGCTTGCGCCGGGACAGGTGGCCTCCGTGCGGCTGACAGCCAGCCGCTCCATCCATCTGCTGAACGAGGACGGGAAAAAGCTGGCCTCCATCGAGACCAATATGCGGGGCATCCCCCGGTTTGCGGAGTGGATCGAGAGCACCGACCTCGCCACCGCTCTGACTCCCACGATGGAAAAGCAGGCCAAACAGGAGGAGCAGCAGGAGAGCACCGTCCAGTGGCGGGAGGAGTACCGCACCCGCTGGCACGACCACATCAAGGGCATCCGGGTGGGCCTGTGGGTGGTCATGCTGCTGTTTGCCGCCGGCGTCATCGCCCCCATCCCGCTCTACCTCCTGGGCGCTAAGTTCACCACCGTCATGAAGATCGCCGCCCTGGCGCCCATTCCCTTTGTGGTGTTCTGCCTGGTGTTTGCCCCGGTGCTGCTCTTTGGCGACCGGCCCAAGAACGCCACCCCGGAGTGGAACGCCATGTACGTGAAAGTTCCCCTGATCCCTGCCCTGCTGATCGGTCTCGTTTACATCTGGCAGGTCAATCACATCTGGGGCGGTTTTGTCCTTCAGGAGGTCGATATGGGCTTTGGCTGGTTGGCCCGTGTCCTGGCCATCGGCGCCGTTCTGACGGTGCTCCTCATCCTGCGTACGCCCAAGCGCATGCGGCTGGGTGCAGGCCTTTTTATGGGGCTGGTGGGGATCTCTATCGCCGTCGGACTGCATTACTGTGCCAACGCAGCCCTCATCGGCCCGGCTCAGCACTATCCGGCCGTCATCGTGGACAGCCATGCGGACGACCCGGATGTGGATGACGATGATTACGAATTGACCATTGTGATGGACAGCGGGAAGGAAACCGAGCTTGTCGTCCCGGAAAAGATCTATGAGATGGCCATGAACGGAGAGCCGCTGGAGGTCTGCCACCGGGAAAGCCCCTTTGGCGTGATCCTGCTGGATATCCATGTGCCAGCGGCAGAAAACGGGAAATAAATACGATGTGATATTCGTTTTTGCAAAAAGGCAAGTCAAATACAGGCATTCAATGGCACCAATAGCCGTTCCTCCAAGCTCTTCTCAAACGCAAATCAAACTCCGGTAAAACGCTCACACTCTCTTTCTAAACCGGGTTCCAGGCACAAAAACTTCATGCGCCTGGGGGCGCACCACGAAAATGAAGCAGAAAACCTGCGCATGAAGTTTTTACACATGTAGGCCGTCCCCGGCCTACGCGCTGAGATCCCATGCCGTGCCGCCAGGCGGCACATAGGCAATTGCATAACAAAAGGCCCGAGGAAATGAATTCCTCGGGCCTTTTTAGGTCATTTTTCAGGGACAATATACTTGCTTTGCAGGGGACAAGCTCACAATTACTTGCCCAGCTGCTTGGCGATCTCCTCGGCGAAGTTCTCCTGCTTCTTCTCGATGCCCTCGCCCTTCTCAAAGCGGATAGCGTTCTTGAAGGTGATCTCGCCGCCCAGAGCCTTAGCGGCGGAAGCCACATACTGCTCCACAGTCATGGCGCTGTCCTTCACGAACTCCTGCTGCATCAGGCAGTTCTCCTTATAGAACTTGCCCATCTTGCCGGCCACGATGCCCTCCTTCACCTTCTCGGGCTTGGAAGCCATCTTGGGATCGTTCTCCATCTGGACCAGCAGGATCTTCTTCTCCTCGTCCAGAGTGGCCTGATCCACCTGGCTCTTGTCCCAGAAGCGGGGATTCAGAGCAGCGATCTGCATGGCCACGTCCTTACCGACGGTCTCCACCTGCTCGGCGGCCAGGTTGGTCTCCAGGTTGACCAGCACGCCGATCTTGCCGCCGGCGTGGATATAGGGCACGCTGACGCCCTCGGCAAAGAAGGCAAAGCGGCGGACCTTGATGTTCTCGCCGATGACCAGCACCATCTCCTGCTGCTCCTCCAGCACGGTGCGGCCGTCGCCGAAGGGCAGAGCCATCAGAGCATCCAGGTCGGCGGGCTTGTTGGCGGCCACGACGGCGGCCACGCCCTTAACAAAGTCCACAAACTTTTCGTTCTTACCCACGAAGTCGGTCTCAGCGTTGACCTCGACCACCACGCCCACGCCGTCCACAACGGCAGCATAGGCCATACCCTCGGCGGCGATGCGGCCGGCCTTCTTCTGGGAAGCAGCCAGGCCCTTCTCGCGGAGGATCTCAACAGCCTTGTCCATGTTGCCCTCAGCCTCGGTGAGGGCCTTCTTGCAGTCCATCATGCCCACGCCGGTCATCTCGCGCAGGGCCTGTACGTCTTTTGCAGTGATTGCCATGATCACATTACCTCCATCTCAATTATAAAAGGAGCGTCCGCCCGCGCGGGCGGGCGCTCCTGTCCTTGATACACAAATATCCGCAGAATTACTCAGCAGCCTCGGTCTTCTCAGCGGCCTCAGCGGCGTCCTGACCCTGCTTGCCCTCCTGGATGGCGTTGGCCATCACGCCGGAGATCAGCTTGATGGCGCGGATGGCGTCATCGTTGCCGGGGATCACATAGTCGATCTCGTCGGGGTCGCAGTTGGTGTCCACGATGGCCACGATGGGAATGTGCAGCTTGCGGGCCTCGTTGATGGCGTTACGCTCCTTGCGGGGATCGACCACGAACAGAGCGCCGGGGAGCTTCTTCATCTCCACAACGCCGCCCAGGTACTTCTCCAGCTTGGCGATCTCGCCCATGTGCTTCATGACTTCCTTCTTGGGCAGCATGTCGAAGGTGCCGTCCTCCTGCATCTTCTTCAGCTGGTTCAGGCGCTCCACGCGGCCGCGCATGGTCTTGAAGTTGGTGAGCATGCCGCCCAGCCAGCGGGCGTTCACATAGTACATGCCGACGCGCTCAGCCTCTTCCTTGATGGCCTCCTGAGCCTGCTTCTTGGTGCCCACGAAGAGCAGGGTCTGGCCGGACTCGCCCAGAGAGCGAACGAAGTTGTAGGCCTCCTCCAGCTTCTTCACGGTCTTCTGCAGGTCGATGATATAGATGCCGTTGCGCTCGGTGTAGATATAGGGAGCCATCTTGGGGTTCCAA
>CAUWDA010000062.1:0-12374 GCA_963557075.1 uncultured Flavonifractor sp. | reverse complement strand
AAACAGGTCTTATGCGCTTTTTCCTTCGTGTAACACATCATTGACAAACCTACAGAACACCCGCCAGGAAGTGCGGGACTGCCTGGACAAGATGCAGCGGCGCAGGCTGATGCATCTGGTAGACACGCAGAATCTGTTAAAAGAAACAATTTCCCTGGCCAGCTTCACCGCCGGGTTCAAACTGGCCTGGGGACTGAGCAAAGAGCTGGAGGCAGACGGCCTATACTCCTTCGACGAGGAGGAGACAGACCGGGCCTGCCGACAAATGAGAGAGGAGGAATAACATTATGGGAAAAAGAAGACCATCCGGAGACGGCATGGTGCGAAAGCGGGAGGACGGCCGCTGGGAGGGGCGCATCGTGGTGGGCCATAAGGAGAACGGCGACTCCATCTTCCGGTATGTCTATGCCGACACCCAAAAAGAACTGACTGCCAAACTCCGGCAGAATATCACCGCCTATCAAGGTGTGGATCTGACGGAGGAGTGCAGGATGACACTCTCAGAGTGGCTGGATCGGTGGCTGGAGCAGATGGTAGCCATCCTCCGCCCCAGCACGCTGGAACACTACCGCAGTGACATGGAGCACCACGTCAAACCGTATCTGGGCCAAAAGAAGCTCACCCAGATCACCGCTTCTGATTTAAGGAAACTGTATGACGATCTCAAAAAACAGGGCCGAGTCCATCCCCGCCCCGGCCAGAGCCGCGGGCTATCCACCACCACTGTCCACGGCATCCATACCACCCTGCACCATGCGCTGAAGTCCGCGGTAGACCAACGGCTACTGCCCCACAATCCTGCCGACCATGTGGAGCCGCCCAAGGTGGCCCACAAATCCATGACCATCCTGAATGAGGAACAGATGGACACCTTTCTGGCGGCAGTGGAACAGGACTCCATCTGGAAGGACTTCTTCTACACAGAGCTGACCACTGGCCTGCGGTTGGGTGAGATCTGCGGACTGATGTGGTCTGACTTCGATGTCAGGAAAGGAACTCTGAATATCAACCGTACCCTCCACAAGGAACAGGGCGGGCGGCTGGTGACAGGCGACACCAAGACCTACGCCGGAACCAGAAAAATCGTCCTGCCTGACAGTACCGCAGAGCGATTACGAAACCGCAAAAAATGTTCCTACTCCGTCTGGATCTTTCCCAACCCGCTCAGACCAGAGGCCCCTATGAATCCCACCACTGCTTATCACCAACTAAAAAAAATCCTTGCGGAAAACGATCTGCCTGGCCTTCGATTCCATGATCTCAGGCACACTTTCGCCACCCACGCGCTGGCCAACGGAGTGGATGCCAAGACCCTCTCTGGAATCCTGGGCCATACCAAGGCCAGCTTCACGGTGGACACCTACACCCACACCACAACGGATATGCACCGGAAAGCCGCTGAAATCGTCGGCGGTTTCCTAACGGACTACTTGGGAGAGGAGATGGCTCCATGGCAAAACGCAGAACCCGCGGCGACGGCAGTCTCCACCTGAGAAAAGACGGCCGCTGGGAAGGCCGGTACGTGGTAGGCTACGATAACAAGGGCCTACCCATGACCAAAAATGTTCTCGCCAAAACTAAGGCAGAGTGTGCGGCAAAGCTGGCGCAGCTCCGGGATACGCTAAAAGAGCCTGCACCGGACCAGCCCAAACCCGGAATCTTGCTGACCGATTGGCTGGACCTCTGGTATCAAGGGTATAAGAAACCGAATCTCCGCCCCAATACTCAGATGTCCTATGAGCGGCGAATTTACCAACACATAACCCCCGCTCTGGGACAAATCCAGCTGGACAAGCTGACCACCGCAGACATTCAGGAATTCTACGCCGCTCTCAAGAAAAATGGCCGGTTGCTTCGCACTGAGCTCTATGGCGAAGGTCTCTCTGACCAAACGGTTCGAGGCATTCACACCACCCTCCACGCCGCACTGGACAAGGCCGTGGAGGAAAATCTGATCTTCCGAAATCCTTCGGACAACTGCAAGCTCCCCTCTGCCAGGCCCAAAGAAATGAAGGTGCTGACACCGGAGGAGATTCAGCGGTTACTAATCCAGGCCAGAGAGGATGGCTGCTACGAGCTGCTCCTACTGGAGCTGTCCACCGGTCTGCGCCGGGGCGAGATCTGCGCCCTCCAGTGGACTGACCTGAATCTTAAAACAGGAGCGCTCCGAGTGGAACGGCAGGTCCACCGGGTGCGAGGGGAACTGGTGGTATCTCCACCCAAGACCAAGGCAGGCCGGAGAACGGTACTCCTTCCAGCTCCGGTGCTTCATGTGATGAAAGAATATCGAAAGACTATCTACTCCAGATGGATGTTCCCCTCCTCGGTCAAGGAGGACTCCCCTATGGACCCAGCCGCCGTTCGGAAGCGGCTCCAGACAGTATTGGAACGGGCAGACTGTAAAAGGCTCCGCTTCCATGATTTACGCCATACTTTCGCCACAGCGTCCCTGGAGCACGGTATGGACGTCAAGACTCTTTCGACCATCATCGGCCATGTCTCCAGCAGCATTACCCTGAATATCTACGCCCATGTGACGGGTGAGATGCAGAGGACCGCCGCAGCCAAGATTGACCGTGGGATCGTCAAAAACGAAACCGCCCAAGAGGTTGACACGGCGCCAAGAAACCCGCCACCCTCCACCTTCCAGCCCTACAAGGGCCAGCGCCGCAAGCCCGGCACCGGCTGTATCAGCCAGATCAACGACCACCTCTGGGAGGGCCGCTACTCCCCCACCGTCAGCGGAAAACGCGTGGCCCGCAACGTCTACGCCTGTACCGAGGAGGAATGTGAGAAAAAACTGGCCCAGCTGATTCGGGAAATGAAGCAGGAGATTACCGCCATGAAAGCACACCCAAAGGCTGGCTGAAAAAGCACAGGGCTCCGGCGGGATAGCACCGCCGGAGCCCTGATTTTTTCTGTCTGTGGCTTCTTCTGTGGTCAAAGCCCTGATTGCGAATTTCAAGTAAGCCAAAAAGTTAAAAAAATCAAAATAAAACCGCCCTTTTTAACCAAAAGAGCGGTTTTTGTGGAGCTGCTACCCAGATTTGAACTGGGGACCTCATCCTTGCCAACGCCGGTTTGGCACTTTTCTAAACTTTTTAATTGCCTTTTATTGTTTTCCACTCGAATTACACACTTTCTGCCACTCTTTATCCGTTCTGCCTCTGTACATTCCACCGCTATCTGTGGCTTGTTCTGTGATCAGCTCACACATTCACCCGGCGCACTCCTTCTTTATATACCTGACAGAAGATTCCTCAAATTCCCTTATTCCCACATTTAGCAAGGCACAGATTCAGTTTTCACCCCAATAACAGTCCTTTAGGCATCAGATTTTCGCCATGGATCTTCCAGTCTCCCACCCTTCAGGAGGCAGATCGATGTGCAAAACCGCTCGCACAGGACGCGGTCATGGGAGATAAAGAGATAGCCCATCTGCCGCTCCTGCTGGATCTCTCTCAGCAAGTGGATAATCTGTGCCTGAGAGATCACATCCAGCATAGAGGTCGGCTCATCCAACACCAGAAAGGACGGCTCGATCAGCATCGCCCGGGCCAACGCCAGCCGCTGGAGCTCGCCGCCGCTGAGCTCCGCCGGAAACCGCTCCAGGTGCTCTTCATAAATACCGTAGCGTTCCAAATAGTCACACAGTCCCTGCCGGGTATAGGGCAGACGAAACAGACGGTAGGGCTCCCGCATGCTGTCGATCAACCGAAGTCTTGGGTTGAAGGCCACCTCCGGATGCTGAAACAGAATCTGAATCTGTCTCCGGGCATGCCCCCGGAGCGGATAAGAGATCTTTTGTCCATCCAGCCGTATCTCGCCGGCCGTCGCCGGATAGATCCCAGCCAAAATCTGACCGATCGTGGATTTCCCACTGCCGCTGTCGCCAAAAATCGCCAGTGTCTCTCCCCGGTCTATGGCAAAGGAAATCTCCTCCACCACCAGCGGCCCCCTGGGCCGGTAGCGTTTGGACATGCCCTGGACCTCAATCAGCATACTTCCAACACCTCACCTTCCGCTCCCCCACCGCTAACAGGGGCGGCGCCTTCCGACAGCGTTCCGAGCGCCACGGACACCGGTCATAAAAGTGGCAGTCGCTCCGGGCATCCTGGTCCTGTCGGGGCGGCGCAAAACCCATGTTGGCGTGCAGGCCATGCTCCGGCAGCGCCGCCAGCATCGCCCTAGAATATGGGTGCAGCGGTTCTTCAAAAAAAGATCTGCTGTCTCCGCACTCAATCTGCTGGGAGGCATACATAACGATCACACGGGATGAGATGTCCTTTGCAAACCGGAGATCGTGGGTAACGCAGAGCAGTGTGCGTTCTCCCAACCGGTGGAACGCATCCTCCACCAATGTGATGCGCCGGCGGTCCAGCCCCTTGGTCGGCTCATCCGCTAGGACTAGCTCCGCCCCAGCGGCAATGCCCATAGCGATCAGCACCCGCTGACGCATACCACCGGAGAGCTGGAAGGGATAGCTGCGGCACAGGCTCTCCCCGTGCTCCAGACCGAAGGACTCCAGCAGCGCGGCAGCCTGGAGCAGCGCCTCCTTGCGCGTGCAGTGGCGGTGCTTTTGGATGGTCTCGCAAAGCTGGTGCCCCACAGTATAGAGGGGATTGAGCCCGTTCCCGCTCCCCTGCGGGATGTAGGCAATCTCTTTCCCCCGGATCTGGTTGAGCTCCCGTTCCCGACAGCCCAACAGCTCTCGTCCGTTAAGTTGGATCGAACCAGTGATCCTAGCAGAGGCGGGCAGCAGCCCCAATACGGCCAGTAGCAGAACGCTCTTTCCGCTCCCGGTCTCCCCTATCACCGCCAGACGGTCTCCGTCGTTGACTGTAAACGTAGCATCACTCACCACTTCCGGGTTGTTGCCAAAGTGAATGGAGACCTCCTCAATTTCAAGCATTGCCCCTCTCCTTTCTGTCCCTTCCATGTGCAGAGCCGTCTCCATAGTAGCTCAGAAGCATGAAGCCCAGCACCGAGACCGAGATGCATAGGATCGGAGGCACATACCACCAATAGGCCCCGTTGATGATCCCGTTGCGGAAAAAGGCATAGTGCAGAATGCCACCCCAGCTCTTCTGACCGATCACGCCCAGTCCCAGAAAACTCAGGCTGGCCTCGGTCAGCATAGCGCTGCCCACCGACAGGACAGCCCGGACAAATACGATCTCGCCCAGATTGGGCAGGATGTGTCGGAGCATGATATACGCTCCGCTTGCTCCCATAGTGCGTTCAATCTGCACAAAAGGCAGACACTTGAGTTGCTGCACCCGACTGCGGATGATACGAGCTGTGGAGGTCCAGGCAGTAATGCAGATGGCCAGGATGATGTTCCATACGCTGGCATCCAGAAAGGCCACCAGTATGATGGTCAGGGGCAAGGAGGGCAGCGCCATGGCCACATTGGTCATCTGCATGATGACCCGGTCCACCCATCCACCCAGGTAACCGGAAAGGATCCCCAGAGCCGTACCCACAACGGTTACCGTCAATGCCGAGACGGTGCCAATGAGCAGCGAAATGCGGGTGCCGTAAATCAACTCACTGAGAATATCCTGTCCGATGTCGTTGGTGCCCAGGGGATGCTCCGCAGAGGGCCGCAGGTAGGGTATGCCCAGCTCATAGGGATCGTGAGGGGCGAGCACCGGCGCCAGCATGGCCACCAGCAGTACTACACTCAGGATAACCAGGCCCGCCAGCACCCGGCCATTCAGCTTCTTATGCATGACGCCCCTCCTCCCTCAGCCTGGGATCAATGAGCATGTTGAGCACATCCGCAAGCAAGTTGAAGCCTACCACGCAGATACCGATAAAGAGGAAACAGGTTTGCAGGATCGGAAAGTCTTTGGCATTGACTGCGTCGTAAATGAGGGTGCCCATCCCCTTCCAGGAGAAAACCACTTCCACCAGCATGGAGCCGCCCAGGATATGGCCGAACTGCATACATACGGAGGTCAGATAAGGGCACAGGGCATTTTTCAGGGCATGGCGGCGGAGCACCTGTCCCTGAGAAAAACCCTTCCCCTGGGCCACAGTGATATACTCCTCATTTCGGATGGCCTGCACGGTACTCCTCATCAGCATGTAATAGGATGCTGTGCGCAGGATCACCAGGATCATGAGGGGCAGGGCCATGTGCCACAGGATATCCACCGCTTTTTCCAGCCCTGACAACCCCCCGGAGGTGATGCCGCCGATGGGAAACAGCCCCATCCGGAACGCAAAGACCATCAGGAACAAGATCGCCATGCAGTTGGTGGGAATGGTGTTGAGGAAGAGCATGATGGGGGAGACGATGCTGTCCAGCAGGCCGCCCTTCCTCCACCCTGCCCGCAGGCCGAGCCAACCGCCCAGCAGAGAGGAGAGCACAATGGCAGGTATGGTGAGCAGCAGCGTCCAGCGCATCCGGAACAGCACCGTCTCCAGCACCGGCAGCTTGGTGCGGTAAGAGTTTCCAAAGTCCAGATGCAGCGTCTTATTGAGGTAGGTCATATACTGGATGGGCAAAGGCTTGTCCAGTCCGTACTCCCGCCTGACCTCCTCGATGACCTCCGGCGCTTCCGCCTCCAGGCGGAGGTATTCATCCTCGCCAATGATATGCACCACCGGGTCGCCAGGCATGAAGCGGATGAGCAGAAAATTGATGGTTATGATACAGAACACAATAAAAACAGCCTCTAACAGTCGTTTTCCCAGCCCCACAAAGCCCAAATGGCATACCTCCCTTCTTTCTTCTCATAAGTTCATACACAGCGCAGCGCAGGGGCGCGCACCTTTGCCGCCCCTGCGCTTGCATAGATCAGCTGATCGGATGCAGGTTGTACCAAGTCTCACAGTTGATGACGCCCCAGCCGGGGAAGTTGGTCCAGCCCTCATATTTGTCGGTACGGTAGGGATAGTAGGCCTTATCCCAACAAAGTGCTTCCCCAATATACTGTTCCGCATTGATCTGCTGAAGAAGCTTGGTCCCCTCGATGTAAGTCTTTTCATCAGGTGCCTGCCGTCTGGTCTCATATGCTTCTACAAACTCCGGCAAATTGCAAGTACCCCAGTTTCCGTCCAAGGTATTGTCAATAAAATAATAATAGCACGAGGTCTGAGACGCCATTCCGGAC
This sequence comes from uncultured Flavonifractor sp., assembly GCA_963557075.1. Classification (GTDB taxonomy): domain Bacteria; phylum Bacillota; class Clostridia; order Oscillospirales; family Oscillospiraceae; genus Flavonifractor. The sequence goes on along the minus strand of CAUWDA010000062.1, from coordinate 5,250 downwards.
GTACAGTAGCAAATAAAAATCTGGTATGTCCCATCCTTGCGGAGCTGTTTTTCATATTCCTCATTGGCAAAGCTCTGCTCATCTACACGGGCCTTGATTCCAACGGCATCCAGGTTTTGAACCATGATCTCTGCAATCCGCATGTAGATCTCGCGGCGCGTGGCGCTGTTCTGAGAGGACACCAGAATACCCATGGGGCTGCCATCTGGCATCTCCCGGTAGCCGTCTCCATCCACATCCAGATAACCTCCCTCATCCAAAGCCGCCTGCGCTGCCTCCAAATTCTGCTCCAGTTCAGGCAACGTCCCATTAAAACCGAGATTTGGCGGCGCAATGACTCCACTCCCAGGCACCTGACCCGCTTCACCGCCGATGGTAGCAGCCAGCAGCTCATAATCCAGAGCAAATGTGACCGCCTGTCGGAAACTCAGATTATTGGTAGGTTCTTTTCTAAAACCAAACATAATCATATAATTGCCCGTATTGTCGCTCATACCAGGATCCAGATGCTCCACATCTGTAATGGAGGATGCCATTGTGGCCGGGATGGGGCTGGCGTAACTGTACATGGCATCAATTTCGCCATTGCGCAGAGCCATAACCAGGGCATCATTGCTGTCAAAAGATCGGAGCGAAACCTTCTTTACGGTCACCTCGCGGCCCAGATAGGTGTCACTTACGGCCTCGTAATAACTGGTTTGCGCATCCTCGTCCACATTCACAAAGCGGTAGGGGCCGCAGCCGATTACAGCATCCTCCCCGCGGTAATCCTTTGGGTTATCGATGTTCTCCCAAATATGTTTTGGCTGGACGTAGAAATAACCAGCCACCAGTTTGAGCCACTGATAGGCACCAGGCTCCTTCAAAACCACCTTGATGGTGTCCTCATCTATCTGCTCAGCATAATCCACATAGGAACCGTAACTGGATTTGCGCACATTGATATTATAGTCAAAGGTAAACAGAACATCGTCCATGGTCAGCGGCTCCCCATCATGCCAGGTAACGCCCTGGTCCAGTGCCAGGTCACAGGTGATGGTGGTAGAGTCTTGGCTGACGGTCCAGTCCGTAACAAGGAACGGCTTAACCTCACCATTGGGGTCTGTCTGCCAGAAAGGCGCTGTCACAAAGGAGTTATAGCACATCTTTCCAAATGCGCCGTTTTCCACAAAGGTAGTAAAGGTGTCGTTTGCAGCGGTGGTGCCGAGGTGCAATTCCTCTACCGTACCAGCGGAGGGACTTTCCGTTGATGGAACGGGGACGTCCTGCGAGGTATTCTGACTGGCTGTCTGTCCGGAACATCCGAACAGACTCAATGATAGCGCGCCAGCCAAAAAAAGAGATAATATCTGTTTCTTCATCTATTACATCCTTTACATCAGTCGTCCATCCCGGCGATGGGGTGGACGTTATACCAGGTTTTGTTGTTGATGACGCCCCAGCCCGGGTAATTGATCCAGCCCTCAAACCGGTCGGTGCGATAGGGGAAATAGCACTTGTCCCATGCCAGCGGCATGCCAATAACATTCTCCGCAGCCATTTTCTGAAGCGCTTTCACCCGCTCGTTATAGATTTCATAATTGGGAGAATTCATCATGTCCAGATAGGTCTGCACAAACTCTGGCTCACTATAAGTACCCCAGGCGTTTCCATACCCCTTATTTACATAATAGTAGAATGCAGTTTCATAGGCTGCCACACCGGGCGAAGTACTGCCCAGCGTGATTTCATATTCGCCGCTGTAAATAAAGGCACGGTAAGTATCTGTATCGGACTGGTGCTGGTCATCAATACTGCACTTCACTCCCACATTTGCCAAATTGGAAGCAATAATCTCTGATAGTCGATCAAAAAGTGCCTTCTTTGTAGTGCTGTAAGGCGCGGTGATGAGGACATCCATCTGACTGCCATCGGGCAGTTCACGCCAGCCGTCACCATCCGTGTCTATATAACCAGCCTCATCCAAGGCAGTCAGAGCGGCCTCAATATTCTGGGAGAGCCGGGGCAGCTTGGAATTATAGCCCTTGTTTGGAGGCGCCACCAACCCCACTCCGCCAATCTCGGCGTTTTCCCCGCCAATTGTGGCGGCGAGCAGCTCATAATCCAAAGCATCACGCACAGCCTTCCGGAATGCCAGGTCTCCGGTCGGCTGCTTATTAAAGCCGAATACCAGCTGGTACTGTCCCGGATTGTCGCTCATACCAGGATTTACGCCCTCAATTCCGGTAATAGATGGAGCCATTGTGGAGTTCAGGGAATTGGAGTAATCGTAGATGGCGTCAATTTCCCCGTTGCGCAGGGCCATCACCAAGGCGTCCTGACTGTCATAGGTGCGTACCACCACATGTTGGATGGCCAGTTCCCCCTTGAAATAATCCTTGACCGCATCGAAGTACATCGTCTGGGCGTCCTCGTCCCAGGACACGAAGCGATAGGGTCCACAACCAACCGCAGCATCTGCTTCGTGGTATTCGTTGGGCTCATCTACATCTTTCCAAATGTGTTCTGGGTAGACAAACACCGCCATACAGGCATAGTTGATAAAATTAAATGCAGAAGGGCCGTCAAAATTGAGCTTCATCTGCGTATCATTGATTCGCTCCACGCTCTCCAGCATGTGGATATAGCTGGACTTTTTTACATCCATCAAATAGTTAAAGGTAAACTCAATATCGTCCATGGTCAGGGGCTCCCCATCGTGCCAGGTAATTCCCTGGTCCGTGGCAAAGGTAGCCACCATGCTGGTCAGGTCGTCGCTGAACGTCCAGTCTGTCATGATATTGGGCTGCACAACTCCGTTCTCATCCCGCTCAAGAAAGGGCGCAGCACAGAAGGAATTATAATTCATCCGTCCAAAGGCGTCTCGTTCGTACATGGTACTCATCACTTCCGGGGCCTTAGTCGTTCCGATATAGAGGGTGACCGGCTCCTCCGTGGTCTGCGCCGTGGGAGCGGGAGTCTCATCTCCCGCCAAGCCCGGCGTACCGGAACATCCGAACAGACTCAACGTCATCACACCGGCCAAAAGCAGGGAAAGGATTTGCTTTTTCATGCTGAAATCACTCCTCTTATCCTATGCCCGTCAGGCCACGGGCCGGGTAGAAAACCAGGTCTTGTTATTGATGACGCCCCAGCCCGGGAAATTGGTCCAGCCCTCATATTTGTCGGTGCGGTAGGGGAAATATGCCTTGTCCCAGCACAGGGCCAACCCAATCACTTGTTCGTCGGCGAGGGCCTGCAATTCCCTCATGGCGGAATCATAGGCTTCATAGCTGCCCGCAGTCTTCTTGGCCTCATAAGCGGCCACAAACTCAGGCAGCAGGCAGGTGCCCCAACGATTATTGTCGTTATCACCGATCATATACATAAAGGCGGTATCATACATGGCCACGCCGGGCGAGGTGTAACCGATATAGAGCTCGTAGATACCCTTTTTGCGCATTTCAGTCGCATGGTCGGAGTTGCGCACGCTCTCCTCGTCCATGCTGGTCTGTACGCCCACAGCTTCCAGATTGGTCTTGAGGACCTCGGCAATGCGCAGATAGAGCGCCTGCCGGGTCTTGTTGTACTGGGGGGTGATGAGGACGTTCAGCTCGCTGCCATCTGGCATATCCCGCCAGCCGTCGCCATCGGCGTCCACATAGCCGCCCTCATCCAGCAGGGTTTTGGCCTCGTCCACATTCTGAGCCAGCTCGGGCAGGGAACCGTCAAAGCCCTTGTTGGGAGGCGCCACAATGCCTGTATGGGGGATCTGTCCGCCCTCGCCGCCGATGGTGACCCGGAGCAGTTCGTAATCCAGCGCAGCCCGCACGGCTTTGCGGAAGGTCAGATCATCGGTGGGCTGCTCATTGAAGCCGAATACCAGCTGGTAGTTGCCGGGGTTATCGCTCATGCCGGGGTCCAGATGCTCAATGCCGGTGATGGAATCCACCATCGTGGCATTCAGCGAGTTGGAGTAATCATACATGGCGTCTACTTCGCCATTGCGCAGGGCCATCACCAGGGCATCGTGGCTGTCATAGGTGCGCACCACCAGCTTGCGGACCGTCAGATCCCGCCCCATGTAAGTGTCGGCCACCGCCTCCAGGGTAAGGATCTGGGCCTCCTCATCCACACCGGTGAGTTTGTAGGGCCCACAGCCGATGGCGGCATCCTCGCCAGTGTACTCGGCGTACTCGCCCTCTACCTTGGACCACACATGCTCTGGCCGAACAGTGACGAAATTGGCCATGCTGTTGAGCATGGTAAACGCCTTGCCGTCGGTCAGGGTGAGGACGGCTGTGGTCTCATCCACCGCCTCTACTGCGGTCAGACCGCTGCAATAGCCGGACTTGCGGCCAATCAGATATTGGAAGGTAAATACCACATCATCCATGGTCACTGCTTCACCGTCGTGCCAGGTGAGCCCCTGGTCTGTGGCAAAGGTGGCGGTAATGGTATTCAGGTCGTCGCTCAGTTCCCAGCTGGTCATAAAGAAGGGTTGGACCTTACCATTCTCATCAGTGACCACAAAAGGTGCAGCGACCACTGCGTTGTAGTTGAGCTTGCCAAAGATACCACTCTCTGTCATGACATTGGCGCCATCGATGGAAGCCGTGGTGCCGATTCGCAGCTCACTGACATACGCTGCGGCGGGCTGACCGCTCTCCTCTGGAACACTGGGGGTAGGGCTGTTTGCCTGGGGCTGTCCTGCACAGCCGGCTGCGGTCAGCGCAAGCGCGCCGGCCAGCAGAAGAGAGACCAATCGTTTCATACTTCTCCTTCTTTCCCTCTTTATTTTTATTCAAAACAGGGTCCGCACCCCGCTTTGGGCAGATATAAAAAGAGCACTCCTGCTTTTCGTCAGAAAACAGGAATGCTCTCTCCCTCGAACACACAAAAAGGGCACCGCCCAGCGATGCCCAGTTAATGCCTCAAAACCGCAGTATACGCTGCGGCAGCATCCGATTCTCCCTCGCCGAAAGAATAGAATTCGATAGACATGGCAGGTCTTCTGACTTCAGGTCATCCGACTTCGCTCACCTTCCCGGTTTCCCAGTGGCATTGAGCGGGCCGTCCCTGTTACAGCAGCGGGAGCTGTCGCAGACTTACACTGCGTTCCCTTTTCAATACGAATGTATCACCATATCCTGATTATTCAGTTGTGATTTCAGTATACACCACCACAGCAGCCCTGTCAATATGCGTCCGAGCGCGGGGAGTGTCCAAACAAAGAGTTAAAGAAAGTCAAAGAGTGAAAAGGGCACAGTT
>CAUWDA010000061.1:0-12833 GCA_963557075.1 uncultured Flavonifractor sp. | reverse complement strand
AACTGTGCCCTTTTCACTCTTTGACTTTCTTTAACTCTTTGTTTGGACACTCCCCAAAAGGTGGCCGCTCTGGACACCACCATCCTGCTGCTGGGGGAGACCGGCGTAGGTAAGGAGCAGTTTGCCCGGTATATCTATGAGAATTCTGCCCGGGCCAGACAGAGCTTCATCGGCATCAACTGCGGCGCGATCCCCGCCTCTCTTATCGAGAGCGAGCTGTTTGGTTATGAGAAGGGGGCCTTTACCGGAGCCAGCAAGGAGGGCAAGATGGGCGTGTTCGAGAGCGCCGATCAGGGCACCGTCTTTCTGGACGAGGTGGGTGACCTGCCCCTGGAGATGCAGGTCCATCTGCTGCGGGTCCTGCAGGAGATGCAGGTGCGGCGGGTGGGAGGCGTCCGCTCCATCTCGGTGGATGTGCGCATCATCGCCGCCACCAATCGAAACCTGCTGGACATGGTGCGGGAAAAAACCTTCCGGGAGGATCTGTACTACCGGCTCAACGTGGTGCCCATCGTGATCCCGCCCCTGCGGGAGCGCAAGCGGGACATACGCCCCCTGGTGGAGGCCTTTCTCAAGGACATGAACAAGAAATACCGCTACCAGAAGCGGTTCAGCGACGCCGCTATGGACGTGCTCTACGACTATAACTGGCCGGGCAACGTGCGGGAGCTGAAAAACGTGGTGGAGCAGGCGGTGATCCTCAGCTCCGGCGACGAGATCCAGACCCCGGACCTGCCCATCGCCTGCCGCTTCGAGGGAGAGGGAGCCAACGGGGGGGAGGCCGGCCACGTCAACCTGAAGCGGGAGGTGGCCCGCTTTGAGTACGAGTACATCTGCCGGGCCTACGAAAAATACGGAAATGTGCGGGCGGCGGCGGCCAGCCTGGGCATGAACGACGCTACCTTCGTACGAAAGCGCCATAAGTTTGAAGAGCTGCTGCAAGAATGAAGCGGCCGCTGCAAAAATGCAGCACAGGCCCGGAAGCTACGCAGACAAGCGTTCCGGCCTTGATTAAATTAGACTAACATCTTTTGAGGCGCTGCAAAAATGCAGCGAACCTCGGAGCGAGACGAGAAATAAAAAAGCGCTCAACTGACTGTGCCGCAGTCGGTTGAGCGCATTTTTTCAGAAGTTGGCACGCGGTATGCGTCTATTGTATGACGTCACGAAGCAGTTGGCCAACTGTGCAAGCGAGACTGAGAAAACTCCTGTTTTGGGATGAGAAAGAGGGAACGTAAATGGCAAACGAACAATTTGTCAGCCGTTATCGCAAATACGGTGAAGAGCAGCCCTACTGGAAAGCGGGTATCTTCAAGATCCGCCTTCCCTTCATTCACTACAAGTGGTCCGTCCCCGAGATGGTGCAGGCTATCTTTATGTGTGCGACCTGCCTGGGCGCCATCCCCGTGCTGACCGAAGTTCTGGGCGTCGAGTACGGCGTGGCCCTGTCCATGGTCATCATCAACGGCTTCTTCTACAACCTGCACGTTCTGCTTGGCGACCCGGTGGTCCCTGGCTGGATTACCCCCGCTATTCCCATCATCACCGCGTTCCTGCAGAACGGCTACGCCATTGGCCCTGAAAGAACCAAAGCCTTGATCGCCATGCAGTTGATTTTGGGCGTGATCTTCCTGGTATTTGGTCTGACCGGTATCGGCGGCAAGATGGTGCACCTGGTGCCCAACTCCGTGAAAGCCGGCGTGCTGATGGGCGGCGGCCTGGCCGCTGTTATCGGCGAGATGAACACCGGCGGCCGATTCTGGAGCTACCCTATCTCCATCACCGTGGGCGTTCTGGTGGCTTACTTCTGTCTGTTCAGCCCCATCTGGGCCAATCTGCGTAAGAAACATAAGGCGATCGACGCCATTGGTAAGTTCGGCATGCTGCCGGCCATCCTCATCGGCGTCATCCTGGGCCCCCTGGTGGGCGAGATCGCGGTGCCTGACGTTCAGTTCTGGCCCCTCATCAAGATCCCCGAGTTTGCAAACATCTGGAACCAGCTGTCTCCCTTCGCCATCGGCTGGCCCAGCGCCGCTACTTGGATCGCAGCCATCCCCACCGCCATCGTGGTGTACATCATCGCCTTCGGCGACTTCGTTACCTCTGAGGAGCTGATCCGCTCCGCCGACGAGATCCGCCAGGACGAGAAGATCGACTTCAACGCCAACCGCTCCAACGTCATCAGCGGTATCCGCAACGTGGCCATGGCTCTGTGCTGCCCCTATACCCAGACCTGCGGCCCCCTGTGGGCGGCTGTTACCGCCGCTGTCTCCCAGCGGTATAAGGAAGGCCCCCAGGCCATGGAGTCCATCTACTCCGGCGCCGGCACATTCCGTTGGAGTACCTTTGTCTGCGTGTCCCTGATCCCCATATCCTCCCTGCTGCAGCCCGTGCTGCCCGTGGCCCTCTCCCTGACCCTGCTGGTCCAGGGCTTCATCTGCACCCAGCTGGCCATGAACATGTGTAAGTCCGACCTTGAGCGCGGCATCTGCGGCGTTATGGGTGCTGTGCTGGCCATCAAGGGCGCTGCCTGGGGCCTGGCTGTGGGCCTGATTCTCTACTTCATGCTGTATGAGAGCAAGAAGAAGCCCGAGCAGGTCGCCGTAGGCGCTTCCACTGAGGTGGACCAGTCCTGACGAACACAAAGGAAAAATCCTCCCTGAAATAGACCCTCCCCCCAAGTGAATTCCCAAGAGAACCGAACCGACCCACGCGGAAGAAACAAACCTCTGAACTTAATTTGAGAAAGGAAGTACGACGTTATGGCACTCATGACTGGTGAACAGTACATCGAAAGTATCCGCAAGATCCCCATGGAGATCTACATGTTCGGCAAGAAGGTAGAGGACCCGGTGGATAACCCCATCCTGCGTCCCTCTCTGAACAGCGTGCGCATGACCTATGACCTGGCTCAGATGCCCGAGTATCAGAACCTGATGACCGCCATCTCCCCCGAGACCGGCGAGCGCATCAACCGCTTCACCCACATCCATCGCTCCACCGAGGACCTGCGCAACAAGGTCAAGATGCAGCGTCTGCTGGGCCAGAAGACCGCCGCCTGCTTCCAGCGCTGCGTGGGCATGGACGCCTTCAACGCTGAGTACTCCACCACCTACGAGATCGACAAGAAGTACGGCACCAACTATCACGAGAACTTCAAGAAGTTCATGCTGTACTGCCAGGAGAAGGACCTGACCGTTGACGGCGCCATGACCGACGTCAAGGGCGACCGCTCCAAGGCTCCCCACGCCCAGGACGATCCCGACATGTTCCTGCATGTCGTGGAGCGCCGCCCCGACGGCGTTGTGGTCTGCGGCGCCAAGGCCCACCAGACCGGTATCATCAACTCCCACGAGGTCATCGTGATGCCCACCCAGTCCATGGGTCCCGATGACAAGGACTACGCCATCTCCTTTGCCGTGCCCCTGGACACCAAGGGCCTGTTCATGATCATCGGCCGCCAGAGCTGCGACACCCGCAAGCTGGAGGGCAGCGAGATGGACGTGGGCAACAGCGAGTTCGGCGGCGTGGAAGCCCTGACCGTGTTCGACCATGTGTTCGTTCCCAACGAGCGTATCTTCATGAACGGCGAGACCGAGTACGCCGGTATGCTGGTGGAGCGCTTCGCCGGCTATCACCGCCAGAGCTACGGCGGCTGTAAGGTGGGCGTGGGCGACGTGCTGATCGGCGCTGCCGCCGTGGCCGCCGACTACAACGGCGCCAACAAGGCTTCCCACATTAAGGATAAGCTCATCGAGATGACCCACCTGAACGAGACCCTGTACTGCTGCGGCATCGCCTGCTCCGCTGAGGGCGCCCCCACCGAGAGCGGCAACTACATGATCGACCTGCTGCTGGCCAACGTCTGTAAGCAGAACGTCACCCGCTTCCCCTATGAGATCGTCCGTCTGGCCGAGGACATCGCCGGCGGCCTGATGGTCACCGCCCCCGGTGAGGCCGACTTCCGCGACGAGAAGCTGGGGCCCGTCATCGACAAGTACCTGAAGGGCGTCTCCACTGTCTCCACCGAGAACCGTCTGCGCATCCTGCGCCTCATCGAGAACCTGTCCCTGGGTACCGCCGCTGTCGGCTACCGCACCGAGTCCATGCACGGCGCCGGTTCTCCCCAGGCTCAGCGCATCATGATCTCCCGTCAGGGCAATCTGGCTCACAAGAAGGAACTGGCCAAGGCCATCGCTCACATCAAGGAGTAAGAATAAGTTTCTTCTGGCCAGTTCCATCCACCGGCGAAGCCGTCCAAGCGTTTTGGCGTAGCCAAAACCTTGCCGCAGGCGGGATTCATTTCCGCCGAGGATGAGAGAACGGGACCCCGGCCAGCTACGCTGGCTGGGTACTGGCCAAGGCCATCGCTCACATCAAGGAGTAAGAATGAGTTTCTGAGGAGCAAGCTTCTAAGAATAAGCTTCTAAGGAGTAAGCGCAAACAGCAAATACCCACAAGCCGAAAGGGCAGAATCTGTATTCGACCGGGAGGCGGCGGTGTTCCGCCGCCTCCCGGTTCTATCACAAGGGAGGTATCCGCCATGTATGAGGACATCGAGGCCGTTCTGGATGAGCACGTGCGCCCGCTTCTGGGCTCCCACGGCGGCGATATGGAGATCGTAGAGGTAGAGGACGGCATCGTCCGCTTCAAGCTCAAAGGGAAGTGCGCCGGCTGCCCGGCTGCCGACCTGACCACTGAGGAGCTGATCCAGACCGCGCTGACCGAGCACCTGCCCTACGTCAAGAAGGCCGTGCTGGTCCAGGATATCAGCCAGGAGCTGCTGGACGAGGCCCGCTCGATCCTGAAAATGCGCCATGGCGGATAAGGCTCAGGTCGGGGTACGCTACTGCGGCGGCTGCAACCCCAGGTATGACCGGGTGGCTCTGGTCAGGCGTATCGGAGATTTTTTCCCGGAGGCGGAATTCGTCACCGCGCAGCCGGGTGTGAAGTACCCGGCGGTCCTGGTGGTGTGCGGCTGCCTGGCCCGCTGCGCCGACGTCAGCGATCTGGCGGTCCCTGCGGGACGGCAGATCTGTCTCAGCGGCTGGGAGGACCTGCTGCCGGCCAAGGAGAAGCTGACGGAAGCCCTGAAAGGGCAGGAGGTCCGGCGCTTGAGCCATGAAGAGGTGCTGGGTATTCTGCCCCACCGGCCTCCCATGCTGTTTATCGACGAGGTGAGCCGTCTGGTGCCCGGTGAGGACGTGACGGCCACCTTCCTGGCCCATCCGGAGCTGCCCTGCTTCGCGGGCCACTTCCCCGAGCAGCCGGTGCTGCCCGGGATCTATACCATCGAAGCCGCTGCTCAGGCGGCAGATATTATGATGATGACCACCGGGCGCTATGCGGGAAAACTGCCCCTGTTTATGGGGGTGCGGGACGCCAGCTTCCGGCAGAAGATCCTGCCGGGCGACACGCTGGAGATCCACGCCTCTCTGCTGGAGGAAAAGGCAGAACGGGGGATCGCAGTATGCCGGGGACAGGTACTGGTGAACGGGGTGCTGGCTGCGGATCTGGAGCTGCGGCTGGCCTTCCGGTAGCCAAAAAGGAGATTTTTCACATGACATACGCGATCAAAGCCCCGGCCCGCTATGTACAGGGCGCCGGTGAGTTGAAGAATCTGGGCCGCAACGCCAAAAAGCTGGGCGGCAAATTTCTGGTGATCTGCTCGGACAACAGCCGCCGCCGCTTCGGCGATCAGGTGGAGGCCAGTCTGGCGGAGCAGGAGAAGGAAGTGGTATTCACCACGTTCCACGGAGAGGCTACCAAGGACGAGGTCTTTGCCAAGATGGACGCGTGCAAGGACAACGGCTGCGACGTAGTGGTGGGCATGGGCGGCGGCAAGGCGCTGGACACGGCAAAGGCCGTGGCAGAAAATCTGGGCCTGCCCTGTGTCATTCTCCCCACGGTGGCCTCCAACGACGCCCCCTGCTCCGGCGTGGCGGTACTGTATAATGACGCCGGTGAGGTCATCAAGGCGGTGCTCATGCGGCGCAACCCGGACCTGGTCCTGGTGGATACCGCTATCATCGCCGACGCGCCCCGGCGGCTCTTCGCCGCCGGTCTGGGAGACGCGCTGTCCACCTGGTTCGAGGCCCGGGCCTGCAAGCAGAGCGGCGCCCGCACCATGGCCCGGGGCAACGTGTCCAACACCGGGATGATGATGGCCAGGCTCTGCTATGACCTGCTGATGGAGAAGGGCCGGGACGCCATGGCCGCTGTGGAGCGGCATGAGGTCACCCCCGCCCTGGAGGATGTGGTGGAAGCCGCTATCTATCTCAGCGGCCTGGGCTTTGAGAACGGCGGCCTGGCCGCCGCCCATGCCGTCAACGACGGCTTTGCCCAGGAGCCCCAGGCCCACGGCATGTACCACGGGGAGAAGGTGGCCTTCGGTACCCTGACCCAGCTGGTGCTGGAGGGGGCCCCCCAGGAGGAGCTGGAGCAGGTGCTCTCCTTCCTGAAGGACACCGGCCTGCCCCTGACGCTGGCACAGCTGGGCGTGAAGGAGATCGTGCCCGACACCCTGATGAAGGTGGCGGAGGCCGCCGTAGTCCCCACGCAGTCCACAAAGAACCTGCGGGCCGATATCACCGCCCAGGAGGTGTACGACGCCATCCTGGAGGCGGACCGGCTGGGCCGGGCCTATCTCGCCCGGTAAACCAAGACTTTAACACAATGATTGGAAGGTGCGACATATTATGAGCTGGAAAGAATATTATAAGGAACACCTGATGAGCGCAGAGGATGCGGTCAAGCACATCAAGTCCGGGGACCGGGTGGTCGTGGCCCATGCCTGCGGCGAGCCCTCCTACCTGCTGGACGCCATGGTGGCCAACGCCGCGGCCTACAAGGATGTGGAGGTCGTCCACATGGTGGCCATGGGCAAGGCCGAGTACTGCAAGCCCGAGTATACTGAAAACTTCCGCCACAACGCCTTCTTCGTGGGCGGCACCAGCCGGGACGCCATTGCCGAGGGCCGGGGCGACTTTACGCCCAGCTTCTTCTTTGAGATCCCCCGCCTGTTCAGCGGCTCCATGCCGGTGGATGTGGCGATGGTCATGGTCTCCCCTCCCGATGAGAACGGCATGTGCTCCCTGGGCGTGTCGGTGGACTACACCCAGGAGGCCGTGAAGCAGGCGAAGCTGGTCATCGCTCAGATCAACCCCCAGATGCCCTGGACCGGCCCCTACAGCCTGGTGTCCGTGGAGGACCTGGATTGCATCGTGGAGCATGACGCCCCCCTCATCGAGCTCAAGCCCCCCAAGATCGGCGATATCGAGAAGGCCATCGGCGAGCACTGCGCTTCTCTGGTGCCCGACGGCGCCACCCTTCAACTGGGCATCGGCGCCATTCCAGACGCCGTGCTGCTCTTCCTGAAGCATAAGAAGGACCTGGGCATCCACTCTGAGATGTTCTCCGACGGCGTGGTGGAGCTGGCCGAGGCAGGCGTCATCACCAACGCCAAAAAGACCCTGCACCCCGGCAAGTTCGAGGTGGCCTTCCTGATGGGTACCCGCCGGCTGTATGACTTTGTGGACCACAACCCCGATGTGGAGCTGCGGCCTGTGGATTACATCAATAACCCCTTTATCATCGCGCAGAACGACAACCTGGTGTCCATCAACTCCTGTGTGCAGGTGGATCTGATGGGTCAGGTGGCCTCCGAGAGCATCGGCCCCAAGCAGATTTCCGGCGTGGGCGGTCAGGTGGACTTCGTCCGCGGCGCTTCCGCCAGCAAGGGCGGCGTGTCCATCATGGCCATGCCCTCCACCGTCAAGGGCAAGATCTCCAAGATCGTTCCTCTGCTGGATGAGGGCGCCGCCATCACCACCAGCCGCAACGACGTGGACTATGTGGTCACCGAGTACGGCGTCGCTCCCCTGAAGGGCCGGACCCTCCGTCAGCGCGCCCGCAACCTCATCGAGATCGCCCATCCCGACTTCCGCGACGAGCTGAAGGCGGAGTACGAGAAGCGCTTCCACTGCAAGTACTGAGCACCTAAACGGCGTGGGACCGGCTTGAGCCGGTCCCACGCTGAGACTGTAAAAATACCGCATGGGGTCCGACTTCCCTAAATGGTGTATTTTTGGTAGAATAGGTACGGGGCTGGCCTTCGGCCCGCCCCGTATCATTTTATTCCGGAAAAGAGAAAGGAAATCAGATATGACGAATCTGGAGAAGTATGACCAGCTGTTTCTCACCGCCTTCCGGGTGAAGCCGGAGGACCTGCCCACCCTGAAGTACCGCGGGATCCCCCTGTGGGACTCCCTGGGCCACATGGACCTGATGGGGGACATGGAGGAGGCCTTCAAGATCAGCATCGGGACCGCCGACGTGCTGGATTTTTCCTCCTATGAGAAGGGAAAAGAGATCCTGGCCAAGTACGGCGTGGAGCTCTGAGCCTGTGCTGCGGCTGGAGCGTTGGACCGAACCGCTGGCAGAGAGCAACTGCTATCTGCTGGGGGAGGGGGGCGGCGCGGTGGTCATCGACCCCAATGACGCCAAGGGGCCGCTGGAGCGGCTGGAGGCGCTGGGGTGGAAGGCGGAGCTTATCCTGCTGACCCATGAGCACTGCGACCACATGGCGGGGCTGGAGGCCCTGCGGGACCGCTACCCCCAGGCCAGAGTGGTGACCACCGCCGCGTGCAGCGAGGGCCTGGGGGACACCAGGCGGAACATGACCCGGATGATGGAGGTCTATCTCACCTTCCGGGGCAAGCCGGGGGTGACCTATCCCCCCTTCACCTGCCGCCCTGCGGACCTTACCTATGAGACGGAGTGGACGGAGTGCTGGCGGGGACACCGGCTGCGGGCCGTGGCCCTGCCCGGCCACACCCCGGGGAGCGCCGGCATCTTCCTGGATGAGGACACCTTCTTTTCCGGAGACTATCTGATCCCCGGTGAGGCGGTGATCCTCCGGCTGCCGGGCGGCAGCGAGGCGGACTACCGGCGCGCCGCGGAACCTTTTTTGCATCAACTGCCCCCGGGGCTGCGGATCTGCCCCGGCCACGGGGCGCCTTACATTCTGACCGGGAGGGAGGGGTGAGCTGATGGAGCTCAACGCCATCTTACAGAACAAGCCCTACGGGATGCCGGCCCGGGAGAAGCGGGCCCTCTATGCCGAGGGTCTGACCGAGCTGACCCAGCTTCACCGGGAGCGCTGCCCGGAGTATGGACGCCTGCTGGCAGCCCTGGGCTGCCCGGACCATATGGCCTGTACCCTGGAGAACACCCCCATGCTGCCGGTGTCCCTCTTCAAAGATTTGGAGCTGCGGAGCATCCCGGAGGAGGCCGTGTTCAAGACCCTGACCTCCTCGGGCACCACCGGGCAGCGGGTGTCGAGGATCGTCCTGGACGGAGAGACCTCGGCCCACCAGCAGCAGGCCCTCTACCAGATCATGGCCGATTTTCTGGGGGAGCAGCGGCTGCCCTTCCTGGTGCTGGACAGCAAAAAGGTGCTGCGGGACCGGGCCATGTTTTCCGCCCGGGGGGCGGGCATCCTGGGCTTTTCCATCTTCGGCACCAGGCCCTGCTATGCCCTGGACGAGAACATGGAGCTGGATCTGGACGGGGTGCGGGCCTTTTTGGAGCAGCACCGGGGGGAGACCATCTTCCTCTTCGGCTTCACCTTTATGATCTGGCAGCACGTGGTCCGGGCGCTGGAGGAAAAGGGGGAGAAGCTGGACATCCCCAACGGCATTCTGGTCCACGGCGGCGGCTGGAAGAAGCTGGCCAGCCAGGCGGTCTCCCCGGAGGAGTTCAAGGCCAGGGTGGCGGCAGTCACCGGCGTGGAGCGGGTGAGCAACTACTACGGCATGGCCGAGCAGACCGGATGTATCTACATGGAGTGCCCCCATGGGCATCTCCACGCCAGTCTCTGGTCCGATGTGGTGGTCCGGCGGGGCCGGGATTACAGCCCCTGTGAGCCTGGGGAGGAGGGCGTGATCCAGGTGCTCTCCCTGCTGCCCCGCTCCTATCCGGGCCACTCCCTGCTGACCGAGGACCTAGGCGTTCTGCTGGGAGAGGACGACTGCCCCTGCGGGCGTCTGGGCAAGTATTTCCGGGTGACGGGGCGGGTGCCCCGGGCTGAGGTGAGGGGGTGCAGTGATACCTATGAGGGATAATGTCACGCTGCTGGCCGGTACGGCCCAGCCGGGGACCGGGCCCTGGGCGCCCTTTGACCCCAGGGCGGTGGATTTTCTGGCGGAGCTGTCGGCGGAGCTGCTCCGGGACCCGGAGGCCCGACGGCAGGAGGCTGCGGCGGCCTTCGGCTTCTGGTGCCGGCGCAGCCGGCTGGAGGCCCTGGCCCTCCGCCATGCCAGCCCTATGCCCCGGTTGGGCCGGGGACTGGTCTTTCATCTGGCCCCCTCCAATGTGCCCGCCCTCTTTGCCTATTCCCTGGCCATCGGCCTGCTGGCGGGGAATGCCAATCTGGTGCGGTTGTCCAGCCGGCGGGTGGAGGAGGAAGGTCCGCTGCTGGCGGCGATAGACCGGGTGCTGGAGCGTCCGGCCCATGCCGATGTGCGCGGCCGGATCAGCCTGGTCACCTATCCCCGGGACAATGCCATTACCGCGGCATACTGCGCGGACTGTGACGCCCGGGTAGTGTGGGGCGGGGACGCCACTGTGGCGGCGGTGCGGGCCATGCCCATGCCGCCCCATGCCGTGGAGCTGTGCTTTCCGGACCGGTGGTCCCTGGCGGTGTTCAGCCAGCGGGCCTTTACGGCCCTGACGGCGGAGGAGCGGAGCGCCCTGGCCCACCGGTTTTATAACGACACCTATCAGATGGACCAGAACGCCTGCTCCAGTCCCCAGCTGGTGCTGTGGCTGGAGGACGGGGGAGACCCGGCCTGCCGGGCCCTCTGGTGGGAGGCGGTGGCCGCTGAGGCGGCGGAGCGCTATCCCTTTGGCCCCTTCCAGGCCGCCCGGAAGCTGGAGCGGCTGTGTACCTGCGCCATGACCATGGAGCATCCGGCTGTGGCCGGGGTGGAGCGCTGGCAGGGCAACCTGCTGTATGTGGTCCGGCTGGCAGAGCTGGCGGGGGAGCTGCCCTCTCTGGCCGGGGGCTTTGGTCTGTTTTTTGAGGGGGTGCTGTCCGGCCTGGAGGAGCTGGCCCCGCTGCTGCCCGCCAAAGCGCAGACCCTGGTGTGCGGCGGGCTGGACCCGGCGGAGACCGCCGCCGCCCTGGCCCGGCTGGGGGCCAGAGGGGTGGACCGGGTGGTGCCCCTGGGACAGGCCCTGGAGATGGATACCATCTGGGACGGGAAGGATCTGATCGCCGCCCTGTCCCGGATCATCGGATAGGAGGAGCGTATGGAACTGTTTGCCCGCTGCGACCGGGAGCCGGAGCGGCTGCTGGCCGTCACCGAGGAGGGGAGTCGCTATACCCTGGGCGACCTGAATACCGCGGGGGCGCGGCTGGCCGAAGCCGTGGGAGGACACAGGCTGGTCTTTCTGCTGTGCGAAAACACCCCGGGCACTCTGCTGGGCTACCTGGGGTGCCTGAAGGCCGGGGCGGTGCCCCTGCTGCTGGATGCCCACATCGCCCCGGAGCTTCTGCGCGGCCTGGTGGAGACCTACGGCCCCGCCTTTGTGTATGTGCCCGGAGATCTGCCCGGGGAGACGAGGGCGGCGCTGGAGGGCTTTGTCCCGGCTCTGGAGATCGAGGACAGCGTATTGCTCTGCCGACCAGGGGAGAGCGGGCCGGAGCTTCATCCGGAGCTGGCCCTGCTGCTCACCACATCAGGCAGCACCGGCAGCCCCAAGCTGGTGCGGCTGACAGGGCGCAATCTGGAGGCCAATACCCGCTCCATCGTGGAGTATCTGGGCCTGACGGAGGAGGAGCGCCCCATCACCAACCTGGCTATGAGCTACTCCTATGGAATGTCCATCGTCAATACCCACCTGCTGGCGGGGGCGCCCCTGGTGCTCACCCGCCGCAGCGTATTGGAGCGGCCCTTCTGGGAGCTGGTGAGCCGGGAAAGGGTCACCTCCCTGGCGGGGGTACCCTACACCTACCGGATGTATAAGCGGGCGGGGCTGATGGAGATGGACCTGCCTGCTCTCAGGACCCTGACCCAGGCGGGGGGCAAGCTGCCGGAGGCCCTCCACCAGGAGTTTGCCCAGTGGGCGGACCGGACGGGGCGGCGGTTCTTCGTGATGTACGGCCAGACCGAGGCGGCCCCCCGCATGGGCTATCTGCCTGCCGAGCGGGCGGTGGAGAAGCGGGGGAGCATGGGCGTCCCGGTGCCCGGCGGACAGTTCCGGCTGCTGGGGGACGACGGCGGGGAGATCGCCGGTCCCGACGTGGTGGGAGAGCTGATCTACCGGGGACCCAACGTGGCGATGGGCTATGCCCAGCGGCCGGAGGACCTGGCGCTGGGGGACCAGTGGCAGGGGGAGCTGCACACCGGCGACATGGCCCGGCGGGACCGGGATGGTTTTTACTACATTGTGGGCCGGAAGAAGCGCTTCATCAAGCTCTACGGCAACCGGGTGGGGCTGGACGAGGCGGAGCGGCTGCTGGCCGCCCGCTTCCCCGACGTGGGCTTTGCCTGCGTGGGCCGGGACGACCTGCTGGGGGTATTCCACGACAGCCCGGACGGGGGCCTGAGCGACGCGGTCACGGCCTACCTCAGCGAACAGATGCACTTCCCGCCCCGGGTCTTTCAGGTGCGGGGGCTGGAGAGCATTCCTAAAAATGAGGCGGGCAAGACCCGCTACCGGGCGCTGGAGGAGCTGCTGTGAGCTGCCGCGCCCCGTCTAAGCAAACAGAATGAAAGGGCCTGTTGCAAAATTGACATTCTGCACAAGTCCGTCATTGCGAGCCAGTG
>CAUWDA010000060.1:0-12963 GCA_963557075.1 uncultured Flavonifractor sp. | reverse complement strand
GGCCGCCCGGTGGGCGGCCATTTTTCTCGGAATGACAGGCCTTTTGTACGGTTTGTGCATGTTGCAGCAGGTCTTTTTGTCATTCTTCGTCCAGTTTGAGAACTGCCACCGCAGCGTTAAGCAAACGTGCCGGTGGCACGTTTGCAGCGTAGGCCGCAGCGGCTGGGCCGCGAGGAGGGAACCTTGCGGATACTTACTCCTCGTCCAGTTTGAGAACTGCCATAAACGCCTCGGTCGGGATCTGCACGGTGCCCAGAGAGCGCATCTTCTTCTTGCCCTCTTTCTGCTTCTCCAGCAGCTTCTTTTTCCGGGTGATGTCGCCGCCGTAGCACTTGGCCAGTACGTCCTTCCGCATGGCCTTGACGGTTTCCCGGGCAATGACCTTGCCGCCGATGGCGGCCTGGACCGGGATCTCGAAGAGCTGACGGGGGATGTTCTCCTTCAGCTTTTCGCACAGCCGTCTCGCCCGTGGATAGGCCTTGTCCTTGTGAGCGATGAAGCTGAGGGCATCCACCTGGTCGCCGTTGAGCAGCATATCCACCTTCACCAGCTCGGAGGGCTCATACCGGTCCAGCTCGTAATCCAGGGAGGCGTAGCCCTTGGTGCGGGCTTTCAGGGTGTCAAAGAAATCGTAGATGATCTCGCCCAGGGGCATGGAGTAATGGAGCTCCACCAGGTTGGTGTCCAGATACTGCATATCCTTATACTCGCCCCGGCGCTCCTGGCACATGGGCATGATGTTGCCCACATAGTCGGGAGGAGAGACGATAGACACCTTGGCGTAGGGCTCCTCCGCCAGCTCGATGACGGCGGGGTCGGGATAGTTGTGGGGGTTGTCCACCATCACAACAGTGCCGTCGGTCTTGGTGATGCGGTAGATGACGGAGGGCAGGGTGGTGATGAGGTCCAGGTCAAACTCCCGCTCCAGCCGCTCCTGGATGATCTCCATGTGGAGCATCCCCAAAAAGCCGCAGCGGAAGCCAAAGCCCAGAGCGGCGGAGGATTCCGGCTCAAAGGAGAGCGAGGCGTCGTTGAGCTGGAGCTTCTCCAGGGCGTCCCGCAGGTCGGGGTATTTGGAGCCGTCCTCGGTGTAGATGCCGCAGTACACCATGGCCCGGGCGGGGCGGTAGCCGGGCAGAGGCTCTGCCGCCGGGCGGTCGACGGCGGTGATGGTGTCGCCCACCTGGGTGTCCTTTACGTTTTTGATGGAGGCGGTGAAGTAGCCCACCTCGCCGGCGATGAGTTCATCGCAGGGCTCCATGCCCAGGGGGAGCAGATGGCCGCACTCCAGCACCTGATAGGAGGCGCCGGAGGCCATCAGCTTGACGCCCATACCGGTGCGGATGGAGCCCTCCATCACCCGGAAGTAGACGATGACGCCCCGGTAGGCGTCGTACTGGCTGTCGAAGATCAGGGCCTTCAGAGGGGCCTTGGGGTCGCCCTTGGGGGCGGGGACATTTTTGACGATGTCCTCCAGCACGGCGGGGATATTGATACCCACCTTGGCGGAGATCTCGGGGGCGTCCTGGGCGGGGATGCCGATGATATTCTCGATCTCATCCTTTACCCGCTGGGGGTCGGCGGCGGGCAGGTCGATCTTGTTGACCACCGGCAGGATCTCCAGGTCGTGCTCCATAGCCAGGAACGTGTTGGCCAGGGTCTGGGCCTCGATGCCCTGAGCGGCGTCCACCACCAGAATGGCGCCCTCGCAGGCGGCCAGGGAGCGGGACACCTCGTAGTTGAAGTCCACGTGGCCCGGGGTGTCGATGAGGTTGAGCTCGTAGGTCTCCCCGTCCTCCGCCTGGTAGCTCAGGCGGACGGCCCGGGCCTTGATGGTGATACCCCGCTCCTTCTCCAGGTCCATGTTGTCCAGCAGCTGAGAGGACATCTCCCGGGCGGTGACGGCGTTGCATTCCTCGATCAGCCGGTCGGACAGGGTGGACTTGCCGTGGTCAATGTGGGCGATGATGGAAAAGTTACGGATCTTGGATTGGTCGGTCATTTAGCATACCTCCGTAGGAAAGTCCACCCGGGGCCCCACTATGTGGGGCGCGCCGAATGGCGCGTACAAGTGTTTTGCATGGCAAAACCTTGTCGCAGGGGCAATTTATTTGCCCCGAGCAGGTTCAATCATAAGGGGGTACCCTCGGAAGGGCGTCAGCCCTTTTGGGGGAACGACTTGCCGTGGTCAATGTGGGCGATGATGGAAAAGTTACGGATCTTGGATTGGTCGGTCATTTAGCATACCTCCGTAGGAAAGTCCACCCGGGGCCCCACTATGTGGGGCGCGCCGAATGGCGCGTACAAGTGTTTTGCATGGCAAAACCTTGTCGCAGGGGCAATTTATTTGCCCCGAGCAGGTTCAATCATAAGGGGGTACCCTCGGAAGGGCGTCAGCCCTTTTGGGGGAACGACTTGCCGTGGTCAATGTGGGCGATGATGGAAAAGTTACGGATCTTGGATTGGTCGGTCATTTAGCATACCTCCGTAGGAAAGTCCACCCGGGGCCCCACTATGTGGGGCGCGCCGAATGGCGCGTACAAGTGTTTTGCAAGGCAAAACCTTGGCGCAGGGGCAATTCATTTGGGGGGATAAACCAAATCAAAGCCCAGCGCAGCGGGTTTGATTTGGAGAGGACGAGCAGTGGAGTGAGTGAGCTTTTCCCGTCAGGGAGAAGCGAAGGATATGGAGCTTGTGAGGACGAGGGCGATGGTGGAAAAGTTACGGATCCTGGATTGGCCGGTCAGGTGAATACGTCCTGCTATTTTCAGATGAAGGATCAACGGATACCGGGCGGAGATCCGCCCCCAGGCTGCGCTTTACTTTGTCCGGCGCTCCGTCGTGCGGCGGTTGATGCGCTCGCCGGTGTTGTGGATGATCTGGAGCAGGGACTGGTACAGGCCGGGGTAGTTCTCCATCAGGGCGTCGTTGTTCATGGGGGGGAAGGTGCCCTTGTCCTTGACGTGGGCGGCCAGGGCCTCGGTATAGTCGGCCTCGGCACAGATCATGTCGGCGAAGGGCACGCCGGCGGTAAACTGCCGGGCGGGGACGGAGAAAAAGTCCTCGTTCTGAGTGCCGTCCGCCCGGTAGAGGTGCCGGAACAGCTTGTAAATGGCGGTGCCAAGATAATCGGCGGCGGCGTTGATGGACTCCTTCTTGCCGGTCTTGCCCAGCAGATCGAAGAGCACGCCGATGGAATTGACCAGCAGCTTCTTGTTCAGGGTGGCCAGGATGGAGCCGTGGAGCACGTTGTCCTTTTCCGTGGAGTAATCATACAGCTCCTCGGCGGCAATGGTGGTGCCGTCCCTGCTCAGGGTGCGGCCCAGCAGGAAATCGGCGGATACGTTATAATAATTGCAGGCCTTGATGACGAAGGCCAGACCAGGCTCCCGGACGCCGTTTTCATAGTGGGACAGCAGGGCCTGGCTGATCCCCAGATCCTTGGCCACCGACCGCTGAGACGCCCCTTTCTCCTGCCGCAGCAGAGACAGACAGCGGGAAAAATCAGAAGTCATAATACACCTCTCCTAAAAAACAGTGTGTATAGTATAATTTCAAAAATACCAAAAGTAAAGTAGATTTTTTCACAATATTTTTCGCCCTGGTCCTTGAGATTCCCGTGGGGGCAGGTGTATAATATTTATAACGCCAAGTTTTTTGGCAAAAGCATGGAGTATTGAAATGGAGGAGATTCCCATGGCTATGCATATGTTTCAAAATCTGATCGACACCCTGAAGAAGAGCCCCAAGCGCATCGTCTTCACCGAGGGTACCGACGCCCGGATCCTGGAGGCCAGCGCCCGTCTGCTGGCCGGTACCTTCCTGACCCCCATCCTGATCGGCAACGAGGACGAGGTAAAGGCCGCTGCTGAGGAGGCCGGTTACAACATCCGGGGCGCCGAGATCATCGATCCCGTCACTTATCCTGAGATGGACAAGATGGTGGAGGAGATGGTGGCGCTGCGTAAGGGCAAGATGACCGCCGACGAGTGCCGCGCCGCCCTGCAGAAGGGCAACTACTTCGGCACCATGCTGGTGAAGATGGGCGTGGCCGACTGCCTGCTGGGCGGCGCCACCTATTCCACCGCTGACACTGTCCGCCCCGCTCTGCAGCTCATCAAGACCAAGCCCGGCAACAAGATCGTGTCCTCCTGCTTCATCATGGTGCATGAGGGCGTGGGCGACAACACCGTGCTGGCCATGGGTGACTGCGCCATCAACATCGACCCCACCGAGGACGAGCTGGTGGAGATCACCACCGAGGTGGCCCACTGTGCCCGTACCTTCGGCATCGATCCCAAGGTGGCTATGCTGAGCTACTCCACCAAGGGCTCCGGCAAGGGCGAGACCGTGGACAAGATGCGCAACGCCTACGAGAAGGTGAAGGCCACCAATCCCGACTTCGCTGTGGACGGCGAGCTGCAGTTCGACGCCGCTGTCTCTCCCAGCGTGGGCCAGCTGAAGAGCCCCGGCTCCCCTGTGGCCGGCTACGCCAATACCTTTATTTTCCCCAACATCAACGCCGGCAACATCGGCTACAAGATCGCCCAGCGTCTGGGCAGCTACGATGCCTACGGCCCCGTGCTGCTGGGCCTGAACGCCCCCATCAACGACCTGTCCCGCGGCTGTAACGCCCAGGAGGTCTACTCCATGGCCATCATCACCGCGGCCCTGGCGTAATCGAATAGGGATCGAAAACCGGAGCACTCTCATGGGTGCTCCGGTTTTTTATGGCCATGGAGGAGACCTCCGCCCCGCCGATGGCGGGGCCGGCGCTTGCGCCGTCAGGTTTTGTGCTCTTGGTACAAAACCTTGATGCCGGGACAATTCACTTGTCCCGAGCAGATTGAAAGGTTGGGGTACCCGCAGGTCTTTGACCTGTGGGAGACTACTCCATGGCCATCATCACCGCGGCCCTGGCGTAACAAGAAGCGCGGAGCCGTCGTGAGCAGCGGGCTAAGACGTGGAACGCAGGGAGCAAACCAAGGAGGGCCGAAGGCCTGGATGTTTGCTTCCGGAGTTGGAGCGGCTTAGAACCGCGTCGCGAACAGGCAAAGCGTGACAACAGAACAGATACAGCAGACCGGAGCACTCTCATGGGTGCTCCGGTTTTTTATGGCCATGGAGGAGACCTCCGCCCCGCCGATGGCGGGGCCGGCGCTTGCGCCGTCAGGTTTTGTGCTCTTGGTACAAAACCTTGATGCCGGGACAATTCACTTGTCCCGAGCAGATTGAAAGGCTGGGGTGCCCGCAGGTCTTCGACCTGTGGGAGACCTCCGCCCGGTCAGCCGGTCCGGTAAGGTGACAAAAAAGTTCAGGGGAGAAGAACATAAAACCACCTGTAGTGGGGGTAGGGCCGCTGGAGCGGGTGAGAATCCACCAGATGTCGTATGTGAAAATTTTTTCATCATAACCGGGGGGAATGGTCGCTTTTTCCCGGAAAGTCTTGACTTTTCCCGGAAATGCGTGTATGATTACGTCTGTAACAATTTGTAACCTTTTCGTTTCCACCTGTTACCGTTCCAATACAGAATGGATACAGGCTCCGGAACATTCCATGATAGATATAGGAGGGGACCTTCCCCATGGACGAGATCCTTCATATTCCCCAGGAGCCTGCCGGCGAGTCCCTGGCCCTCCGGCTGCGCCGCCGGGCACTGGCTGCCGGTGCTGCTGTTCAGAGCGGCATCCAGCGGGTCCGCCGCTGGGCGGACGCGGCCACCGCAGGCGGCGGGCGCATCGTCAGCCCCCTGCACTTCCTGGCTGCCGCCGCTGTCATCGGCGTGGCTGCCGTGGTGACCACGGTATATACCCCCGCCTATGTGGTGGAGCTGAACGGCACGGCTCTGGGTACCGTTACCGCCCCCGAAGTTTTCGAGGGTGCGGTGGACCGGGTTGAGACCCGCGCCTCTGAGATCCTGGGCTACGATTATACCCTGGAGGGGGAGGTCAATTATGCCCTGGCTCTGACCGAGCCGGAGAACCTCACCCCTGTGGCCGATTTTGAGACCTATCTCTTTGACCAGATCGGCGACGTGATGAAGAATTATGTGCTTACTGTCAATGGTAAGGTGATCGGCGCCGCTCAGGACCGGGAGACGCTGGATATCGTGCTGGACCAGGTCAAGTCCGCCTATATCAATGAGAATACCACGTCTGCCCAGTTTGCCTCCAGCGTATACATCACCCAGGAGTATACCGCCGCCGATGTGAACCAGGATGTGGACGCCATGCTGGCCGCCCTCACCGCCAACCAGAACGGCCAGACCACCTATGAGGTCCAGAAGGGCGATACCTTTGTGGACATCGCCTATGCCAACGGTATGACTCTGTCCGAGCTGGAGGCCCTCAATCCCGGCACCGACAGCAGCCGCATCTATGTGGGCCAGATCGTCAATGTAAAAGAGGAGATCCCCTTCCTGTCCGTTAAGACGGTGGACCACGTGACCTACACCGAGGCCATCAGCTGCCCGGTGGTGGAGGTGGAGGACAGCTCCATGTACCAGGGCCAGTCCAAGGTGCTGGATGCCGGTACTCCCGGCGAGCAGATCGTCACCGCGGATGTGTCCTACCTCAACGGTGTGGAGCAGGAGCGCTCCATTCTCTCCACCCAGGTCACCCGTGAGGCCACCAACAAGGTCATCGCTGTGGGGACCAAGGTGCGGCCCTCCTGGCTGCCCACCGGCAACTATATCTGGCCGGTATACGGCAACATCACCTCCCGGTTTGGCTACCGCTCTATCTTTGGCTCCTACAGCTACCACAGCGGCATGGATATCGCCACTGCCTACGGTACCAGCATCAAGGCCTCCGACGGCGGCACGGTGATCTGGTCCGGCACCGGTACCGGGAGCAACTGGAGCTACGGCAAGTACGTCATCATTGACCACGGCAACGGCGTGCAGACTTACTACGCCCACTGCTCCAGCCTGCTGGTCTCTGCCGGCGAGAAGGTCTATCAGGGCCAGCCCATTGCCCGGGTAGGCTCCACCGGCCGCTCCACCGGCAACCACTGCCACTTTGAGATCAAGATCAACGGTACCTCGGTCAACCCGCTGGCTTACCTGAACTGAACCGCTTCCCGCGTACACGCATAAGAGCATAAACCCCGGCGCATCTGTGATGCGCCGGGGTTTTTTTATGGGGAAATGGAGGGAGGGGCTGGTTTTCCTGTGCCTGCCCATGGGCTTCAAGGCTTTTCAATTTGAGCCGGACGCATTATAATAGAACTGTTAAACTTGGTATTCTGCTGGAACCGAGCGCTGACCGCAGGGAAAGGAGAGGAACCATGCTCACTGTGATGACCCCCGAGGAGCTGCTGAGCTGCATCGCTGCCGCCTTTGCGCCCCTGGACCGCCCGCCGGAGACCGTGAGACTGGACCGGGCCCTGGGCCGGGTACTGGCCCGGGACATACTGGCGGACCAATTTGTACCCGGCTTCTGCCGCTCCACCGTGGACGGCTACGCCCTGCGGGGGGCGGATACCTTCGGGTGCAGCGAATCCATCCCCGCCCTGCTTGCCCAGGTGGGGGCGGTGGAGATGGGGCGGGAGCCCACATTCTCTCTGGGCTCCGGTCAGTGCGCCGCCATCCCCACCGGCGGGGCCCTGCCCAAAGGGGCAGATGCCGTCCAGATGGTGGAGCACACCGAGGACTTCGGCGGTGGGGAGATCGGCATTTATAAGAGCGTCCCCCCGGGAGCAAACCTGATCTTCAAAGGGGACGATGTGAAGCCGGGGGACCGGGTGCTGGAGCAGGGCCGCCGGCTGGAGCCACAGGACATTGGGGCGCTGGCGGCCCTGGGCGTCACGGCGGCGCCGGTGGTCCCCAGGCTGCGTATCGGCCTGCTCTCCACCGGGGATGAGCTGGTGCCCCCGGAGACCGCCCCCGGGCCCGGACAGGTGCGGGACGTAAACGGCCCGCTGGTGGCCGCACTGGTGGCCCAGGCGGGGGCAGAGCCGGTCTGGTACGGCATTGTACCGGACCGGGAGGAGGTGCTGCGGCAGACGGTGGAGCGGGCCCTGGAGCAGTGTGACGGCGTGGTGCTGTCGGGGGGCAGCTCGGTGGGGGAGAAGGACGCCGCCTGCCGGGTGCTGACGTCTCTGGGGGAGGTGCTATGCCACGGGGTAGCCATGAAACCGGGTAAGCCCACCCTGTTGGGCAGGGCGGGGGGCAAGCCCATTCTGGGTCTGCCCGGCCACCCGGCGGCCGCCCTCTTTACCGCAAGGCTCTTTCTGCTTCCGCTGCTGACCCGGCTGGAGGGGGGGACCTGGCGGCAGCAGACGGCGTCCGCCAGACTGGCTCAGACCGTTCCCGCCAACCACGGCCGGGCCCAGTACACCGGGGTCACCCTGGAGGAGCGGTCTGACGGGTTGTGGGCTGTGCCCATCTGGGGCAAGTCGGGGCTCATCACCACCCTGGCGGGGGCAGACGGGTTTATCTGTGTGTCCCGGGACCGGGAGGGCATCCCGGCGGGGGAGCGGGTGGAGGTGTCTCTCTTCGGGTAGGGGACGGTCCCTACAGCTCATACCCATTTTCCATCAGGAGGTGTTTGTATGCCCTTTACCTATTTGACCAATATCCCCCTGGAGCAGGCGCAGCGGGAGTACCCCGCCTGGCTGGCGGAGGGGGGATTTTGTCCCGGGACAGAACTTATCCCGACGGCGCAGTCGGCGGGCCGGGTGACCGCCCACGCCGTCTACGCCGTCCTGTGCGCGCCCCACTACCCCGCCTGTGCCATGGACGGCATCGCGGTGCGGGCGGCGGACACTTTTGGGGCTACCGAGACCACGCCTATTACTCTGGAGCC
This sequence comes from uncultured Flavonifractor sp., assembly GCA_963557075.1. Lineage (GTDB taxonomy): Bacteria > Bacillota > Clostridia > Oscillospirales > Oscillospiraceae > Flavonifractor. The sequence continues at coordinate 4,155 of CAUWDA010000060.1, read as the reverse complement.
AACGCAGTTCACTGTGGTGGACACCGGAGACCCCCTGCCGGAGGGGACGGACGCCGTGGTGATGATCGAGGAGGTGCTGTGGGCAGGGGAGAGCGCCGTTCTCCATGAGGCCGCCGCCCCCTGGCAGCACGTGCGGCAGATCGGGGAGGACGTATGTGCCGGGGAGATGCTTCTCCCCACCCGCACCCCCATCACCCCCGCCGCAATCGGGGCCATGATCGCCGGGGGCGTGGGGGAAGTCGAGGTGTTCACCCGGCCGGTGGTGGGGCTGATCCCGACCGGGGACGAGGTGGTGCCGCCCACCGATCATCCCCAGCCGGGGGACGTGCTGGAGTTCAATTCTGCCATCTTCTCCGCCATGATCGCCGAGTGGGGCGGTGAGGCCAAAACTTACCCCATCGTGAAGGACGAGCCGGAGGCCATCACTGCCGTCCTCACCAGGGCCACGGAGGAGTGCGACCTGGTGGTACTCAATGCCGGGTCATCGGCAGGCCGGGAGGACTACTCCGCCGCCGTCATCGGTACGGTGGGGGAGGTGCTGTGCCACGGGCTGGCCATCCGGCCCGGCAAGCCCGCCATTCTGGGCCGGCGGGGGCCTGTGCCGGTGCTGGGCGTCCCCGGCTATCCGGTCAGCGGCATTCTGGTGCTGGAGTTTCTGCTCCGGCCTCTCATCGAGGGCTGGACCGGTAAGAAAGCCCCCGCCCGGGAGCAGGCGGAGGCAGTGCTGGCCCGGCGGGTGGTGTCAGGGCTGAAATACCGGGAGTTCGTCCGTGTACGGCTGGGACAGGTGGGGGACAGGCTGGTGGCCTCCCCGCTGGCCCGGGGGGCGGGGGTGGTATCCTCCTTCCTGAAGGCCGACGGCATCCTGGACGTCCCACAGGGGCAGGAGGGGATCGAGGCGGGGGAGACCGTCACCGTCTCCTTGCTGCGGCCCCGGGAGGAGCTGGAGCACACCCTGGTCATGATGGGCAGCCACGACCCCCTGCTGGACGAGGTGGCCGACCTGCTCCACCAGAGCCACCCGGAGCTGTATATGAGCTCCACCCATGTGGGCTCCATGGGCGGCATCATGGCTCTGCGCCGGGGGGAGGCCCACGGGGCGGGGTGCCATCTGCTGAACGAGGCCGACGGCAGCTATAACACCGCCTATCTGGAGAAGTATTTCCCCAACGGCGGGGTGTATCAGGTGGAGTGCGTGGGCCGCACCCAGGGCCTGATGGTAGCTAAGGGCAATCCCCTGAATATCAAGGGCTTTGGAGATATCGCCCGGCCCGGCCTGCGGTATGTCAACCGGCAGAAGGGCTCGGGCACCCGCATCCTGGCCGACTATCTGTGCCGGAAGGAGGGGGTGGACCAGGCGACCGTGTACGGCTATGACCGGGAGGAGCTGACCCACACCTCGGTGGCCGCCCAGATCGCCGCCGGCACCGCCGACGCGGGCATGGGTATCCTGTCCGCCGCCCGGCTGTATGACCTGGAGTTTTTGCCGGTGTGCGTGGAGCAGTACGACTTGCTCATTCCGGACTTTGCCTGGGACACCTCTGTGGTAAAGGCCCTGCTGGAGGTGCTGGCAGGACCGGCCTTCCGGGCGCGGCTGGAGAAGCTGGGCGGCTACACCATGGACCGGCCCGGCCGGGTGCGGCGGCACTTCCGGCCGTGAGGAGATAGAAGATAGGAGATAGGAGATCGCGGACCGACCAAGAGAGGAGGATCTGCCATGGAGCGTTATGATGTGGCGGTACTGGGCGGAGGACTGCTGGGCTGCTTTATGGCGCGGGAGCTGCTCCGCTATCCTCTGCGCGTGGCCCTGGTGGAGGGACGGGAGGATGTATGTACCGGCATTTCCCGGGCAAACACCGCCATTGTATATACCGGGTGCGATACCAAGCCGGGTACGTTAAAGACCATGCTGTGCGTGGAGGCCAACAAGGGCTTTGAGGACCTGTGCCGGCAGCTGGGGGTGCCCTTTGCGCGGCGGGGCTCCCTGATGGTGAGTTATGGCCCGTCTGCTGACCAGAAACTTCGGAAGAAGCTGGAGCAGGGTATGGAGAACGGCGTGGAGGGGCTGCGGCTGCTCTCCGGCCGGGAGGCGGAGACCTGGGAGCCCGGATTGGCCCCGGGGATCTCTTCCGCTCTCTACGCCCCGGGCACCGGAGTGACCGATCCCTGGGGGCTGTGCTGTGCCGCCTGGGAAAATGCCCTGGACAATGGCTGTGCCCCCTGGCTGAACGCCTCGGTCGTCGACCTGCTGCCGGAGGAGGGCGGCTGGCGGGTGGTCACTCTGCGGGGGGAGCTGTGGGCGGCGGCAGTGGTCAACTGCTGCGGGCTCCACGCCGACCAGGTGCAGGAGCTGGCGGTCCCGCCCTCAGTGCGGATCTCCCCGGAGAAGGCAGATTACCTGATGCTGGACGAGGGGGCGGGGAACTATGTGGGCCACGTCATCGTCCACGAGCCGGAGGAGAAGGGCAAGGGCCTGACCCTGGTGCCCACCACGGAGGGCAGGCTGCTGGTGGGGCCCTCGGAGCAGCCCGCCGCCGGGCCGGTCTCCGCCACCACCCGGACGGGCCTGGACTGGCTGCGGCAGACAACGGCCCAGGTGGCCCCCCAGCTGGACCTGGGGCTCACCATCCGCTCCTTTGCCGGGGTGCGGCCCCGGCCCTATAGCGTGGTCAGCGCCCGCAGTATCCACGACTTTACCATCACCAATCCAGCCCGGGGGCTGTGGAGCCTCATCGGCATCAAAACGCCTGGCCTGACCTGTGCCCAGGCCCTGGGGGCCTGGCTGGCGCCCCAGATAGCCAGGGCACTGGGGCGGGAGGAGCCCGACCCCGCCTTTTGCCCGGAGCGCAGGGCCCCGGCGCGCCCCCGGTCTCTGAACCGGGCGGAGCGGGCCGCTCTGGTGGCCCGGGACCCGGCCTACGGCCGCGTCCTGTGCCGGTGCGGAGGGGTCACTGAGGGGGAGGTGCGGGACGCCATCCGCCGGGGCGCGGTCACTCTGGACGGGGTGAAGCGGCGGGTGGGCGCCGGTTTGGGCCGGTGCCAGGGCTCCTTCTGTACCGACCGGGTGATGGAGCTGCTGGCCCGGGAGCTGGGTGTGGCGCCGGAGGAGCTGTGGAAGGACGGGCCGGGCTCCCGGCTGCTGACAGGAGGACGGTATGGAGAAGGTTGATCTGCTGGTGGTGGGGGGCGGCGCGGCGGGTATGTCCGCCGCTGCCGCTGCCGCGGGAGCGGGCCCGGTATCGGTGCTGCTGGTTGACCGGGAGGAACAGCTGGGGGGCATCCTGCCCCAGTGCATCCACCACGGCTTCGGCCTGGGCTACTTCCACCGGGACCTGACCGGCCCGGAGTACGCCGGGCGTATCATCGCCCAAATGGAGGGTGCGGCGGTGGGTGTGCGGCTGAACACCACGGTGCTCTCTCTGTCCCAGCGGCGGACGGCGGAGCTGTCCGGCCCCGCCGGATATGAGACGGGGGCCTTCCGGCGGCTCATCCTGGCCTCCGGCTGCCGGGAAAGGACCATCGGTTCTCTGCCGGTCACCGGCACCCGGCCCGCCGGGGTGTACACCGCCGGTCTGGTGCAGCGGATGCTCAACCTGCGCCACTGGCGGCCCGGCCGCCGGGCCCTGGTGCTGGGCAGCGGGGACCTGGGGCTTATCGTGGCCCGCCGTCTGGCCCTGACGGGCTGCCGGGTGGTGGGGGTGGCAGAGCAGAAGGAGCGCTGCGGCGGAATGACCCGCAATTACCGGGCCTGCCTGCTGGAGCACAACATCCCGCTTATCCCCCGCGCCACCGTCACCCGGCTCCACGGGGAGGGACGGCTCACCGGCGTCACCCTGCGGCATCTGGACAGCGGCAGGGAGGAGCAGGTGAGCTGCGATACCTTAGTCACCGCCCTGGGTCTCATCCCCGAGCGGGAGCTGCTGGCCGGTCTGGGAGGCAAGGCGCCCGGCTGGCTCTCCCTGTGCGGCAACTGCGACTATGTTCACGACATCGTGGACGGCGTTACCACCCAGGCGGAGGAGCTGGGCCGCCGGGTGGGGCTGGAGCTGCTGGGCAGGGGATAAAACGAAAAGGGCCTGTTGCAACATGCGCAAACCGTGCAAAAGACCTGTCATTCCGAGAAAAATGGCCGCCCACCGGGCGGCCATTTTTCGT
>CAUWDA010000059.1:0-13130 GCA_963557075.1 uncultured Flavonifractor sp. | reverse complement strand
ACCGATGAGGCCATTTCCTTCATCCTTTTTATTCACTTGTCCAATATGTATTGTAGTCCTACAAGGGCAGGCGGGAGAATATGTTTCCCTACTTGCGGTTTTGCTTGCGGCGTATTACAATGGAGTTGTACAAAATAAACAAGGAGGTGCCCCATGAAACTGACCTTTTTTGGCGCGGCTCGTGCTGTTACCGGCAGCTGCCACTGTGTAGAATGCGGAGGGAAGAAGATCCTGGTGGACTGCGGCCTGCAACAGGGCAGGGATGAGCGGGACAACCAGGAGCTGGACTTCAACGCCGGCTATATTGACGCTGTGGTGGTCACCCATGCCCATATTGACCACTCCGGACGCATCCCTCTGCTGGTGAAGCAGGGCTTTACCGGCAACATCTACTGCACCCGGCTGACGGGGCAGCTTCTGTCCATCATGCTGCGGGACTCCGCCCACATCCAGGAGAGCGACGCCCAGTGGCAGAACCAGAAGGGCAGGCGCGCGGGGGCCGAGCCGGTGGAGCCGCTGTATACGGTGGCCGATGCCGAGGCTGCCATCAAGCATATCGTCACCTGCGAGTACGGCACCCGGCTCCAGATCGAGGACGGGGTGAAGGTGTGCTTTACCGATGCGGGTCACCTGCTTGGTTCGGCCAGCGTGGAGATGTGGCTCACCGAGGGGGAGGAGACCCGGAAGGTGGTCTTTTCCGGCGACATCGGCAACCGGGATCAGCCCATCATCCGGGACCCCCAGTATATCCGGGAAGCCGATTATGTCCTCACCGAGTCCACCTATGGAGACCGGCTCCACAATATGGCGGAGAAGCCGGACTATACCACCGACCTGGCCGCCATCATCGACGAGACCCTGGGCAAGGGGGGCAACGTCATCATCCCCTCCTTTGCTGTGGGCCGCACCCAGGAGCTGCTCTACTTTATCCGGGAGATGAAGGAGCAGGGGCTGGTGAAGAGCGTGCCCAACTTCCAGGTGGTGGTGGACTCCCCTCTGGCAGGCGAGGCCACCCGCATTTTCTCCGGCGACCTCCACGGCTATCTGGACGAGGAGGCCATTGCCGCCCTGAAGGGGGGCGCCCTCTTCCAGTTCCCCGGCCTGACCATCACGGAGAGCAGCGCCGAGTCCCGGGCCCTCAATGAGGACAAGATCCCCCGGGTCATCATCTCGGCCTCCGGCATGTGCGACGCCGGCCGGGTGCGCCACCATCTGAAGCACAACCTCTGGCGGCCGGAGTGCGCCGTGGTCTTTGTAGGCTATCAGGCGGAGGGCAGCTTGGGACGCAGGTTGCTCAACGGGGTCAGCTCGGTGAAGCTCTTCGGAGAGGAGATCGCCGTCCGGGCCAGGATCGTCAACTTCCACGGCCTGTCCTCCCACGCCGACAAAGACGGCCTGCTGCGCTGGATCGAGAGCTACAACCCCAAGCCCCGGCAGGTATTCGTGGTCCACGGCGACGCGGAGGTCACCGAGATCTATGCCGACACCCTGCGCCAGATGGGCCTGCCTGCCCACGCCCCCAACTATGAGGAGGTCTATGACCTGCTGACCAACCAGATGCTCTCTCCCGGCCTGCCGCCGGAGCAGAAGCCTGCCGTTACCCCCGGCGCCTCCCCCGCCTACCAGCGGCTGGAGGATGTGGGCCGCAAGCTGATGGAGGTCATCGCCCACAACAAGGGAGGCACCAACAAGGACCTGGGCAAGTTTGCCGACCAGCTGCGGGCCATCATCGAAAAGTGGGACCGGTGAGCTGCCGGGGAGGATCATCCGTCATGAAAAAGCTTCAGCGATGCGCGGCTCTGGCGGCGGCGTTCTGTCTGCTGGCCGGCTGCGCCGGGGAGCCCTACCCCACACCCGACTATACCTTTCAGAACCACACAGCCCCCAACGAGGACAAATATGTGACCCAGCTGGCGGACCTGTCCCTGCTGAAGGAGGGGCAGCCGGTGCTGGCCGTAAAGGAAAGGGCCTCATCCTATCGCGGGGAGGCGACTCTGACCAAGGAACCCAGCTTCGGCTATGACTTCCGCTATTGCGACGTCTCGGAGCTGGATCTCAGCGGCATCGACCTGTGGCAGTCTTCCTTTAGCAGCAGCACGGTGTGGCCCGATCAGCTGCCGGAGGGCTTCTCGCCGGAGGACATCCTGGAGGAGGGCAAGGACCCGGGACTGGGCATCCGTGCTCTCCACCAGCAGGGCATTGACGGCACCGGTGTTTCCATCGCCATCATTGACCAGGCCCTGCTCACCGGGCATGAGCAGTATAAGGACAACCTGATGCTCTATGAGCGGATCCACTGTAGAGGTGAGGAGGCCGACATGCACGGCGCCGCTGTGGCCAGCCTGGCGGTGGGGAAGGATACCGGCGTGGCGCCGGGGGCCAAGCTCTACTATATCGCCTCCACCTTTGGGCACGATGGGGACAACGGATATCAGTTTGACGCGTCCATCCTTGCCGACTGCATCGAACGGGTGGTGGAGATCAACCAGGAACTGCCCGACGGGGAAAAGATCCGGGTGATCTCTGCCTCCAAGGGATTCAACGAGCAGGATGAGGGGTATGACCGGATGATGGAGGCCATTGCCCACGCGGAGAAGGAGGGCATTTTTGTACTCACGACCTCCCCGCGGCAATATGCGTCCTTCGGTCTGCTCGGCCTGGATCGGGATGCGATGCGGGATCCGGATGATCTGGACGCCTATCATCTCTCCGCCTGGGTCTCGGAGAATAACTATGAGGGCCTTGCCGCCCCAAAGCACATGCTGCTGGTGCCTTCCGGCGGGCGGACCTACGCCTCCTTTACCGGAGTAAATGAATATGAGTACTCCTACACCGGCGGGCTGAGCTGGGGCGTGCCCTGGATGGCGGGCTTTTATGCCCTGTGCTGCCAGGTGGACCCGGACCTGACCCCGGAGCGGTTCATTGAAGCTGCGGAACAGGCGGGGAAGACCATAGAGGCGGAGGCCGATGGTACCACCTATTCCGTCGGCAAGGTGGTGGACCCTGCGGGGACCATTGCTCTGCTGCGGCAGATATGAAAAAGGAAACCAGAGCGCGCTGCCGGTGGGCAGCGCGCTCTGGTTGGTTACGGACGGGATATGGCCCGCTGAAATAAAAAAAGAGACACGACTTTCGTCGTGTCTCTTTTTTGAAGTGCCAGATCGATCTGGATAGTTACAGCTCGGGAAATCCGGCCCTCTGGCCGGCGGCGCGATTGCGCTGTACGGGCGTTTTACCGCAGGCAAAACCTCGGCGCAGGCGGGATCCATTCCCGCCGAGCGTTTGAAATCACCGGAGGGTAGAGCGGCAAAGGGCCGCCGAAAGCCAAAAAGAAAGGACTTCCAATCGGAAGCCCTTTCTTTTTGGTGGACGATACAGGACTTGAACCTGTGACCTCCCGCACGTCAAGCGGATGCTCTACCAGCTGAGCTAATCGTCCGAACAGCATGGACTATTATATCGAAAGGAGGGAGAGTTGTCAATAGGTTTTTGCGCTTTTTCTATAATTTTATTTTGTGCTTCGGGGAGCGGGTTCAGGGAATGCCGCTCTGAGCAGGAAGACGCTGGAAAAGAGAGAGGCTTTCTTTTCAAGCGGGGCGGAATCTGGTATACTCCTGTCATAGTGTGCGGATACGGCGGCCGTGGTGCCGCAGGTGGTCCGAGAGAAATACCCGCCGGACGGAGGGCGGGGAAGGAGGAATGGCTATGGCGGGACGAGTGGTCCTTATCACCGGCGGGAGCCGGGGCATCGGCGCGGCAGCAGCCCGGCGGTTTGCCGCCGGAGGGGACAAAGTGGTGGTGAACTACTGCCGCTGCAGAGCGCAGGCAGAGACCCTGGCGGCGGAGATCGGCGGCTGGGCGGTGGAGGCCGATGTATCCGACCCGGTCCAGGTGCGGAGTATGGTTGACAATGTGTTGGAGAAATTTTGTCAACTTGACATTCTGATATGCAACGCCGGCATCGCTCAGCAGAAATTGTTTGGCGATCTGACGGACGAGGACTGGCGGCGGATGTTCGCCGTCAATGTGGACGGGATGTTCTACGCCATCCGGGCAGCCCTTCCCCATTTCATCCACCGGAAGGCGGGGCGCATTCTGACGCTGTCCTCTATGTGGGGACAGGTGGGCGGCTCCTGCGAAGTGGCCTATTCCGCAGCAAAGGCTGCGGTAATAGGGCTTACAAAGGCTTTGGCCAAGGAGCTGGGGCCCTCGGGGATCACGGTGAACTGTGTTTCCCCTGGAGTCATTGACACTGAGATGAACGCCAATCTGGGGCCGGAGGATCTGGCCGCCCTGGCGGAGGAGACCCCTCTGGGCCGGGTGGGGAGACCGGAGGATGTGGCGGAGGCCCTGTGGTATCTGGCCTCTGACGCCGCGGGCTTTGTGACTGGGCAGGTCCTGGCCCCCAACGGCGGCCTGATCATCTGAGAAAAGACTGGGCGTATTCATAAATTGTTCACATTCTACACAATAGCCGCCGGACAAAGAGCGGCTATTGTGCATTTTTGTGGTTGACAATTTCGGATGATACGAATATAATTGTCAACAACTTCTCAAAGGAGGAATTGCAATGAAAAAGTCTCGCATCCTGTCTCTTGCGCTGGCGGGTGCACTGTCCGTTTCCATGCTGGCCGGCTGCGGCGGCGGCGACCAGGGTTCCGCCAATACCCCCGCCGGTGGCACTGAAACCAACTCCGGCAATACGGCCGGCGCCATTAAGATCGGCGGCATCGGCCCCCTGACCGGCTCCAATGCCGTATATGGTCAGGCCACCAAGCAGGGCGCTGAGATCGCCATTCAGGAGATCAACGCTATGGGCGGCCTGCAGCTGGTGCTGAATTCCCAGGACGACGAGGGCGATACCGAGAAATCCCTGAACGCCTATAACAAGCTGAAGGACGACGGTGCCCAGATCATCTACGGCTGCACCACCACCGGCCCCTGCGTGGCCGTGGCCGCCGAGACCAACAGTGACCGTTACTTCCAGATCACTCCCTCCGCTTCCTCCACCGATGTGACTGCCGGCAAGGACAACGTGTTCCAGGTGTGCTTTACCGACCCCAACCAGGGCATCACCGCCGCCAACTACATCAAGGACAACAACCTGGGCACCAAGATCGCTGTGATCTACAACAACGGCGATCCCTACTCCACCGGCGTGTACAATGCCTTCCAGGCCACCGCCGATGAGATCGGCCTGGAGGTCGTCACCGTTCAGACCTTCCCCGACGACAGCAACACCGACTTCAACGTACAGCTGGGCGCTGCCAAGGACGCCGACGCCGACCTGGTGTTCATGCCCATCTACTACACCCCCGCCTCCCTGGTGCTGAGCCAGGCCAAGAGCATGGACTACACCCCCACTTTCTTCGGCTGCGATGGCATGGACGGCATTCTGGACCTGAAGGGCTTTGACACCTCCCTGGCCGAGGGCCTGATGCTGATCACCCCCTTCAACGCCTGGGGCGAGGACGAGCGCACCAAGACCTTCGTGGCTGAGTATCAGGAAGCCTACAACGGCATCCCCAACCAGTTCGCCGCTGACGGCTATGACTGCATGTACGCCATCTACGAGGCCTGCACCGCCGCCGGCGTCACCGCCGACATGAGTGCCGAGGAGGTCTGTGACGCCCTCGTCGCCCAGTTTACCGCCGATGGCTTTAGCGTGGACGGTCTCACCGGCACCGGCATGACCTGGTCCGCCGCTGGCGAGGTCTCCAAGGCCCCCGTGGTGGTCAAGGTCGAGGGCGGCGTGTACGTCACCCAGTAAATCCCCAGCATCCGTAGACAGAAGAATAGAAGCGGGCTGCCGGTGCACCCGGCGGCCCGCTTTCCCCCTTTCTTCATACGGGCGATTGATAATCGCCCCTACATTGGAATGTGGTAGGGGCGGCTATCAGCCGCCCGTTCCCGGTTTATCCGGGCCCAAGAGAGAAAACAGAGAGAGGTGAATGGTTTGAGCTTCCTCAACAATCTGATCACCGGCATCAGCCTGGGCAGCGTCTATGCCATCATCGCCCTGGGCTATACCATGGTATACGGCATCGCCAAGATGCTGAACTTTGCCCACGGCGACGTCATCATGGTGGGCGCCTATATGATCTTTTTCGCCTGCGGCAGCTTTGGCCTGCCCCCCCTGGTGGGCATCCTGCTGGCCGTGGTGGTATGTACGGTGCTGGGCGTGGTCATCGAAGGGCTGGCCTACAAGCCCCTGCGCCAGGCATCGTCCCTGGCGGTGCTCATTACCGCCATCGGCGTCAGCTACTTTTTGCAGAATGCCGCCCTGCTGCTGTGGGGCGCCGACCCCAAGGTGTTCCAGTCCGTCATCCCCGAGGGCTCTCTGCCCATCGAAGGGGTGAACATCACCTATGTCTCCCTGGTCACGGTGATCGCCTGCGTGGTCATCATGCTGGTCCTCAGCTGGTTCACCAGCAAGACGAAGATGGGCAAAGCGATGCGGGCCTGCTCCGAGGATAAGGAGGCCGCCCAGCTCATGGGCATCAATGTCAACCGCACCATCTCCATGACCTTTGCCATCGGCTCTGCCCTGGCGGCCATTGCCAGTGCCCTGCTCTTCTCCAGCTATCAGAACCTGGTCCCCACCAGCGGCTCCCTGCCCGGCATCAAGGCCTTCACCGCCGCCGTCTTCGGCGGCATCGGCTCCATCCCCGGCGCCATGCTGGGCGGCATCCTGCTGGGCATCATCGAGACCTTTGCCAAGGTGATCAACACCAATATCTCCGACGCGGTGGTATTCGCCGTGCTCATCATCGTGCTGCTGGTCAAGCCCGCCGGTCTGCTGGGCAAGACCGTCCGCGAGAAAGTGTGAGGTGGCGGATATGAAAAAATTAACTCCCGGCCGCAAGCGGCTGGTCAACAACTCCATCACCTATGGCATTGTCATCGCGGCTTTCGTGGTCCTTCAGATCCTGGGAAGCGGCGGGATGCTGTCCTCCTCGATCCGGGGCCAGCTGGTGCCCATCTGTGCCTATGTGGTGATGGCCATTGCCCTGAATCTGGTGGTGGGCATCTCGGGCGAGCTGAGCCTGGGCCACGCCGGTTTTATGAGCGTGGGCGCGTTCTCCGGCGTGGTGGCTGCCATGTCCCTGCAAAATGCCATCCCCAACGATACCCTGCGGCTGGTGGTTGCCATGGTGATCGGCGCGCTGCTGGCCGGCGTAGCCGGCATTATCGTGGGCGTGCCGGTGCTCCGTCTCCGGGGCGACTATCTGGCTATCGTTACCCTGGCTTTTGGAGAGATCATCCGCAATCTGTTCAACGTGCTCTATGTGGGTGTGGACGCCAACGGGCTCCACTTCTCCCTGAAAAATGAGATGGCCCTCGGTCTGGAGGAGGGCGGCGTAGCCATTCTGAAGGGGCCTATGGGCTTCACCGCCAACGTGAAGCTGGCCACCTTCGCCGTCGGCTTCGTCCTGATCCTCATCACCCTCACCGTGGCCCTCAACCTCATCAACAGCCGCACCGGCCGGGCCATCATGTCCCTGCGGGATAACCGCATTGCCGCTGAGAGCGTGGGCATCGGGGCCACCAAGTATAAGCTGACCGCCTTTGTCACCTCCGCGGTGCTGGCGGGGGCCGCCGGCGTGCTCTACGCCATGAACTACTCTTCCCTGGCCCCCAAGAAGTTCGACTTTAATACCTCCATCCTGATCCTGGTCTTTGTGGTGCTGGGCGGGATCGGCAATATCCGCGGCTCCATCATCGCCGCCGCCTTCCTCACCTATCTGCCCGAGCTGCTGCGTACCTTTGACCTGGATGAATACCGGATGCTGGTATACGCCATCGTCCTCATCCTGGTGATGCTGGTCACCAATAACCCCACCCTCCGCAGCATGTTTACCTTCTCGGGGCGCAAGGCCAGGAAGGAAGAAGCACAGAAGGGAGGCGCGGCACAGTGAATGAGCGTCTGAAAAACAAACAGCCCACCAAGATGGTGCCGGTGCCCAGCCACTCGATCGTTCCCGAGCGGGACGTGGATAAGCCCCCCATTCTGGAGTGCCAGCACCTGGGCATCGACTTCGGCGGACTCACCGCCGTCAACGAGTTCAACCTCACCGTGGGCCGCACCGAGATCGCCGGTCTCATTGGCCCCAACGGCGCGGGCAAGACCACCGTATTCAACCTGCTGACCAAGGTGTACCAGCCCACCCGGGGCACCATCCTGCTGGATGGCAAGGATACCCACGGCATGAACACCGTCCAGGTGAACAAGGCGGGTATCGCCCGTACCTTCCAGAACATCCGCCTGTTCGACAAGCTGACGGTGGAGGACAACGTGAAGATCGGCCTCCACAACCAGATCCGCTACCCCATATGGAGCGGCGTCCTCCGTCTGCCCAGCTACTGGAAGAAGGAAAAGCTGGCCCATGAGAGCGCCATGGAGCTGCTCCACATCTTCGACATGGAGGATTTGGCCAACCATCAGGCCGGAAGCCTGCCCTACGGCGCTCAGCGCCGGCTGGAGATCATCCGTGCCCTGGCGACCAATCCCTCCCTGCTGCTGCTGGACGAGCCGGCGGCGGGCATGAACCCCTCGGAGACTGCCGACCTGATGGAGAACATTCTGAAGATCCGGGATACCTTCCAGATCGCCATCATGCTCATCGAGCACGACATGAATCTGGTCATGGGTATTTGCGAGGGCATCTGCGTGCTCAACTTCGGCCAGGTCATCGCCAAGGGCACCCCCGCCGAGATCCAGGCCAACCCCAAGGTGGTGGAGGCCTATCTGGGCACCCAGAATAAGGAGGGCTGACGCCATGCTGAAGGTCAATAACATCAACGTCTACTACGGCGCCATCCACGCCATCAAGGACGTGTCCTTTGAGGTCAACGACGGCGAGATCGTCACCCTCATCGGCGCCAACGGCGCCGGAAAGTCCACCACCTTGCAGACCGTCTCCGGCCTGCTCCGCTCCCGCACCGGCTCCATCGAGTTCATGGGCAAGGATATCGGCGCGGTACCCCCCGATAAGCTGGTGGCCCACGGCCTGGCCCAGGTGCCCGAGGGCCGCCGGGTATTCCTCCAGATGACGGTGGAGGAGAACCTGGAGATGGGGGCTTTTACCCAGCCCCCCTCCACCATCGCCCCCAACCTGGAGAAGGTATACGCCCAGTTCCCCCGGCTGAAGGAGCGGCGGAAGCAGGTGGCGGGCACTCTGTCCGGCGGCGAGCAGCAGATGCTGGCGATGGGCCGGGCCCTCATGTCCAACCCCAAGCTGCTGATGCTGGACGAGCCCTCCATGGGTCTGGCTCCCATCCTGGTGGAGCAGATCTTCGACATTATCCAGCAGCTCCACAAGGCGGGCACCACCATCCTGCTGGTGGAGCAGAACGCCCAGATGGCCCTCTCTGTGGCAGACCGGGGCTATGTGCTGGAGACCGGACGGGTCACCCTCTCCGGACCCGGCAAGACCCTGCTGGCCAACGAGGGCGTGAAGAAAGCCTACCTGGGCGGCTGAGGCCGGGGAGCACACAATTCAACACAAGAGAACGGACAGGGGGGCTGCATGGCAGCCCCCCTGTCCGCATTTGCGTTTGGACTGGCAAAATGGACAGAAAAGAGGCAGATTTTTCTACTTTCTCCCCTACACACAGCGTGATATAATAGCACTATATAATGGACTGTTATAGACTATAACGGGAGGTACATAGGGAAACATGCCTAATTATTATGCGCACCTCAAATTCGGAGACAAGGTCCTGGGCGGCTTGCCGCAGCCGCTGGCACAGGTCATCGACCGGGAGCGGGAGGCATTTGACCTGGGCTGTCTGGGACCGGACCCGCTGTTTTTCTACCAGCCCATCCGCCCCAACGCCGTCCGGCGGGAGGGGGTGCGGATGCACCGCAATTCTGCTCTGCCCGCCGTGGAGCGGCTGCGCCAGGCCATCGAGGAGAACGTCCCCATGTCCGTGGGCTACGGGGCGGGCTTTTTGTGCCACCTGGCTCTGGACAGCGCCTGCCACGGCTATGTGGACGAGCGCTCTGCCGAGGGGCCCATCTCCCACATGGCGATGGAGGGGGAATTTGACCGGATGCTCATGGCGGATGACGGCCTGGATGCCGGGAGCCGGGCGCACCTGCCTGTGCCGCCCCGGAAGGGGAGCCAGGTGTGGGACGCCGCCGCCTGTGCCTATGTCCACGCCTCCCCCCGGCAGGTCCGGCGCGCCTATAGGGCCATGAACTTCTATCTGGACTTTTTTGCCCGCTCCTGCGGTACCCGCCGGGGCAAGGTCATCGGGGCGGTGAGCCGGATGCTGCCCATCCAGTCCGCCAAGGACGTGGCCCTGAAGGAGACGCCCCATCCCGCCTCTCTGGAGAGCAGCGCCCAGCTGGACCGCCTGCTGGAAGGAGCGGTGGGTGAGACCACCCGGCAGATCGACGCCTTCTTCCGGGCCATCCGGGAGGAGACCCCGGTGCCCACCTGGTTTGACCGGGACTTCAAGGGCACCCCCCGGGTAGGGGAGCTGGGGTGGCCCGCAGTACACAGCGGGGTCCTGTCCTGACAATATCACAGAACTGCTTCGGGCGGCCTTTATGGCCGCCCGATTTTTTTAAGACGGGTCCACCGCCTCCAGCAGAAAGGTGACCGGGCGGATGCCGTCGGTGCAGCACACCACTGTGGTCCCATCCCTCTTCTGCCAGGGCGTGTAGGTGGCTCCGCAGGACAGGGCGGAGACCGAGCGGTAAATGTCGATCCAGGCCCAGGGGCAAAACCCTGCCGGCATCTCTGCTCCGCCGGTGTAGAGGAAGGTATCCCCTTCCTCAAAAAAATCGCAGACGCATTCCTCCGGCGGCTCAGTCAGATAGCGCTGGACCAGATCCGAATAGAGCTGTTTGCGTAAGACCGTGAGTTTGACTTGCTTCACAGAGCGGCACCTCCTCAAATTAGATATCGCCATTATAAATGAAACAAACGTACGAGTCAAGACGGGGGAGGGAGGAGGAAAAATTTTTGAAAAAAGGGATTGACAACGGCGGTTAGTTGGTGTAAACTCATGAACGCGAAAGAGGTTAGTGATTGCTAATCAGAAAACACAAACGGCGGGCTACCGCCGCGGACAGGAGGAAGCTATGATGCCGCTGACGTTGGCAGGCCGGGGCGAACCGGTGACCATCCGCAAGATCACCGGAAAGGATGAGATCCGCCAGCACCTGGCCGAGCTGGGATTTGTTATGGATGCCACAGTCACTGTGGTCAGTGAGATGGGCGGCAGCCTGATCGTACAGGTCAAGGACAGCCGCATCGCCCTGGACCGGACTATGGCCGGACGGATCATGATCTGAGAGGAGCAGAGCAATGAGAACTTTAAAGGACGTAAAGGTGGGTGAGACCGCCACGGTAGCCCGCCTCCACGGTGAGGGCGCGGTCAAGCGCCGGATCATGGATATGGGCATTACCAAGGGCGTGGCCGTCCATGTGCGTAAGGTGGCCCCGCTGGGGGACCCCATGGAGCTGAATGTGCGGGGCTATGAGCTCAGTGTGCGCCGCGCCGACGCTGAAATGATCGAGGTGGATTGAATATTCCCTGTAAGTGTGCGCGGTGCGCACCTGCCTTCCCACGGGAAGGCTATTTTTCAGGAGAATGGTTAGCGCAAGCTAATCCGGAAGGGAGAAAGAAGATGGAATTGAAAATCGCGCTGGCGGGCAACCCGAACTGCGGCAAGACCACCCTGTTCAATGCCCTGACCGGCTCCAGCCAATATGTGGGCAACTGGCCCGGCGTGACGGTGGAGAAAAAAGAGGGCAAGCTGAAAGGCCGCAGGGACGTGGTGATCCAGGATCTGCCCGGCATCTATTCCCTGTCCCCCTACACTCTGGAAGAGGTGGTGGCCAGGAACTACCTGGTCAACGAGAAGCCGGACGCCATCCTGAACATTGTGGACGGCACCAACATCGAGCGCAACCTGTACCTCACCACCCAGCTCATCGAGCTGGGCATCCCGGTGGTGGTGGCGGTCAATATGATCGACCTGGTGCGTAAAAACGGGGACGTCATCGACCTTCAGAAGCTGGGCGACGCCCTGGGCTGCCAGGTGGTGGAGATGAGCGCCCTGAAGGGCGAGGGGGGCATGGCTGCGGCAGAAGCCGCGGTGGCCAAGGCCACGGACCGGCGGCCGGGGGAGCTGCCCCATGTGTTTACCGGCAGCGTGGAGCACGCCGTCGCCCACATCGAGGAGTCCATTGCCGACCTGGTGGACCAGCGGTATCTTCGGTGGTACGCCATCAAGGTGTTTGAGCGGGACGAGAAAGTACTGGAGCAGCTGGACCTGAAAGGCGGACTGTGGGAGCACCTGGAGGCCCACATTGCCGACTGCGAGGCCGAGCTGGACGACGATGCCGAGAGCATCATCACCAACCAGCGCTACGCCTACATCAGCTCGGTGGTGGGCAGGGCGGTGAAGAAAAAGCGGGCCGCCCATTCCATGAGCACCTCTGACAAGATCGACCGGGTGGTGACCAACCGCATCCTGGCCCTGCCCATCTTCGTGGCGGTGATGGTGCTGGTGTACTCCATCGCCATGGGGCCGTGGACCATCTCTATCGGCACCCACCTCACCGATTGGGCCAACGACGGCCTGTTCGGGGACGGCTGGTTCGTCCCCTTCACCGCCGACGTGGACGCCTGGGAGACCGACTCCGGCGCCTTTGAGGAGGCCGCCGCCATGATCGAGGGCTACGAGAGCGGCGAGAGTGAGATCTACTTCTACGATGACGAGAGCGGCGAGACCACCGTGGTGCCCGTCACCGAGGCGGCCTATCAGCAGGCCCTCACCGTTGCCGAGCCCGACCCCCACGACTACGGTACCTGGGTGCCCGGCATCCCGGTGCTGGTGGAACAGGGCCTCACCGCCGTGGGCTGCAATGAGGTCCTCCAGTCCCTGATCCTGGACGGCATCGTGGGCGGCGTGGGCGCCGTACTGGGCTTCGTGCCCCAGATGCTGGTGCTCTTCCTGCTGCTGTCCATCCTGGAGGACGTGGGCTATATGGCCCGCATCGCCTTCATCATGGACCGCATCTTCCGCCGGTTCGGTCTGTCCGGCAAGTCCTTCATCCCCATGCTGGTGGCCACCGGCTGCGGCGTCCCCGGCATCATGGCCTCCCGCA
>CAUWDA010000058.1:0-13412 GCA_963557075.1 uncultured Flavonifractor sp. | reverse complement strand
CTGGCTCGCAATGACGGACTTGTGCAGAATGTCAATTTTGCAACAGGCCCTTTTCATGAAAACAGCTTCCGCAGGCGGAAAAGCTGCCTGAGGATGCAAGCTATAACGATGAGCCACACTATCAGCACACCCGCCAGGATCAGGGTACCCAGCGCATCCCATTCTTCCCAGGGCAGGGGCAGGCACATCAGGGTACGCAGCACGGCGTCCACATTGCGGCAGGTCCGCAGGCCATCCCCCCGCTCCCCCGCTCCCTCCGCCAGGATAGCCAGGTCGGTGAGCAGCTGGAAGTGGAAATACAGGCCAACGCAGGTCAACAGCGCGTCCAGCAGGAAAAACCGCGCCACCAGCGTCTCCCCGGTAAGCAGCACCGCCAGCCAGTCGGCCAGCTCCTTCGTCCCCAGCAGGATGCAGAAGGGCTTGAGCAGAGCCAGATCCCGCAACTGATCCCCCAGCAGGGCTATGGCGGCAAAAAACAGCAGGTAGGCCACCCAGTTGGGCAGGATATTCAGGGTGTTTAGATTAAAATTCAGGTGGAGAAACACATAGCCCCAGGCGATCTTGGTCAGGGCCCGGTAGGTATCGCTCATGGGACCACCTCCTCCGGCAGAGCCACACAGGTGTGCTCCTGGCCGTCATAGGTAAACCGGACCGCCAGGGCCTCCGGCATGGCCTGTAGGCCGAGATCCTCTCCCTCATAACTTCCGGCACAGGTCAACACGATATCCTCCTCCAAGCTCCCTTGCGTGATCTCCACCCAATAGGATGCCTCCTCTAAAGCGACTGCTGGGTCCTGCCCCCGCTCCATAGGGGCACATCGGAGCAGGATCTCCTCCGTCGCCTGACTCACCCGGCAACCGTAACCGTCTCGCATACCGGTAAACTTAGCCCGGGGTTGGGGGGTCGGGTCAATCTTACTGCTGCCGAACATCTGAAACGGCTCCACATTCTCCCGGTATTGCCGCTCTGCCCACAGTCTGCATTGCAGGTCGATCCGGATATCCAGCCCCGCTTCCCGCACCTGATAAGTGGTATAGGGGGTATCCGAGCTGGGACACAGCCACAGTTCCTTCAGTACATGATAGGCAGGCAGATAGCGAGGATCCTCCTCGGCCTGGATGGCCCACACCTGCTGTTCGCCCAAAGGCTCTACTGTCCAGTAGTCTCCACTGGGGCGTACCGCCACCTGCTGGACTACGATCCCCTTCGTTTCGTCTCCGTCCATCGGGGTGAAGAACAGGGTCCCGGTGTAGCCCCCCGCTCCGTCTGGCCGCAGGTTCATCACCGACCACTCCGCCTGCCAGGCAGGCCGGGACCAGACATACCCCAGATCCGAGAAGGGAGAGTCATACAGCTCCTCTTCTTCAAAGGGCTCCCGGGCCGCCTGCCACATCTGGCTCCGCTCCTTCTCCGGGACCACCACGGCAAAATAGATCGGGCTGTCGCACAACACCGCCTTGGCATAGGTATCAAGCGCCCCGGCCACGGTGGTAGGCCGGTTGATCAGGGCAGCGGTCAGGGCGAAGCGCCCCCGCTGGTCATACTGGGGCATCTCCACCGCCCCGCCGGTCCCCACCAGGCAGGTCACCGCCAGCACCGCCGCCACGCACCAGGACCCCAGGGCCACCCCCTGGGGATAGCGCTTGAAGCGGGCAATGGCCCCAATGCGGGCCTTGATGTTCTTTCCGCTAACCCGTATTGATCGGCTACCCCCTCCAGCCGCGCCAGCACCGCCCGGTCCGGGGCCCTCCCCCGGGCCACCCTCCGCCGCAGGGCCAGATAGGACCCCAGGAACCACAGCAGGCACACCGCGATCCCGGCTGCGTAGAGGTAAAAAAGCCAGTCGGTGACGCTGACCGGCTCCACCGGCCGGAGCAGCGGAACGGGGGCCGCCACCTCCGTGACGCCGTAAGGGTCGGTGAGGGCGGAGGTGAGCCGGGACTCCGCCGCCAGCTTGGCGGTCTCCAGCACCAGCCGCCCCTCAGGCATCAGGGCCCTGCCCAGCAGCCCGGCGGGCAATAAGATCCGCAGGGCCAGGATGGCCCACACGCCGTACTGCCACCGGGGGGACAATTTATCCAGAAAGAGCCGCTTGGCAATGAGCAGCACCGCCGCCGTCAGTATTGCGGCTCCAGCCGGTGGCGGGGCGCAGCGCCTCCACCACCTCCCCCAGGGGCAGGCCCTCCGGCGCCGCCCACAGCACATCCAGCACCCGCCGCTCCTTGTCGTTTAGCTTCGTAGTGTCTCCTCCTACATCTGTAGTATCGTAGTATCTATTTGTGTACTACAGATATAGGAGTGCATTGTCAACACTTTCGCCAAATTTTTCGCAAACACGAAAAAAGCCTACAGCCCGGCTGAGAATTGTGGTACAATAGTCGTCGAGTGAACATTACGAGAGAAGGGACGGAGAGTGGACGTGGACAAGATCGGCTTCGACAATCAGAAATATCTGGAGCTCCAGTCAGCGCACATCCGGGAGCGGATCCGCCAGTTTGACAACAAGCTCTATCTGGAGTTCGGCGGCAAGCTCTTTGACGACCACCACGCCTCCCGGGTCCTGCCCGGCTTTGAGCCGGACAGCAAGATCCGCATGCTCAAAGAGCTGCGGGACTCGGTGGAGGTGGTCATTGCCATCTGCGCCAATGACATCGAAAAGAACAAGGTCCGGGGCGACCTGGGCATCACCTACGACGTGGAGGTGCTGCGGCTCATCGACGCCTTCCGGGGGGAGGGCCTGCTGGTGGGCAGCGTGGTCATCACCCAGTACGCCGGTCAGCCTGCCGCCGACGCCTTCCAGCGCCGGATGGAGCACCTGGGGATCAGGACCTACCTGCACTACCCCATCACCGGCTACCCCCACAACACCGCCCTTATCGTCAGCGACGAGGGGTACGGCAAGAACGAGTACATCGAGGCCGTCCGCCCCCTGGTGGTGGTCACCGCCCCCGGCCCCGGCAGCGGAAAGATGGCGGTGTGCCTGTCCCAGCTGTACCACGAGTACAAGCGGGGGGTAAAGGCGGGCTACGCCAAGTTTGAGACCTTCCCCATCTGGAACCTGCCCCTCCAGCACCCGGTAAATCTGGCCTACGAGGCCGCCACTGCCGACCTGGGGGACGTGAACATGATCGACCCCTTCCACCTGGCGGCCTACGGGGCGACTACGGTGAACTACAACCGGGATGTGGAGATCTTCCCCGTCCTCTCCGCCATGTTTGAGAAGATCATGGGGGAGTGCCCCTACAAGTCCCCCACCGACATGGGGGTCAACATGGTGGGCAACTGCATCGTGGACGACGAGGCGGTGCAGGCCGCCGCCCGGCAGGAGATCCTGCGCCGGTACTATACCGCCCTGTGCGACCGCCGCATCGGCGTGGCCGACGACGAGCTGGTCTATAAGCTGGAGACCATCATGCAGCAGGCCAAGGTGGATCTCTCCATCCGGCCGGTGGTGGACGCCGCCGCCCGGGTGGCCGAAGAGACCGGCAACCCCGCCGGCGCCATCGAGCTGCCCAGCGGCGAGGTGGTCACCGGCAAGACCACCGACCTGATGGGCGCCTCCTCCTCCACCCTGCTCAACGCCCTGAAGTCCCTGGCGGGCATCGACCACATCCACCACCTGATCTCCCGGGAGGCTCTGGAGCCCATCCAGCAGGTGAAGGTCCACCATCTGGGCTCGGTCAACCCCCGGCTCCACTCCGACGAGGTCCTCATCGCCCTGGCCATCTCCGCCACCACCAATCCCCTGGCCAAGCGGGCTTTGGATCAGCTCTCCGCCCTGCGGGGCTGCGAGGCCCACTCCTCCGTCATCCTCTCCCCGGTGGACTCCGGCCTGTACAGCCGCCTGGGGCTCCGCCTCACCTGCGAGCCTCAGTACGAGACCAACAAGCTGTACCACAAGTAATTTTCCGCAAATATAATACAGTTTGTATTTAATTTGACCATAAAAAGTGGACGCAGCCAGAGGGCTGCGTCCACTTTTGCTTTCTGTCTCAGGCCGCCAGGGCCTCCGCCGGGATCTCAAAATCGGCCACGGAATTGAAGTTGCCGCAGTCCATGGAGATCTCCACCTTGTCAACGGTCATGAGGTCGCCGTCCTCAATGTCGGCCAGGGCCTTCTTCATCATGTTCTGCATAACGCCGGTCATGTCCATGTGGTACCGCACGGGATAACCGGTGGCCTGATCGATCCACACCGTAATGGGCAGGTCCCCCAGATCGCTGTACAGCTCGGACACGTCCATCAGCTCGCCCATGCTGTCCTCCAGGCCCTCCATGGCTCCGCTGGCCTCCATGACCTCCTCCATGGCGTCGCCCCGAATGACGCCGGTATACTTGTCGGCGGTGACGCCGTTGATCTGCTCGCTGCCTGCGTGGGTATAGCTGGTACCACTGCTCAGGTACAGGTCTATGCTCTGCTGGGCGTCGTACTGCTCCAGGGCACTGATGTCTGTGCTCTCGCTGGTCCAGTTGCTGCCGTCAAAGAGATAGACGGTGCAGCTTTCATCGTCTGCGGCAGCATAGATGCTCATGGACACCTCTCCCAGAGGGCCCATGCTCATGGTCATATCAGCCTTCATCTTCATGGGATCGGTGAAGCAGGACATCTTCATACTGGTGTCGGTCTCGATGCTCTGGTCCATGACGGACATATCCATCTCCATCACCATGGTGGCGTCCATGCTCTCCACCGCGTTGACCTTCTCCAGAGCCGCTTTGATCTTGTCCTCTGTGCTCTCCTTGCCGCCTCCGCAGGCCGCCATGGACACCGTCAGCAGGGCGCCCAGCCCGAGGGCCGCCATCCTCTTTCCCAGTTTCATTCCCTGTACCTCCTTGTTGCGTCTTATTTGTGATCTGCGCGGGGGTGGGTATCGCATGTTCAGTGTACCACAGCCTTCCGCATCTGTCCTTTCTTTTTTCTGAATCTTTGCAAAATTTTCAGCAAACCTTGTCTAAAATGGCCGTGGGTTTTTCCGGCCGTCTGTGTATAATGGAGTACAGAGGTCGCACGGAAGGGGGTGCCGGGATGGAAAAGCTGGATGTGGCGGAGCGGCTGCTGCGCCGGGATGAGTCCGGCATGCAGGACCTGCTGCGCCACTATGGGCCGCTGATGCGTTACGTCATCGCACCCATCGTCACCGACTCCCACGAGCAGGAGGACTGTCTCTCCGAGGCCGCCATGCGGGTGTGGGACAAGATTGGCCAGTTCGACCCCCAGCGGGGGAGCTGGACCGCCTGGCTCACTGCCGTGGCCCGCAGCACCGCCCTCAACCACGTCAGGGGGCAGCGCAGAGACCGGTCAGCCGGGGCGCTGGAGGAGGACATGCCCTCGCCCACCCCCACCCCGGAGGAGACAGTACTCCGCCGGGAACGGCAGCAGGAGGTCCGGCAGGCGCTGGATTGGCTGCCTGCCGAGGAGCAGGCCCTGTTTTACCGCAAATACTACTACTTGCAGCCCACCGCCCAGATCGCCGCCGAGCTGGGCACCACGGAGCGGGCGGTGGAGGGCAGGCTGTACCGCCTGAAAAAGAAGCTGCGACGCTGGCTGGGAGGTGAGCCAAATGCGTGACTCTGAACGGACGCCCCTGGACGAGGACGAATTTGACGCCCTGCTGAAAAACAGTCTCCCCGACCTGCCGCCCCAGCAGGTGGTGGACCAGGTCACCCCCTGGAAACAGGCCATGACCCGGGTGCTCACCGGCATCGGCCTGACCACCATCACGCTGAATTTCTGGTGGCTCAACTACCTGCTCCCTGCCATCGGCATGGCACTGATGCTGCTGGGCTTCCGGGCCCTGCGGCGGGAAAACCGGTGGTTTTCCCTCTGCTTTGGGATCACGGTGTTCCGCGCTGTCTATCTGTATGCCGGCCTGGTCCTCGGCAGCACCATCTGGTCCAGCAAGCTGTTCCCCTCCCCCGCGGCCTACGGGCTGGCCGGAGTCCACCTGGTCCTCCAGTTCGTCCAGTTCTTCTGCCTGTGGGGCGGGCTGCGGGCAGTCCAGCGGAAGGCCGGTCTGCCCCCCCGCGCCGGAGGGGGCGTGGCTCTCATGGTGTGGTATGGGATCACCGGTCTGCTGGCCACGGCGGGGTACACCGGACTGGTCCTGCCCCTCGCCCTTCTGGTGAGCTATATCTGCATCCTGCGCAGCCTGTGGAAGCTGTCTAAGGAGCTGGATCAGGCGGGCTACGCCATCCGCCCCGCGCCGGTGCGGATCACCGACGCCGCTCTTTCCATTGCCATTTCCGCTGTGGTGCTGACCGGCTGCATCTGCGGCCTGCTGCTGGGGTGCAGTTATCCCATGGACTGGCAGGCGGCGGCCCCCGCTGAGCACAGCGGCGTGGAGGAGATCAAGGCCCGGCTGCTGGAGCTTGGCTTCCCCGATGATGTGCTCCGCGACCTGACCGCCGAGGATATTGCCGCCTGCGACGGGGCCCTGCGGGTGGTGACAGATGTACAGGATCATTTCATGAATACCCGCGAAAAGGAACCCCTGCGCATCACCGGTGTGGCGGTGGAGCTGGCCGGTGAGCAGGAGCGCTGGATGATCTTCCACCACTTCCTCTGGACCGCTGACCCCGGATTTTACGGCACTGAGTCCATCCAACTCTGGCCGGCTTATCAGGATTCCGAGGGGTGGCAGGCCGGGGGCCGGATCACCGGCCGGGTGCTGTACGACAAGAACGGGCAGACCTACTCCGCGCCATATTACTTCCTGGGCGAGCAGACCTTTACCTCGGAGAGCATCTTCTGGGGGCAGGAGACCAGTACCGACGTGTTTGCCGCCTTCTCTATGCCCGGGGCAGGAGAGCGCCACCGGGGCTATGTGGCCTATCCCGTTGCGGAAGTCCGGGACCGCCATCTCATCAGCAGCTGGTGCAACTACACCCACCAGCGCACCGCCCTCCAATATCCCGCCATGACCGCCATGGAGAAGCGGATGGCCGGCGGCTGGAACTCCGACGGCGCATTCTATACCATTCAGGACGCGCTTCAGTTCCACCCTACAGAGGAACATCTGGCGCTTCTTTCGTAACATCACCGCGTCGCATGCGGCGGGCAGCTGTAAAGGCCGCCCCTACGGGCCATGACAGCTGCATCTCTCCCTAAAAAATGGGCCGGGCTGAAATCAGCCCGGCCCTAGCCTGTAGAAAAAGCGATTTGCCGCAAAAGAACCAAAATTTTTCCGTTTATGCCAAATGTCCTCGGCAGAGTTTTGTCGCCCGCAGGCGACAAAATCAATTCAAATCCCAAAATTCCGGGGACATGCGCCTCGGAATTTTGACTTCTCAGCCCGCAAGCGTGTGCGCTTTGCGCATGCGACGCAGCGGGCTGCATCCCCTCTCAAAAATGCAAGCATTTTTGAGAAGCGTGTCGAGCTTTCTCGACACGCTGAAGGGCCGGGCTGAAATCAGCCCGGCCCTTGTGCATCTTATTAGTCTGCCTCTTCCTGCATCGCCTTGGCGGCCTCGATGGCCTTCTCCTGGGCGGCGGGAGGAGCGTCCTCGTAGCGGACAAAGCGGAAGGTGAAGGAGCCTCTGCCCTGGGTCATGGACCGCAGGTCGATGGCATAGCGGCTCATCTCCGCCATGGGCACCTCGGCCTCCACCACCTGGTTGCCGTCGCCGTCGGGATTCATGCCCATGACGCGGCCCCGGCGCTTGTTCAAATCGCCGATGACGTCGCCCATGTAGCTGTCGGGGATGGTGACCTTCAGCTCGCCGATGGGCTCCAGCAGCACGGGGCTGGCCTGGGGCATACCGGCCTTGTAGGCCAGCTGCACGGCGGTCTTAAAGGCCATTTCGGAGGAGTCAACGGGGTGATAGGAGCCATCATACAGGGTGGCCTTCAGGTACACCACGGGATAGCCCGCCAGCACACCGTGGACCACGGCTTCCTTCATGCCCTTCTCCACCGCGGGGAAGTAGTTCTTGGGCACAGCGCCGCCCACGACCTCCTCACAGAACTGGAGCTCCTCGGTGTCGCCGGGCTCAAAGCGCATCCACACATCGCCGAACTGGCCGTGTCCGCCGGTCTGCTTCTTGTGGCGGCCCTGGACCTCCACCTTTTTGCGGATCTTCTCGCGGTAGGCCACCCGGGGCTCGGAGAGCTCGGCATCCACGCCGAAGCGGCTCTTCAGCCGGGAGACGATGACGTCCATCTGCATATCGCCGGTACCGGAGACCACCATCTGGTGGGTCTCGGCGTTGTTCAGCCAGCTAAAGGTCTGGTCCTCCTCGTTCAGGCGGGCGAGACCGGCGGCGATCTTGTCCTCCTGGCCCTTGGTCTTGGGGCTGATAGCCACGGAATAGCAGGGCTCGGGGAAGGGGATGGGCTCGATCTTGACCACCTTACGGGGATCGGACAGGGTATCGCCGGTCTTGACCTTGTCCATCTTGCCCACGGCGCCGATGTCGCCGCACTCCAGCTCCTTGACCTCCTCGGCCTTCTTGCCCTTCATGACGTAGAGCCGGCCCAGCTTCTCGGTAACGCCGGTGCGGGCGTTGACCACCTGCATATCAGGCTTCAGGTTGCCGGAGAGCACCTTCACATAGGAATACTTGCCGTACTGGTCGGACACGGTCTTCCATACGAAGGCGCAGGGCAGAGCGCCGGGGAAGGCCACGAACTCATCCAGCTCGCCCTTCTCGTTCTCGCCCATGAGGGGATGGCCCTCCAGGGGAGAGGGCAGCAGCTCTACGATGATATCCAGCAGCATACGGGTGCCCAGGCCGGTGATGGCGGAGCCGCACACCACAGGGAAGAGGGACAGGTCCTTGACGCCCTGGCGCAGGCCCTGGATCATCTCGGCATAAGTGAAGTCCTCGCCGGAGAAATACTTGTCCATCAGCTCCTCGCTGGTCTCAGCCACCGACTCCTTCAGGGCGTCGTACAGCTCGTCCAGCACGGGCAGCTTCTCCTCGGGCACCTCGATCTCCATGCGCTCGCCCTTGGGGCCGGCCTCGAAGGCGCGCTTATGGAGCACATCGATAAAGCCGATGACCTTCTTGTCAGCGTCCCAGATGGGGGCCACCACGGGAGCGATATTCTTGCCGAAGCGCTCACGCAGGGTGTCGAAGGCGGCGTTATAATCGGAGTTATCCTCGTCGGTCTTGGAGATGTAGAGCAGGCGGGGCATATTGCGGCGCTGGCACAGCTTCCAGGCCTTCTCCGCACCCACGCTCATGCCGCCCTTGGCGGAGCAGACGATGATGGCGGCGTCGGACACCTGCATGGCCTCCATGACCTCGCCGGAAAAATCAAAGTAGCCGGGGGTGTCCAGCACGTTGATCTTACAGCCGTTGTACTCGATGGGCGCCACCGCGGTGGAGATGGAAATCTGGCGGCGGGTCTCTTCGGGGTCGTAATCACAAACGGTGTTTCCGTCGGCAGGATTGCCCAGCCGGGGAGTACCACCGGTCAAATACAGCATGCTTTCCGCCAGGGAGGTCTTTCCGTTGCCACCGTGTCCCAGCAGACATACGTTGCGGATGTTTTGTACGGAATAGCTCATAGTTGTTTCCTCTCCTTACATTTGGAATCGCGAACAGCAGTACGAATACTGTTGTTGTCCATTATACATGAAATGAACCGGAGATACAACAGGAATTTTAGAAAAATCGCGCAAACCGCCCCAGCAGGATCTGCCGGGGCGGTTTCGGCAGCTGGTCGAAAAAGTCTTTTCGACCAGCTGCCGCACTTTTTGAACCTTCTATTCGTTTTAAAAAGTGTTTCACTGAACGCGAACGGCCCAGGCCGACGTTTCCGCCTGTCCGAACATCGGTCACCGCCTGGAGCCTTTGGCCTGCCGCCGGATCACCACAGGGACGACAATGATCGCGGCGACCAGCAGAACGATCGGGCCCAGGAATATCAGGTACAGAAGCAGATACGGACTGCGCAGGGTACCGATAAACTCCTGAAATTCGTTCTGGTCGATCTGGATCTCCAGCTCGCCCTCCGGCAGGCTGTCGGAGCGGTACTGATAGGTGCGGGGGCCCACCTCCTCAAAATCCAGATTGCTGCTGGCCAGCACGGGCATGTCCCGGTCCAGATAGAGGTTGATGGTAAGCGACTGAAAATCCCGCCACAGGGCCGCCGGGGACAGGTAGTACAGGATCTCCCCCCGCTTCACATTGTAGTCATAAGCCGGGTAGCCCCCCAGGCGGTAGGGGTAGGAGACGGACACCTCATAGGCCTCCCCCGGTCCGAAGTCCAGCTGGAAGGAGATGCCGTCCACCCGCTCTCCATCCGGGTCAGCATCAGCATCACGGCTAAGTACAGCATAGCGCCAGTCCTGGGCCGTGATCTGCGCGGCATGGTCCAGAACATATTGCTCGATGGAGCAGGGGACGCAGGCCCCGTCCGCCTTTACCTCCACGCCGCCGTCGCCGGTGTTGGGGGCCAGGAACATCACCGGAGTGGACACCGGCTGGTCGGTGACGTTGACCATGGAGTAGACGGCTGTGATCTCCGCCGTGGCGCCGGTAACTCTGATGTCCAGTACTTCTTCGGTCACCGCCAGGGCGTCGTTTCGCTCAAAGGTGATGGAGGAGCCTACATCGGGGTCTGCCGGGGCGGCCATGTTGGCCGACGCAGGCACCGGGCGAAGCAGCAGCAGGATCAGTGCAAGCGCAGAGACAGCGGACAGTCGTTTCATGGTCCACACCTCCTGTATCCGGAGCTTTCTTACATTCATTTTAGCACAGCGGATATTGGACGGCAATCAAAAAGCGCGGGCCGAAGCCCGCGCTTTTTGCGTTCTCTCTAAGGTTGTGTGATGGCTCCGCCGTCCAGCGGCACGGTATAGCCGGTGCAGCTTGCGTCCCCACCGGAGCCGGGGCTCACCTGTTCCAGCTGGCACAGCCAGCCGGTGCCCGTCTCATTCAATCCGGCGCAGATCAGCCGGCTGGTGGTGCCGTCTGCGGCGGTGGGGCCGGTCATCGTCCCGTCCTCGCCCACCGTCAGCCCGTCGGTGCTCCAGCCCAGCCAGGCGGCCAGCTTGCACAGAGCCTCCTCCCGGGCCTGGCTCTCATCACCGGAGAGCCCGCTATAGGTCGCCGCTCCGGCTTCCGGGGCGGCGCTCCGGCTGTCCCGGGCCACGCCGTCAGGCCCGCTCTGCGGGTTCCCGAGATCCGCCTTCCCGGCGGGGATGGATATCTGCTTTTCCCCGGCAGCCGGGACAGCCGCCCCTCCGGCGGCGGTCTCCGCCGCCAGCGAGACGCCCTCATTGGACCCGGCGCCCGCCATACCGCCGGACCGCCACTTGCCCACGGTCCCGGCGCTCACCACTATAAGGGCCAGCACCGCCGCCATGGAGGCCAGGCTCCGCCAGCGCCACTGGCGCTTCTTCCCCTGGAAGGGGGTGACCTTGGAGGCCCGGATCTGCTCCATCACGCCCTCCTTCAGTCCGGCAGGTGCGGGGACAGCCAGGTCGGGCAGCTCCTGCCGCAGAACGGACAGCTCCGCGCTGAGGGTCCGGCATGCCGGGCACGCCGACAGGTGCTCCTCCAGCCGGGCGGTCTCCTCCCCGCTCAGGGGTCCGTCCAGCCGGGCGCTGATCAGCTCCAGCGCCTCGTCACAGCTCAGCATATCGTTCCCTCCTCTCCTGACGGGAGTCTTTCTCCCGGTGTTCACGTTATAGACGTGGGGGAGTCAAAAAAGTTCCCCTGTTTTTTCAAATAGTTCCGCAGAGCCAGCCGTGCCCGGGCGATACGGGACTTCACCGTCCCCTCCTCCAGACCCAGGACCTGGGCGATCTCGCTGTAGGACAGGCCCTCCAGCTCCCGCAGGATGAGCACCCGCCGGTGTTCATCCGACAGGGCGGCCAGCCCGGCCCGCAGGACATCCCGCCGCTCCCGGCGCTCAGCCTCCGCATGGGGGGCATAGCGCTCGTCGGGCAGCTCCGCCTGCCGGGCCTCCTCCTCGTCGTCCAGGGAGACCGTCATGGACAGGGCGGCCCGCCGCTTCTCCCGGCGCAGAAAGTCGATGCACACATTGCTGGTCAGCCGGTACAGCCAGGTGGCAAAGGAGCTGTCCCCCTGGAACTTGCCCAGCCCCTTCCAGGCGTTCAAAAAGGCCTCCTGACACAGCTCCAGTGCGTCGTCCGGGTTGCCGGTCATCCGCAGGGCCAGGTTGTAGATCCGCCCCTGGTTCTGCTCCACCAGCGCTTCAAAGGCCCGCTCGTCCCCCTGTTTGGCCCGCTGGACCAGCTCCCACTCCGGTTTCATGCCGTTCTCACCTCCTCGTCGGTGCAAATACCCAACCGGACGCGTTACCGCTCCGGCTCATCTCTCAGATCGCGCTTGATCCCTGCCGTCACCTTGTAGATGTCCTCCAGGGTGGAGATATGGCTGATCTGCTCCTTATAATATCCGGCGTGGGGCACCCCTTTCAGATACCAGGCGTAGTGCTTCCTGGCCTCCAGGCAGGCGATGTGCTCTCCCTTATGGGCCGCCGAGAGCTCAAACTGCCGCACCGCCGTGTCGCACCGCTGCGCCAGCGGGGGCAGGGGCGGGACCTCCTCCCCGGCCAGGGCCGCTCCCGCCCGTTGAAACAGCCAGGGATTGCCGAAGCAGCCCCGGCCGATCATGGCCATATCCGCCCCGGTATAGTTCAGGATGCGCACTGCGTCCCGGGGCTCGAACACGTCGCCGTTGGCGATGACCGGAATGGACACCGCCTCCTTCACCGCCCGAATATAGTCCCAGTTGGCCGTGCCGGAATACATCTGGGTCCTGGTGCGGCCATGGACCGCCACAGCGGCCACCCCGGCCTCCTCCATGGCTTTGGCAAACTCCACGCAGTTGATAGAGCCCTTGTCCCAGCCCAGCCGGAACTTCACCGTCACCGGGCGGCCGGCCGCCCCCCGGATCACCGCCTCGGCTACCCGCACCGCCAGATCAGGGTCCCGCATCAGGCCGGAGCCGTCGCCGTTCTGGGCCACCTTGGGCACCGGGCAGCCCATATTGATGTCGATGATATCCGCCCCGGAGACCTCCGCCGCGATGCCCGCCGCCTGCTCCATACAGGCGGGGTCGCTGCCGAAGATCTGGGCGGCCGACGGATGCTCCCCATCTCCCAATTTGAGCAGCGGGACGGACTTCTTATCCTGATAGCACAGCGCCTTTGCGCTCACCATCTCTGTTACAGTATACCCCGCCCCCAGTTCCCGGCAGACGGTGCGGAATCCCAGGTCCGTCACCCCCGCCATAGGAGCCAGTGCCAGCGCAGAATTTATGGTAATATTGCCAATTCTCACAGTATCCCCCGATGTGTTATAAATAGTATCGTAATAAGCGTATCATACCACAGGAGCGGGTAATCGGCAAGGTGCTTTCCCCTCCGGCGCTGTCCGCTTTTGTAGGTGTTACAATGAAGTGTGACAAATAGAAAAAAAGAAAGCGAATAGGAG
>CAUWDA010000057.1:0-13533 GCA_963557075.1 uncultured Flavonifractor sp. | reverse complement strand
GTGTAGCACAGCCCTTGGAGAGGGGCTTTAAAAACTACTACTCTATAATACAAGGGGATGACTGTATGTCTGCGTTTGACCGCCTGGATGATTTGCTCCGCAGTGGCAATGGTGTGCTGCGGACATCCGATGCCGTTGCTGTCGGGGTTTCCAGGACCATACTCGGAAATTATGTGCGGAATCGGAGATTAGAGCGTGTAGGGCATGGGATCTACCTAGCGCTGGACGCCTGGAAGGACGGAATGTATCTGCTCCAACTGCGCTGTCCCCAAGCTGTTTTTTCTCACGACACCGCTCTTTTTCTCCACAATTTGACAGACCGGGAGCCGCTCATGTACACTGTGACCGTAAAAAGCGGATACAACCCGCATCGCTTGCAGGCCGATGGTGTAAAGGCATATCGCATCAAGGCGGAGCTGCACGAACTGGGCCTGTCGCAAACAGACACGCCATTTGGGAACCCGGTAGCAGTCTATGACCTGGAGCGTACCATCTGTGATGTGGTCCGCAGCCGCAACGGAATGGATATTCAGATCCTCCGGGATGCGTTAAAACAGTACGCCAGTCGGAGGGATCGGGATCTGCGCCGCCTTATGCGGTATGCCAAAGCATTCCATATAGAAAATATTCTGAGACAATATCTGGAGGTCCTATTATGATCCAAACATCCCGGCAACTGAAAGACCTGATCAATAACCTCGCGCGAAAAAATGCCGCAGACGCACAGCTTCTCATGCGAAATTACATGATGGAACGGTTTCTGGAACGGGTCTCGCTT
The DNA here is from genome assembly GCA_963557075.1 of uncultured Flavonifractor sp. Lineage (GTDB taxonomy): Bacteria > Bacillota > Clostridia > Oscillospirales > Oscillospiraceae > Flavonifractor. Next base: position 12,755 of record CAUWDA010000057.1, on the reverse strand, counting down.
TCGCCGTTCAAAGGAAATTTTGTTCTGAAAGGCGGGATGTTGGTTGCGGCTATGGTGGGGTTGGATACCCGTTCTACTATGGACATCGATGCAACGATCCAAGGGGCCGTGGTAGATGTAGAGCACGTCAGCGATATGGTTTCTGAGATCATTTCCATCCCCGTCAATGATGGTGTTTCCTTTTCCTTAAAAAGCATTTCCGAAATCATGGATGAAGCGGAGTATCCCGGTGTACGTGTATCTATGGAGACGATGTTCGATGGGGTGCGCACTCCGTTCAAGGTAGATATCTCTACCGGTGATGCAATCACACCACGAGAGATCCGTTACCATTTTCCCCTGATGTTTGAGGAACGAACCATTGAACTATTGGCCTACAGTCTGGAGACCGTCCTGGCTGAGAAGCTGGAGACCGTTATTTCCCGCACTGTGACCAACACTCGTATGCGGGATTTTTACGATATCCACATTTTGCATCAGCTCTATGGCGCGACACTGGCAGATGCGATCCTGGCAGACGCACTCTATGCAACAGCCAAGAGGCGCGAAACGCTCCGGCTGCTGTCTGAGGCGGAAGAAGTCCTACAGGAACTTGCAGATGACTCACATATGAGAAAACTGTGGGAAATCTATCGCACAAAGTACAGCTATGCTGCCAAACTGACATGGGATACCGTTCTCACCTCCGTCCGGATGCTTTGCATGACGGCTGGCCTTGCGGTGGAACCTTCGGCGATCACGCCGCCGGCTCGCTCCAGGACAGCAGCCACCGAGATCCCGAACAGAGACAGGGGCCGGAATGAGCGTTGATGCTCTGATTCACGCCGCCTGTACCAGCCCCTTCTCGATCCGCTCTCTGGCGCGCCGGGCATACTCCTCGGTGACCTCGATGCCGGTGGCAGTGTAGCCCTCCAGCACGGCGGCCAGCACAGTGGTTCCACTGCCGACAAAGGGGTCCAGGATGTGGCCACCCGGCTCCACGATCTTCACCACATCCCGCATGAGCTGAAGGGGCTTCTCAGTCAGATGGATGCGATTTTGGGGATTGCCGTACTTGAACACACCGGGCAGACAGGGCACCGGGCGGCTCAGGGGCATATCCCCGTTGGAGCCCCAGACGATGTACTCCGCCTGCTGACGGAAGCGACCCTTCTGGGGGCGGCTGTTGCCCTTATCCCAAACAGCGGTACCCCGCCAGATCCATCCCGCCCACTGGAGGGCGTCGGTGGCAGCGGGGAGCTGCCTCCAGTCGATGAACATACACACCGGTGCTCCGGGCTTACACAGCTTCCGGGCCTCATACAGCCACTCTGCCGCCCAGCGGGTCCAGGAACGCTGGTCCTTGGCATCCCCCTCGAAAGGAGGGGGCGCATTCTCTCCCATGCTGGAATACTTGGATGTGGTAGACTTGTTTTTCTCCGCCTGAGTGCGTCCCCCGGAGGCGTAAGGCGGGTCGGTGATGACGGCATCGAAGGTGCCGGGGGCAAAGCCCTCCAGCACCTTCAGGGCGTCTCCCTGGATGATTTTCCACTTATCGCTCATGTTATCGCTCATGGGCATCCCTCGCTTTCTTTTTGTTGGATTTCTGGTGGATGGAAGGCGGTGTCAACTCCGTCTCCACATACTCGCTGATGATATGCAGGGCCTTGTTATAGTCACTACAGGAGGTAACGCGGTCGCTCATCTCCCTGTTCTGGTCATGCATTCCTGCCATTTGAAGCAGCTGGGAGGCGGTACCCATAATAGAAAAGATATTCCCGTCGCGGCCCACCAGCGCCATTTTGGGCTTTGTGGGCCTCTGTTCCTGGACAAATCCGCCCAGCCGGTTGGGGACATAGTCGCTGAGCCATGTGCCGCCGAACTGTGCATGGGTCTGGAGCCGCCATATAGCCAGCTTTCCCACATCCAGCTGAACACCATCAAAGGGAAACAGCAGGTTTGTCAGGCCGTCCTGCTGAAATACTGATACCCTGCCAAATCGGCTTCCCGATTGCAGGATGCCTGCCTCGGTGAACAGATCATTGATGCCGTCTACCCACTCCTGAAGGTTGCCGCCGCAGCCCTGGAGGACAAGGCCCTCCTGGTCCTTCATCTGCCGCAGATTGTCTGTCGTGATCTGCTCTATGACATTTACTTGCTGTTCCAATTCACCGTTCATGATCTTCCCTCTTTTTTTGGAGCACTTTGGGAGGCACCTGCCGCGGTGTTTCCAGCTCCATATCCTCCACGATGGCAGTCACAATAGATGCGTATGTCAGTACCTCGTCCAGCAATTGGGGAATCCGTTCTTTTACAATGGAATAGTTCTGCCGCCCTTCCTTTCCTATATTTTGATCCGGCATATCTTTCGAGAAAAGCCGTTGTGCACACTCATCCAGTTCAAAACAGCGATCCAGGAATTCATGTGCCAGGTCTCTGGAAGCATGGCGCGGAAGTGGATCTGTCTTTTGGTAAATACCATGTCGGACACGCTTATATGGGCACTCAGATCGATGTAAAAGGGGAGAAATCGCCATATTGATGAAGTCTCCATATTGGCCTGGTACAGAATAGCCGGCCTCAGACAATTTTTCCCGGACATAAGTATTGATCTCCGCCATAGTATGCGGCTGCCTATCATCCAGATATTCCATAAAATATTCCCGTATCTGCCGCCTGCTCGGTCTTTTCAAATTCTCATTCTCTATGTTCATTTGGCCATGTCTACCTCCTTCTTCTGTTTGGCTGCCGCACCCTTATGACGATGAGATTCTCTGGCGCCTTGCCCGATGGATTTTTCTACTGCATCTTGGTCGATCCTGACTAAAATCCCCAGCTTATTGGCGTGCTGGATCTCCGCCCACATTCCTTCCGTCCATGTGGATCCATATACATTGACCAGCTGGCAGACCTCCAACAACCGCAGGCCCATCTCCCGCGCCGCCTGGTCCTGCACGGGGTCATCCGGGTCCGCGAAGGGCGGGAACATGAGGTGGGGACAGATCGGGATGTCCCCGGCCTGAAACACCTCCCGCGCTTTCTTCTTTGCGAAGGTTATGTTCTGCTCCACCTCGCCCCGGAGCGGTGCGCAGATGTAGACCAGCCTGGGGCCATGGTTCTTTGATGGGACTTGAATACGGAAGGTCTCCACATAGTCGCTGGCCATTTGCCGGAGCTTCTGGTAGTCCTCCTGGGAGGGATGGTAGGCATACCAATTGATTCGGTCGCTATCCATCCAAATATGTGGGGCAACACCATCCCGCAGGTAGGGGCTGTTTGGGATCTTCTTTTTCCCCCAGATATCCTTGAACCGAAGAGTCAGCTTGTCTACCACGCCTTGATCGTTGTCCAACAGCGTCAGACGGAGCGCCGCATAGTGATCCGCATGGCCCAGTGTAACAAATTCAGCCCTCACCTGACGGTTTCTGTCCAAGCTGCCCAGACAGGCCCGGCCCACAAAAACCGGATCACGGATGATAGCCCCGTCCGCGAACAGTTTGCGGAGCTCCTGCTCGAAAAAATTGCTCATCTGCTTTGCCCCCGTTCCTTGCGCTCTTTATGCTGCGGCTCCGGCTCCTGGGGCGCCAGCTCGTCCCTGGATGGGTCACGGATGACGGAGCGGCCCTTCCCGTCCATCACCAGGGTGTCCAGAGAATCGTTGCAGATCTCCTCGCCGCTGATGATCAGCGCAGTATCGGTTAAATGCACATCACCGCATACCCTGCCATACACAGCACTGGTACCGGACAGAATAGGCGCGCGGCCTGTGTCCGGCGAGTCCAACACCATCCCGCAGTCGGACACTCTGGCGTGGCCGCACAGATTGCTCCCCCGGATATAGGCGTCGTCCTCCGCGCGGGCGTGGGCGCTCAGGGCAGAGTTCTGGGAAACATAGGCGTTTCCGCAGGCGATGGACTCTCCAAACAGGGACGAGCCTTTGTCTACATAGGCGTCGTTACACGCAATGGCGTCGTCGAAGATCCAGGCGTCATCTCCCGCCTCAAAGGACAGGTTGCGCCCGCTCTCCACGAAGCCGCCCAGATCCCCGGCCTTTACCTTCTTCCCGATATCCCGCAGGGCGCGGATGCGGTGGAGAAAGGGATATGTTTCGTGGGCGATATCGGTGATTTCATATTTCTGATTGATTGCTGCGTCATCTCCTTTTTCAAACAGGAGAGAGGCCGTCCCTTGGGACAGCCCCTCCCGTATGCTTCTGTCTCAGATTTTAGATGGCCCGCACTCCGCGATCCAACTGTCCAGGCCCAGGCTCTCCGCCATGAGCAGGGCCAGCTTGTGCATTGTCATACGATCCTAGGCTTCCTCCAGCTTGACGGTTGTCTCAAACAGGCCCCAGAGCAGCTCGACGATCATTCTGCCGTCGTAGGGCTCCAGCAGCTCACTGTCGGGCAGGGCATCCTCGCCGCTCCCGCCGCGAAGAAGCTGCCGCTCCTTTTCCATCAGGTCCAGGCTGGCCTGAAGGCTCTCCTGGGGCAGCCCCCAGGCTTTGGCGATCAGCTTCGCGCCTGCCTCCATGGGGGCCTCGTCCCCGATCTTATCCGGCCCGCCCAGGGCCAGGGCATTGACCGCCTCCTCAGTAATTTGCCGAAGCAGCTTCTCCGGCGCGGGATGGGTTTCAATTTTTCCGTCAGAGCGTCCTCCTTACAGTTGCTGGGGTGGGTTTCCGACCACAACAATACCCGTTTGGGCGGCGAAAAGCTATCACCATACGCAACGAAAAAGCCGACACAAACCCAGCGATACCAACAACTTCTGGGTGTTCAGGCAGCCTTCTGCCGGAGGCCATTTTCCTGATCCTCCTCCCGAAACATTGCGTCGATATCGGAGAAGCGCTGGGCGCGGTTGAATTTCTCCGACACCTTGCCTGGGGTAGCCTGCAGCTCCAGCATCCTGACCCACAGGTCTGGGTGGTGGTCGTAGAGGTGTCGCAGCTCCTTCCGCCTGGCATTGGGGCAGAACCAGCAGCCGCCCCTGTCTGTGAATTCATAGACAGGCGAAAGGAGCCCTGCCGTTTGGCAGAGCTCCTTGGCGTCCTGTTCGGTGAAATCATATTTCTCCAGCAAGGAGATCTTTTGGTCTCCGCCCAGCCGCAGCAGCCGCGCTTGCTCATCTTTAGCGATACCAATGTATTGAACGGTATCCGGGGGAAGTGTTTTTCGGTATCGCTCAATGGGCCGCAGCTTGCAGTCCCGCTGGACATAGCACTTCCCACACACCGGGAAGGAGCGTACCATCCCCTTTTTCGGTCCACGGGTCACACGCCCAGTGAACAGATCCACATAGGTTTTTTCTGAGCGAAGGATGGTGACCTTAATGCCCATCTTCTCCAGGGCGGGGATACCTTTGGTGTAAATAAAATCCCGGTGCTCCGGGACTTCGCCTGAAATCGTCTTGTCGAACATGACTTCGCAGTAGACCGCCTCATCCAGCGGTTCTCCATGCTTCCTGGCCAGTAAGATAGTGGCAAGACTGTCCTTGCCAAAGGAGCAGGAAGCAACATATCTCACCGGCTGGAGACACCTGCTTCCTTGACTCTGCACACGTTCCACAGCAGGTCCGCACGGTCACATTGCTCCCAAGGTGCATCCTGATGGGTGAAGTGCCCATAATTACAAAACTGGGCGAAGATGGGCTTGTCCAGCCCCAGTGTGCGGATCATCCCGGCGGGCGTCAATTCAAACACCTGCCGCACCGCCTGCGCCAGTACATCGTCCCCATACTCTCCACTGCCGTGGGTATCGATGTCCACGGCGACTGGATCAGCTTTGCCGATGGCATAGGCCAAGCTGACTGTACACTTCTCTGCCAGACCCGCCGCTACGATGTTCTTTGCGATGTATCTGGCCATATAGGTCCCGCTGCGGTCCACCTTGCTCCCGTCCTTCCCAGACAGTGCCCCTCCGCCATGAGGCGCAAGACCGCCATAGGTGTCCACCATGAGCTTGCGCCCCGTCAGCCCAGTATCCGCCTCAAAGCCGCCCAGCACAAAGCGCCCGGAGGGGTTGATGAGGATCTCTGTTCCTTCATCTGGGGGCAGTTCCCGCAGGGCAGGCTGGATGACCTCCGTCTGGATCTCCCGGCGCAGCATCTCCATATCCTTGTCAGGATCATGCTGGCAGGAGACCACCACGCTGGTGATCCGGCTGGGCTGGCCGAACACATACTCCACAGATACCTGTGCTTTGCCGTCCGGCCCCAACCCCTGGATGCGCCCGGTCCTGCGGACGTGGCTCAGCAGACAGGTCAGCCGATCGGCCAGGACAACGGGCAGCGGGAGCAGTTCCTCCGTCTCCGAACAGGCATGACCGTACATGATGCCCTGATCGCCTGCGCCAAGCTGGTCTTCCTGGGAAACAGCCCCGGCGATATCAGGACTCTGGTCACGGGTGATGACTTCCACCTCGTAGTCCAGACTGGGGTATCCCGCTTTACAGATTGTGCTGCAGGCGATGGCGGGGATATCCGGCAGCTCCGTGGCGGTGATCTCACCTGCCACGATGAGCTTGCCAGCTGTGGCCATGACTTCGCAGGCCACATGGGCGCCGGGGTCATGGAGCAGGCAGGCATCCAGAACAGCATCTGCGATGGTGTCACACAGCTTGTCCGGATGCCCTTCAGTGACCGACTCAGCGGTCAGGATGTATTTATCTCTCATAGAGTGCAAATTTCCTTCCTTTTGGTCTTTTTCGGGATATCTCCGCGTCATACTCATGGCACTGGGGCAGGTCAAAACCCAAAGACAGGATATCCTCGTCGGACATTGCCAGGGCATTGTGGAGAATGTCGTATAATTCTGCGCTGTCATACTGCTCGCCCATGCAGCCAATGATAGAGTCCATAAGTTCCTGCTGGTGTTCCAGGGCATCTGCCACATTGGTCAGGGCGTCTGCGTAGCCATGGAGCCATGCGGCGTTATAGCTGCTCTGATCCAGCTCCTGATTGGCGCGAATATGTGCCAGCTTTGCGGAGGCAGAAACAGCGCCTATGCTGGTCAGGTCGTAATTGGTCATAGGCTCCTCCGTGTTCACCGTTCCACACCACGTCTGTATTTGTGTGGATGGAAGGGCTTGTGCTGGGGTGTCGTTTCTTTGGCTGCTGTGAGGACCATGCCCCTATCATAATGTTCCTTGTACCGACGGATCTGCTCCTCTGTCAGAGAAACAAAGTCCTCTACACCTAAACCCGCCACAAAAAATGTGCCGCAGATGATATCGTAGGGCAAATCATTTTCATCGAACAGCGGGCGATTGAAAGGCAGGCCCAGGTTCTTTCCTTCCTCGTTACAGACCACAGCTGCTTTATCCGGGAAGGGGTAGATGGCCTGGATATACCCGCCTACAAGTGCCTGCATCTCCTCCAGGCCGTTGATCTCTTTGGTGTAGCACTCCTTCATCGGCTCTACCACCAAAACCTTCACGCGCGTTCACCTCCTGTCTTTTGTTTTGCTCTCGATTTTTTACAGTATTGGTAATGATAGTCCGGCGTGGGACGATCCTTCTTAAATTGATCGGGCTGATAGCAGAAGAGGAAAAACTTCTGTTTTTGCGGGAATAGACGTAAATAATAGCGATACCGGCTGGTGTCGATACGAAAAGCAAAAAAGGTATCTCGCCCTGACATCTTTGCTTGAGGATGTTCCAGGCAAAAACGCCTCATAGCCTGCGAGTCATCCAACGGCCCGTCCTGGCACAGGTTTTTCAACAGATCCTTCAGCTCCGCGTCAAACTCCGGCGTACACAGGATCTCATTCCCTCCAAACCAATCCACCGCGATCCCGCCATCCTGAAATCTCCCCCGCAGGCACCCCACGTGCGCCTGATCCTGCAGCTTACTTGTGAACAGAGGGGAGATGTTATCTTCCGGCACGTCAAAAAACGAATATTTTTCACCGCTCATGGTGCTTTTTCCCATCTTTTTTGATCTGCCGCACCGGCACCTGGGGAACAGGCGAGCGTTCCTGCTCTCGATCCATCTCCCTCAGCATCTTCAGAGTGTCCTGAAAGGCCAGATACCGCGGAATCTGCCGGGGATCATCGGTCAGGGTACAAATCGTTTTCCACAGGGGACTCCCGTGGTGGCTTATGTCCTCTTGCACAACGAGGACAGGGTGTCCACCGCCCTCGTCCAACATGACACGCTGACCCCGAACTTCTTCGGCGTGACTGTAGAGACCGTAGGCCAAACCGATGACTTTCATTGCTTCCAGTGCGTCCACGGTGGTGTAGATGCTTCCGGTACTGATATGCACCTCGCCAGTCAGCGAGATTTTTTTACTGGACATACCGCTCCTCCCGCATCATAGTGTCAGCGGTCATAGCCGTTGGAGATGATGCCCACCACCTTGGGATCGCTGGACCGTTCATTGGCGAGATACTTGATGCTCTCACCCACGCCCACGGTCTGCGGGACGCCCTTGATATTGGGGTTGACGCAATAGGCTGGGACCTCTTTTTTCTGCCCCTTGGCGTCCTCATACTTAAAATAGGTATATTCCTGGGTCCTGATCCGGCCGTTGATGGACAGGTAGGACAGCTCATAGCCGCCGTTATAGATATCCACCTCGCCCAGTGCTTCTTCCTCCGTGTTAGCTGCAAGGGCAGCGGTGGGAAGGATGCCCAGGAGTGTGACAAAGACCAAGAACAGCGACAATAGACGTTTTTTCATTTTGGCCAAATTCCTCCTTAAACGAAAAATAGCGCCCCCCTGACGCATAATGCGTCAGGGGGGCGCCGGTAGGGGGGCGATTGTTATTCGCAAAGTTTGTAAGTATACCAGATAATCCAAAGTTCCATCCAGCAGGATAGCCATATCTCCTCCGGTAATGGTCCTATCTGCAGCGGATTTTTAATGGTTGATCGATCCTTGAGTACCTTGTAGCCAATAGCCGGTGTCGATCGAGTTTGGTGTAAAATGTATCCTACGGGGGATGTAGTTCCTTCCTCTAAATCGCTTCAAACGCTCTCCAGAACTTGAAGTACTTTCCCAAAATCCTCCTGCACCGTTTCATTGGCGTTCACACGATCATCCCAAACAAGGCGTTCCTCACTGATCTGACAAATGTACTGTCCATTGCGTTCAACATCCCAAAAACCAGATTTTGATGATATGGATAGGGAAAAGCCCTGTTGCTGGAGTAGCTCCATGATTTGCGCAAAGCGATTGTTGAATACCCGTTCCATAGTGTCCACCTCCACAAAATGTTGCCCTATCATACCATAAAAGATTAGAAAAATTCAAGATAGCCCAGAGCTCATGCTGCCACTGCGGTAACACACCAGCGGTAATTTCTCTGGTTCCGGACACAGGTGTACAGGGTCAGCCGGTCATCGCTGGTAGCTGCGGTACCGCTGGTATCCGTCTCCAGCACTTTTTCTACCGATATGACCTTATAAGTCCGGGTCCCCAGCTTCGTTTTCCAGGTGACGGAGTCCCCCGGCTCCAGCGTATGCAGCTCTCCGAAGTCATCCCGGACACCACGGTTGTGGCCTGCGATACACACATTTCCAGCCCAGATGCTGGTATCCGGGAAGTGACCGGCACCTTTACTGAGGGTACTGCTGTCCGTCCCTTGATATACCTTTGTGGACAGGTCGATGGCGGGGATTTTGAGCGTTCCCAGATATCCACCGGAGTAGTAGAGGTCGTCGGTCACATCCGTCCAACCCGTGGCAGCTGATCCGGCCCCACTGTTTCCACCAGGACTGCCCCCTACGGTTGGATAGGTCACGCCTCCCGTTTGGGTGACCAGCCCTCCGCCTGTCAGCGCACCGGGAATGAGATTGGGTGTCAGGGGAGTTCCTGTGCCGGGAAGATAGCTGGTGGGGCTCCCGAAGGTGGGCGGGATCAGGGCGGTGTTCTTGCTCCGATCCACATTGGGGTTTTCCCACTCATAGATGGTGTCATCCGAGGTGGGCCTACCGAACAAATAATCGTCCGGGGCGTTCATGGTGTATTCCAGTGCACTGGCCTGCCCAATACATAGTGTGCAGAGCATGGCGGCCAGCAAGATCGCACGTACTTTCAGGGTGCTCATCTCCTCTCCTTGAGCTTTTTAAATACAAACGTGCCAACAGCGACCAAACCAAGAACCCCGCTCATGATGACCAGGGACCCTTTCAAATTGGAAACATACGTACCTGCGGGTGCGGGATCGCCGTCCGGGGCACGCTCCACAGAGTTCTTTGGTGCCTCCGTGCTGCCGAAGATAGCGGTGTATGTCACCATATCACAGCCAGTCTTGGCTACTTCACCGGTGTAGTTGGCTGTCACTGTATAGCCGGTGGCGTACTTGCTGGTGCTGGTACCGGTATAGCTGGCGGAAGCGGTGTAGCGGGTCACTGTGCCGCCTGCGCCGTCTGAGTACTGATCCTCACTCCACTGCACGTCCGCCAGAGTGAGGGTCTTGCCCTTATCCTCAATGCTCTTGGGAACGAGAGATACATCTGCATCCGAAAGGTTGGGGTAGCTGCGGGTAGCAGAGAGTTGATTGGTCTTGGTGGCATAGCCATCTGTGGTGACTTGGACGCTGGTATGATCCAGATGCAGAGTCCCTGTGTAGCCATCCTCTGTGGTGACTTCCAGCTCCGCCTCCAGTCCTTGGAGGATCTGGGCCATATCATTGGTCTTGCTGGGGCGGGTAACCGTCTCAATGTACGGCTGGGTGTCCACACCCACCTCGTTCTTACGGGTCATATCCAGCAGGACAAACCGCAGCCCGTCCCGCTCAAAATCTTCGGTCGGAATGAGACTGGGGTCATCTGAGAGGGCAAGCTGGTACACTTTGTTGATCCGGGGTTCCTCCAATTCTCCGTAAGTGTACTCCTCCACGGAGATGGGATAGTAGCTGGCATCCTGGCGGGGGATCTCCTCCGCTGCCAGAGCAGGGATGGTCCCAACGATGACTACGACCAGGGTACACAGCATCGTCAAAATGCGTTTCATTGGATATTCCTCCATGTTTAGTTGTTTTCAGCCTGGATGATGGGTTATCTGGCACTGTTCTGATGTTGTTCACGATCCTCTTGGCCTTTGCTGCGCCATTGCAGGTACTCGTTCCAGTCTTTTCCCTGAGCAGGCGTTTTGATCGACACCGTATATCCCTTCTGCGTGTACTCAGCCTGCAGCTTCTTCGCCGCTTCCCGTCCCCACTTATCTGCATCCAAGCACAGGATGATTCGCTTCAGATGGGGGTTTTCCCGTAGATAAGTGTCCAGCGGTCCCTGGTACAGGCAGCACAGGGCCACGGCGTTGCTTCTTACTTGGCGGTACATGGTGCAGAAACTCATCAGGTCAATGGGCGCCTCAAAGACGGCCACATGATCCAGTTTGGGATCGCAGGGTAGACGGAAGGCGATATCTTTATTGCTGCCGGCGGCATCTCCCTTAAAGCCAGAACCGCCCAGGTCATAGGTCCCTCGCTTGTTGGCAAACACAGCATTTCCGCCAATATCCCGCCCGACAAATACGCAGTTATGGTGTTCGGTGTCCTCATACAAAAGCCCTGCCTGGATAAAGCCCTGGATGACCTGCGCGGCGATCCCTCTTTTCCTAAGATAGGCAAAGACACGCCGCTGATCTGAGTTTGCGCTGGGTAAGGCAAAGGTGGAATGCTCTTTTTCCGGGACGATACGGGACTGCGGGGAAGGGGAATCCCGCGCTCTGTGGTTGTTGAATTCCAGCAGATAGTTGACCGCCTCCCGGAAGTCTTTTCCACAAAACTCCTGTAAGAAGGCGATCGCATCCCCACCCGTCTGGTTGGAGTACCGCTTCCAGAGCCGGCGTTCTTTGATGCGGAGACTGTCCATCTCTTTGGTCGTGTAGTAACTGCCCACCCGGCGTACCTGATACCCCAAGTGGGTAAGCAGATCAGGCAGATCCGTCCCCTTGACGATCTCCATCTCCGTGTCTGTGAAGCGGAACCGCTCTTGCTTCTTGGTCATGATGTTTCACCTCCTTTCCGGGTCAAAAAGCGAAAAAGGCCCCCAGGACACCCCGGTTCTCCGGGATGCCCTGGGGGCCTCTCTCTGGATATCTTGTTATTGCTTGGTTTCTGCGACACGTAGCAGGATGGCAATTCCGCTGTAGTCATACCTGACTGGTTCCAGAAGTTTCTTCGTCAGGTTCTGAAGCAAGGCTTCCGTATCAAATTTTCCCTCGAAATACAATCCCTCATTGATTTTTAGAGGGGCGCGGAGTTCCTGTGGCTTGTCTGAGAGAAGGCAGCGAAAGTTTCCGCCTATGCGATTCCGCAGGGCCAGCATATGCTCATGCCTCTCAGAATCGTTGTCACAATCCTGGAGGATGACCAGCGCCGCGCGCTGCCATGTGGTTGCTTCCACTTTCCTTTGCCCTGGCAGGATCACTGCCACGGGCTTTGTCCCTTTGAATGTACTGGCTGGAGACAGTAGGGGCTTAATACTGGTTCCTTCTCCCATATATTCTGTCGAGTCCACACACGCCATTTTCAAGATAAAGTCATTAAACTTCTGGTCGATCATCTCATGCATCCGCTTTCTGGACTGTTCGACTTCGATCCAAATACCACGGTTCATCCTACCCTCCTTAAGACTGGGCGGTCTCACCGTCCAACTGTGGCTGGTATACATCCCCGTAGCCTTCTTGGGACTGGTGAGTATCCTCGATTTCCTCCCGAAGCTGGCAGCCGTCCTCGGCGCCCGCCAAGGCTTCTTCAATGAGCCCCAACACGAACTCCCGCTGGGTGTACTTCCGGCCCAGCCGCAGGCTCTCCCGGTCCAGGT
>CAUWDA010000056.1:0-13555 GCA_963557075.1 uncultured Flavonifractor sp. | reverse complement strand
CGGGTGGGGCCAAGGTCAACGCCTGGACCATGGAGCAGTCCAAGAAGCTGTGGGGTGAGCTGAACCACTGCACATATTGACAGACAGCGCAGGTTGATCTTGTCTTCACCAAGCGTTTTGCCGCAGGCAAAACCTTGATGCCGGGGCGATTCATTCGCCCCGAGCAGATAAAAGGAAAAGGGGTCCCCGCCCGGCCGAGCCGGGTGGGGCCAAGGTCAACGCCTGGACCATGGAGCAGTCCAAGAAGCTGTGGGGTGAGCTGAACCACTGCACTTACTAAGCGATTTCCCCCAAAAAGCGAAAACAAAGTGTAATTCCGGGTTGCTATAATAACTGGAGGTTTAAAATTATGAGCGATATTATGCGTCCGATGCCCTTTGCTCACCTGATGAACTGGATCCTCAGCGAGTACAAGAGCCAGGGTTCTATCTTCGGCGTGTCCAAGCTGGTCAAGCATCAGAACGGCAAGGCGCTGCCTATTTTTGAAGAGAAGATCGAGTCCCCCTACGGCCCCGCCGCCGGTCCCCACACCCAGCTGGCCCAGAACATCGTGGCCGCCTATGCCGCCGGCAGCCGCTTCTTTGAGGTGAAGACGGTCCAGGTCATGGACGGCGACGAGCTCTCCAAGTGCGTCAGCAAGCCTTGCATCACCGCCGAGGACGAGTGCTACAACTGTGAGTGGTCCACCGAGCTGTATGTGCCCCAGGCCTTTGCTGAGTATGTCAAAGCCTGGTTCGCCTGCAAGCTGCTGGCCCGTGAGCTGGAGCTGGGCGACCCCGATGGGTTCGTGTTCAATATGAGCGTGGGCTACGATCTGGCCGGTATCAAAAGCGAGAAGGTAGACAAGTATATCAATGGCATGATGGATGCCTCCGGCTCTGAGGTGTGGCAGGAGTGCATGGACTGGACCCTGGCCAACCTGGATCGGTTCCAGAACGTGGATGAGGCCTATGTGCGCGCCATCTCCCCCAAGGTGTCCAACTCCATCACCGAATCCACCCTCCATGGCTGCCCCCCCGACGAGATCGAGCGTATCGCCACCTATCTCATCACCGAGAAGCACCTGAATACCTATATCAAGTGCAACCCCACCCTGCTGGGCTATGAGTTTGCCCGCAAGACTCTGGACGGTCTGGGCTTTGACTATGTGGCCTTTGACGACCACCACTTCCTGGAGGACCTGCAGTGGGAGGACGCCATCCCCATGTTCCACCGGCTGATGAAGCTCACCGGCGAGCGGGACCTGGAGTTCGGCGTGAAGATCACCAACACCTTCCCCGTGGACGTGAAGGCCGGCGAGCTGCCCAGCGAGGAGATGTATATGTCCGGCCGGGCTCTGTACCCCCTGTCCCTGTCTCTGGCCGGCAAGCTGTCCAAGGAGTTCAAGGGCAAGCTGCGCATCTCCTACTCCGGCGGCGCCGACATCCACTCCGTCCGGAAGCTGGTAGAGGCCGGTATCTGGCCGGTCACTATGGCCACCACCGTCCTCAAGCCCGGCGGCTATCAGCGCATGAGCCAGATCGGCAGAGAGCTGATGGACATCAGCTATGAGCCCTGGACCGGCGTGGATGTGGCCAAGGCCGACGCCCTGGTGAAGGAGTTCGTCACCGATGTCCACTACCAGAAGCCCATGAAGCCCATCCCCAGCCGCAAGATGGACAAAAAGGTGCCGCTGATCGACTGCTTTGAGGCCCCCTGCCGCAGCGGCTGCCCCATTGAGCAGGATATCCCCGCCTACCTGATGCGGGTGAACGCCGGACAGTACGAGGAGGCGCTGGAGATCATCACCCACCGCAACGCCCTGCCCTTCATCACCGGTACCATCTGCTCTCACCGCTGCCAGGACAAGTGCATGCGCAACGCCTACGACGAGAGCGTGTATATCCGCACCCAGAAGCTGAAGGCGGCCGAGGGCGGCTTTGAGGCCCTGCTGCCCAAGCTGAAGCCCGCCGCTCCCGTGGCCGGCAAGAAGGTCGCCGTCATCGGCGGCGGCCCCGCCGGTATGTCCGCCGCCTACTTCCTGGGCCGCGCCGGTGTGGACGTGACCATCTTTGAGCGCAAGGACGCTCTGGGCGGCATCGTCCGCCATGTGATCCCCGCCTTCCGCATCAGCGACGCCGCCATCGACAACGACGTGCGCCTGATGAACGCCATGGGCGTGAAGGTGGAGCTGAACAGCGAGGTCCAGAGCGTGCAGGAGCTCTTTGACAAGGGCTACACCCAGGTCATCCTGGCCACCGGCGCCTGGCACAAGGGCAGCGCCGGCATGGAGTACGGCGAGGAGATGAACGTCATCGAGTTCCTGGAGGCCGCAAAGAAGGCCCCTGAGAGCCTGAAGCTGGGCAGGAACGTGGTGGTCATCGGCGGCGGCAACACCGCCATGGACGCCGCCCGGGCCGCCAAGCGCATCCCCGGCGTGGAGAAGGTCTCCCTGGTCTACCGCCGCACCAAGCGCTACATGCCCGCCGACCAGGAGGAGCTGGAGCTGGCTCTGGAGGACGGCGTGGAGTTCTGTGAGCTGCTGGCCCCCGTGGGCGTGAAGGACGGCGTGCTCACCTGCCACCAGATGGAGCTGGGCGCCCCCGACGCCTCGGGCCGCCGTTCCCCCGTGGACACCGGCAAGGTGGTCACCGTGGATGCCGACACCGTTATCACCGCCGTGGGCGAGAAGGTGGACACCGGGTTGTACACCGCCAACGGTCTGGATGTGGATAACCGGGGCAAGGCCGTGGTCAATGCCGACACCCTGGAGTCCTCTGTGAAGAACGTCTACGTCATCGGCGACGGCCAGAAGGGCCCCGGCACCGTGGTGGAGGCCATTGCCGGCGCCACCAAGGCTGCCCGCGCCATCCAGCCCTTTGATGTGGATACCCATGTGGAAAAGAACGTCAATCCCGACTACCAGAAGCCGCTGGCCAAGCGGGGCGACCTGTGCAGCGACTGCAAGAGCTGCGACGAGGTCCGCTGCCTGGGCTGCGCCACCGTGTGCGAGACCTGTACCGAGGTGTGCCCCAACCGGGCCAACGTGGCCGTGGCCATGCCCGGCATGCGGATGCGCCAGATCATCCATGTGGACGACATGTGCAACGAGTGCGGCAACTGCGGAACCTTCTGCCCCTACGACAGCCGTCCCTACAAGGACAAGTTCACCCTGTTCTGGAGCGAGGAGGACTTTGCCAACAGCGAAAACCAGGGCTTCCTCAAGCTGGAGGGCGGCAAGACCCGGGTCCGTCTGGACGGCCAGGTCAAGGAGTACGACGTGGCCGACGCCGGCTGCGGCCTGTACGAACCCCTGCGCAAGCTGATCTGCGCGGTGTACGACAATTACAGCTACCTGCTGAAGTAAAAATCCAGATCGGTCTCTGCCGCCCACGGCAGCGCGCATCGCCTCAGCCCTGCTGGGGCTTTGCGCGCACGTGGGCGGGGTGAGCCGAGAAACGCGGCGCGGCCGGGGACGGAAGGTCCGCTCCGCGCACAGGAAAGAGGGACCACAGATGAGCTATTCTTTTACTGTAAACGGGATCCTGCGCACAACAGAGGAGGAGAAGCCCCTGCTGCGCTATTTGCGGGAAGACCTGCATCTGTACTCCGTCAAAGACGGGTGCAGCGAGGGCGCCTGCGGCACCTGCACCATCGTGGTAGATGGCAAGGCGGTCAAATCCTGCGTACTCACGACCAAGCGTGCAGAGGGGAAGAGCATCCTCACCGTAGAGGGGCTCTCTCTGGAGGAGCAGGAGGCCTTTGTGTATGCCTTCGGCAAGGTGGGCGCTGTCCAGTGCGGATTCTGTATTCCGGGCATGGTGATGGCGGGCAAGGCCCTCATCGACCAGAACCCCGATCCCACGGAGGAGGACATCAAGAAGGCCATCCGGGGCAACATCTGCCGGTGTACCGGCTACAAAAAGATCATTGAGGGCATCAGCCTTACCGCCGCCATCCTCCGGGGGGAGGAGAAGATCGACCCCGAGCTGGAGAAGGGGGACCGTTACGGCGTGGGCGACCGGGCCTTCCGTGCCGATGTGCGGGGCAAGGTGCTGGGTACCGGGGCCTACTGTGACGACGTGGTGATGGAGGGCATGGCCCACGCCTCCGCCGTCCGCTCCCAGTATCCCAGGGCAAAGGTGCTGGACATCGATGTCTCCCAGGCCCTGGCTCTGCCCGGCGTGCTGGCGGTCCTCACTGCGGAGGACGTGCCCCACAATAAGGTGGGACATATCCAGCAGGACTGGGACGTGATGATTGTCAAAGGGGACATCACCCGCTGCGTAGGCGACGCCATCTGCCTGGTGGTGGCCGAGACGGAGGACATTCTGAAAGAGGCCAAGAAGCTGGTGAAGGTGGACTACGAGCCGCTGGAGCCGGTGCGCTCCATCCAGGAGGCCATGGCTGAGGACGCCCCCAGGCTCCACCCCAACGGCAACCTGTGCCAGCAGCGCCATGTGATCCGTGGCGACGCCAAGGCCGCTCTGGCCAATTCCAAGTATGTGGTGACCCAGAGCTACACCACGCCCTTCACCGAGCATGCCTTCCTGGAGCCCGAGTGCGCTGTGGCCTTCCCCTATAAGGACGGGGTGAAGGTGTATACCTCCGACCAGGGCGTGTATGACACCCGGAAGGAGATCTCCATCATGCTGGGCTGGGAGCCCGAGCGCATCGTGGTGGAGAACAAGTTCGTGGGCGGCGGCTTCGGCGGCAAGGAGGATGTGTCGGTGCAGCACCTGGCGGTGCTGGCCGCACTGAAGGTGGGCCGGCCGGTGAAAGCCAAGCTCACCCGCCAGGAGTCTATCAACTTCCACCCCAAGCGCCACTATATGGAGGGGACCTTCACCCTGGGCTGCGACGAGAACGGCATCTTCACCGGCCTGGACTGTGAGATCTATTTTGATACCGGCGCCTACGCCTCGCTCTGCGGCCCCGTGCTGGAGCGGGCCTGTACCCACTCTGTGGGCCCCTACTGCTACCAGAACACCGACATCAGAGGCTACGGGTACTACACCAACAACCCCCCCGCCGGCGCCTTCCGGGGCTTCGGCGTGTGCCAGAGCGAGTTTGCGCTGGAGTCCAACATCAACCTGCTGGCGGAGAAGGTGGGCATCTCCCCCTGGGAGATCCGCTACCGCAACGCCATCGAGCCGGGCAAGGTGTTGCCCAACGGTCAGATCGCCGACTGCTCCACCGCCTTGAAGGAGACCCTGCTGGCGGTCAAGGACGTATATGAGGCCAACATGGACCGGGCGGGGATCGCCTGCGCCATGAAGAACGCCGGCGTGGGCGTGGGCCTGCCGGATAAGGGCCGCTGCAAGCTGGTGGTGCGGGACGGCATGGTGGAGCTGTATGCCGCCGCCTCCGACATCGGCCAGGGCTGTGCCACCGTGTTCCTCCAGGTCCTGGCCCAGACCACCGGCCTGCCCCGGCTGCTCCTGCGGAACATGGGGGCCAACTCCGAGGTGGCGCCCGACTCGGGTACCACATCCGGCTCCCGCCAGACCCTCATCACCGGCGAGGCGGTGCGTATGGCCGCCGCCGACCTGAAGGCCGACATGGACCGGGTGAACGGCGACCTGGCCCAGCTGGAGGGCAAGGAGTACTTTGCCGAGTTCTTCGACCCCACCGACAAGCTGGGTTCTGACAAGCCCAACCCCAAGAGCCATGTGGCCTACGGCTTTGCCACCCATGTGGTCATTCTGGATGACGAGGGCAAAGTCAAGGATGTCTACGCGGCCCACGACTCCGGCAAGGTGGTCAACCCCACCTCCATCCAGGGGCAGATCGAGGGCGGCGTGCTTATGGGCCTGGGCTATGCCCTCACCGAGGACTTCCCCCTGAAGGACTGCGTGCCCCAGGCCAAGTACGGCACGCTGGGCCTGATGCGGGCCAACCAGATCCCCGATATCCACGCCATCTATGTGGAGAAGGAGGAGCTGCTGCCCTTTGCGTACGGCGCCAAGGGCATCGGCGAGATCGCCACCATCCCCACCGCGCCGGCGGTCCAGGGGGCCTATTACGCCAGGGACCACATCCTGCGCACCACTCTGCCGATGAAGGGGACCTTCTATAAGAAGTAAGGCCCCGCCGACCTGTATACGGAGGCCGACCCAGGACCTTCCGGGGGCCTCAGACAAGCGGGAGCATTCCCGCTGTCGGGGCCCCTTTTTTTCCGCTGAAAGAGACCTGAAAATATGTGGTCTGTGCGGAACCAAAAAAATTTTTAGCTTCTCAGTATTTTTTTGAGATTTCTACTTGACAACTGGAAAACAAGTGGTATGATGGTTTCAGAAGACAAAAGAAACTTTGCCAGAGAGCAAAGAAATTTTGGAGGCGAGTATTCGATGAAAGACCAGCTCAAATGGGTCCTCAATAAGCTGCCGAAGAGCGACGACAAGCAGCTGGATGTGATGTCCCTGCCCAACGTGGCCAAGGCCCGCGCCTTCCACGGCTCCTTCCCTCAGTACTCCATTACCCCCCTGGCGCAGCTGGACGGCATGGCCGAGTATCTGGGCCTGGCCGGCGTGTATGTGAAGGATGAGTCCTACCGCTTCGGTCTCAACGCGTTCAAGGTGCTGGGCGGTTCCTTTGCCATGGCGAAGTATATCGCCGGTGAGATGGGCCGTGACGTGTCCGAGATGGACTACGACTACCTGACCAGCGAGGCCTTCCGCAAGGAGTTTGGCCAGGCCACCTTCTTTACCGCCACCGACGGCAACCACGGCCGCGGCGTGGCGTGGGCGGCCAACAAGCTGGGCCAGAAGTCGGTGGTGCACATGCCCAAGGGCAGCGCCAAGTCCCGCTTTGACAACATCGCCAAGGAGGGCGCCAAGGTCACCATCGAAGAGGTCAACTACGACGACTGCGTACGCATGGCTGCCGCCGAGGCTGAGCAGACCGAGCACGGCGTTATCGTTCAGGATACCGCCTGGGACGGCTACGAGGAGATCCCCTCCTGGATCATGCAGGGCTACGGCACCATGGCCAACGAGGCCGCCGATCAGCTCCGCCAGTGCGGCGTGAACCGGCCCACCCACGTGTTCGTGCAGGCCGGCGTGGGCTCCCTGGCCGGCGCCGTGGTGGGCTACTTCGCCAATCTCTTCCCCAACGATCCCCCCAAGTTCGTGGTGATGGAGGCCCGGGCCGCCGACTGCCTGTATCAGGGCGCGCTGGCGGGCGACGGCAAGCCCCGCATCGTCACCGGCGACCTGGAGACCATCATGGCCGGTCTGGCCTGTGGCGAGCCCAACACCATCTCCTGGGACATCCTGCGCAACCATGTGTCCGCGTTTATCTCCTGCCCCGACTGGGTGAGCGCCAAGGGCATGCGGATGCTGAGCACCCCCGTCAAGGGCGACCCCCGTGTGGTGTCCGGCGAGTCCGGCGCTGTCGGCATGGGTGTGCTGGATGCCATCATGTGCGACGAGTCCTACAAGGAGCTGCGTGAGGCTCTGGAGCTGGATCGGCACAGCCGGGTGCTCATGTTCTCCACCGAGGGCAATACCGATCCTGAGAAGTATCGCCGCGTAGTGTGGGACGGCGAGTATCCCACCACCGAAACCCCTCAGAAGCCCTATTGAATGTACGATCCGGGGACGGCCCCGATGAACGGTTGATATGATAAAAATGGAGGTCAATACCATGGATTTTGAGAAGATCAAAGCAGCCGCCCAGGCCTATCAGGCCGATATGACCCGCTTTCTGCGGGACATGATCTCCCACCCCAGCGAGAGCTGCGAGGAGAAGGAAGTGGTGGCCTGCATCAAGGCGGAGATGGAGAAGCTGGGCTACGACAAGGTGGAAGTGGACGGCCTGGGCAACGTCATCGGCTGGATGGGCGAGGGCGACAAGATCATCGCCATCGACTCTCACATCGACACCGTGGGCATCGGCAACATCAACAACTGGACCCACGATCCCTACCAGGGCTATGAGGACGATCAGGTCATCTATGGCCGCGGCGGCTCCGACCAGGAGGGCGGTATGGCTTCCGCTACTTACGGCGCCAAGATCATGAAGGACCTGGGCCTCATCCCTGACGGCTACAAGATCATGGTGGTGGGTTCCGTTCAGGAAGAGGACTGCGACGGCATGTGCTGGCAGTACATTGTCAACAAGTACTTCCCCGCCAACGGCATCAAGAAGGAGCAGGTGGAGTTCGTCATCTCCACCGAGCCCACCGACGGCGGCATCTATCGCGGACACCGGGGCCGCATGGAGATCCGTGTGGACGTGAAGGGCGTCTCCTGCCACGGCTCCGCCCCCGAGCGCGGCGACAACGCCATCTATAAGATGGCCGACATCCTCCAGGATGTGCGTGCCCTCAACGAGAACGACGACGCCGACGCCACCGAGATCAAGGGCCTGGTCAAGATGCTCAACCCCAAGTACAACCCCGAGCACTACGAGGACGCCCGCTTCCTGGGCCGCGGCACCTGCACCACCTCCCAGATCTTCTACACCTCTCCCAGCCGCTGCGCGGTGGCCGACTCCTGCTCCATCTCCATCGACCGCCGCATGACCGCCGGCGAGACCTGGGACTCCTGCCTGGAGGAGATCCGCCAGCTGCCCAGCGTGAAGAAGTACGGCGACGACGTGAAGGTCTCCATGTATATGTATGACCGTCCCTCCTGGACCGGCGAGGTGTACGAGACCGAGTGCTACTTCCCCACCTGGATCAACAAGGAGAACGCCGCCCATGTTCAGGCCCTGGCCGACGCCCACCACGCCCTGTACGGCGAGGAGCGCATCGGGCCCGACGGCGCCATGCACCTGCGTCACCGTCCCCTGATCGACAAGTGGACCTTCTCCACCAACGGCGTGGCCATCCAGGGCCGTTACGGCATCCCCTGCGTGGGCTTTGGCCCCGGTGCTGAGTCTCAGGCTCACGCCCCCAATGAGATCACCTGGAAGCAGGACCTGGTCACCTGCGCCGCCCTGTACGCCGCCGTGCCCGGCCTGTACAAGGAGGAGAACAAGACTGCCGACGTCTCCCAGTTCCGGGCCGGCAAGACCAACAATGACATCAAATAAGTAGGGGTGTGCATTGCGCGCCCGGGGGCGGCCTCAGGCCGCTCCACCCAATACTATAAAATCTGAATTTTGAAAAGGAGCCGATCATCATGGACGCTACTCTGCAGAAATATATCGACAAGCTGAATGCCCTGAACTTCAAGGAGATGTACGAGGGCGACTTCTTCCTGACCTGGGACAAGACCGACGACGAGATCGAGGCCGTCTTTACCGTGGCCGACGCCCTGCGCTACATGCGTGAGAACAACATCTCCACCAAGATCTTCGAGTCCGGCCTGGGCATCTCCCTGTTCCGGGACAACTCCACCCGCACCCGCTTCTCCTTCGCCTCCGCCTGTAACCTGCTGGGCCTGGAGGTCCAGGACCTGGACGAGGGCAAGAGCCAGATCGCTCACGGCGAGACCGTCCGCGAGACCGCCAATATGATCTCCTTCATGGCCGACGTCATCGGCATCCGCGACGATATGTACATCGGCAAGGGCCACACCTATCAGAAGGAAGTGGTGGAGGCCGTGACCCAGGGCCATAAGGACGGCGTCCTGGAGCAGAAGCCCACCCTGGTCAACCTGCAGTGCGACATCGACCACCCCACCCAGGCTATGGCCGATATGCTGCACATCATCCACCACTTCGGCGGCGTGGAGAACCTGAAGGGCAAGAAGATCGCCATGACCTGGGCTTACAGCCCCTCCTACGGCAAGCCCCTCTCCGTGCCCCAGGGTATCATTGGCCTGATGAGCCGCTTCGGCATGGACGTGGTCCTGGCCCATCCCGAGGGCTACGAGGTCATGCCCGAGGTGGAGGAGGTCGCCAAGGCCAACGCTGCCAAGTCCGGCGGTACCTTCACCAAGACCAACTCCATGGCTGAGGCCTTCAAGGACGCCGACATCGTCTATCCCAAGAGCTGGGCTCCCTTCGCCGCCATGGAGAAGCGCACCAACCTGTATGCTGAGGGCGACTCCGAGGGCATCAAGGCTCTGGAGAAGGAGCTGCTGGCCCAGAACGCCAACCACAAGGACTGGTGCTGCACCGAGGAGCTGATGAAGACCACCAAGGACGGCAAGGCCCTGTATATGCACTGCCTGCCCGCCGACATCAACGATGTGTCCTGTAAGGACGGCGAGGTGGAGGCCTCCGTGTTTGACCGCTACCGCGATCCCCTGTACAAGGAAGCTTCCTACAAGCCCTACATCATCGCCGCCATGATCTTCCTGGCCAAGGTGAAAGATCCCCAGGCCACGCTCAAGGCGCTGGAGGAGCGCGGGATCGCCCGTTGGTTCCAGAAGTAAGACCCCAACCTGGACAGCAGTCTGATTTTCCAAGATACCTTCCCAGGTTTCTTGCCTGACTTCCATTTTTTCTTCCCTTCCCGGAGGCCCGTCTGCATAGGTCAACCTGCCTGTATCTGTGCGGACGGGCCCCATCATTTTCACAAACTGCGCCAAGGTTTTGCCGGAGGCAAAACGCTTGTACACGCAAAGCGCGGCGCGCATTGCCGCCCTTTTATGAGAGACATTGATTATAACAAAATGAGGTGTTTTTACTATGGGTAAGCGTATCGTGATCGCTTTAGGCGGCAATGCACTGGGCAGCAATCTGCCTGAGCAGATGATCGCTGTGAAGCAGACTGCCAAGGCTATCGTCGATCTGATCGAAGAGGGGCATGAGGTCATCATCGCCCACGGAAACGGCCCCCAGGTGGGCATGATCCAAAAGGCCATGGCCGAGCTGACCCGCTCCGAGCCGGAGAAATATATCCCATGCCCCCTGTCTGTGTGCGTGGCCATGAGCCAGGGCTACATCGGTTACGACCTGCAAAACGCCCTGCGGGAGGAGCTGCTGGACCGGGGCATCAGCAAGGGTGTGGCCACTGTACTCACTCAGGTAGAGGTGGACCCCGCCGATCCCGCCTTCCAGAACCCCACCAAGCCCATCGGCGCCTTCATGACCAAGGAGGAGGCCGATAAGATGGTGGCCGAGCGGGGGTACAACGTCATTGAGGACGCCGGCCGGGGCTACCGCCGGGTGGTGGCCTCTCCCAGACCCCAGTCCATCATCGAGATCGAGTCCATCCGGGATATGGTGGATGCGGGTCTGGTGGTGGTGGCCTGCGGCGGCGGCGGTATCCCGGTTTGCAAGACCGAGGGCCACCACCTGAAGGGCGCGGCTGCCGTCATCGACAAGGACTTCGCCTCCTGCGTGCTGGCCCAGCAGGTGGGGGCCGACACTCTTATCATCCTCACCGCCGTGGAGAAGGTGGCCATCAACTTCGGCAAGCCCGATGAGAAGTGGCTGGACGAGTTGACCCCCGACCAGGCCCGGCAGTACATGGGCGAGGGCCACTTCGCCCCCGGCTCCATGCTGCCCAAGGTGCAGGCCGCCGTGGAGTTTGCCGAGAGCGCCCCCGGCCGCTCCGCCCTCATCACGCTGCTGGAGAAGGCCAAGGACGGCGTGGCCGGCAAGACCGGTACCGCCATTCATCAGTAAAAGCAGATAAAAAACGAGGCTGTTGCAACAACAGCCTCGTTTTTTTGCGGGGAAATATGGATACATGGGTGGAGGGAACTCAGGGCGCCAGATGTGCGGCGGCGGCGCTGATCTGGGCCGGGGTGGGAGTCCAGTGGAAGGTGATCTCCACGATCCGGCTGTCCCAGCAGACCAGGTAGGTGTCCAGTACGCCGTCGCTCCAGTGGAGCTGATAGGCCTCCCGGGCGCCCCAGGGGGCGGCGTCCACCGACTCGTAGTGGTCGATAAACACGAAACCGTCGTGTACCTCATCCTGCCGCTCATGGATGAGACGGTCCTTGAGGAAATCGTAGAGGATGGGGAGCTTCACGTCGGTGATCTCATAGTTCAGTTCGTACTCCCTGACCGCCTGCCCAAACAGCAGGTCCTGCCGGTAATCTCCGCAGGCCACCAGCGGACTCTCCTGAAGCCGGGCCTCCTTGGACCAGCGGGCGTCCACATCGGCCAGATCCTCCACCGTTAAGGGCATAGGGTCGTTGTAGATGTCCATGGTCAACCCGTCCCAGTCATATTGACCCACCGGCTGGCTGCGCTGGGCAACGGGGAGCAGGCCGCTGATACCGGCGGCCAGGACAGCGCCCGATCCGGCCATGACCAGAACTACCACATAGAGGCCGCTTACGACCAGATTGACCGCCCTGGAGACGCCCTTGGACTTCAGCTTCTTCATCATCCACCGGCCCAGCAAAATGGGGATCACTGTGACCACAGCCATACAGACGAAGAGCAGAAGCTGCGTACTGCTGCCGGCATAGGAGAGGACGAGGAACACCGCCACAAGAGCAACCACCGCCCAAGACAGCCCTTTAAGGGAGCGATTGGGCAGGAAAACGCCGTGCTCCGCCGCCTGCCTGGCCCGCCGCTCCCAGCGGAAATAGAGGATCAGGTCCAGCGCGCTCATCAGCAGAAGCAGCAGCCAGATCGGGATGGAGAACAGGTGAACGGTATTGGACAGATAGTCCGCCGGGTCCCGCCACAACTGATGGAATTGGAGGTAGAGGGACCAGAGGATCAGAACGATGGTGACCAATTGCCCCGACAGCAGCTTTTTTCGCATGGTCAGGTGAATGTTTTCCACCTGCGGCACAGGGTCGGTCTCGATCGGTACCGCGTCCTCGCGGTCGGTGCAGAAGATCTGCATGGCGTCCCACCGCAGGACCAGCCGCCACCCGTCGCGGGCGCACAGCTCCTCCTTTTCCAGCTGCCTGTCGCTGGGGTGGGGGTCAAGCTCCGAGGCTCCGGGGAAGTAGGTCACGGCAAACCGGAGCTTTTGAGGGGGGATTTTTGTGTAGGTCCAGAACAGATTGCCCGCCTTGGCGATCATCCAGCCGTTGGCGGCCATGTCCTCCAGCTTTTTCTCAATGGCCTCTTTCTCAAAAAAAGAAAAATTGGCAAGGGTGCGTTTCAGAGTCCTCACGATAAATCCCCCTTTCCGACCAGACGCTCATAGTCGGCGGCTTGAGACCGGATGCGCCGGTACTCGCGGTCCAGCAGTTCCTTTCCCTTTTCTGTAATGATGTAGCTGCGGCGGCGGCCCTCCGCCCTGGTCTCCCGGATCATGCCCTCTGATAAAAACTGCTCCAGCAGATCGTACAGGGTGCCGGAGCCGATGCTCACCCGCCCCTCCGTCATGGCCCGTACCAGCTCCAGAATATCGGCGCCGCAGCACTCCTGATCGAGACAGAGCAGGATGTAGAACATCTGCTCCGTCAGGGTCTTGAAGCGCGCTCTGGGCATGTGGCACCCTCCTTTCTCGAATATCGAGCTTTCTTGCCCTCATTATAACTCGAATATCGAGGAAGTCAAGAGAAAAGTGGGCCTGCTGCAAAATCGACATTTTACACAAGTCCGTCATTGTACGTCAGTGCGTACAGAAGGTGCATTGCTCCACAGGGGCAAGAGAAGCCGCCCCGGGCCGCTGGCGTGGCATGCAGCCAATGGAGAGGGCCCCCGCGGAAAAGGGCCTGTTGCAACATGCGCAAACCGTACAAAAGGCCTGTCATTCCGAGAA
>CAUWDA010000055.1:0-13621 GCA_963557075.1 uncultured Flavonifractor sp. | reverse complement strand
AAATGGCCGCCCGGTGGGCGGCCATTTTTCTCGGAATGACAGGTCTTTTGTACGGCTTGTGCATTTTGCAACAGGCCCTTTCATGGACGGCGCAGGGCGCCGGTTCTGTATGGATCAGTTGGAGGCGGTATCCAGATCGGTATCGCCGCCCCTCGTCGCCGCAAAGTCCGCGCCGGTCGGAATACCCTGGGGCGGGCATCACTCCCTATGCTCCCTTGCGGCTCCTCTCCCCACAAAGTCCGCTGTGTCGGGCTTTGTGGGGGCCCCGGATCTGGGGCGGATCAGTTGGAGGCGGTATCCAGGTCGGTGTCGCCGCCCCAGATCATGTTCTTGCGCAGCTCCTCGCCCACGATCTCCATCTGGTGCTTCTTGAGCTGGGCCCGCTTGGAGTTGAAGAAGGTGCGGCCGTTCTTGTTCTCGGCGATCCACTTGCCGGCGAAGGTGCCGTCCTGGATGTCGTCCAGCACCTTGCGCATGTTCTTCTTGGTCTCCTCATAGGGCAGCACGCGGGGACCGGAGACATACTCGCCGTACTCGGCGGTGTCGGAGATGGAGTAGTTCATGGCAGCCACGCCGCCCTTGTTGATGAGGTCGATGATGAGCTTCATCTCGTGGATGCACTCGAAGTAGGCGTTCTCGGGCTCATAGCCGGCTTCCACCAGGGTCTCGAAGCCGCAGCGCATCAGGTCCACCACGCCGCCGCACAGCACGCACTGCTCGCCGAACAGGTCGGTCTCGGTCTCGTCGTGGAAGGTGGTCTCCATCACGCCGGCCCGGGCGCCGCCGATGCCGGCAATGTAGGCCAGGGCGATCTTGTAGGCGTTGCCGGTGGCGTTCTGCTCCACGGCCACCAGGCAGGGCACGCCCTTGCCGTTGACGTAGGTGGAGCGGACGGTGTGGCCGGGGCCCTTGGGGGCCGCCATGAACACGTCCACGCCGGCGGGGGGGACGATCTGCTGATAGCGGATGTTGAAGCCGTGGGCAAAGGCCAGGGCCTTGCCCTCGGTCATGTAGGGGGCGATATCCTTCTTATAGACCTCGGCCTGGACCTCGTCGTTGATGAGCATCATCACGATGTCGCCCCACTGGGCGGCCTCGGCCACGGTCTTGACCGCCAGACCGGCCTGTTCGGCCTTGGCCCAGTTCTTGGAACCCTGGCGCAGGCCGACGCACACGTCGCAGCCGGAATCCTTCAGGTTCATGGCGTGGGCGTGGCCCTGAGAGCCGTAGCCAATGACGGCGATCTTCTTGCCGTTCAGGTAGGACAGGTCGCAGTCCTTCTCATAGTACATCTTAGCCATAACTCGTTGCACTCCTTTGTCTCAGATAAATTGGATGGATCTATATTATCACAGCACAGGTCAAAAGAATGATAAGCGTGATACAATCCGAAAAGATTTTCGCGGTCTCTTACAGGAAATTCTTGCCCAGATTGAACTCGGCTTTCATTTCCCAAATGCGCGGGCGCATTTGGGAGCCCTCCGGGCGGATCTTACTTCCTCGGCGGAAATGAATTCCGCCTGCGGCAAGGTTTTGCTGCACAAAACGCTTGGACGCCGCACAGCGGCGGGCCGCCGTTGGCGGCCTGACACCTTTACAGGAAATTCTTGCCCAGATTGAACTCGGCTTTTTCCTTGGTCTCGTCCTCGATGGTATAGGCGCCTCTCTCCAGGGCCACCATGCCGGTACGGACCAGCTCCAGGATGCCGAAGGCCTCCAGCAGCTTCTGCATGGCCTCCGCCTTGCTCTCGTCGCCGATGAGGGCCAGGGTCAGGGACTTCAGGGAGACGTCGATGATGGAGGCCCGGAAGATGTTGGCGATCTGGATGACCTCGTTGCGGATGTCGTGGGTCTCCGCCTTCACCTTGAACATCACCAGCTCCCGGCGGATAGAGCGCTCCGGCTTCAGCTCCTGAACGGAGTAGACCGGGTACTGCTTGCGGAGCTGGTTCATGATCTGCTCGATCATGGGGGCGTCGGCCCACACCTCGATGGTGATACGGGAGACGGTGGGGTCGTCGGTGGTGCCCACCGCCAGGGATTCGATGTTATAGCCCTTGCGGGAGAAGAGCCGGGAGACCTGGGACAGGACGCCGGCGGAGTTTTCCACCAGCACCGAGAGGGTGCGGCGGGTGACATTGGGTTCATTCATGATCCACGCCCTCCTTTAATCCAGAATAAATTTGGTGACAGGGGTGCCGGCAGATACCATGGGGCGGACCATGGCGTCCTTATCAATAAGGCACTCGATCAGGTAGGGCCGTCCAGCGGCTACCGCCCGGCGGAAGACCGCCTCAAACTCCTGCTGGCTGGCGGCCCGCTCCCCCTGGATGCCGTAGGCCTCCGCCAGCTTGACGAAGTCGGGGCCCCGGTCCAGATCGGTCTGGGAAAAGCGCTTCTGGTAGATCAGATTCTGCCACTGGCGGACCATGCCCAGGGTGTGGTTGTTGAAGATTACGGTGATCACCGGGATGTCGTAGTGCTCGGCGGTGCACAGCTCATGGCAGTTCATGCGGAAGCAGCCGTCGCCGGTACACTGCACCACCACCTTGCCCGGATTGCCCACAGCGGCCCCCATGGCGGCGCCCAGGCCAAAGCCCATGGTGCCGAAGCCGCCGGAGGTGATAAACTGGCCGGGGCGGGAGAAGTGGTAATACTGGGCGCACCACATCTGGTGCTGGCCCACGTCGGTGACGATGATGGCGTCCCCGTCGGTGACGTCCTGGATGGTCTCCAGGATCTCGTTGGGGTGGAGGATGCCGTCCTTCACCAGCGGCATCTCCTTGTGGGAAAAGACCCACTGCTTCCACTCGGGGTAGTCGTGGGCGGGGAGTCTGGCGTTGAGCAGCTCCAGCACACGGCGGGCATCTCCGATGATATGGTGGTGGGTGAGGACGTTTTTGTCGATCTCCGCCCGGTCAATGTCGATGTGGACGATCTTGGCGTTGGGGGCGAAGGTGGCGGGGTCGGTGGCCACCCGGTCGGAGAAGCGGCAGCCGATGGCGATGAGCAGGTCGCACTGGTCGCTGGCCATGTTGGAGGCGTGAGAGCCGTGCATACCGATCATGCCGGTGAAGAGGGGGTGGTTGCCAGGGCAGGCGCCGCCGCCCATGATGGTGGAGGCCACCGGGGCGTTCAGGGTCTCCATGAACTGCCGGAACTGGGGCACCGCCCCGCGGGAGCGGATCACGCCGCCGCCCACCAGCACCAGGGGACGCTTGGCCTCCTCGATCAGGTCCAGCAGGGTCTGGATGTCGCCGGCGTCCGGCTCGGGGGCCTTCAGCTCGTGGCTGGCCCGTCGGAGCATGGCGGCCAGCCGGCCGTGGTTGGGGTGCTCCGACACGGGGAGAGGCTCATAGTCGGCCTCGGCGGCAGTGACGTTTTTGGCGATATCCACCAGCACCGGTCCGGGCCGGCCGGAGCGGGCGATGGCAAAGGCCTCCCGGATTACGTCGGCCAGCTGGTTGGGGTCCTTCACCAGGTAGTTGTACTTGGTGATGGGCATGGAGATGCCGGTGATATCCACCTCCTGAAAGGAGTCCTTGCCGATGAGGTTCTCGCTGACGTTGCAGGTGATGAACACCACGGGGGAGGAGTCGTAGTAGGCGGTGGCGATGCCGGTGGTCAGGTTGGTGGCGCCGGGGCCGGAGGTGGAGAAACACACCCCGACCTTGCCGGTGGCTCTGGCGTAGCCATCGGCGGCGTGGGAGGCGCCCTGCTCATGGGCGGTGAGGATATGGCGGATCTTATTCTTATAGCCGTGCAGCTCAAATTCGTCATATACATTCAGAATGGTGCCGCCGGGATAGCCGAACACAGTGTCGACGCCCTGCTCCAGCAGACATTCCATCAGGATCTGAGCGGTTTTCATTCTCATGGGTTGATGACCTCCTTTGGCCCAACAAAAAACCAGGGCGGCTTCGCCCCATAGGACGAAGCCGCCACTGCTCCGTGGTACCACCTAAATTCGCGGACAGACCCGCGCACTCTTACCCTGATAACGGAGGGTGACCGTCCCCGCCTACTGTGTTCAGCGGGGCTGCTCCCGGGTGATCTTCCGGACCGGACTCACGGGAGCTTACACCAGCCGCTCCCTCTCTGCGCTTCGATACCGTCCGTACTGTCCCGGTCATCGCGTTTGGCCGAATAAAAAAGAAAGGTTGAACAATATGATAGCGGCGACGGTGTGGTTTGTCAATCATGGTTTTGCAACTTCTCCGTTTTAAACAAGTAAAGTATGTCGGGGAAAAAGAGAATGAGAGGTTCTTCCAAAAAGGAAACTCATGGGTACAAAAAGAAAAAGCGGCGTGAAAATCCCGGTTTTAGGCCGCTTTTAAAGAAACTTGACAGTATAAAAGAAAAAAGGGAAAGAAATTTGGCGGTTTTAACTGGACAATTACTGCGCTTTGCGATATGATAAATCTGTTTGAGATACCGGTCAAACAACTCAGAAAAATGGCCCGTGTGTGGGTCAGATTTGCGAGGTGGACCTATGAAGCAAAGCTTTTACGGCGGCGTGCACCCCCATGACCGGAAGGAGCTGGCACGCCACAAGGAGATAGCGCCGCTGAGCGCTGCTCCCAAGCAGGTTGTCATCGCTATGTCCATGCATATCGGTGCGCCCTGTAAGCCCATCGTTGCGGTGGGCGATCATGTCAAGGTTGGGCAGAAGATCGGCGAGATCGCCGGTCTGGGCGCGCCCATCCATGCCTCTGTGTCCGGAGAGGTCAAAGCGGTGGAGCCCCGTCCCTATGTGGGCGGCGGCAAGGCCATGTCTGTGGTGATCGAGAACGACTTCCAGAACACCTGGGGGTCTGATCTGGTTCCCCACGACAACTACAGCAAGCTGAGCGCCGATGAGATCGTCAGCATCGTCAAAGAAGCTGGCATCACCGGTATGGGCGGCGCCGGCTTCCCCACCCATGTGAAGATCAGCTCCGGCATTGGCAAAGTGGACACCGTGATCCTCAACGGCGCCGAGTGCGAGCCCTACATCACCGCCGACCATCGCCTCATGCTGGAGCAGGGCGAGAAGGTCATCGGCGGCCTGCGCATCCTGATGCAGGCCTTCGGTCTGAAGAGCGGCGTCATCGGTGTGGAGGCCAACAAGGAGGACGCCATCGAGCATCTGCGCGCTCTGGTGGGCGGCCGCAACGACATCACGGTGGAGTCTCTGCGCACCCGGTACCCCCAGGGCGCTGAGAAGCAGCTGATCCAGCGGATCACCGGCCGTGAGGTGCCCCCCGGAGGCCTGCCCGCCCATGTGGGCTGCGCCGTGTTCAACGTGGGCACTGCCGCCGCGGTGTACGACGCCGTGGTGGAGGGCAAGCCTGTCACCCACCGTGTGATCACCGTCACCGGCGACGCCATCCAGGAGCCCAAGAACCTGATGGTGCCCCTGGGCGTGTCCTTCCGGCAGCTCATCGAGGAGGGCAAGGGCTTCAAGGAGGAGCCTGAGCGCATCCTCACCGGCGGCCCCATGATGGGTATCGCCCAGTACGACCTGGACGTCACCTGCATCAAGGGCACCAACGCCGTGCTCTGCCTGACCAAGCACGAGGCCGCTCCCGTTGTGGAGGAGGAGGTCTGTCTGCGCTGCGGTCGCTGCGTCAACGTCTGCCCCATGCACCTGACTCCCGTGTACATGCATCTGTATGCCGAGAAGGGTATGTGGAAGGAGGCGGAGGCCCTCAACGTCATGGACTGCATCGAGTGCGGTTCCTGCAACTACATCTGCCCCGCCCGCATCCACCTGGTCCAGTCCTTCCGCGTGACCAAGGGTGAGCTGCGGAACCTGGCGGCCAAGGAAAAAGCGGCAAAGGAGGCGGCCAAAGCATGAACGAGGAAAAGAAGCTGAATCTGACGGTGGCCTCGTCCCCCCACGTGGCCTCCCCCATTGATACCCAGAATCTGATGCGCGATGTGCTCATCGCCCTGGTGCCCGCCCTGATCATGGGCGTGGTGTTCTTCGGCCCCCGTGCGCTGGTGGCCACCATCATCTCCGTGCTGGCCTGTGAGTTCTTCGAGTGGGGCTACCGCAAGCTGATGCACAAGTCCTGCGCCGTCAAGGACCTGTCCGCCGCCGTCACCGGCGTGCTGCTGGCCTTTGTGTGCGCCCCCACCCTGCCTTACTGGATGCTCATCATCGGCGACTTCTTCGCCATCGTGGTGGTCAAGCAGCTCTTTGGCGGTCTGGGCCAGAACTTTATGAACCCCGCGCTGGGCGGCCGTGCCTTCCTGATGCTGTGCTACCCTGTGGCTATGACCACCTGGGTGGTCCCCGGCATCGGCGCTGACAAGTGGGCCGGCCTGGGCTCCGGCGCCGTCACCATGGCGGGCGCCGACATCGTCACCGGCGCTACCCCCCTGTCCGCCGACTTCATGCACGGCGGCCTGCTGCCCGAGGCCTCTCTCCTGGACGCCTTCGTGGGCAACGTGGGCGGCTGTATCGGTGAGATCTCCGCTCTGGCCCTGCTGCTGGGCGGCATCTACCTGATCGTCCGCGGCGTCATCCGTGCCCGCATCCCCGTGGCCTACATCGCCACCGTGGCTGTGCTCACCTTCCTGTTCCCCCTGGGCGGCAACGGCCGGCTGGAGTGGATGGCCTATCAGCTGTGCACCGGCGGTCTGATGCTGGGCGCCTTCTTCATGGCCACCGACTATGTCACCAGCCCCGTCACCAAGAAGGGCGAGGTCATCTTCGGCATCGGCTGCGGCCTGCTGACTGTGTTCATCCGCTACTTTGGCGGTTACCCCGAGGGCGTGAGCTACTCCATCCTGATCATGAACTGCTGCGTGTGGCTCATTGATAAGGTGGGTAAGCCCAACCGTTACGGCGTGACCAAGGAAATGAAGGCCGCCGCCAAGGCTGCCAAAAAAGCCGGGAAGGAGGGCTAAACCATGAGTGAAGCTGTTACCAAGAAGAAAGAGCCTGGGATGGCCACTCTGGTCATCGTGCTGTTTGCCATCTGTGCCGCCACCGCGCTGGTGCTGGGCCTGACCAATATGCTGACTGCCCCCTACATCGCGGCTAACAAGGAAGCCAAGACCCAGAAGGCTATGTCCGAGGTGCTCCCCGCCGACGCCTATGAGCCGGTGGAGTACACCGGCAGCGATGCCAGCGTGCTCAGCATCAACAAGGCCGGCGACGCCGGCTATGTGGTGGAGGTCAAGCCTGCCACCTCCTTCAGCGGCAACCTGATTGTTATGGTGGGCGTGGACAACGACGGCGCCTGCACCGGCATCTCCATCACCAGCACCGGCGAGACCTCCGGTCTGGGCTCCAACGCCGGTAAGCCGGACTGGCAGGCCCAGTTCGTGGGCAAGACCGGTGAAGTCAAGGTGACCAAGGACGGCGGCGAGATCAACGCCATCACTGGCGCCACCATCACCTCCCGCGGCGTGTCCGAGGCTGTTACCAGCGCCATCGCCGCTGCGGCCAGCCTGGGCTAAGGAGGTATTTGAGAAATGAATGTAAAGAATCAACTGCGTGACGGCCTGTTCTTCCAGAACCCCGTTACCGTCCAGCTGCTGGGCATGTGTTCCGTGCTGGCTATCACCACCACCCTGTTCAACGGCCTGGGCATGGGCCTGTCGGTGCTGGTGATCCTGACCCTGGCCAACATCATCATCTCCCTGCTGCGTAAGGTCATTCCCAACAACATCCGTATCGCCTGCTTCATCGTGGTCATCGCCGGCTTCGTTACCGTGGTGGACCTGTGCCTGCAGGCATTCCTGCCCTCCCTGGCGGAGAGCCTGGGTCTGTTCATCCCTCTGATCGTGGTGAACTGTATCATCCTGGGCCGTGCCGAGTCCTTCGCCTATAAGAACGGCCCCGCCTCCTCCGCTCTGGACGGCATTTTCCAGGGCCTGGGCTATACCATGGTGCTGGTCATCATGTGTGTGGTTCGTGAGCTGCTGGGCAACGGTACCTTCGGCGGCGGCATCCTCAACGGCGGCGACGGCATCCGCCTGATCCCCGAGGGCATTCCTGCTCTGGGCATGATCCTCCCCGTGGGCGGCTTCCTGACCCTGGCCTGCGTCATTGCGGCCATGCAGTACATCCTGAACAAGCCCAAGAAGGGCAACAAGAAGACTGAGGAGGTGGCCAAGTAATGGATTGGGCAAAACTGTTCACAATCGCTCTGGGCGCCATCCTGGTCAATAACTTCATCGTGGCCCAGTTCCTGGGCATCTGCCCCTTCATGGGCGTGTCCAAGAAGATCGAGACGGCTTCCGGCATGGGCATGGCCGTTATCTTCGTTATGGGTCTGGCCTCTGCCATCTGCTGGCCCATCAACCACTTCATCCTGGAGGGTCTGGGCCTGACCTTTATGCAGACCGTGACCTACATCCTGGTCATCGCCTCTCTGGTGCAGTTCATCGAGATGTTCCTGAAGAAGGCTATGCCCTCCCTCTATGAGGCCCTGGGCGTGTACCTGCCTCTGATCACCACCAACTGCGCTGTGCTGGGCGTGGTGCTCCAGAATACTCAGAATGCTTACAGCTTCATTGAGAGCGTCGTGTACGGCATCACCGGCGGCATCGGCTTCCTGCTGGTCATCGTGATCTTCGCCAGCATCCGGGAGCGGATGGAGTTCTCCGAGTGCCCCAAGGCCTTTGAGGGCTTCCCCATCGCCCTGATGTCTGCCGGCCTGGTGGCTCTGGCCTTCATGGGCTTCTCCGGCCTGAAGGTCTTTGGTTAAGGGAGGCAGAAGAGTATGAATACTGTTATTTTTGCTGTGGTGGTCCTGGCTGTGCTGGGCGCCATCTTTGGCCTGGTTCTGGCCATCGCCTCCAAGGTGTTCGCCGTTGAGGTGGACCCCCGGGAGGAGGCCATTCTGGGTTGTCTGCCCGGCGCCAACTGCGGCGGCTGCGGCTTCCCCGGCTGTGCGGGCTACGCCGCCGCCGTGGTGAAGGGTACTGCCCCTGTCAACGCCTGTGCTGCAGGCGGCGATGCTGTCTCCGCTCAGATCGGTGAGATCATGGGTGTGTCTGCCGGCGCCTCCGTCAAGATGATCGCTCAGGTGCACTGCACCGGCTGCGGTCAGAACTACAAGAAGTACAACTATGTGGGTCTCCACGACTGTGTGGCCGCCTCCAAGCTGCCCGGCGGCGGCGACCTGGGCTGCTCTTACGGCTGCCTGGGCCTGGGATCCTGTGAGAAGGTCTGTCCCTTCGACGCCATCCACGTCATCGACGGCGTGGCCAAGGTGGACGAGGAGAAGTGTAAGGCCTGTAACAAGTGCGTGGACGTGTGCCCCCGGCACATCATCGCCCTGGAGCCCTACAAGACCAAGCGTCACGTCACCGTTCCCTGCTCCTCCCACGACAAGGGTGTGGACGCCCGGAAGGTGTGCGACAATGGCTGTATCGGCTGCTCCCTGTGTGCCAAGAACTGCCCCAAGGAAGCCATCACCATGGTCAACAACCTGGCTGTCATCGACTACGAGAAGTGCATCGGCTGCGGCATCTGCGCTCAGAAGTGCCCCCGCAAGCTGATCACCGTGGACGGCAAGGTGCCCGTGGTCAAGCCTGCGGCTCCCAAGGCTGCTCCCGCTGCCGCTGCGGCCCCTAAGGCTGCTCCGGCTGCCGCTCCCGCCGCTGAGGCGGAGGCTCCCAAGGCTGAGGCTCCCGCCGAGCCCAAGGAGTGATCCAAAGTAAAAAAACAGGACCTGCGAAAGCAGGTCCTGTTTTTTGCCTTTAGGTGCTTAGTGCTGGCCCAGCTGGAAAGAGGCGCACTCGGTGGAGGCGCACTTGGTGGCGTTGGGCTCGCAGCAGCCCACCTTGATCTCGTTGAGGGTGCAGTAGTTCTGACCGCCGCAGTGGTGGGCGCAGCTGGACACGGAACACTTGATGCTGTTGTTGGGGGTCTGATTCATCGTGATTTCCTCCTTATTACCGTGGTATGTCTCCAGTATGGGCAGATAAGGGGGAAATTATACAGTGGCACACAAAAAAGCGTGGTGTGTGGAAAACCGGGGCTCCGACGGGGTCAAGTCGGGCTGTCCGTCTCCGAGGAACTGTTTGCGGCAGAGGAGTTTTCCACCGGCTCGATCACTCTGGGGATAAACCGGCGGGCAAATTTTCCCTTGCCGCGGTTTTTCACATAGAAGAAACCGATGAAGGAAAAGACCAGCGCGCCGATGAAGTTGACGAAGAGGTCCTTCATGGTGTCCAGGATGCCGATATCCAGATAGCCGCCCAGGCCGAGGGCCTGCTGGGTGCCGTCGGCAGTGACGACGATGACGTCGGTGATGTCCTTGATCACGATGGGGGCGTTACCGCCGGGAGTGGGGTCCAGCATCACAGAGCCGATGGAGTGGACGATGGTGTCCTTCTGCATATCCAGCATAAAAAGCTGGTCCATCAGGCACTCGAAGAACTCCCACAGCACGCCGATGGTCATGGAAAAGCAGAAGGCCACCACAGCCAGGTAGACCGGGGAGAGGCTGAAGGTGAGCCGCTCGTTGCGGTTGAGCACGTCCAGCAGGGAGAAGCCGATGGCGGCGCACAGGAATCCGTTCAGGGTGTGCAGCATGGTGTCCCAATAGGGGAACTGAACGTAGTAGGCGCTGATCTCGCCCAAGATCTCTGCTGCGAAGATGAACAGCAGGATAATGACCTCCAGCGTGTCCGGGATGTCGATGTGGATGGTGCGTTCAATGAAGCTGGGGATGGTGAACAGGATCAGGGTGAGTACGCACAGGAACACGTTTTCAAAGTTCCCGTTGAAGAACTGGGCCACCAGGGCTACAATTACCAGCACCCGCAGGATCACATAGACGGCGGCCAGCCGGGGGTTTTCCCGTATCTGCTCCCGCAGGGTCTTGCGGTAGCGGCCGGGGGATTTCTTTTTCTGTTTCAAAGGGGTCCTCCTGTCAGGGATGTTGTCCGGCGGCCGGGAGTTGGCCGGTAGCGGCATGGCAGTATTCGTGGGCGGAGTGGGAGATATCCTCGTCCTCCTCAGGTCTCAGCGGACGGACGACCTTGGCGGGGGAGCCCATCACCAAACTGCCGGGGGGTACGACTGTGCCCTGCGTCACCAGAGCGCCGGCGGCCACCAGGCTGCCCGTGCCGATGACGCAGCCGTTGAGCAGAATGGCCCCCATGCCGATGAGACAGCGGTCCTCAACGGTGCAGCTGTGGAGAATGGCTCCGTGGCCCACCGTGACTTCCCTGCCGATGGAGGTGGGAACAGTGGCATCGCAGTGGACCACCACGTTGTCCTGTATGTTGGAGCGCTCGCCCACCCGGATGGAGGCGTTGTCCCCTCGCAGCACAGCGCCGTACCAGATGCTGGCCTGCTGCTCCACCTGCACGTCGCCCACGACAACGGCGCTGTCTGCCAGCCAGGACTCCGGATGGAGACTGGGGCTGGCGCGGTCAAAGGTCTTTACCATGGAAAACGTTCCTCCTTGCCCAGTGTTTCGTAAGGCTGCCTACCATTATAGCCTGTCCGGGCGGGAGCCGCAAGTCAAATCTGCAGGATGGGCGCATAGAATGTGGATGGAGGTGAGTCCCATGGAACTCAAAGGAAACCGGATCACGGTTGGGGAGCTGCTGGATCACCCCGGCAGCCGGGCGGCGCTCCAGCGCCGATTCCCCATGCTCTTCAAGCACCCCATTCTGGGGGCGGCCCGCTCCATCACGCTGGAGCAGATCCTGGCCGTGGCCCAGGCCTATGTGCCCCAGAAGAAGATCGACGAGGCCCTCAACGATCTGAGAAAGGCCTGAACCCGCCCCCCGCGCAGAGTCTTTTACCGCTCTGCGCGGGGGAAAACTCTATGCTGGGACCGGACCGTGGAGGGGAAAAAGGCGGTGACGACGGACTGTGTTGAGGAGGTGTCAAGCCGCGACGCAAAAAAGTTTGGAAATTTGTCATTTCCGCTCTTGCCGGGAGAGGGGGAAATATGGTACGATAGAAAAAATTAAAAGGGGAAATGAAGCGTCATGCGGCATTTGATCGACTTTGGAGACCTGTCAAGGGCGGAGTGGGATACCCTGTACCAGCGGTGCAGCGATATTATGGACCACCCCGCTGATTTTATGGACGCCTGCCGGGGGCGGGTGATGGCCAGCCTGTTCTATGAGCCCTCTACCCGCACCAACTTTTCCTTCCAGACCGCTATGCTGCGGGTAGGCGGCACGGTGTTTGGCTTTGCCGACCCCAAGTCCACCTCCACCGCCAAGGGCGAGACGCTGAAAGACACCATCAAGATGGTGTCCGGCTACGCCGACGTTGTGGTCATGCGCAATCCCAAGGAGGGCG
Organism: uncultured Flavonifractor sp.; assembly: GCA_963557075.1. Classification (GTDB taxonomy): domain Bacteria; phylum Bacillota; class Clostridia; order Oscillospirales; family Oscillospiraceae; genus Flavonifractor. The sequence goes on along the minus strand of CAUWDA010000055.1, from coordinate 1,350 downwards.
CGGCCAAGGCGGCCTCCCTCTACTCTGATGTGCCGGTGATCAACGCCGGCGACGGCGGCCACATGCATCCCACCCAGACCACCGCCGACCTGACCACCATCACCCGCCTGCGGGGCGGGGTGGACGGGCTGTCCGTGGGTCTGTGCGGCGACCTGAAGAACGGCCGCACCGTCCACTCCCTGATCAAGGCTATGGCCAAGTTCAAGGGCATCAAGTTCTTCCTCATCGCCCCCCGTGAGCTGGCGGTGCCCGAGTATATGCGGGCCTTCATGCGGGAGAACGACATGTGGTTCACCGAGGTCACCGGCCTGGAGGCCGTCATTCCCCAGCTGGACGTGCTCTACATGACCCGTATCCAGCGGGAGCGGTTTGTGGACCCCCTGGAGTACGAGCGGTGTAAGGGTGTGTATGTCCTCACCCGGCGGAAGCTGGACCGGGCCAAGAAGGACCTGCTGGTGATGCACCCCCTGCCCCGTGTGGACGAGATCGCCATCGACGTGGACGACGATCCTCGGGCGGTCTACTTCGAGCAGGCCCGGTACGGCATGTATGCCCGTATGGCCCTGCTCACCGACCTGGCCAACCAGGAGCGGATGCGCCCCGACGCGGTGGAGATCGGCACCAAGCCGGTGTGCTCCAACCCCAACTGCATCACCCAGACCGAACTCTATCTGCCCCCGCTGGTGAAGCAGAACGGCGGTGTGGACTGCTGCGCTTACTGCGACAAGGAACTGCATTAAATAGAATGGAAAGCCGGACGGCCAGAGGCCGCCCGGCTTTTTTATGCCGTTGGTAAACGTCGGAATTTTTTGCAACCAACCGCCTGTTGCTACACTCTATATATAGGCAGAAGAGTTTTTCAAAATAGGAGAGGGGGAAAACCATGACGGACGAGGAGCTGATCCGGCTTTATCAGGCCAGAGACCCCCGTGCGGTGGAGGAGACTAAGGCCCAATATGGGGCCTGCTGCGCCGCCATTGCCCGCCGCCTGCTTACGGATGCCCGGGATGTACAGGACACACCCTACCTCTATGCAGGAGAGAACGCCGGTCTGTCGGCCTATCTGATCGTGGGAGGAACGCCGGAGAACTTGGGATATGCGGAGGTGTGGATCAATCAGGGAGAAGTGTGCCTGGCGTTGCGGTATGGTGAGGTTTCTGCCATGGCGCAGTTAGATCCCCAGCAGTTCCGGGAGGAGATGTGGCGGAGCATCGTGGAACTGCCGTGGTTCAACGCTGGCATGGAGCAGCTCCAGGAGGAGCTGGAGGGGGCGCTTTCCGCCTCCTAAGTTACGTTTGTAGGTTTGTCAATGATGTGTTACACGAAGGAAAAAGCGCATAAGACCTGTTT
>CAUWDA010000054.1:0-13624 GCA_963557075.1 uncultured Flavonifractor sp. | reverse complement strand
TTTTCTCTCCTCAATTTTTCTTTATTTCCCTATTGACTTTTTATTTGCAGACTTCGTTTGGTAAGTACACAACATACCACAGTTTAGAGAGATTAGCCATGGTCAAAAACATTTTTATAAGAGAAGTGAAAATAGCCTACAACAGCAGCTCCCAGTACGGCCAGCAAAGCCACCGAGATCATGAGTTTCTTTTTCATTTGCATTCCTCCTAATCCATCAGGTGATGCTGTTCAGTATTCTTTACTTTAAGCAACATATAAGCCATCAGTTATACCAAGAGAAAATTGACTGCCCGAGTCATTATGAAAGGTATTCCATCTCTAACGTATGTGTTTCCTCAGAAAAAGGGCTGCTGCATCGGCGGATCAGGCCGAACTCGGTTCGCCGGACTCCTTCCTCTGCCATAATGTCCTCGCCCAGCTTCTCAAAATCCATATACCCGTCGATGGTATCGATTAGCTCGTCATCAGCGCCAATGCGCCGAAGGACGGTTTGGCCATATTCATAGGTGTCCTCCGTGATACGCTCATAGTCGTCCAGATTCATGGCATATCGAAGAGCATCCCGCATGGTTTCCGGCTGCTCCACAGAAAGAACCGACAGGTATTTCATCAGCTCGCTGTCTTCAAGCTGCATCCCCTCGATTGCCCAAGCCAATTCGTTTGCATCTTCCACGCATACTCCCGTGGTGGGAATATACTCGTTCAAATTGGGAACAGCAAAAGAAACCTTGGTTATTGCGGCCTCTGCAAAACAATCGATCCCCAGCAACTTTTTTACTCGCTCCAATTCCTCCTTCAATGCCGGAAGCGATACACTCGCCTGCGCTTGGGAGGAGGAGAGGTCAAGCCGGATCTTTGCCGCCTTCTCTCTGACGGGTTCGGCATCCTGCTTGAGAAGCACATAGCCAGCATGGGTGTACGCACCACCATGCTCGGCATAGTACTCCGCACCGATTTTCGCGAAGTCCAGGTAGGGCCAGGCCGCTTCGGGGAACCTGGGATCGCCCTGAATCTGGCCGGCAACAGCGACATACCGGCCAAGCGTCACATCCGAATTGACATTAGGGATGAGAATGTAGTCCGATACCTGTTCCGCCACACGGATCATATCGTTCAGATCATTGATGCTGTTGCCATCCAAGGCGCCGGCATAGATGCTCCGTTCACGAGAGTCCATTTTGGCAATGATGCTCGAAAGCAGATTCAGCTGTGCAAGCTGCGTTCTGGAATCAGGGTCGAGTCCGCCGAGATATGACGGCAGGTTGGCAATCACACTTTTGATCTCAACGATCTCTGTTTTTCCTGTTCTGTTAGCTTGTTCAAGCTGGCTGTACGCTTCTGTCATAGCGCCATGAGATGCGGGCAAATTGAGCGGGACAATGACAGAACTCCCGCTGCGGCTCATAAAGAGTTGGATCATGTCATCCCTCCCATCTGAAAGTCCTGCTCCCGCTGATAGGACTCTGCCGGGTCGTCTGCCATCAGTTCCTCCAGACTTACTGTACCGACATAGGCGATGTAGCCGCGGTCGGTAAACACGCCCGACTGATAGCCCATGTGTTGCAGGCCATACCGCTCGTAGTCATAAAACTCGTCCAGATTGGGGTCATACTCAAAATGGCCGGATCTCTGAATCATGTATTTCCCATATTCCTCGGGGGTGTGGGCGCCGGGGGCGAATTCAAACAGATCCAGGTTTTCCGCCAAGCGGCGGATCTGGCTGGCGCATTCCGGTTTAGCCATACTTACTGCTGCTCCCAGCTTTCTGCGGTCGTCACACGAGAGTTTATCTGCGACCAGCGCCAGCTCATTGAGCTCGTAGATGTTGTCGCACCGGAAGTCCAGTGCTACATCCACTTCCTCCGGGAATGAACTGTCTGCCATAAAAAGGCGCATATCCTTTGGGTCAGCAATGCCGGAACGCTGCATGGCGCGCTCAATTTGTCCTTTTGAGGCAGGGAGATAGATCCAGGTCACATTCCTGCTGTTCTCCGGCTCCCACCGGGAGGATATCCCGACAACGGTCATATCGGCCTCATAGTGATAGCAGGGCAGGTGCTTCCCATCATAGAGCTGTGAAAGCTGCATGCCGTTGTCATAGACCACTCCGTAGCGGGTGATAGTCCCCTCATTGTCCTCAATCAACAGGACAGCGGTTTCCACTCCGTCCAGCTGTTCCAGTTCTTCCATGCTGGCACACCCGCCATGGATGTTCATGTAGTGATCACGGCCAACCTCTTTCAAATTTGTGAAGTCCGTGATCACCGTCGCCTGCTGGCAGCAGAAGGTCAGGTTGATGAGATCCTTCATGCTGGTGAGATGCAGTTTTTCAACCATCGCCTGAAATTGCGAAAACTCGCCCACAGTAAAGCTGTCCAGCCGCTTGGCCAGATAGTCCAGCTCGTCCAGGTTGACCTTGGTGCTCACCAGCCGATTCAGCACGGGCCATGCGCTGTCGAGGGAGTCCACCCGGCAGTCAGCTTCAGAGGCATCGCCGATCTCCAGTGCCTCCAACAGCGCAACGCAGTGGTCGTATTGATTTCTGGGAATGGGAAGAGGAATCGTCGCAACACCGTATTCCGGGTGGTCGGCGTTGCTCAGAACTGCTTCCATCATCACATTGCATCACCTTACTTTCCTTCAAAATTCAAAATCGCATCTCCGTACTTGGCCAGAAGCAGAGTGCAGACAATCAGGTGGAACGCCTCATCTGTGACCAATTCGGGGGATGCGAGATCGGCAAGAGTGATATTGTGGCTGCCGGTGGAGATGGCTTTGGCCGCCTGGTAAACACTGTACAGTTCCGGCTGGATGCCGGAAAGCTGGACGGACTGGAAGTCAAATCCGCGGGCATCAAACTTCCAGATCATCCTGCGCCAGATATCCTCATACGCCGTGAGGAGAAACAGCGCGGCCAGATTACGGCCTGACATTCGATAGTAGCGCTCGCGCCAGTGCTGCCAGCGCTCACGATGGCACTCATTCAGAAAAAAGCTGATGGAGCAGCAAGTGAAATTCCTCTCTAAGCGGGCCAGAAGCTGTACCCCCGCTTCAGGGAAGAAGCAATCCCTGACGAACTCATTGAGATTCAGTGCGCCGGCCGCGATCCGTTCATCCAGGCAAATGCACAGTTTCAGCGGACAAGGCTGATTGCGCCTGAAGTTTATACAGTATGGGCACTCCGTGTCCTCGCTGCTGTATTGGAAACCGGGAGAATACCGGCCGTGACCTCTGGCCTTGAAATTGGGCGGGGTCATCATCTGCTGTTCCAGCTGGCACAGCGGCGTATCTCGCATGAAATAGCGTGTCATAAGGTCATGTTCATCCCTTCCTGCTTGATTTCGCCATTGTCTTCTCTGATATCCGCATTCTCCTCCATGTCGTTCTTCTGACCGAGGACAAGGTATTCGCCCGGATAAAGTTCCATTTCGTAAAGCACGCTGCCATCACTGCTTCTGCGGTCAAGGACCTTGATGGTCGTGCCCTCAAATAAATAGTTGGATGCCTTTTCGAAATCAGAGCGGAATCCCTTCCCGTAATTACAGGTCGAATATTGATGAGTTGGCTGATCCTTGACCACGGAATAGTAAGCGTTGGTCTGAACCTCAGTCACCACCCGTACAAGCCCGACCAGGGCAGGGTGCTTGCTATGGCTGGTTGCCACCAACTCTGTCCCGGGGCGGATACAGCGTTTCAACTCAGCCAGATTTTTGATGCGCAGCGGCGCTTTTTGTTCGTTCTTTTGCTCCAATCTTCAATCCTCCTGTCTGGTTTGAGGCAATAAAAAAGCGCCGGAGTCTTATTTCCAAAACTCCGGCGCCTGAATATTACAAGATCGGTTCTTGGTTGTAGGGTTCCATGGGGTGCTGCTCCTGCTCTCTTATGCGCTCCAGAGTATCGGGAGCTGCAATGGCAATCTGCTCCTGAACACTCCGGATGCACTTTTCCTGCTCGGCAGTCAAGTCAAAACCAGCGTCCAAGGTGTCAGAGCAGCACCGGTAGATTTCAACAAGCTGCTCCTGATTGAAAATTTGCTGTTTGGAAATGAGGCCAGCGCGGATGGCGAAGTCCTGCTTGGCACCTACATAGTTTTCCTGAAAGTAATTGCCCTGGTTGAGACCTGTGCGGTCGAAGCTCCAGCCCCATGTGACGAATTGGACGCCAAGCCGGGTGGGATGGGCAGCCAGCACGGCTCCGTTGAAGTCAGCCAGCAGGCGGTAGTCACCGGTCAGGCTTTGGGCTTGCAGGGGCGGAGCCTGTTCCAGCAGCGTCATGTACTCACGCACGGTACAGGCCAGATCGGTGGCTCGCTCACAGGCTCGTTCCCGTTCCGGCGTCGCTACATCCTCCTGCCAGTAGCGAACGCCTCCGTCCGCTGTAATCCGGCAGAGGGGGAGACCATCCCACTCCACAGGAAGCAATTCGTCCTGCTCAGGCTGGGAGGTGAAACCCTCCCGCGTGAGCGCAATATGTAGTTCTTCAAAATACTGTTTTCGATCCAAGTTAATTTCCTCCTGTGCGTAATGCCCTTTGGGCTCTCATTTTGATTTTATCTGAAAAGAAAAAAGGCCGTCACCTTAAATAAGTGACGGCCAAGATGTGTGGAATAGAAAAGTGGTTTGTACTACATTTTAGCACAAACCACTTTGTTCACAAAAATTTAACAAAATAATTTTCGAAGAAACAGAAATTTTTCCGTGTTGCTCACTCAAAATTGGGCGCAAAAGCCCTCAGTTTTAGTTCAAGTCCTCACCGCACGTGGAAGAGGTGGGAAGATATCTTTTTTTCGTGCAGTCAAAAATGGACGCGAAAAAACCCCGAAACCGTTGCGGCTTCGGGGTTTTCCGGTGCGATATCTTTTTTGGTCGCACAATGTGGTTGCGGGGACAGGATTTGAACCTGCGACCTCCGGGTTATGAGCCCGACGAGCTACCAACTGCTCTACCCCGCGATATGGTGCCGGAGACCGGGATCGAACCGGCACGGGATCTCTCCCACGGGATTTTAAATCCCGGGCGTCTGCCAATTCCGCCACTCCGGCGTGGAGGGCTCCGGTCTCGCGTTTCCTGAGTGCCTAAATAGAATATCACAGGATACAGTCTGTGTCAAGCCCTAATTTTCAAAAAGTTGTGCGACAGGAATCGTACACATCTTTCCGCCCCGCTGGCATATACTGATACGTACACACAGGAAGGAGGAATTCACATGAAGTACGAGCAGCACGACGACAGCGCGCCGCGCACCGCCCCCGGCGGAGACGTGGACGATCTGATCTTCTGCGCAGACCAGGCCTGGTCCGCCAGCCAGCGATGATCTTACGCGGCAAAGCTCCGCACCCCCGCCGCCCTGATAAAAATCAGCGCAAAACCGCCCGGCTCCGGGCGGTTTTTTGGCGTCCATCCCTTTACATCGGTCCTGCCATTGGGTATAATAATATGGCTATTTTACGGAAATGAGAGTGGATCTATGTTACAGTTTGATGAATATAAGGTAAAGCTCAACAACCTGCGCCCGGATCTGGACGAGCTGGAGCAGGCCCTTGGGCTGGAGGCCGCCCGGCGGGAGGCCGAGATGCTGGAGTCCGAGTCCGCCTCCGACGGTTTCTGGGACAACCTGGAGAAGGCCCAAAAGGTGCAGCAGCGGGTCAAGAACCTGCGTGACAAGATCGAGGGCCAGGAGAAGCGCCAGAGCCAGTGGGAGGACCTGATGACTCTGTGCGAGCTGGGCAACGAGATGGAGGACGAGAGCCTGGTCCCCGAGCTGGAGGAGGGCTTTGATAAGCTGGTAGCCGACATGGAGGAGGCCAAGCTGTCCACCCTCTTCACCGGCGAGTACGACAACTCCAACGCCATCCTCACCTTCCACGCCGGCGCCGGCGGCACCGAGGCCCAGGACTGGGCCCAGATGCTCTTCCGGATGTATACCCGCTGGGCCGAGCGCCACGGCTTCACCTGCAAGACCCTGGACTATCTGGACGGCGACGAGGCCGGTCTGAAGAGCGCCACCATCCTCATTGAGGGCGAGAACGCTTACGGCCACCTGCGCAGCGAGCACGGTGTGCACCGGCTGGTGCGGGTCTCCCCCTTTGACGCCAACGCCCGGCGGCAGACCTCTTTTGCCGCCATCGAGGTCATGCCCGACCTGCCGGAGGACGCCGATGTGGAGATCCGGCCCGAGGACTACGAGATGCAGGTGTTCCGCTCCTCCGGCGCCGGCGGACAGCACATCAACAAGACTTCCTCCGCCGTCCGGCTGATCCACCACGCCACCGGCATCGTGGTCTCCTGCCAGACCGAGCGCAGCCAGTTCCAGAACAAGGACACCTGTCTGCGGATGCTGCGGGCCAAGCTGGTGGAGATGAAGATGCAGCAGCATGCGGAGAAGATCTCCGACATCAAGGGCGTGCAGCTGAAGATCGAGTGGGGCAGCCAGATTCGTTCCTATGTCTTTATGCCCTACCAGCTGGTGAAGGACAACCGCACCGGCTACGAAACCAGCAATGTCAACGGCGTGATGGACGGCGACCTGGACGGCTTCATCAATGCCTATCTGAAAGCGGAGGCCACCGGTAACTGGGCGGAGAAGTGATCCGCCGGACTAAAAGGAGATCATTGCCATGCTTAAGGTGCTTTATCTGCTGAACTACGCGGGCAAGGCGGGCACGGAGCGGTATGTGGAGACCCTGGTCAAGTACCTCTCCGCCGACGGACTGGTGCAGCCCTTCTTTGCCTATCACGAGGGCGGGCTGCTGGTGGAGCGGCTGGAAGCCATGGGCGCCCCCTGCCGCCAGGTCGTCATGCGCCGCCGGTTTGACAAGCAGGCCGCCAAGGCGGTGGCCGAGCTGTGCCGGGAGTGGGATATCGACTTGGTCCACTGCCACTATCTGCGGGAGCACTATACCGCCCTGCTGGCCAAGAAATATAACCCGAAGATCCGGGTGGTGTACACCAACCATTTTGTTCTGGCCAACGATTTTGTTACCCGCCTGTCCAACCGCTGGATGGACAAGCGGCAGGACCAGATGATCGCGGTCTGCAACAAGGGCAAGGAGCAGCTCATCGCCAACGGCTGGAGCGCCGATCGGATCCAGGTCATCTTCAACGCCGTGGATCTGGATGCCTGGGCGGGCGACCGGTCCCAGTCCACCCTGCGGTCCGAGCTGGGGCTGCCCGAGGAGCAGTTTGTCATGCTGTGCGCCTCCCGCTTCGCCGACGACAAGGGCCATAAGTACCTGATCGACTCGGTGAAGCGGCTGACTCAGCTGACGGACAAGCCCTTCACCCTGGTGCTGGCGGGGGACGGTCCCCTGCTGGAGCCCTCCAAGGCCCAGGTGAAGGAACTGGGGCTGGAGGAGCAGGTGAAATTCATCGGCTTCCGCAAGGACATCAAAAACCTGTACAAGGGTTCCGACTTGTATGTAAATTCCTCCCAGCACGAGGCTCTGTCCTTCCTGATCATCGAGGCCATGGCCGCCGGTCTGCCGGTGATCGCCACCGATATGGGGGGCAACTCCGACATCGTCAACGACGAGGCCGGCTGCGGCCTGCTGGTGACCTATGACGACCCGGAGTCCATGGCGGGCGCCATGAAGCGCTTCCTGGAGGACCCCGCGTTCACCGCCCAGTGCCGGGCCAACGCCCTGCGGACCATTGAGGAGAAGTTCGAGGTCCACAAGATGGCCAGAGCTACCTACGGGGTCTATGAGAAGGCCCTTCACGACTGATACCAAGGAGTAAAATACCGTATGTCTATCGCAGCCAACAGCCTTTTTCTCCGCTTCTTCCTGGCCTTCTGGCTGGGGCTCCGTCAGGCCTGGGCGGGCAGTCTGCCCGGGCGGGCCTGCGCGGCGCTGGAGCGGTGGTTCACCAGGCAGCTCCGGGGCAGCGCCATCTTCCGCTTCTGCTGGCGGGAGGGCAGGGTGCCCAGGGCCTGGCCGGAGAGCCTGTCCTGCCGGATCTTTACCGGTCTGGTCAACATCCCCTGCGCCCTCTGCAAGTGGCTCTACAAGATCGGCCGCCCCCTGTGGGACGGCAGCCTGTTCTGCCGCTTCCTGAACGCCGTGGGCGGAGCGGGCTTTTTCTTCCTGGGCCTGTTCATGCTGGTCATGCTGATGGCCCCCCATGAGCTGTGGAACAATACCTATGGCCTGCTGGGTGTCCTGGCGGTGACTGCCCTGTTCATCATCGGCAGCGCCTCCCGGTCCAGGGCCCGGCTGGAGCTGGACACCCTGGGGCCCTATATGACCCTCTATATGGGCTTCATCTGCATCGCCCTGCTGGGGTCAATCTCCACCCACCTGTCCCTGCGCTTCTTCGCCTTCCACCTTACCGGCTTTTTGATGGTGCTCCTGGTGGTGAGCAGCGTGCGCAAGTATGAGCAGCTCCAGCTTCTGGTGTCGCTGGCGGTGCTGGGCGTCTCTATCGCCGCCCTCTACGGCTGCTATCAGGGCTACGTTGGGGTGGAAGTGGTGGCCTCCCAGCAGGATATGAGCGTCAACGCCGGTATGCCCGGCCGGGTCTATTCCTTCTTCGACAACCCCAACAACTTCGCCGAGCAGCTGGTGATGCTGCTGCCGCTGGATCTGGCCCTCTTCCTCAACTCCCACTGGCGGGGCAAGCTCCTCTCCCTGCTCTCTCTGTGCGTGGGCGCGGTGGCCATCGGCCTGACCTATGGCCGTTCCTGCTGGATCGGTCTGACCCTGGCCGTGGTGGTGTTCCTGGCCCTCATCGACTGGCGGTGGGTGCCCCTGTTCCTTGTGGCCGGACTGGTCGCCATCCCCTTCCTGCCTGAGACCATCTACAACCGCATCCTCACCATCACCAACACCAAGGACAGCTCCACCCGGTACCGCTTCGAGATCTACTCCACCACGGAGAACCTGATGCGGGACCACTGGGTCAAGGGCGTGGGCCTGGGCACCGACGTGATGAAGGAGGTCTTTCAGACCTATCCAACCAACTTCGACGGCACCTATCCCATCCACACCCACAACAACTATCTTCAGATCTGGGCGGAGACAGGGATCTGGGGTCTGGTCTCCTTCCTGGCCGTGCTGCTCTATCAGCTGAAGAGCGGCGTCAAGGCCTTCCGAGCCGCCCTGGACAAGCGGACCAAGCGGCTGCTGGCCGCCGCGCTGGGCGCCTTCTGCGGCATTCTGGTGGTTAGCATCGCGGAGTACACCTGGTTCTACCCCCGCAATATGTTCACCTACTGGTTCCTCTTCGGCGTCATCACCGCCTGCGTCAAGCTGGTCCGTCAGGAGCAGCGCAAAAAAGCCGCCCGAACCTGAACCTTTTAAAAACTCCCCGGGACCGCCCTTCGGCGGTCCCGGGGAGCTTTTCTATTTTGCGGGGTACTTTCCCCTAACTGTTGGCCCGCTCCGGCGGCAGGTCCAGATATCCGGTCCGCTCCCCCGTCAAAAAGCCCTGCGCCAGCAGCTCTTTGAGCTGGTCCAGCGGAATGCCGGGGCTCACCCGCCGGTAGTCTGTCCCCTCCGCCGCCCCGGCGCAGGCCGCCAGCGTCACCGGGTTGAAGAGCAGCAGCCGGGTGATGAGCTCCCGCATGGAGCCCGCCCCCTCCCCTGCCGCCAGTCTGGCCGGCAGCTCCAGGCCGGAGGTGGACCAGATGGAACTGTCTCCCGGGCGGCAGCGGGCCGGCACGACCCCCGCCTCCTCCGCCCGGTCCGCCCAGGTCCGGTACCACCGCCGGATCGCCCCGTCTTCCCCTCCGGTCAGCTCCCGCAGCAGCTGGGGCAGCCGGGACCAGGGGTCCAGCTCCTCTTCCTCATACAGCGCCAGAAGCGCCCGGTAGCAGGCCGTGTAGTACCCCCGGTACGGCTCGTCCAGACGCCGGAAGACCTCCGCTCCGCAGCCCGGCTCGCTCTCCTCCCACAGGGAGAGGACCAGCATGGCCCCAAATACGGGCGGCGCTCCCTCCGGTCCGCCGTACTGCGGGGCGGAGAGAAAGTCCACCGCCAGATTGAACAGCCGCTGGGGGGAGATCCACAGCCGGTGCCGGTCCATCAGCCTGGTCAGCGGCGTGGAGACCAGCTTGCGTACCAGGGCCCACTCGGCGGCGGGATAGAGGGAGATGAGCCGGGGCGCCTTTCCCATCTCGGTGCGGAAGGCCAGGGTATATTTCTCCCAGCGTTCCACTCCGTGGCTGTCCGGTACCAGGAAGGAGCGCTTCTCCGTGGCGGTGGAAAAATCGCCGCATTCCTCCAGGGTGTACCGGCTCACCGCCAGAGGCAGGGCCCGGGATGCCTCCATGATCCGCCTTCTCTCCCATCTCCGGATATCTTCCTCAGGAAGGGCGCTGGCTTCCGCAAGATAGTCCGGCGGCACACCGTGAAGCAGCCCCCGGTCCACGGCCTCCGCCAGGCGGACGCTGCACCGGAGGTCGCCGTCCCGCGCCCCGGGGATGCGCTTTGTCAGCGCCCCCAGCCGCTTCCGGACTCCCGCGTCCCCCCGGCCACTCCACCACAGCTTGAGGCGCACCGGACGGCCCATCAGCCGCAGATCACGGATCTCCATGGACCGGTCCTCCGTCCCCTCTCCAGATGTCCCCTCCAGGTCAAAGACTGCCCGAAGCCCATCCCAGAATCGGTAGCAGCACAGGGGTGGTCTGCCCGTCCCGTCCCAGCGGCGGCAGCCCGATCCGCACTGCTCCGCCAAAGCCGGATCCGGCTCCCGCCCCAGCCAGACCTGCCGGGCAGGCAGGGTCTCATAGGGAGCAAAATAGCGCCGCACCGTCTCCTCCGGCGTCTCCTCCGCGCCGGCAGGACAGTACTCAAACCCGGGATAGTGGCAGATCTCTCCCGGCGCTCTGCTCTGGTAGCACCGCCCCGCTGATTCAACCTGCTCTCTCTTTGTCGACACGCCCATTCCCTCCCGCGCGGTCCGTCTCGCTCCCTCCGGGCCGCCCTTACTGCTATCAGTATACATCCTTTCCGCCCGCTCTGTCCACCAAAAAGCCGCCGGATACAGCCCCCGGCCGGCACTATGCATCCGGAATATTGTATTCCGCAAGAATTGGCATAAAATATAGTTTAAGGGGTAAATTCGGCGGAAAAGAAGTGAAATTGCGCTTTCACATTCCCAGTTTCCTATGTGTGTCCGGAAGCTGGGCCCAGCTGTGGCATCTGCCGGCCCCAAAATCGGAAAGCGCACACTTTCAGAGGTGTGCGGAAAGGGGTAAAAGAAGATGAAAAAGATCCTGTCCTTCCTGTTGGTCCTGACTCTGGCCCTCTCGCTGTCGGCCTGCGGCAAAAGCGAAGCCGCCAAAACCGTAGATGATCAGATCGCGGCGATCGGCGACGTGACGCTGGACAGCGAGGCAAGCATCGCCGCCGCGGAGGAGGCCGTGGCCGTCCTGCCGGAGGCGGACAAAAAGCAGCTCGGAAACCTGGGTGCTCTGGAAGAGGCCCGCAGCACGTATGAATCCCTTGTACTGGATGCCGCTGCAACCCAGATCGAGGACGCCATCTCCGCGATCGGCACCGTGACGCTGGACAGCGGCGAAGCCATCAGCGCCGCCGCTGCTGCCTATGACGGGGCAGCTGCCGAGGTGCAGGCTCTGGTGGAAAACGCGGCAGCGCTGGATGAGGCACGGACAGCCCTGGCCGCTCTGCAGGTCACTCAGGTCACGGAGATGATCGACGCCATCGGCACCGTTACCCTGGACAGCGGCGAAGCCATCAAGGCCGCCCGGGAGGTATACAACGCGCTGCCCGACGAGAACAAGGCCAAGGTGGCCAACGCCGCCGCACTGGACGCCGCCGCGGAGCAGCTCAAGACTTTGCAGCAGCAGCAGGCGGAATCCCTTCTGGCCAACATGCGTAAGGACGAGGACAAGGTACAGAATGTCCAGTTCTACTCCCCCAAGGCGCTGAAATACTACTCCAACGGCAGCTGGGCCGCCGATCTGCGCAGCTTCGTGCTCCCCTATCTGGGCAGAAACGACAACAGCGTCTGGGTGCGCATGATCTGCAACTATACCTCCAGCGACTGGGTTTTCTTTGAGAAGATCATTTTCGCTGTGGACGATGAGCGCTATACCAAGACCTTCGGCCCCTTCGACGCCGTGCGGGACAACGACGGCGGCCGCATTTGGGAGTATGTGGATATTGAAGCCTCCAGCTGGGACATTGATATGCTCTGGGAGATCGCCAACTCCACCGAGACCATCGTGCGCTTTGAGGGCGACGATTACTACGACGACTTTACCGTAAGTGCCGCAGACAAGCAGGCCATCCGGGAGGTCCTCACTGCATACGAGGCTCTGTCCGCCTGATGCGGGCGCGTGGCCCCATCCTTTTGTAGAAGATCCGGCTTGCAGGGGCGCACATGGTGCGCCCCTGCTCAGATAAGATCGTTGAACCGAACGTGGCGTAACCAGATACAGAACATCTGACAGAAAGAGGTAGGAAACAGTGAGGAACCTATTTAAGCTATTTTTGGTGGCGGCAATGTGTCTCTCGCTTGCTGCCTGCGGCGGCGGCCAGGAGCCCGGACCCAACGACACAACTGCAATCGGAGCAGAAACGACGGATACTCCAGTAGAAACGCCCCCGGCCAAAGAGACGCCCCCCGTTGAAGAAGCGCCCCAAGACAATACCCCCGTACTTGCTGTTGGCGACTCTGCAACAACGGATCAATGCGAATTTACCGTTGATTACGTCAATATTACCCGGGATGTTATGCCCCCTCAGCCTGGCAGCTGGTATTCCCATTATGAAGCCGAAGCCGGAAAAGTGTATGTAGATCTCTGTGTTGCCTATAAGAACACCGGTACTTCCAACATTGACGCAGATACAACCATTTCCGGTAATTTGATTTACAGCGGGAAGTATGAATATACAGGCTTCTCAATGATCGAAACGGACAGCCGCTCTGATTTTACTTATTCCAACATCACAAGTATTGCACCCCTTGACACCGGATATGTGCATTACCTTTTTGCTGTTCCAGAAGAAGTCGACCACTCGGGCGCTGAAATTGTATTAAAAATGACCATTGGTGGAGAAAAGTACAAGATCATCGTGCGCGAGGGAACTGGAACCGCAACGGAAAATCCCCCTCAGCAAGAGGGCAAAACCTCGGGGGAAGTTGTGCTCGGGGAAGTTGTAGTTACCAAAAATTCAGAATTTAGCATTGATTATTCTGACATCACCAAAGACGTTATGCCCCCTCAGCCCGGCAGTTGGTATTCTCACTACGAATCCGAAGCAGGGACCGTATATGTAGACGTTTGCTTTGCATACAAAAACACAACCGGTAATAATGTTGGTGCGGATGATGTTATTTCCGCAGGACTAAAATACGCAGGCCAGCATGACTACACGGGCTTTTCCATGATCGAAAAGGATAGTCGTTCTGATTTTACTTATTCCAACATTACGAGCATTGCACCTCTCAGCACGGAATATGTGCATTACCTTTTTGCTGTCCCAGAAGAGGTCGCAACAAGCAGTGAATCTGTTGAGGTCACATTTACGATTGACGGCAACACTTACACTTATAAAGTTCGATAACGATGAAATGGAGCGGGTGCAAACCCGCTCCATTTCGCTTTGGCGGAACCAAAGGCAACCCCCGGCTATGCCGGGGGTAAAAAATAGCTTA
>CAUWDA010000053.1:0-14293 GCA_963557075.1 uncultured Flavonifractor sp. | reverse complement strand
GACCCGCCAAAAGACGGGTCTTCTTTTAAAAGCCAAATTACTCAGCGATGTCCATAACAGCGCTTTTCCTTCGGGCGGACACCCTCCAAAACAAAGAAGACCCGCCAAAAGACGGGTCTTCTTTTAAAAGCCAAATTACTCAGCGATGTCCATAACAGCGCTTTTCCTTCGGGCGGACACCCTCCAAAACAAAGAAGACCCGTCAAAAGACGGGTCTTCTTTTAAAAGCCAAATTACTCAGCGATGTCGATAACAACGCCGGAACCCACGGTACGGCCACCCTCACGGATAGCGAAACGCAGGCCCTTCTCGATGGCGATGGGGGTGATCAGCTCGACCTTCATGTCGACGTTATCGCCGGGCATGCACATCTCGGTGCCCTCGGGCAGGGTGATGACGCCGGTCACGTCGGTGGTACGGAAGTAGAACTGAGGACGATAGTTGTTGAAGAAGGGGGTGTGACGGCCGCCCTCGTCCTTGCTCAGCACGTACACCTGGCCCACGAACTTGGTGTGGGGGTGGATGGAGCCGGGCTTACACAGGACCTGGCCACGCTCGATGTCGGTCTTGGCAACGCCGCGCAGCAGGGTGCCGATGTTGTCGCCGGCCTCAGCGTAGTCCAGCAGCTTGCGGAACATCTCGATGCCGGTAACGACGGTCTTCTTCTTCTCATCGCTCAGGCCAACGATCTCGACTTCCTCGTTCATCTTGATCTGACCACGCTCAACACGGCCAGTGGCCACGGTGCCGCGGCCGGTGATGGTGAAGACGTCCTCAACGGGCATCAGGAAGGGCAGGTCAGCCTTACGGTCGGGAGTGGGGATATAGCTGTCGACAGCGTCCATCAGCTCCTTGATGCAGGCAAAGTCGGGATCATCCACGCCGCCCTCGCAGGTCAGAGCGTTCAGAGCGGAGCCCTTGATGATGGGAATGTCGTCGCCGGGGAACTCGTAGTTGGACAGGGTCTCGCGGACCTCCATCTCCACCAGCTCCAGCAGCTCCTCGTCGTCAACCTGATCGCACTTGTTCAGGAAGACCACGATGGCGGGCACGCCCACCTGACGAGCCAGCAGGATGTGCTCCTTGGTCTGAGCCATGGGGCCGTCGGTAGCGGCGATAACCAGGATAGCGCCGTCCATCTGAGCAGCGCCGGTGATCATGTTCTTGATATAGTCGGCGTGGCCCGGGCAGTCAACGTGGGCATAGTGACGGTTATCAGTCTCGTACTCCACGTGGGCGGTGTTGATGGTGATGCCGCGCTCGCGCTCCTCGGGAGCCTTATCGATAGCGGAGTAGTCCTCGTACTGGGCCTGACCCTTCAGAGCCAGATACTTGGTGATAGCAGCGGTCAGAGTGGTCTTGCCGTGGTCAACGTGGCCGATGGTGCCAATGTTGACATGGGGCTTGGTGCGCTCAAATTTAGCCTTAGCCATTTTGGTGTTTCCTCCTTAATTACTCATGTTGAGGTGGGTCTCATTTCCACATAAATGCGAAAACATTGTATAGCATTGCACAATAAAATGCAATACCTTTTCTGTGCTTTCCGTCAGAAAACTGCTCTCCCGCGTCAAACGGAAACTCAGTCTTCCTTCCGGCCGCGCTCGGCGATGATCTTCTCGGCAATGCTCTTGGGGATCTCCACATAGCTGTGGGGCTCCATGGAGTACTGGCCGCGGCCCTGAGTGGAGGAGCGCAGGTCAGTGGCGTAGCCGAACATGCTGGCCAGAGGCACCAGGGCATCCACCTGGGTGGCGCCGGGGCGGCTCTCCTGGCCCTGGATCATACCACGGCGGCTGGTCAGGTCGCCGATGACGTTGCCCAGATACTCGTCGGGCACGATGACGGAGACCTTCATCACAGGCTCCAGCAGCACGGCGTCAGCCTTGCGGCAGGCCTCCTTGAAGGCCATGGAACCGGCGATCTTAAAGGCCATCTCAGAGGAGTCGACCTCGTGGTAGGAGCCGAAGGTCAGGTGGACCTTCACGTCCACAACGGGATAGCCAGCCAGGATACCGGACTGCATAGCGCCCTGGATACCGGCGTCCACCGCGGGGATATACTCCTTGGGGATGACGCCGCCGGTGATCTCGTTGAGGAACTCATAGCCCTTGCCGGGCTCGTTGGGCTCCACAGTGATGCGGACGTGGCCGTACTGGCCCTTACCGCCGGACTGACGGGCATACTTGGTGTCCTGCTCGACAGACTTCTTGATGGTCTCCTTGTAGGCGACCTGGGGTGCGCCCACGTTGGCCTCCACCTTGAACTCGCGGAGCAGACGGTCCACGATGATCTCCAGATGGAGCTCGCCCATGCCGGCGATGATGGTCTGACCAGTCTCCTCGTCGGTCCAGGTGCGGAAGGTGGGGTCCTCTTCGGCCAGCTTCACCAGAGCCAGGCCCATCTTCTCCTGACCGGCCTTGGTCTTGGGCTCGATGGCGACCCGGATCACGGGGTCGGGGAACTCCATGGACTCCAGAATGATGGGGGCCTTTTCATCGCAGAGGGTGTCGCCGGTGGTGGTGTTCTTCAGACCCACAGCGGCGGCGATATCGCCGGAGAAGACCTCCTCGATATCCTCGCGGTGGTTGGCGTGCATCTGCAGGATGCGGCCCAGGCGCTCCTTCTGGTTCTTGGTGGAGTTGAGCACGGAAGAACCGGTGGCCAGCTTACCGGAGTAGACACGGAAGAAGGACAGACGGCCCACATAGGGGTCGGTCATGATCTTAAATGCCAGAGCGGAGAAGGGGGCGTTGTCGTCGGCGGGACGCTCGTCCTCTTCCTCGGTCTCGGGGTTGACACCCTTGATGGCGGGAATGTCCAGGGGAGAGGGCATATAATCCACGATGGCATCCAGCAGCTTCTGCACGCCCTTGTTGCGGTAAGAAGTACCACAGGTCACGGGCACCATCAGGTTGTCGATGGTAGCCTGACGGATGGTCTTGCGGATCAGGTCCTCGGGGATGGGCTGCTCCTCCAGAGCCAGCTCCATGATCTCGTCGTTGAGGTCGGCGCAGGCGTCGATGAGCTTGGTCCGGTACTCCTGAGCCAGCTCCATCATATCGGCGGGGATCTCCTCCACGCGCATATCCTTGCCCATCTCATCGTAGTAGATGTCGGCGTCCATCTCCACCAGGTCGATGATGCCCTTGAAGGTATCCTCGGAGCCGATGGGGAGCTGGATGGGCACGGCATTACACTTCAGACGGTCATGGATCATGTTGAGCACGTTGTAGAAGTCGGCGCCCATGATGTCCATCTTGTTGACGTAGATCATACGGGGAACACGATAGGTGTCGGCCTGACGCCACACAGTCTCAGACTGGGGCTCCACGCCGCCCTTGGCGCACATGACGGTCACAGAGCCGTCCAGCACGCGCAGGGAGCGCTCCACCTCGACGGTGAAGTCCACGTGGCCCGGGGTGTCGATGATGTTCAGACGGGTCTGAGGGAACTGGTTCTTGGAGCCAGTCCAGTAGCAGGTGGTGGCGGCGGAAGTGATGGTGATGCCGCGCTCCTGCTCCTGCGCCATCCAGTCCATGGTGGCGGTACCATCATGGGTCTCACCGATCTTGTAGTTGACGCCGGTGTAGTAGAGGATGCGCTCGGTGGTGGTGGTCTTACCGGCATCGATGTGAGCCATGATGCCGATATTTCTGGTATTCTCTAAGGTAACTTTCCTAGGCATACTCTAACTCCTTATTACCAGCGATAGTGAGCGAACGCCTTGTTGGACTCGGCCATCTTATGGGTGTCCTCGCGCTTCTTGACTGCGGAGCCAAGGTTGTTGGAGGCATCCATGATCTCGCCGGCCAGCCGCTCCTTCATGGTCTTCTCGCTGCGGCTACGGGAGTAGTTGGTGAGCCACCGCAGACCCAGGGTCTGACGGCGCTCGGGCCGAACCTCGATAGGCACCTGGTAGGTGGCGCCGCCCACGCGGCGAGCCTTGACCTCCAGGGACGGCATGATGTTCTCCAGAGCGGTGGTGAACACGTCCAGAGGGTCCTTATCGGTCTTCTCCTTGATAATGTCGAAAGCTCCGTAGACCACCTTCTGGGCCACGCCCTTCTTACCGTCCAGCATGATGCTGTTGACCAGCTTGGTCACCAGGACGGAATTGTAAATGGGATCGGGCAGAACCTCCCGCTTGGGTACGTTTCCTCTTCTGGGCACTTTGCTTCCCTCCTTCATAGTATGATTTCATAGGTACTCGAAGGCGTTTCAAACGCCCCCGTGTAAGACAAGTGCCTGCTTGTCCAGTGCCCCACAGGAAACGCACCTAAATCTATAGGTAAGCGCTTCTGCAAGGACAACTGCCTTGCGCATAATGCGCGTTGATTCTCTTAGTTGCTTGGGGTCAGCGTGAAGCAATCAGCTTACTTCTTGCCGGCCTTGGGCCGCTTGGCGCCGTACTTGGAACGGGCCTGCATGCGGTTGGCAACGCCCTGAGCATCCAGGGTGCCGCGGATGATGTGGTAACGAACGCCGGGCAGGTCCTTGACACGGCCGCCGCGGATCATGACCACGGAGTGCTCCTGCAGGTTGTGGCCGACACCGGGAATATAAGCGGTCACTTCGTAGCCGTTGGTCAGACGCACACGGGCGATCTTACGCAGCGCGGAGTTAGGCTTCTTCGGGGTGGAGGTACGAACAGCAGTGCACACACCTCTCTTCTGGGGAGAAGGCAGGTCGGTCTCGCGGTTCTTCAGGGTGTTCAGGCCCTTCTGCATAGCAGGAGAGTTGGACTTGTAGGTCACGCTCTCGCGGCCCTTGCGAACGAGCTGGTTAAACGTAGGCATGGTTTTCCTCCTTTCTTCTGTTTCTGAAAGATATATTTTAACGGAATAATCAGAAATTATACCGTTAAAATCAAATCAGTGCAGCAGCGCTGCCACAGCGCTGCCCACGGCGATGCCGCAGGCGGAACCAAGTTCCTTCATGCGCTCCACCGCTTCTACCGGCACCTGCTTCTCGGCGCACAGCGCCTCCAGCGGGGCCAGCAGCGCCGGATCGGCGTCCTGGGCCAGGAAAACCACCGCAGCCCGTCCGTCCATAATGGCCCGGCGGGTCTGCTTGACCCCGACCACCTTGGCGCCCTGTTTCAGTTGGGTCAGCATTGGCATGTCTCCTGTTCCTTGGGTTCTCATGGGGCGGCTGATCTGCCGTTTTTCCCATGGGCAGTCATACCTGCGCAATTCCGGATTATATCATACTGTAAAATCGAAGTCAACCAGAAAATCACTGGATTTTCCAACTGTTTCAGGCCGTTTCCCGTCGGAATGCCGAGGGGGCGACGCACCCCCTGGCACGCCGCCCTCTCTTGTGATGTATTGGTAATGGCTCAGAAGGGCCCGTAGCCGATCTGATTGGCAACAACGACCAAGGCAAAGCCAGCCGCAATGAGGCAGGCATAGATCTTCCAGGCAAATTTGAACCAGTGGCCGTAATCCATGCCGCACAGGGACAGTTGCAGCAGCGCGGAGGTGGGCCAGAATGTGTTGGTGAAGCCGTCACCATACTGATAGGCCAGCACCATGACCTGCTGATTGATCCCCAACACCTGACCCATGGGCTGGAGAATGGGCATCATGACCACCGCCTTGCCGGAACCGGAGCCAACAAAGAAGTTGAACCCGGTAACGAACGCGTAGACCACCAGCAGGGTGATGACCGGACTCTTACCCTCCAGCACATTAGCCATAGCGTTAATAATGGTGTCCGTAATATTACCCTCGGTAAGGATGACGGAGACCGCTCGACTCAGTCCAATGACCATGGTGGGCGCCACTACGCCGGCCATGCCTTTTCCGAACTCAGTGCACGCCTTGGACATGTTGGTACGGGAAAGAATGACCGCCAAAATGGTCACCGGGAAGTAAATAGCGGTGATCTCAGGTAGGCCCCACTTCCACATCAGAGAACCCACCACAGAGATGACGATGGTGGCCAGGAAGGCTAGAATAATAAGAATCCGGCCCTTGGTGAACTTCAGTCCCTCCTCAAATTCCATGGGCGCGGTCTGCTCTTGGAGATAGTTTTCACCCATGACGCTGTTTTTCGGATCCTTTTTGATCTTGATACAATAACGCACCAGGAAAAACATGGCAATAGCGTAGAAGATCACCAGACCGATAGCACGGAATCCAATACCGGAGTACATGGGCAGACCAACCAGGCTCTGAGCCACACCGGTGGTGTAGGGGTTGACCATACCGCAGGTGAAGCCGACCGCGGTGGACAGCAGGATAATGGCAGTACCCACCATTTTGTCATAGCCCAATGTGATGAACAGGGAAACAATGATAGGATAGAAGGGATAGAGGGCATCCAGGTAACCAATGACGCCCAAGCCAGTAAACAGCGTGAAGAACAGGATCACCATGGCCAAGCCTTTGCCATTAGCTTTGCGGATCAAGGTCTGGATACCGGCGGAGAAAGCTCCGGTGTATTGGATAATCTGGATACATCCACTAATGAGCAGTACTGCGCCGATAATGCTGGAACTCTCAACCACGCCCTGGTGGATGGCGGTGAAGAAGTCCAGGAAGCCTACCGGGGTCTGCTCTGCATAGGCAAAGCTGTTGGGGGCCACCGCGCCGTCCACACGGACATAGTTGCCGGCGGGAACCACATAGGTCATGATGGTCACCAGCAGCATTAGGATCAAAATGACCGCGTACACATGAGGCATACTGAAGCCCTTTTTCTTTTGCAACGTGTTTCCCATTCTCAAATCCTCCTTTATGATTATCAGCTTGGAACGTTTACTTGTCCGCTTTTCTCTCAAGCCACTTTACTGCACTGTTGGCTAGGATGGCGGTGCCAATAGCAAAGGCGCTCTCGTCCAACACCATGTTGGGGTTATGCAGGGGATAGCCGTTGGGAGACCCCGCCCCCATAAAGGCGTAGAAGCCGGGGACCTGACGGGTTACATGACCGAAGTCCTCGGCACCCTTCATAGGAGGCACAGGCTTCACATTGTCTTCGCCCAAAATCTCGGTAACAAAGGGAACGATCTCCGAGGAGAAGTCCGGGTCGCACACAGTGCTGGGTGTCTTGAGTACCCGCATAGGTACCACGCCAAGCTTTGATATAATGGTCCAGGATCTCAGGGATGCGCTCGCTCAGGTGGTCGTAGGCCTCTGGACTGAGGGTACGGAAGGACACCATGATCTCCGCAGTGTCAGGGATGATGTTGGAGGCCCGGCCGCCGTTGAGGGCGCCCACCGTCATTGTGGCAAAGGCCTCAGGGTCCACCTCCCGGGGAATGAGCACGTTCAGGGCGGAGCACACTTGGGTGGCGATGTTCACCGGGTCGATAGTCTTCTGGGGCTCGGAGGAGTGGCCGCCCTTGCCCTGAATGCTAACGATAAAGGTGGCCATGGCGCCGGAGGCCACGCCGGGAGAGTAGTTCAGCTTGCCTACCTCCACCTGAGATCCCACGTGGAGGGCCATGGCGGCATCCACCTTAGGATTCTCCAGCAGGCCATCGTCAACCATAGTGCGGGAACCGTAGCCCATCTCCTCACCGGGCTGGAACATCAGTTTCACGGTTCCAGGCAGCTCATCCTCCATGTCCTTCAGGATCTGAGCCGCACCCAGCAGCATGGCGGCATGGGCGTCGTGGCCGCACATATGAGCGGTGTTTCCCTTAGAGGCAAAGTCCAGGCCGGTGGCCTCCTCCATAGGGAGGCCGTCCATGTCGGCCCGCAGCAGGATGCAGGGGCCGCCCTTCCCGATGAGACCCACCACACCGGTGGACTCGGGGGCATCGGGATACCCGGCAAACATCATCTTCTCCCGCTCCTCCTTGGTATGGACACCGCAGTCATGATTGGGTATGCTCATCTCGGTCAGCCGTCTTTTCACATATTCCGCCGTTTTGGGGGTATACACACCCACCTCGGGGATCTGATGCAGACAGCGCCGGTCGGCGATGATCTGTGCCTCGATGGCTCGGGCCCTTTCCAGCATCTCATTCATAGAGAACTCTCCTTTCTATGCCACGCGGCTACCCGCGTCATGCCTGATATACGGTAACTCCATTGAGTACGGTCTCCAGCACTACGACCTGCGGAAACCGGCTGGGCTCAGTGTCAAACAAATCCTGCTCCAGCACCACCAAATCGGCCTGCTTGCCTACCTCCAAGGTGCCCCGGACCGTCTCGTCCCGGCTGGGCCAAGCAGCGTTGGAGGTGAAGAGACGAACGGCCTGCTCAACGGTAAGAGCTTGCTCGGGCAGGTAAGTCTTGGTGCCCGCCCGGTTCTGCCGGGTAATGGCAGAGCGTATGTTGTCCAGCACGTTGAAGGGCTCCACCGGGCAGTCGGAGCCGCCGCTGACCCGCAGGCCCAGATCCAGCATAGCCTTCCAGCTGTAGCAGTCCTTGGCGTGCTTCTCACCAACCCTCTCGGCAATGATGTTCATATCGGCATCGATGAAGATGGGTTGGATATAGGCCTGTAGGCCCAGCGCCTTCATCCGCTCCAACAGCGCGGGGGTGGTAGTCTGGGCATGGACGATACCGTGGCGGTGGTCCGGCCAGGGGTTGGAGCCTTCCACCTTCTCTATGGCGTCGCACACCTTCTTCATGGCCAGGTCACCGATGGCGTGAACCGCCACGTCTATGTGGACGTCGTGGGCCGCCTGAATACGGCGGCACAGCTCTTCCTCTGTATAAATCGGAATACCATGGTTGTCTCGCTCGTCCACATATCCATCAATCATCTCGGCAGATTTGGCACCCAGAGAGCCGTCCTGGAGCAGCTTGCGGGGCCCAGTACGGAACAGACTGGTCCGGTCAGCCGGATCGCTGCACACGCCCTTAAGCCGTTCAAAGTCCTCGGGCTCCACCAGGCACTGCTCGTATACCCGCACGGTCAGTTCTCCGTCGGTCTCCATCTCCCGATAAATGCCGATGAGCCGGATGGGATCCATGCCGGCGATGGCCATCAGGTCATCAGAATGGACGCAGGTAATGCCGGCAGCGTTCAGTTCTTTCTGGCCCTCCCGGATCAGCTGCTTCACATAGACGTCGTCAGCTTGGGGCAGTACGTCCATATAGAGCCGGGCGGCATTCTCCCGCAGGATTCCATTTTTAAAGTCCACCAGGGCCATGACCTCTGGCTCTACATTCTTCAGGCCGCGGATCTTCTCCAGCATCACCGTGTTGCAGGCGCCAATGTGGATACAGGTACGCAGCATACACACCGGGATGTCGGTGGAGATGCGGTCCATATCCTCTTTTGTCAGCAGCCGCCCCTCCTCCATGGTCTCCTGGTTCCAGCCCATACCGATGAGGTAATCGGGGTGCTCCGCATCGATGCGAGCCTTGCAGCGTTCCACCACCTCGTCGATTGTCTTTACCCCGAACAAGGGCACATTCCGCCGGAACATGGCGTAGTGGAGCAGGTGCATGTGGGTGTCGTTGAAGCCGGGCAATACTGTGGCTCCCTTTAGATCCGTCTTTTCATCCCACTGCTGGTACAGTGCCTCCTGACTCGTTCCCAGGAATACAATCTTGCCGTCTTGAGTACCGATGGCCTCATAGCGACTCATGGATCCATCCATTGATGTGACTATGCCATTATAGCGGAGTTTTCGCATATCCATCTTCCTTTCTCGCCGTTGCTTTGTTTTGCCCTTTTAATATGCAAACTCGGTACCAACTTATCCAACCAGCAAAAAAGCCGTTCTGTCCGCCTTTTCTGCTGGAAACAGGGTCTTTTCCTCCCTCCAGCGGGCAAACAGAACGGCTTTTCCATCGGATGAATCCGTCCCACAAATGCGCAAATTTTTTTGCTATGCAAATTTTCTTACAGGTCAAATTTTTGCAGCCTGTATTTCAGATTCTGCCGGGACACCCCCAGCAGACGGGCAGCCTGGGAGATGGAGGTGGACTGGGTCATAGCCTTATGTACCAGCTCCCGCTCGTACTGTTCCAGGGCCTGGGGCAGGGAAAAGCCCTCCCCAATAGTATCCCCGCCGGCAGGCTCCTGGTCCAGTTCCATCAACCCCTGATCCAGGACGTCCGTCATATGGTTCACCATCAACATCTCGGACCGGGCAGAGACATAAGCCCCCTCCACCACGTTCTGCAGCTCTCGCACATTGCCCGGCCAGCTGTACTGCCCCAGGCGGCGCAGAGCCTGCTCACTGATACCCCGGATATCCCGCTTCATCTTCCGATTGTAGCGGTCAATAAAGTGGCGGGCCAGAAGAGCGATATCTCCCTTCCGCTTGCGCAGCGGCGGCAAGGTGATGCGCACCACACCCAGACGGTAATACAGGTCCCCCCGGAGGCGGTGCTCTTGGATCAACTTGGCCGGTTCCTCATTGACCGCCGCCACAATGCGTACATCGAAGGGGATATCCCGGCTGCCGCCCAGGCGGCGCACCTTCTTTTCCTCCAATACCTTTAATAATTTGGCCTGGAGGCCAATCTCCATGGAATTAATCTCGTCCAGGAAGAGGGTGCCGCCGTCAGCCTCCTCCAGCAGTCCCTTCCGGGTCAGTGCGCCAGTATAGCTGCCCTTCTCCGTACCGAAGAACAGGCTCTCCAGCAGATTAGAGGGGATGGCGGCACAGTTCTGGGAGACAAAGGGCTTGTCGGCACGCCGTCCCTCACTGTGGAGTGACTCGGCCACCAACTCCTTGCCAGTACCCGTCTCGCCGTAGATGAGCACCGAGGAGTCCAGAGGCGCCACATCCCGGATACGTTCCTTTAGGGCCAGCATGGCCGGGTCTTGCGTAATAATGCGGTCCAGGGTGGAGATTCCCCGCTTTCCCCGGATGACCCGCTGATCGATGGAGTGGAATTTGGAGGAATCCACCACACACTCCACCTGCCCATCCACCACGATTGGGATGGTGGTAGACTCCAGCAGCACCCGCTCTCCACGGCGGTTGTTGATGTTCTGCAACACATTATAAGTGGGTTTTCCTGTCTTGAGGGCCTGGATAATGGTACTGCTTTCCTCGTCCAGCTTGGGATACAGCTCAAAGATGTGCTGCCCCACCGTCTCGCCCGACTTCCAGAGGTTGTCCACAAAGACCCGCTGAAACTCCACAATTCCCTCCCGGTTGGCAATGAGAAGCCCGTCGGTGTCCTCGCACAGACGGATTACATCCGCGATTTGTTCCACAACCTTTCTCTCCGGCATCCCGCTTCCCTCCATCCGGCCCCGATTCTGTCTCAGATATAAAAAAATCTGGATCGCTCCAGATTTCCACGCAGAAGTATTGACATTTCCTATGTTTTCATGGTATACTTAAACGCTCTTAACTATCTGACAGCGCTTGCCAATTCTCCCCCACTGTGTGGCCAGTTTAGCACAATGGAGCGGAAAGCGCAAGAGGAAATCAAATTATTTTTATCCACGCGCCCGGGTGTTTGCGCCCGGTGTGTCAGCGCTCTTTTTGTATGGTTTGACGGAAAGCAGCAGCATCAGCCGGGACCCGTCCCCTGCGGCGGCGGTCCCAGACATTGAAATCGAGGTGTTTTTTCTACGATGGTCAAGGACGTCTACTTCGGCAAGACCCTCCGCAAGAGCTTTGCCCGCCACGAAGAGATCCTGCAGATGCCCAACCTGCTGGAGGTCCAGAAGAACTCCTACCAGTGGTTCCTGGACACCGGCCTGCGGGAGGTATTCAAGGATGTAGCCTCCATCACCGACTATGCCGGCAACCTGGAGCTCTCCTTCATCGACTACTCCATGGATGAGCCCCCCAAGTACAACGTGGAGGAGTGCAAGGCCCGGGACGCCACGTATGCCGCGCCCATCAAGGTGTGGGTGCGTCTGCGCAACAAGGAGACCGGCGAGATGAAGGAGCAGGAGATCTTCATGGGAGATTTCCCCCTGATGACCAAGGCCGGTACCTTTGTCATCAACGGCGCCGAGCGCGTCATCGTCTCCCAGATCGTCCGCTCCCCCGGCATCTACTACTCCCGCACCGAGGACAAGACCGGCAACGTGGCGTACGCCACCACCGTGATCCCCTACCGGGGCGCCTGGCTGGAGTACGAGACCGATCTCAGCGACATCTTCTATGTCCGTATCGACAAAAACCGTAAGCTGCCCATCACCTGCCTGATCCGCGCGGTGGGCCCCAAGACCGACGCCGAGATCCTGGATCTCTTCGGCAACGATCCCCGCATCGTGGCCACCCTGGAGAAGGATGCCTGCAAGACCTATGAGGAGGCCCTGCTGGAGATCTACCGCAAGCTGCGTCCCGGCGAGCCCCCCACGGTGGACTCCGCCGAGAGCCTGCTCAACGCCCTCTTCTTCGACCCCCGCCGGTACGACCTGTCCGCCGTGGGCCGCTACAAGTTCAATAAGAAGCTGGCCATCTGGTCCCGCCTGTCCGGCCAGACCCTGGCTATGCCCGTTGTGGACCCCACCACCGGCGAGATCCTGGCCGAGCCCGGCGAGGTGCTCACCCGTGAGCGGGCCATGGAGCTGGAGGCCAAGGGCGTCAACGAGGCCATTCTGGACCTGGACGGCGAGCCTCTGAAGGTGTTCTCCAATAATATGGTGGACATGAAAGACTTCGTGGACTTCGACCCCGCCGAGTGCGGCGTCACCGAGAAGGTGCGCTTCACGGTCCTCCAGGAGCTGCTGGCCGCCTATAGCGGCGAGGAGCTGAAGGACGCCGTCAAGGACCGGATGGACGACCTGATCCCCAAGCACATCATCGTGGACGACATCATGGCCTCCATCAACTACCTCAACTGCCTGGCCCACGGCGTTGGCAACGCCGATGATATCGACCACCTGGGCAACCGCCGCCTGCGCTGCGTGGGCGAACTGCTGCAGAACCAGTTCCGCATCGGCTTCTCCCGCATGGAGCGGGTCATCCGGGAGCGCATGACCATCCAGGACCTGGATATCGTCACTCCCCAGTCCCTCATCAACATCCGCCCCGTCACCGCCTCCATCAAGGAGTTCTTCGGCTCCAGCCCTCTGAGCCAGTTCATGGACCAGACCAATCCTCTGGCTGAGCTGACCCATAAGCGCCGTATGTCCGCTCTGGGCCCCGGCGGTCTGTCCCGTGACCGCGCCTCCTTCGACGTGCGAGACGTTCACTACTCTCACTATGGCCGCCTGTGCCCCATCGAGACCCCCGAAGGTCCCAACATCGGCCTGATCTCCTACCTGTCCTCCTACGCCCGCATCAACCGGTACGGCTTCATCGAGGCCCCCTACCGCAAGGTGGATAAGGCCACCGGCAAGGTCACCGACCAGGTGGAGTATATGACCGCCGACATGGAGGACGAGTTCACCATCGCCCAGGCCACCGAGCCGCTGGACGAGAACGGCTGCCTGATGAACGCCCGTATCACCTGCCGCCACCGCAACGAGATCATCGACGTGGACCGGGACCAGGTGGACTACGTGGACGTGTCCCCCAAGATGATGTTCTCCATCGCAACCGCCATGATCCCCTTCCTGGAGAACGACGACGCCAACCGCGCCCTGATGGGCGCCAACATGCAGCGTCAGGCCGTGCCCCTGCTGACCACCGAGGCCCCCATCGTGGCCACCGGTCAGGAGCACAAGAACTGTATCGATTCCGAGGTCGCCATCTTGGCTGAGGAGGACGGCGTGATCACCAAGGTGTCCGCCCAGTATGTCACCGTCCGCTATGACAGCGGCCGGGTGGTGGAGTACAAGCTGACCAAGTACCTGCGCTCCAACCACGGCACCTGCATCAACCAGCGGCCCATCGTGTCCGCCGGCCAGCGGGTGGAGAAGGGCGAGGTCATCGCGGACGGCCCCTCCACCGCCAACGGCGAGATCGCTCTGGGCAAGAACATCCTCATGGGCTTCATGACCTGGGAAGGCTACAACTACGAGGACGCCATCCTGCTCAACGAGCGCATGGTGAAGGAGGACGTGTTCACCTCCATCCATATCGAGGAGTATGAGACCGAGTCCCGCGACACCAAGCTGGGGCCCGAGGAGATCACCCGGGACATCCCCAACGTGGGCGACGACGCTCTGAAGGATCTGGACGAGCGCGGCATCATCCGCGTGGGCGCCGAGGTCCGCGCCGGCGACATTCTGGTGGGCAAGGTCACCCCCAAGGGTGAGACCGACCTCACCGCCGAAGAGCGTCTGCTCCGGGCTATCTTTGGTGAGAAGGCCCGCGAGGTCCGCGACACCTCTCTGAAGGTGCCCCACGGCGAGAGCGGCATCATCGTGGACGTGAAGGTCTTCACCCGCGAGGCGGGCGATGAGCTCTCCCCCGGCGTGAACATGGTGGTGCGCGTCTACATCGCCCAGAAGCGCAAGATCT
>CAUWDA010000052.1:0-14424 GCA_963557075.1 uncultured Flavonifractor sp. | reverse complement strand
CTGTCCGAGCCGGTGAGCCAGGCCACCATGCGCATCGTCAAGGTGTTCTGGGCCCTGGACGCCTCTCTGGCCTACCGCCGCCACTTCCCCGCCATCAACTGGCTCAACTCCTACTCCCTGTACCTGGATTCCCTGAAGCCCTGGTATGACGAGCACCTGGGGCCCCAGTTCATGGTCAACCGGGATAAGTCCATGTCCATCCTCCAGGAAGAAGCCAGCCTGAACGAGATCGTCCAGCTGGTGGGCAAGGACTCCCTGTCCGCCGGCGATCAGCTCACCCTGGAGACCGCCAAGATGCTGCGGGAGGACTTCCTCCAGCAGAACGGCTTTATGGAGGTGGACTGGTATTCCAGCTACGAGCGGCAGGACAAGATGATCCAGATGATCCTGGACTATGATAAGCTGTGCCGGGCCGCCATTGAGAAGGGCGCGCCGGTCTCCGAACTGTTCAGCATCCCCTTCCGGGAGAAGATGGGCCGGGCCAAGAGCGTGCCCGACGACCAGTACCAGGCCGCCTTTGCCGATATGGCCCGGGAAATGGAAGAGGAGATCGAGGCCATCGTGGCCAAGGGAGGTGAAGAGGTATGATCCGTGAATACCGTACCATTCAGGAGATCAACGGCCCCCTGATGGTGGTGCGCAAGGTCTCCGGCGTCACCTATGACGAGCTGGCCGAGATCGAGCTGTCCGACGGCTCCATCCGCCGCTGCAAGGTGCTGGAGGTCAACGGCGACAACGCGGTGGTGCAGCTCTTCGAGTCCTCCGCCGGCATCAACCTGGCCCAGTCCAAGGTCCGCTTCCTGGGGCATCCCCTTCAGCTCCCCGTGTCCGGCGATATGCTGGGCCGGGTGTTCAACGGCATGGGCCGCCCCATCGACGGCGGTCCCGACATCATGGCGGAGGAGTACCGGGACATCAATGGCCTGCCTATGAATCCCGCCGCCCGGGACTACCCCAACGAATTTATCCAGACGGGCATCTCCTCCATCGACGGACTGAATACCCTGGTCCGCGGCCAGAAGCTGCCCATCTTCTCCGGCTCCGGCCTGCCCCATGCCGCCCTGGCGGCCCAGATCGCCCGTCAGGCCAAGGTGCTGGGAGAGGATACCGCCAACTTTGCCGTGGTCTTTGCCGCCATCGGCATCACCTTCGAGGAGTCCGACTTCTTCGTGCAGGAGTTCCGCCGCACCGGCGCCATCGACCGCACCGTGCTCTTCACCAACCTGGCCAACGACCCCGCCGTCGAGCGTATCGCCACCCCCCGTATGGCCCTCACCGCTGCGGAGTACCTGGCCTTTGAGAAGGATATGCACGTGCTGGTCATCCTCACCGATATCACCAACTACGCCGAGGCCCTCCGCGAGGTGTCCGCGGCCAAGAAGGAGGTCCCCGGCCGCCGCGGCTACCCCGGCTATCTGTATACCGACCTGGCCACCATGTACGAGCGGGCGGGCCGCCAGATGGGCAAGAAGGGCTCCATCACCATGATCCCCATCCTCACCATGCCCGAGGACGACAAGACCCACCCCATCCCCGACCTGACCGGCTATATCACCGAGGGCCAGATCATCCTGTCCCGCGAGCTGTACCGCAAGGGCGTCAATCCCCCCGTGGATGTGCTGCCCTCCCTGTCCCGACTGAAGGACAAGGGCGTGGGTCCCGGCAAGACCCGTGAGGACCACGCCGGCACCATGAACCAGCTGTTTGCCGCCTACTCCACAGGTAAGGAGAACAAGGAGCTGATGAGCATCCTGGGTGAGGCCGCCCTCTCCCCCACCGACCTGCTGTACGCCAAATTTGCCGACGAGTTTGAGAAGCGCTATGTCTCTCAGGGGGCCGATGAGAACCGCTCCATTCAGGAGACGCTGGACTTGGGCTGGGATCTGCTGAGCATCCTGCCCAAGGCGGAGCTGAAGCGTATCAAGCCGGAGTATATTGAGAAATATCTGCCGAAAAAAGACGAAGCATAAGGGGGTGGGGTAAATGCCTGCAATCAATGTAAACCCCACCCGGCAGGAGCTGACCCGTCTGAAGATCCGGCTCAGGACCTCCATCCGGGGCCACAAGCTGCTGAAAGACAAGCGGGATGAGCTGATGAAGCAGTTTATGGACGTGGTGCGGGAAAACCGGGCCCTGCGGAAAAAGGTGGAGGACGGGCTGATGAAAGCCCACGGCTCCTTCACCGTGGCCTCCGCCCTTATGTCCTCCGAGATGCTGGAGCAGTCCCTCATGTACCCCAAGCAGAGCGTGGAGCTGGACATGACCTTCCAGAACATCATGAGCGTCAACGTGCCCGTCTATCACTTCCAGACCCGCAGCGACGACGCCGGAGAGATCTATCCCTACGGTTTTGCCGCCACCTCCGGTGAGCTGGACGGCGCGGTAGAGGCCCTGTCCGGGGTGTTCCAGGATATGCTCAAGCTGGCGGAGATCGAAAAGACCTCCCAGCTGCTGGCGGAGGAGATCGAAAAGACCCGCCGCCGGGTCAATGCCCTGGAGTATGTGAAGATCCCCCAGATGGAAGAGGCCATCAAGTATATTACCATGAAGCTGGACGAGAACGAGCGGTCCAACACCATCCGCCTGATGAAGGTCAAGGATATGCTGCTCAAGGAAGCCATCGAGGAAAAGCGGGAGGCCGACGCCAGAGCCGTGGAGGCGTTCGGCGGCCGGCCGGAAGCAGAGGTATAGTGCCGCTGAGCCTGTCCGGCTCCCGCCCGTGGAACGAAATCGCGCAAACGGGCCTGTTGCAAACTGCGCAAACCGTACAAAAGACCTGTCATTCCGAGAAAAATGGCCGCCCACCGGGCGGCCATTTTTTGTGGGGATCCGTCTCAATTTGCTGGGAAAACGGATCGCCACGCCAGCGTACCCGCTGGCTCGCAATGACAGACTTGTGCAGAATAGCAAGTTTGCAACAGGCCCGTTTTTATGATCTGTTATCAGCCGTGCAGCTTGTCGAAACCCTTCGGCAAGCTGCACGGTGCGTTTATGATTCTGTCTCCCGCAGGCGCTCCACGATGGTGTGTTTGGAGACGGACCGGTAGACCGCCAGGGGCACCAGCACCCCCAGCAGGGCAAAGGCCGGCAGCACCGCCAGGATGGGGACTACCGTGAAGCGGTAGGTGACAAAC
Organism: uncultured Flavonifractor sp.; assembly: GCA_963557075.1. Lineage (GTDB taxonomy): Bacteria > Bacillota > Clostridia > Oscillospirales > Oscillospiraceae > Flavonifractor. Next base: position 11,290 of record CAUWDA010000052.1, on the reverse strand, counting down.
CAGAACAGGCTGCTCAGCGCCCCGCCCAGCAGGGGCGAGAACACCACCGCCAGGATCAGCGCGGCGGCTACGGCTCCCAGGGCGTAGTACAGCCCCTCATACACCAGCATGACCCTGAGCTGCTTGCCCGTCATGCCGATGGACTGGAGCACGGCAAACTCCCGGCGGCGGACCATGATCCCGGTGAAGATGGCGTTGAAGAAGTTCAGCACACCCACCAGCGCCACGATGAAGCTGAGCGCGCCCCCCAGCAGAGAGAACATGGTCCGGAAGCTCTCAAACTCCCCGGCATAGGAGGCCTTGCTCTCGTAGTCGAACTGGGGATCCACATTCTCCGTGTAATCGGCCAGAAAGGCCTCCATGGCGGGGTTGGCCTCCTCCGTGGTGTTAAAGGCATAGTACATGGGGCAGCTGGTGCCGGAATTCTGAATGAAGGTCTGGTCGTTGAGGATAAACTCGTCAGCGCCGAAATAGCGGTAGCTGAATGCCAGGGGTACCGTCACCAGGGCCGCCACCTCGTACTCCACATCCCGGTACTTCACGGCCCGGGATACCCAGTTCACCTGACTGAGGTCCATATCGTCGGGATAGACCTCCCCGGTGTCCGGATCGTAGTACTCATACTCCTCCACATACCGCAGCGTGATGGTGTCCCCCAGCCGGGCCCAGTGGCTGTCCATCTCTGCGCTGCCGTAGTCGTCGTCGGCGTATACAGCAGCCACATACCGCCCGCCGGGCTCGTACAGCTTGGAGAGGTCCCCCTCCAGCACCGTCAGGTGGTCCAGGGCAAAGGGCTCCATGCCGTAGAGCTGAGCGTCGTCCGCCAGCAGCCCCGCCTCGTTGCGGTTCATAGAGTGGATCTTGCTGTCCAGCTGTTCCGGGGTGTACCACAGGCTCCTGTTGGCGCGGTAGTACTCCTCGGTGACGAACTCCTCTACCGCGCTGGTCTTGCCGTAGATCTTTCCGCCCTCTGTGATGCCCCCCTGGGCGTCGATCTGGTCCACCACAGTCTGGGGCAGGGCCATGTCGGCGTTGAAGGAGTCTCCGCCGGTCTGGAACTGGCCCGCGTCCGCCACAATGAAATCGCTGGCGGTGAAGTTGGCGATATACTTGTCCATATCAAAGCTGCGGGTAAAGATCACGGTGACGGTGAGCAGCACCACCGCCAGAGCCAGAGAGGTGATGGTCAGAACGGTCTTGCCCCGGCTGCGGCCAAGGTTGGCCCGGGCCATGCCGGACAGAGACACCTTGTCGTGACCAGCCCGTCTGCGGGCTTTGCAGGTTTTGTCCGCCCCCTCGGTGTAGCGCACCGCCTCCACCGGGGAGACCTTGCCCGCCAGCCGCCCGGGGCGGCGGCAGGAGATCAGCACCGTCACCAGGGCAAACAGGGCGGAGATCAGGAAGATGGCCGGGCTGACGGAGGTGACCGCCACCACGCCGTTCAGCCGCTCCACGATCACCGGCGTCAGCCAGCTGCCCACGGCCCAGCCCACCACCAGGCCCAGAGGGATCCCGCCCAGCGACAGGGCCAGAGCCTGATACCGAATGATCCGCCGCAGCTGCCGGGGGGTAGTGCCGATGGTCTTGAGCAGACCATAGAACCGGATATCTCCGGCCACGGAGATCTGAAACACATTGTAGATGATGAGATACCCGGTAAAGACAATGAGCACCACCATAGCGGCAATGGCCAGGACCGTGGCGGGGTCTATGCTTTCCGACAGCTGGGCCCCGGTGTAGCCCCAGTTGACGCCGGTGCGGATGAAGCTCTCTTGGTCCATGCTCTTGCTCTGGTAGCCGTAATTGGCCAGGATCTGATCCAGATCCCCCTCGATGTGCCGGGAGCCGCTTTTCAGCATCACATCCATGTTCCAGCTGCCGGTCATGCCGTCTTTGGACTGACCGGGGGTCACACCGGCTTCCGCCAGAATGGCCTCCGCCCGGCTCAGGGGGATCAGGATATGGTTGGCCACGATGGCCTCGTCATACTCCCACCAGCCGCATAGGGTGAAGGTCTCGGTGACGGGGGTCCCGTCCACCTGGAAGGTAAGGGTGAACTCCGCCCCCAGCTCCGGCTTGACGCACAGCAGCTCCAGCACATGGGTGTCGGTGGCGGCCTCGTTGGTGCCCTCCTGGGGCAGGCGGCCCTCCACCGGGTCGCAGTACATCCAGTGGGCCTGGTTGGCGTCGGAGTAGCCCACCTCCACATGGGACTTATTGAAGGGGACCTCCGTGGGCATCCCCACAAAGCGCCGCAGACCCCACTGGCTGATGAGAGGGTCCTCCCGCAGCTCGTGGAACTGCTCTTCCGTCAGATACTTGAAGCCGCCGTGGCTGAATCCGCCCACCTGGCGGAAGTTGGACTGCTGGAAGCCCTCGTTGATGGACAGGGCGATGGTAAAGAGGGAGGTAAACAGCACCGTGGTCAGCGTAATGGCCAGCACGGCCACGATATTCCGGGTCTTGGCCGCCCACAGGCTTTTCAGGGACAGGGTGCGGATGCATTTCCGGTTGGAGACTTTCATGATACAGGCCCCCTTACCGCGTGACGATGCGGCCGTCCTCGATGCGGATGATCCGGTCCGCCATCTGGGCGATCTCCTCGTTGTGGGTGATCATCACCATGGTCTGGGCGAATCTCTGCCCCGTCACCTTCATCAGGCTGAGCACATCCTGACTGGTCTTGCTGTCCAGGTTGCCGGTGGGCTCGTCTGCCAGCAAAATGGCGGGCTTAGTGGCCAGGGCCCGGGCGATGGCCACCCGCTGCTGCTGGCCGCCGGAGAGCTGGGAGGGGAGATTGTTCAGCTTCTGGCCCAACCCCAGGGCGGCGATGATCCGCTCCACATAGTCCTTGTCCACCGTGCCGCCGTCCAGCTGGATGGGGAGCACGATGTTTTCATATACGCTGAGCACCGGCACCAGATTGTATGCCTGGAACACGAAGCCGATCTTCCGCCGCCGGAAGATGGTCAACGCCTCGTCCTTCAGGGCGAAGAGGTCCTGCCCGTCCACGGTGACGGACCCGGAGGTGGGCCGGTCCAGGCCCCCCAGCATGTGGAGCAGGGTAGATTTGCCCGAGCCGGAGGTGCCTACGATGGCCACGAACTCCCCGTTCTCCACGCTCAGGTCCACGCCGTCCAGAGCCTTCACCAGAGTATCCCCGGCGCCGTAATGCTTCTTCAGGTCCTTGGTCTGCAAAATGGTCATGATATCTGCTCCTTCACGGAAAAAGTGAGGGCCGTGCCCTCCACAGCCCTCACTCTATCAAAATAATCTTTCCACAATCTTTCTGAACTCTATCACTTCTGTAAGAATTGCCCGGGGCATATTCACTCCTTGGGCAGGTACAGGGAGAACCGGCAGCCCTGTCCCGGTTTGGAGCTGAGCTTGACATAGCCCCCCTGGCGGGACAGGATCTCCCGGGTCAGATACAGCCCGATGCCCAGTCCCTCCTGCTCCCGGACGGCTTTTCCCCGGTAGAAGCGGTTGAAAACGGCGCCCTGCTCCTCCTCGGGGATACCGGGGCCGTCGTCGGTCACCTCCACCGCGCAGAACAGCTCAAATTCCCGGACGGACAGCCGGACGCTGCCGCCGGACGGCGTATATTTGATGGCGTTGTCCACAAGATTGCCCAATGCCTCGGCAGTCCATTTCGGGTCGAAGCGGGCGGCAGACGCCGTATGTTCTGCCGTCAGGGAGATCCCCCTGCCCAGCGCCAGTCCCCGCATCTGGAGCGCCGTATCCTCCAGCAGGGGGTCCAAGGGGTGGACCGCCGGGGTCATGGTAAAGACGCCGGTCTCCAGCCGGGAGGCCCGCACCAGCGTCTGGATCAGGAAGGACAGCTTCTCCCCCTGGGCCTTCACCATGGCGGCCTGCTCCGCCTGTTGAGGACTGAGATCTTCCTCCTCCAACAGCGAGGTATAGAGCAGGATGTTGGCGATGGGCGTTTTCGTCTGGTGGGAGAGGTCGGAGAGCAGGGCCTGGATGGCCGCCCGTTCCTCCGCCAGATTACGGGTGGAGACGGCGGAGCCGTTGAGGAACCGGGCCATTTTGGCTTCCAGGGCGGAGACGGCGGATTCGTCAAAGGCCCCCTCCCGGAAGGAGCCGTTGATGGCGGCGGTGAGCATGTCGTCCAGCCGCCGGAGCGTCCGGTGGCTGAGGTACCAGCGGTACAGGCCAAACACAGCCCCGCCCAGTCCCAGGGCAGCAAGGAGGTATGGCAGCATATCACTTGACCTCCCAGGTATAGCCCAGGCCGTACACCGTCTTGATGGGGGCGTCCGTCAGCTTGGTCCGCAGGCGGCGCACCGCCACAGACAGGGCGTTTTCATCCACGAACGCGCCGCCGTCCCATACCCGGTCCAAAAGCTGCTCCCGGGTCAGGGTCTGGCCCCGGTGGTCCACCAGCAGCCGCAGCAGCCGCTGCTCCGTTTTGGACAGCTCGATGCTCTCTCCGCTCCGGGTAAAGACCATGGCGTCAAAGTCGAAGAAGAAGGGCGGCAGTTCCACCACGGCCCGTCCGGCGGGGGCCGCGCCTCTGCGGAGCAGATTATTGACTCTGGCCCGGAGCACCGCCAGAGAGAAGGGCTTGGTCACATAGTCGTCCGCCCCCAGCTCCAGCCCCGCCACCTGGTCGCTCTCCAGGTCGTTGGCCGTCAGGAGCAGCACGGGGACCCTGCTGGTCCGGCGGACTTCCTGCAAAAAGTGCAGGCCGCTGCCGTCGGGCAGGTTGACGTCCAGGGCGATGAGGGCCCAGTTCTGCTGGGACCAAAGCGCCTGGCCCTCGCTCAGGGTATGGGCAAGGCGGATCTCCCTCCCCTCTCCCGCCAGGGCCAGGGCGATGCCGCGGCCCAGGGCAGCGTCATCTTCGATCAACAGAATGTGGTTCATAGAGTCCCCTCCCTCGGGTCCGTTCCATCGGATATCAGCACGATTATACGCCAGATAGCCGCAGGAAACAATGGGCGCTTCTTTTTGGCCGAGGCACACCTCTTGCTTTACTGTGGCAAAGCGTTTATAATAGGCAGCGGCCCCGTCCTGCCGGGGTCCGGAACACGACCGATCCTGATGAAAAAGAAGGTTTTTCCTATGAAAGAGAATCCCTGCACACGCAGCTGTATCGACTGCGGCTCCGCCGCCTGCAACGACCTGAACCATTCCGACGCCTTCCCCCCATTCTGCCTGTCCAGCAATCTGGAGCAGGAGGTGCTGGAGGAGGCGGTGGCCTGCTACAGCGAGCCGGAGAACCACGCCGCTATGGTGGCGGCCGCCGAGGTGGAGTGCCAGCACTACTGCCAGTATACCCGGGTCCAGGAGATCGTGGAATTTGCCAGGAAACTGGGCTTCTGCAAAATCGGTATCGCCACCTGCGTGGGCCTGCTCCGCGAGTCCCGGATCCTGGCCCGCATCCTCCGCTCCCACGGATTTGAGGTCTTTGGCATCGGCTGCAAGGCGGGTATGGTGAAGAAAGTGGACCTGGGGATCCCCGAGGCCTGCAACGCGGTGGGAGCCAACGCCTGCAACCCCGTTTTTCAGGCCAAGATGCTCAACGCCGCAGGCACCCAGCTCAACATTGTGGTTGGCCTGTGCGTGGGGCACGACAGCCTGTTCTACAAGTACTCCGACGCGCTGGTCACCACCCTGGTGGCCAAGGACCGGGTGCTGGGCCACAACCCGGCGGCCGCCCTCTACAATGCGGAGTCCTACTACAAGTCCAAGGTGTTCGGACCGGAGGAGGTCTGATTTCGGGGGGCGGGTTTTCCGCCCCCTTGCCTTTTATTCGGAAACCGTGTAAAATCCTCTTGCGGCATCTGCCGCATATTTTTGACAATGGAGGGATCTGCCATGCGACTGTCCCGTTCTGCGGGCGACATCACCCAGGGCGTGATCTGGAAACAGCTGCTGTCCCTGTTCTTCCCCCTGTGGTTCGGCACCTTCTTCCAGCAGCTGTACAATACGGTGGACACGGTGGTGGTGGGCCGGTTCGTGGGCAAGGTTGCCCTGGCCGCCGTAGGCTCCACCGGCGTTATCGTCAACCTGACCGTGGGCATCTTCACCGGCCTGGCCGCCGGGGCCGTGGTGGTCATTGCCCAGCGCTACGGCGCCCGAATGGGGGAGGATGTCCATAAGAGCGTCCACACCGCCATGCTGCTCTCGGTGATCCTGGGGGCCTTCTTTATGGTGGTGGGCTTTATCCTCACCCCCTGGGCCCTTCAGGCCATGGATACCACTGCCGACGCCCTGCCCGGCGCCATCCTCTATCAGCGGGTGTATTTTCTGGGTATGATCCCCAACCTGGTCTATAACATGGGCACCGCTGTGCTCCGGGCCGTGGGGGATTCCCGGCGGCCGTTGTACTTCCTCATCGCCGCATCCCTGTGTAACATTGTGCTGGACCTGCTGCTGGTGGTGATCATCCCCCTGGGGGTACTGGGGGTCGCCATCGCTACGGTATCCTCCCAGGTGCTGTCGGCGGTGCTGGTGGTGATCTCCCTCATGCGCTCCCAGGGCGCCCCCTTCCAGCTCTTCCCCTCCGCGCTGCGGCTCCACCGCCAGCCCCTGTCCGCCATGCTGCGGGTGGGGGTGCCCACCGCCCTGCAGTCGGTGATGTACTCCGCCTCCAATATCGTCATCCAGTCCTGCATCAACTCCTTCGACACCGATGCGGTGGCCGCCTGGACGGCCTACGGCAAGATGGATATCCTGTTCTGGATGACCATCACCGCCCTGTCCCAGGCGCTCACCACCTTCGCCGGACAGAACTACGGCGCGGGGCAGTATGACCGGCTGAAAAAGAGCGTGGGCATTTCGGTGGCCATGAGCGCCGGCATCACCGTGGCCATGAGCGCCTTCCTGGTGATCTTTGCCCGGCCCATCCTCTCCATCTTCTCCCCCGACCCAGACGTGCTGGAGATCGGCGTGGAGATGGTGGTATTCCTGGCCCCCTGCTACATCACCTACATCCTGGTGGAGCTGCTGCCCGGCGCCATCCGGGGGGCGGGCAAGTCCCTGGTGCCCATGCTCATCTCGGTGTTCGGCGTGTGCGGCCTGCGGCTGCTGTGGCTCTTCCTGGTGGTGCCGCAGCACCACACCATCGCCATGGTGGAGGCCAGCTATCCCATCACCTGGGCCACCACCTCCGTGGCCCTGCTCATCTATTACAAATTCGGGCACTGGCTGGAGCGCCCCGAGGAGGAGTCCTTCACCGCGCTCCAGTGACCCCGGTTTTGCCCCAAAAGCTGCGAAAAAACCTGCTGTTTTTGTGAATAACGGCTTTACAACCGTGCCAGACTATGGTAGACTATTTAAGTCTGTGAGCAGACACACAGTTTACCCCGGACCTCGTCTCCCGGCTTACACCGGCCGGTCACGCAGCCCGTGGGCACATTTTTTGAAAGGTGGAACTTAACCATGATCCGTAAGGACGAAAAGACCGCTGTTATCGAAGCCAACCGCACTCACCCCACTGACACCGGCTCCCCCGAGGTGCAGATCGCCATTCTGACCGCCCGCATCCAGGAGCTGACCGAGCACCTGAAGGTGCACAAGCACGACAACCACAGCCGCCGCGGCCTGCTGAAGATGGTCGGTAAGCGCCGCAAGATGCTGGACTACCTGATGGACAAGGACATCGAGCGCTATCGTGCCATCATCGCCAAGCTGGGCATCCGTAAGTAATTTTGTATTGAATAGGGGTGGCGCGGAACACCGTGCCACCCCTTCTTCCCATCCGTCAGAGCACGCTTTTTAGCAGTTGAACCTGGGCCCGGTGGCCGGACGTAGGTTCAAGTGCTAAAAAGAGCCAGGCTCTGATGTGTGGGAAACACCGATGAAAAGGAGGAACACCCCACATGTCAACCATTATCAAGCACAAGGAATTCAACAACCGCCGGGTGTACAAGACCGAAGTGGCGGGCCGTCCCCTGACCGTCGACGTGGGCAAGGTGGCCGAGCTGGCCACCGCGTCCGCCATGGTCACTTACGGCGAGACCACCGTTATGGTGGCCGTCACCGTGTCCCCCCGTCCCCGGGACGGCGTGGACTTCTTCCCCCTGAGCGTGGACTTTGAGGAGAAGCTGTACGCCGTGGGCCGCATCCCCGGCTCCTTCATGCGCCGGGAGGGCCAGCCCTCTCTGCCCGCCGTGCTGGCCAGCCGCGTCATCGACCGGTCCATCCGCCCCCTGTTCCCCTATGACTTCCGCAACGACGTGGTGGTCACCGCCACCGTCATGAGCGTGGACCGGGACTGCTCTCCCGAGGTCACCGCCATGATCGGCGTGTCCGCCTGCCTGGCTTACTCCTGCATCCCCTGGGCCGGCCCCATCGGCTGCCTGGAGGTGGGCTATGTGGACGGCCAGATCGTCATGAACCCCACCAACGAGCAGAAGCACAACTCCCAGCTGGACCTGACCGTGGCCGCCACCGACAAGAAGGTCATCATGATCGAGGCCGGCGCCAAGGAGCTGCCCGATGACATCATGTACGACGCCATTGTCAAGGCTCACGAGGAGATCAAGTCCCAGGTGGCCTTCATCAACCAGATCGTGGCTGAGATCGGCCGGGAGAAGATGACCTACGATCACGCCGACTTCGACCAGGAGCTGTTCGACAAGATCGTGGCCGCCACCATGGACGAGGCCAAGGCCGCCATGGATACCGACGACAAGAACATCCGTGAGGAGCGCTGGAACGCCCTCATCGAGCACTGGCACGAGCTCTTCCTGGAGGACTATCCCGAGATGGACAAGTACCTGGAGGAGATCACCTACAAGTTCCAGAAGAAGATCGTCAAGGCCTGGCTGCTGGAGGGCCACCGTGTGGATGGCCGCCAGAAGAACGAGATCCGGCCCCTGGCCGCCGAAGTGGGCGTGCTGCCCCGTGTCCACGGCTCCGGTCTGTTTACCCGCGGTCAGACTCAGGTCCTGTCTATCTGCACTCTGAACACCCTCTCCGCCGCCCAGAAGCTGGATACCATCTGGGAGGAGGAGGAGAAGCGGTACATGCACCACTACAACTTCCCCGCTTACTCCACCGGCGAGGCCCGCGCCGCCCGCTCCACCAACCGGCGCGAGAAGGGCCACGGCGCTCTGGCTGAGCGTGCTCTGGAGCCCGTCATCCCCCCCGTGGAGGAGTTCCCCTACGCCATCCGCGTGGTGTCCGAGGTCCTGTCCTCCAACGGTTCCACCTCTCAGGGCTCCATCTGCGGCTCCACCCTGGCCCTGATGGACGCCGGTGTGCCCATCTCCGCCCCTGTGGCCGGCATCTCCTGCGGCCTCATCCAGGACGATGACGGCTCCTTCCAGACCTTCATCGACATCCAGGGCGTGGAGGACTTCCACGGCGAGATGGACTTCAAGGTGGCCGGCACCAAGGCCGGTATCACCGCCATCCAGATGGATATCAAGAACGACGGTCTGTCCCACGAGATCATCAAGGAAGCCCTGGCCATCACCAAGGACGCCCGTTACGCCATCCTGGACGAGATCATGCTGCCCTGCATCGACAAGCCCCGTGCCGACGTGGCTGACACCGCTCCCAAGATGGTGAAGATGAAGATCGACGTGGACAAGATTCGCGAGGTCATCGGCTCCGGCGGCAAGGTCATTCAGAAGATCTGTGCCGACACCGGCGCCAAGATCGACATCGAGGACGACGGCACCATCTACATCGCCGGTACCGACAAGGCCTCCTGCGATGCCGCCAAGAAGACCATCGAGACCATCGTGTTCGTGCCCGAGGTGGGCGCCCTGTACTACGGCAAGGTGGTCCGCATCCTGCAGTTCGGCGCCTTCGTGGAGCTGGCCCCCGGCAAGGACGGCATGGTCCACATCTCTAAGCTGGCCGATCACCGGGTGGAGAAGGTGGAGGACGTGGTCAACATCGGCGACATGATCTGGGTCAAGGTCACCGACATCGACGAGAAGGGCCGGGTCAACCTGTCCTACCGCGACGCCATCAAGGAGATCAAGGCCAAGAAGGCCGCCGGTGAGCCCGTTAAGTAAGCCGTACGCATCAACTGTTTCACCCTGACACTTCAAGGGGACTGCCGCTTCTGCGGCAGTCCCCTTTTTTACCCATTTTGCGCACGAAACCGCCTTTATCCGGTCCCCTGGACGGAAAATGGGGCCGGGAAGCGGCTATCTCCGTTGGGTTTGCCTATTGCCCCGGGGCGGCCCGCCGTGCTATAGTTAAAGGGAGAAAGACCCGGCAGATCGGCGACCCCGCTGACCGGGCCGTTTGCGTGCCGCCCGCCATACCGGCGGCCCCGCGGGGCAGGATGGAGCATCTCCATCTGCGGGAAGAGATTAGGGAGGTATATATGGGGAAGGTATTTCGCTGTTATGTGGAAAAAAAGCCCGGCTTTGACGTGGAGGCCGGACATCTGCTGGGGGAGCTGAAGAGCACCCTGGGACTGAGCGGTCTGTCCGGCGTGCGGGTGCTCCGCCGCTATGACGTGGAGGGCGTGGAAGAGAGCGCCTATGAGGCCGCCCGCACCACCATTCTGTCTGAGCCCCAGGTGGATCAGCTGTGGGACGAGACCATGCCGGAGACGGCGGGTGCTCTGCTGGCGGTGGAGGCTCTGCCGGGCCAGTACGACCAGCGGGCCGATTCCTGCGCCCAGTGTATCCAGATGCTCACCGGGGGCGAGCGGCCCACCGTCCGGGCCGCCACCGTCTACGTGCTGGAGGGCAAGCTGTCCGGGGCCGATCTGGATAAGGCCAGGGGCTACCTCATCAACCCGGTGGAGAGCCGGGAAGCAGCGCTGGACAAGCCTGCCACCCTGCTCCAGCAGTATCCCGAGCCTGCCGCCGTGGCCGTGCTGGAGGGCTTTACCGCCCTGTCTCAGGCCGGTCTGGCCGCGCTGCTGGAGGAATACGGCCTGGCGATGGACCTGGCGGACCTGACGTTTCTACAGACCTATTTCCGGGATGAGGAGCAGCGCGACCCCACCCTCACCGAGGTGCGGGTGGTGGACACCTACTGGTCCGACCACTGCCGCCATACCACCTTTTCCACCCATCTGGACAGTGCGGACATCGACGACCCCCGGGTGAAGGCCGCCTATGAGCGCTATCTGGCTGCCCGGGTGGAGGTGTACGGGGAGGAGAAGGCCGCGGCACGGCCCCAGACCCTGATGGACATTGCCACCATCGGCACCAAGACCCTGAAGAAGCGGGGCCTGCTGCCCGAGCTGGACCAGAGCGAGGAGATCAACGCCTGCTCCATCCACGTCCCTGCCACGGTGGACGGCAAGGAGCAGGACTGGCTGCTCATGTTCAAGAACGAGACC
>CAUWDA010000051.1:0-14534 GCA_963557075.1 uncultured Flavonifractor sp. | reverse complement strand
CTATGCGACAAAACAGACCGGCTATTTCTGGACAAAACAGCTTGGCCTTAACAATTGTCGGAACTGTTGCCAACGATCTACGGAACACATTTTCTTGCAACCCTTCTTTATCTAAATGTGTTCCAATCAATACGACCTTGATTACATTGAATGCAAATTCGGGAGTTACCTCAGTTATAGGGTCTGAATATCCAGATTTTCGAATAATTTTTGAAACCAATCCGATCAAATGTTGGCCAACCTTGGAACTTTGAATCGCCACCAGGTGATTTACCTGCAATCCTCTGAGTTTATCATCATTTTCAACCTTGATAATTGCTGTTGAAGTATCCACACTCTCTACTGTTCCCAGTATTTCTTCAGGATTATATGAAAATATACCCATCAAATTCGCCTCCTCACCAAATCTTTAAAAATTCATCGAGCGACCAATATTTCCCTTCATATATTTCTGACCAACCATTTCCATAAACCTTGGTGTATTCATCGTTTTCACATTCGAAAATCATATATTTTCTTACCTGCGCATCGATTACATGTCTGCGGCACGATTCAGTCATCTTATGTGCTAAAATAATAATGGGTTTCCCAGTTGCAATCTGTGCAAGCAATTTTGGTTGAATATGCTCGTCATTAAATCCGTATCCAATGCAAAGATACGCCCCCGCTTGAATAAATGCTTTATCCGCTTCTGCAATGATTGACCGATAGGGCTCTTTATGCGTGCTGCTGTATTTTTCTTTCCCTGGGGGTACCACTAAAGGTCTAAACCCTTCAGGAATTTTTCGAGTCATGGGTACCGAAATAATCGTTTCGTTTTTATCTACAAACCAATCAAGTGAGCCATGTACTTTCCAGATATCAACTGTACGCTCTCGTGCTCTTATACGCCTTTGTTTCACTATTTGACTTGGCAACTCGAGCCTGCGCAACAGCGACCCTTCAAATCCTGCAATTACAGTGGCATTTATTTGATCTGCTGCATACTCTGGGAGTCTATCATAATTAGTGGTTACAACTACAGCTTTATTAGGAGATGGGGCGATTACTTTATTAAGCAACTCCACAAGTTCCATGGGAGCCGTCAAGGAACTTTTATCAAAAAATTCCGTATCGCAACGATTAATAGTCTTCCAAGTGACATTTCTAATACATTCAAGCGTTTCTTCCTGAAGCCGAAGACTGTCAATGGCTGTTTCAAGCCCATAATCAGCAATCGCTTGCTTGAGTGCATCGAATTGAGGATCAGCCATAATAGTAGGATCTTTTTCTATCTCTTCAGCCAGTGACCCCATAGAAGGTAGCCCATAAGGCATAGAAGCTCCCGACCCCAGTACGATAAGCGGGCTGTTTTCTAAATAGCCCTGCATCATATTGACGCAACCACTCCAGTCCATGCTCCACACCTTCTTCCTATATAAACATCACAATTGCAGAACTATAGAATATAACTCAATTTCTTTGCGTGACGATAGCGCTTGATATCTTCCCCAGAAGCTGTTGTCGATTTTTCTTTTTCAGTTCACACTCCCATATCCGAAGAACCGTCCAACCGCGCGCCTCAAAAAGAGATGTAATCGCCTTATCTCTTTCGATATTACGCGCTCGTTTTTTCTGCCAGTATTCCTGGTTATCAGAAGGGCGTGTGTTCCGGCAATCATGTCCATGCCAGAAGCATCCATCAACAAATACAGCGACGCGCAATTTAGGAAAAACAAAATCAGGATGGCCTTTCACCTTGTAATTACGCCGCCACCCAGTGATGTGCTGTTCTTTAAATATCTCAATCAGTCGCAGTTCTGTAGACTTGTTCTTCTGAGACTTAACTTGCCGCATAATGTCAGATCGTTTTTCTTTATCGAAAACATCTGCCACACATCATCACCTTGCTTCGAACTCAATACGCAAGCTGGGATCGGTCTCTTTTTCCAGAACAATCTGATTATAATTATCAATAATTGCTCCGAGTTTAGCATTACGCTTGTCCTCATCAAAAAGACTGTGCTCGTATACATTGGAAGAAAGGAACTGCTGGATATCCCAGACCTCTACCCGGCCAGCAAGGCCGGCGTCTTCAATTTGATTTAGCGCAGTCTGCACTCGCTCAAAAATCGTAATAATTACAGGACGATATCCGTTATTAATGTTCGTTTTACACTTGTTAATCAGCAAATCTCCTACGGAAGTAGTGCAATGGATAATCGTCTTGTTAATTACAAAATCGCCGCTACGCGCAGTGGGCGCGTCCGCAACAGAAGCTCCATGAATCTCGAAAGAGCCTTCTGGCAGAATTAAACAAAGCTTGGCTGCCGTCAGATGCTGGAGAACTGTGCCCAGATACTGTGTCCCAGGATTTTGCTTTTGTCGCTTCTTTGCTTGCTCGAATAAATCGTCCAGATTCGAGCCAATGGTTTTTGATGCATCCGCAGTGAGGGTAAAGGGCTGATTTCTGAAATATTCTCGCACCTGTTCAGCCCAAAACTCTTCAATTGCAACGAGATCAACCGCTTCTTCCGCGTTCCATGTATTTAGAAAATCGACATATCTAATCATCAAGCCCATGCTGCCACGACTGGTTCTGCCGCCTTCAGCAGACAGTTGCTGCGTGATGCCATGGTCTTTTAGGATTTTCTTCAGATTGCCGCCGCCCAATCCAGCAACCTGTCCCTCTTTCTCCGTCTTGAAATCGTCGGGATTTAGTGGATACTCTTTTCCTTGTACCATTCGAGTAAATTGAATCACAACGGACAGTTTACCTTTGCTGAAAATATTATTATCGGTTTGGAACTCTTTTAGCTTACTTTCGAAGTCAGCCATTGTACACCGCCTCCGCAATCTTAGTCAAAAATCTTTCTCCGATAAATTGGGCAACCGGCATTGCAACCGCATCACCCATCGCTTTATAGCCATCGTTGTAACTCCCGGGAAGAATAAAGCTATCCGGTGCCCCCATCAGCCGAGCGGCTTCCCGCACAGTTAGTAATCGAGCATGTGTTTGGCCGTTTTCTTTGACTACGAGATACTGTTTACTACTGCCGCCTTCGGGAGTCCTCAAGCAACCGGCAACACCGTCAAAGCGCAGTTCCAATCGCTGTTCTCCATACCGAGTTCTGCGGTACCCAGTAGCATACACATTATCATGCTCGTTAAGCTTTTCCTGATGACGCTCAGGAACAAGCCGGAGGGCATTATCTTTATCAAAAGGAATCCCAGTTTCAATAATATCTTTAAGTGTACTCTTCCGTTTTGCAGGCTTTTCAGTTTTCCACCAAATCCAGTTCGGTAAAGAATTCCCCAGTTCCGTAGCAGCTTTGTTATGAAGCCAGCAGGGGCCGTCGCTAAATAATTCTTTTGGAATTGGCTCTCCATGTATGACTGCAATAATAAATACCCTTGGTCTTGATTGCGGAACGAAGTATGAAGCATTCAACATGATGGCACCGCAATCATAACCGCGCTCCACCAATGCCATGTGAAGCACCCGGTAGTTATCGCCATTATGAGTAGAGAGTAAGCCCGCTACATTTTCCAGTAGGAGAATCTTTGGCTTCTGTCCCATCTCATCCAATACGCGAAGCCACTCCCATACCAAACCACTTCTTTCGGCATGGATACCTCCTATAGAACCGGCCAGAGAAAGGTCTTGGCATGGAAAACTTGCCCAAGACAAGTGGGCAAAGGGCAATTCATTACCCTTGACATCTTTAATATCGCCCAGTTTAAAATGGTTATTGCCAAAATTAGCCTCATATACAGCTGCTTTCTGTTCGCTAATGTCATTTGCCCATACAGGTGCAAACATACCTTTCAAACCGTATGCAACCAATCCGCTCCCTGCAAAAAACTCATGCATTGTCCAAGGTGCAGAGGACAAGTCAATCTTTTTTCTTTTATTCATGGTGCTCTGAAGCATCATTTTTCCTCCTACACTGTGCTTTCTTTTCTCCGGTTGGCTTATTTGCATTTTCGGGGATAATCCAGATACGGCTCATCCGCATAGCGCCCGTAATGCGGTTTTCTTTACATAGAATTTGGACTTGGCGTGGGGTAACGCCCCATTTCTCAGCAGCTTCTTGTACAGTTATATATCCGTTCACGGTTGCACCTCATCGAAGAACATTAAGCTGAAACACTCTGCTATCATTATATTCGTTTAAACGAAACTGTCAAGAAATCTGTCTGGAATGAAGGTAAGCACACGGCCGCATTTTAGTGACTCCCACATCTATTGGGACTGTGTGGTTTACTTTTTGCAGGTGGCCGCTGTTGGCAATCTCATGCTAAATCTTAGGCACTTATATCACCGATTTTGGAACTCTGAAATCAGCAGCCCACAGAGCGAAGCTGGCGGTAATCGCTGTGGCTGCGGGTCTGGTGTTCAACAACTGCCTATTTGCGCTCGATACAAAGCTTGTTTTTATCAATTGCTTTTTATTGCACACTATTTCAAAACGAGCGATAACACTGTACTTTCCAGGAAAATAAAAAGACAAAACCAATTTTGTAACAACCCGCATTGATGTGCGTCATATAGGCAGAAAGCGAGGTGGTGTGGATGGATTTTGACCAACTGTACAAGGAGCAGTTCCCCGTAGTGTACCGCTATCTGACAGGACTCTGTGGGAACCAAGCGTTGGCGGAAGAATTGACCCAGGAGACCTTCTGTCGTGCCATTGAGCACAGCGCCTCCTTTCAAGGAAAATGCCGGCTGTCTGTGTGGCTGTGCCAAATTGGGAAGAACTGTTGGCTCTCCTACTTGAGAAAGGTAAAACGGCAGGCCGGAGATGAGACCCTGGAGCAGATGACCTCCCCTCAGAATGTAGAAGAGGATTTTCTCATCCAGGAAAACGCCCGCCAAATCCATCAGCAACTCCATGCTCTGCCAGAGCCATACCGGGAGGTGTTTACCTTGCGGGTTTTTGCGGAACTACCCTATACGCAGATCGGCGAATTGTTCGGCAAAACTGAAAACTGGGCCAGAGTGACTTATTATCGTGCGAAACAGAAAATCAAGGAGGGGTTATGATGAAATGTGATATCATCCGCGACCTGCTGCCCCTGTACTGCGACGGGCTATGCAGCGAGGCCAGCAAGCAGGAGATCGAAGCCCATGTAGCACAATGCGAGGGGTGCCGCGCCTGTTTGGCGGAAATGAAAGAGGATGCTCCCGTTCCCTCGCTCTCTCCCGAGTCGGAAACGGAAGCCCGTGTTCTGCAGGGCGTAAAAAAGAAGTTCTCCCGTGGGCGTCGACGGGCGGTTGTGCTTGCGGTGGTGGTCATGCTGATCTTCTCTATTGTTTTAGCGGGTGCGGCCGATGTTCCGCAGCCGGTATCTTATACAGATGGTCTGGTGACGGCAGAGTTTGCGGTGGATGAGGTGATCGACCTCTACTATCACGGCGAGAGTTACGATTCTTTCCACGGCTTCAGCCGGGAGGTGGACGGACGGAATGCTGTTTTCCTCTATTTTGACCGTACCCTTCGCTCGGATGTGATGCCGGATCGTGAGGGACATTTGTGCATCGGCAACGGTCTGCTGACCGACTTTGAGACAGCTACCTATCAAGTAGATCGACAGGTGGATGCGGTCTACTATTTGGTGGGAGATTATCTGGAACTCCCCGGTCTGGCGCAGGCCGAATTTGAGCAGGCCGTGGCGGATGCGGTCCTTCTGTGGGAACGCTGAACCAAGCCTACAAGCAGAATGCCTGGGCAGCTTTTCGAGGGCTGCCCAGGCTGATTTTATATTTCGTCTTCCCATACACAACGAGCGCACGTTCTCCTGGTCCGACAGGAGAATGAGCGCTCGTTTTCGTCATTTTGCAGTTCTATTGAGAGCCTCCACGCCAGTTCAAAGCCGGCAATAAAACTATCGAGGGAGGTCTGTTCTGTGATATAGTTTTGGGCATCGATGATCCGCAGCACCAGCTTGCGCTCTGGCTTTTCCAAAGCTGCAATCAATGCTTTGTGGCACTCCTCCACTTCGTTCTCCTGTTCATCAAGCTCCGGGCGGACATAAAAGTAATCATACAGCCCCTTGAGCAGTTCATTTTCCATCGTCATCGCCTCCTTGTGACACAAACATATACCACACCTTCCACAGAATATCCATCAGAATTTCAGGAGGTTATCCAGGATGTCTGCCGCCTGCCGCAGCTCCTCCCGAGACGCTTCGGCGGGTTTGTTCTCGTCCTTGGCAGTCGGGCTGGCCAGATAGGGAGCGTAGTTCTGCCGGGTCATTGCGGTCCTGAAGTGGCCCAGCATCTGAGAAACCTCTTTCGTGTTCATGCCATTTTGCAGGGACAGGATGGCGCAGGTGTGCCGGAGATCCGCGAACCGAATGTGGTCCAGCCCGGCCTCTTGGATGACCTCATTGTGCAGCCGGCGCACCATCTGGGGCGAGTAGGGCCGCTGGGTGGCCGGGTGCATGAACATGAGCGGACTTCCTGGGTGTTTAGCGTGTTCCATGCACAGGAGTTCAACCGCTTCCGGGGTCAGACTGACGATCCTGGTGCCGCCTTCGTACTCCACCAGCTCCCGCCGTTCCACCGAGCGTTTCTCAGTGATGGTCAGCGTCCGCTCCTTCGTGTCCAGGTCGCTCCACTTCAGGGCAATCAGTTCGCATTGCCGAAGTCCTGCTGTCAGCGCCAGCAGGAACATAGGAAGGTGCCCAAGCCGCTCTGCCGCGTCCAGATATTCCCAGATGGACGAGGCCGAGGATGCGGTGCTGGGAACGGTAGGCCATATACGGATGGACTTCGGAGCTTCCGGAAAAGAGTTCTAACATCACGGTGGGAACCACCATCATCGAGTATATCCGCAACATCCTCAAGCGGGTGCGAAAGAAAGAGTCCAACCTCATCATGGCCTCACAGAATCTGGAGGACTTCGACCGAGAGGGTATCCGAGAGCTGACCAAGCCCCTGTTTGCGATTCCGCCCCACCAGTTCATCTTCAACTGCGGGTCTATCGACAAGCGGTTTTATATGGACTTGCTTCAGCTGGAGGAGGCGGAATACAATCTCATCCGTTTCCCCCAGCGCGGCGTGTGCCTATTCAAGTGCGGCAACGAGCGGTATCTGTTGGAGGTGCATGCGCCTGCCTACAAGGAAGCTCTGTACGGCTCCGCCGGCGGCCGGTAAGGAGGTGGCGGCATGAGCGCAGCGACTGTTGCTGCCATTGCCAAGGCAGCCGTCGCAGTCCTCTCAAACGAGAAGACCCGCAAGGCATTGGGGTGGGTCATTGTTGCAATACTCTCTCCGCTGATCGTGCTGGTGGTTTTGATCTGCGCCGTTCTCTCCGGCTCGTCGCAGCACAATGTATCAGCCGTGGAATTATGTTTCCACGGCGGTACAATTTCCTCCAGTGCTACTCCAGAGTACCGAGGCTATATCGAAGATATGAGAGGCAGCTTTGCCCAGCTGGATAGAGCAATAGAGGAAATTAACGCCCAGTGCGAGGACGGAAACAGCCTTGATGATACGCGCGTCAAGGCTGTTTTTTATGCTCTGTATTTTGCGGCAGAACACCCTGATGACAGTGGCATTCGTGCGTTTACAGATTGTTTTGTAGACTACGAGGAGCGGACTCGCACAGTGACTACCACTGATGAGGAAGGCAACGAAGTGGAGGTTGAGGAAACCTATACGGTGGCCATTCCTGTTACTGATATGAACGAAGTCTACGCTCGGATCGAGGCGGCTATGGGTATCACAGTCACCCCGGAGAATCAGAGTAACGCCGACAGCATTTACAACATCGTTTTGTACGGCACAGCCACTGGGACCGGCGATTGGTTTCCTGGTGCGGATGTGCCGTTTATCAGTGTAGACGGATTCTGCTCACCAGTGGGTGCAAACTGGGAAAGCATCGTGACATCAGAGTTCGGGTACCGCCGAGATCCCTTTACCGGAGAAACAAGAGGACACAGCGGCATGGATCTGGCCGTTCCCACTGGCACACCTATCCGGGCAGCCCTGCCGGGAACTGTCACCGTATCACAATACAACGCAGGAGGCTATGGGTACTATGTGATGATCGATCACGGTAATGGGCTCTCGACGCTCTACGGTCATAACTCCAGACTGCTCGCTCAGGTAGGCCAGACCGTAGAGGCTGGAGATATCATCGCACTCTCTGGCTCTACCGGCCGTTCCACCGGGCCTCATCTGCATTTCGAGGTTCGTGTGGACGGTGAACAAACTGACCCTCGTGCTTATCTACCTACAGCGGGAGGGTAAAATCACGAGTCGTAGTGATGAGAAAGGAGGATGGAAGTGAAAAATGTAGCTCCTGAACAGCTCGCACTGCTCTCCCAGCTGGAGGAATTCAGAAAAAGACATGAGAGCAAAAGCGAGCCTTCTGATTGGGCCATTCGCATGTGTCAGGCCATTGTGGCGCATAGTCTGGGGTTTACCGACCGGAACCAATGGACTGACTTGCTGAAAAAACAGGGTGAAACTCTGTTCAATTTTGAATGGACGGAAGGCAGCGTCAGCGAACATGTGATCCGCTGGTGCAAGGAAACTGGTCGTGATTGGCGGTACAGCCATCTGGGCGAGTTGCAGGTTGTCAGCGGCGGTGAGTGGCGGCGCATCGATTACGAATGCGGCGAACACGCGCAGACCAGGGTGTTCCTCGCTCCAAAACCGTTGCCCGAACTTGAACTGAATGCACTCGCTCAGGAGCCTGCCATTCGGCTGAGGAATCTGCTGGAACTCGGCCTGCCGGAGCATGATGTGTATCTGGTCCACACCACTGCCGATGTCGGATGGGTGCCTGCGGCAGAACTGACCCAGCTGAGCGACCGCGGGAAGGAGCAGTTTGCCGAACTCCTGGATGCCAAGGTTTCCGCTGTGCGCCCCGGTCCCTACGGGACAGAACTGGTTCTTGATGGTGTAGACCCTCAGTTGTTGGTCCAGTATGACCAGGCAATCGCAGACTGTGCCAAAGCAGAGAGTGCCATGAAACTGTTTATGTGAGGAGGATGTATATGAAAAAAACAAGCATCAGCATCGACATGGAAGCGGAAAAGCTGCGGGCGCTCCGGTTCTATACAGAGAAGAAGGAAACGACTTTGGAAACGGAGCTGGAGGATTTTCTCGCCAAGCTCTACGAAAAGTATGTTCCATCTCAGACCCGTGAGTATATCGAGAGCATGGAGGAACCTGCTGAACCTCCACGCCCCCGCACCAAACGGCAGCCCCGTACTCCGGTCGATACGCCCACTGCGGTGAGCGAGGAGGTGGTGTAATGGACTCTGTTTCTATCGAACTCTGGCTGGACAAGCGCCAGCTTGCCGCGCTGGAGCAGGCTCTGGCCGAAGACGGAACCACTGTTGATAGAATCATGCAGGAGCGCCTTGACGAACTTTACGCCCAGCGTGTTCCGCCCGAGCAGCAAGAAAAAATCCAGCAGGAACTGGATGCTGAACAGCTTGAAAGCCAGCGAAGCGTCGAAGCCAACACCCGGTACGCCGGATTCCACATCACAGAGAACGGGCAGGAACACTATCTCTCCACCAAAAGCGGCCAGGAATTTTTGGATATGGCAATCCTCATGCGACGCTATGTGCGCGGCACATTCGGTGACAAAGAAAAGGGATTCGCCCGGTGTATCTATGGTGCAGAGGAGATTTCACCTCAGCGGTTTGAGCAGCTGGCCGCATGGAGGCTGGAGAATTTCGGCAAAGTCACCGGTCTGGTGGAGATCGACTTTGACAAAGGAATTCTCTCCGCCCTCAATATTATGGATGGCTGGCAGAGCTTCCGGCTCAAAGATGTGTCCTCCGCCGCCTACTTTGCGGACAAGAGCGGCCATGTGAACAAGGAGGTTCGCTGGAATATTTTCCTCTCCCGGCTGGAGGGCAAGCAGCTCACCAGCCATACGCAGGCCCCGGTCCAGCTCCACGGCTCGCGCAGATTACGGCCAGAGGAGGTCACTTTTTCCGACGAGATCTCCGAACTCGACGGCCAATTGAACTTCTACATGGACTGCTCTTTCGATCCCGATGAGGTCTTTGGAACCCATGTGGATTCAGCGGACAACAACAACTGGCTCAACATCTATGCCGAATATGACCTGGAGAACAGTCAGGTGTGCGACGCTCTCAAAGTCATCCTCTGCCGTGAGGATGGCTTTGATTACGAGATGGCCTACCAGCTCAATGCCGAGGAAAAGAGTGCGATCCTGGACAAGATGGACCAGTACTGCCGAGAAAAATACGGGCAATCCCTGCTGGAGTTTGCGGCAGAGATAGAATCGGAGATCACAGCGATGGAAACGCCGCAGATGTGACCGGCCTGATAACGCCCTGTTGGCCCGCTGTGCGCCCCTGTGGCCCGCTTTGCCGCCGGGGTGGCATCCGTACCCCACTGACCGCTGGGAGCGCCGTGTGCGGGCTTTGTGCCGGAGCGTTGGCAGGGATGGCAGGCAGCCCTGAAATGCGGGCCGGGTTCTGCTCCGTATTGGGGGTGTGAACCGAGGGGTTGAAAATGGTGCAGGATAAAGCAGGTGGCCGCAAAGCGCCCACCTGCCTCCTGACACCGCCCCGCAATGCGGGTCGGGGAGCGTTTTGATAGGTGGTCGGTTTCCCGTTTTTTTGCTGTGGCAGGTGGTCGGAAAAAGAACAGGAAGCAGGAATATCAGCCTGCCTCGGTCGGCGTTTGGGTGGCCGGGGCAGGTGGTTTTGGAGGGAATTGCACATGAAACATGAGTGGAGACCCGCCCCCAAGGGCGAGGAGGCCAAGGAGCGCATCCCAGCGTGGCTGTACCCTTCCACGCTGGAGACCATCGACAAATTGGTCAAAGAGAACAACTGCAAGAGTCGCAGTGATTTTCTGGAAACAGCCGCGCAATTCTATGCGGGCTATCTTTCCGGCCAGGAGGCCACTGCCTATCTGCCGCCCGCGTTGGTGGCGGCCATGCGCGGCACGGTGCAGGACAGTGAGAATCGAATCGCCCGTCTGCTCTTCAAGCTGGCAGTGGAGATCAACATGATGATGAATGTGCTGGCAGCGGGCATGGAGATCAGTGATGAGGATCTGCGCCAGCTCCGCGTCCGCGCCATCCGTGAAGTCAAGCAGACCAATGGCCGCATCAATTTCAAGGATGCGATTGACTACCAGAGGGGCGAGGAATAAATCAAAACGAGGTGACAGCTTGTGCCGCGATTGATTTTCAAATGTCCCTATATCAAAGGCGGCACATCTGCCGCTTGCGCACATCTGGAAAACTATGTGCGGTATATGGCGACTCGCAATGGCGTTGAACGAATCGACCCAGGCTGCGATGGGTGGCAAGCTACAAAGCAGCAAAAGGAAATGATAAAACAGATCCTCCGTGACTTTCCGCTCAGCCGCGGAATGTTTGAGTATGAAGATTATCTGATGACACCTACCCGATCCAATGCATCAGAATTTATCACCCGTGCGCTGGAGGACAACTATGACCGCATTGCAAAAATGGATAACTACCTGAACTACATTGCAACTCGTCCTCGCGCACAGCGCATTGGCTCCCACGGATTGTTCACCGGCGCAGAAGACAGCCTTGTGCTGTCGCAGATAGCGGAAGCGGTTGCGACTCACCCCGGCAATATATGGCTGCCTATCATTTCCCTGCGCCGGGAGGATGCCGCCAGACTCGGTTATGACAAGGCGGATGAATGGAAAGCGTTGCTCTCCAAGTACGCCATGGATATGGCCGAGGCGATGAAGATACCCTGGGAGGACTTCCGATGGTATGCCGCCTTTCACGATGAGGCGCACCACCCCCATGTCCACATGGTCTGTTTCAGTGCAGATCCGTCCAAAGGGTTTCTGACCAAACAGGGCATTGCGCAGATCAAGTCGGGGCTGGCAAAAGAGATCTTCCGGCAGGATCTGACGGAGCTCTATCAAAAGCAGACACAGCGCCGAAATGAGCTCAATACAGATGCTCAGGCGGCGCTCCGTGAAGTGGTTGAGGAGATGCAGTCCGGGAACATTCAAAATGTACACATTGAGGAGCGGCTGCAGTATCTGGCCGACCGTCTGCGGTTCTTGTCCGGCAAAAAGCAATACGGCTATCTCAAGGCCCCGCTCAAAGCCGTTGTGGATGAAATTGTAGACGAGCTTGCAAAAGATCCGCGTGTTGCTTCGGCATACAATCTGTGGTATGAACTGCGGGAAGATGTGCTGCGCACCTATCTGGCCCGGACGGAGGGCATCATCCCCGCCATCGAGTCGGCCCACGCTGTGGCCCACGCCATAAAGCTTGCTCCCGCTATGGAGCGGGAGCAGATCATCGTCATCACCATCTCGGGCCGGGGCGACAAGGACTGTGCCGCCATCTCCCGATACAGAGGGGAGGATCTCCATGAGTAAGATCGCACAGGCATTTGCCCGCGGAAAGGCCTTTATCCCGTTTATCACCTGCGGCGACCCGGATCTGGAGACCACCGCCGCCGCGGTCCGGGCCGCCGTGGAAAACGGCGCAGACCTCATCGAGCTGGGCATTCCCTTCTCCGACCCCACTGCTGAGGGGCCAGTGATCCAGGGGGCCAACCTGCGGGCCTTGCAGGGCGGGGTCACCACAGATCAGATCTTCGGACTGGTGCGAAACCTGCGCCGGGATGTAAAGATACCTCTGGTTTTTATGACCTACGCCAATGTGGTGTTCTCCTATGGGGCAGAGCGCTTTTTCTCCGCCTGCCGGGAGACGGGGATCGACGGACTGATCCTCCCCGATCTGCCCTTTGAGGAGAAGGAGGAATTCCTGCCGGTTTGCAGGCAGTATGGGGTGGAGCTGATCTCCCTCATCGCACCTACCTCCAAGGACAGGATCGCCATGATCGCCAGAGAGGCGGAAGGGTTTCTCTATGTGGTGTCCTCTCTGGGCGTTACCGGAGCCAGAAGCGAGATCAAAACGGATCTGGCCTCCATGATGGAGACTGTGCGGCAGAACACCCATATCCCGGCCGCCATCGGCTTCGGGATCTCCACGCCGGAACAGGCCAAGAGGATGGCAGCGCTCGCCGATGGCGTGATCGTCGGGTCTGCCATCGTCAAGCTGCTGGAACAGCACGGGAGGGCTGCCCCCGACTACATCGGTGCGTATGTCAAAACCATGAAGGACGCGATACGATAAAAAAAGATTAGGCAGTCTGTTAAACGCCAGCAGAGTCTCGCTGGTGATTTCCAACGAGACTCTACAAAAAACTAGAAAATAAGACGGATTTATAGAGCGGTTCCCCGTGGGATTCCAAACGGAGATGCCCATTTCGATCAGGTCCAGCTTAGGCAGAAGACGTTTCTTGGGCGGGAGGAGCTTGCTTCCCGCCGGGGCGTCCGCCGCCCATGCCGCCGGGGTTAGATTCGGCACCGTCATTGGTGGTCACATCTCCACCATCATTGGTGTAGGTCCCGTTACAATCCAGAGTCGTATTTCCGCTTCCGTTGCAGGTGAGGTCCAGCGTCCCGCCATTGACGGTAAGATCCCCGTTAGAGTCCAGACAGTCCCCATCCGATACGATGGTGATGGTTCCTCCATTTACGGTGATAAAGCTGTCCTCGCTAACGGCAAATTGGTCGCCTCTGCCGCCGAAGCCGGAGTTGTCCGCGCCGCCGGCGGCGTTGAAGCCGTCATCGTAAGCGGTGATCTCGAAGGTCCCGTCCTCCACGGTGACGGACAGACCCTCGATGCCCTCATAGCAGTAGGGAATGGAGAAGTCGCCGCTTTGGATGGTCACCCCGCCGTCGGAGTGGACGGCGTCGTCTCCGCTGGAGAGGGTGAAGGTCCCGCCGGTGACGGTCAGCGCGCCGCCGCTGTGGATGCAGTCATCCGCACTGTCCACGGTGAATGTGCCGCCGTTGATGCTCAGGGCGCCCTCCGCCTTCACGCCCTTCTGGCTGACGGTATCCTCCGCGGTGTCTGTCACTTCCGCTGTTTCTGTGGCAGAGGCCGGTTCCTCTCCTGCCGGCTGGGTGGGGAACTCCGGAGGTTGTCCACCATCGCTGCTGTCCACCCGCTCAGGCGGCGTCTCCCCTTCGGCAGGCTGTTCACTCTGGGGCCGCGATCCATCCCCTCTGCCCGGACCACCGCCCCTGCCGCCGGGGGCAAAGCTGTCCTCAGCGGGCATGGTGACCGAAGCACTGCCCTCTCCGGTGGTTAGATCAAAGGTTCCGCCGTCTACCTGCAAAGTTCCGCTGGCGCTGACGGCGTCTCCCTGAGCGGCAACGGTAAATTCACCATCCGCCACATACAAAAATCCCAGAGCGGAGTCATCGGCGTTTTCAACGTGGAGACCGTCCTTGCCGGAGGTGATGGTAAACGTGCCGCCCGCCACGGCCAGGCTGTCCTTGCCCGTCATGCCGTGTTCCGCGGCGGTGATGGTGTAGCTGCCGCCGGTGATGGTCAGCTCGTCCTTGGACACCACCCCATGGCCCACCTGAGCGTCAATGGTCAGGCTTCCGGAGCCGTTGAGGGTCAAATCGGTCTTGGAAAACACCACGGCGTCGATGTTGTTCTCGTCGATGGCGATATAGCCGCCGCCGT
>CAUWDA010000050.1:0-15259 GCA_963557075.1 uncultured Flavonifractor sp. | reverse complement strand
GGATCATCAGCCTGGATATGGAGCCGTGGAACGATGCACAGGCGTCGCCCGCCAAACAGGAGAAAGGGGCGTCCTTTCCCCCAATTCCCACCTGGCTGGAGGGCCATGTTAAGGAACAGGTACAAAAGCGCCTGCCCACCGTGACCCTCTGCTCCTCTGCCGGAAATGAACTGCTGGAGGTTTGGTATTACGGCGAGTTGTTCACGGTGAAGGGAGAGACCCAACCCTATATCGTAGATGGCGACGAGGCCCCCGGACTGGTGGCGGCCCGTGACCCGGAGAGTGGCGAGACGTTTGTCATCTTCGACAACGGGCGGCATGGCTATAACAACCTGTTCTGCGATGAACACGATCCGGCTGAATTGGAACACCGCCCCCTCAAGCGGTATGAGATCCCCGCCTCCAGGCTGGTGCTGGAGCTGGGCTGCGGCAACGACTATGAGAACGAAAAAGAGGACTTTGAGGTGGACGAAGCGGATACCGTAGAATTGATCAACGGTGAGCGGATGCCCTGGGAGCAGGTCAAGCGGGACGGCATCGACTACATTGCGCTTTACTATGTGAATGAAAAAGGGCAACAGGTGCAGATTTTGGATGCAGAGCTGGCGTGAGTGCAGCCGTTCTATTTTGATAATCCGAGGAGGTGTCCCATGACCCAAGAAGAACAGATCCGACTCTATCGGCTGATGGAAAAACTCAACTGGTTTTTCCACCAGGAGATGCACTACCTGAACAGAGATGTTGCGGAAAAGACTGCACGGGAGTGTTACCCGGAGATTCGGGAGTTTACATACGATATTTTGTGGAACGACCTGCCCAAAGAGGTCCAGGAGCAGCTCCTGGACGAGGAGGAATCCCTGTGAGTACGCTGATGGGGCGAACCGTTTCCTATAAAGTGAATCCACAACGAAAGTAGGTGCCTTATGTACCAAATTGCATATCTTGGTCATTGGGAGAGCATCCCGGAAACAGCTGCGGCTATCTGTGACCACGACATTTCTAAATTGAAGGATATGCTCCAAGGCGGACTGGATCTGGATGCTCCTATCCAGCTCGGCGAGTATATCAAACTCACACCGCTGGAGATTGCGGTTTTTCAAAACGATGTGCCCATGATCCACTTCCTGTTGGAGCATGGTGCCGATCCCGGTCTGGCAGAGGAACAGCCTCTGCTGCTTACCGCTGCCCGCTGTTGTGGGCCGGAGGTGGTGTCGCTCTTTGCCGAGCAGGCCGCAAAACTCAGCCCGAAGCAGAAAGAGCGGGCCTTCCAGGAAGTGCGCTGGGGCAAGCATCCGGAGAATATCCAGGTGCTGGAGCAAGCCGGAATCACAGTGGACAAGTTTGGCGGCGAGGCGTTCCGGGCGGCGGTGTCTGATGGGCAGGCCGAGCTTGCAAAACTGCTGCTGGAAAAAGGGGCGGACATCAATTACCACAAGCCGGACATGGTGTTCCCTTACGCCTCCACCCCTGTCACCGAGGCCGCCCGCTCAAACAATTTCCTCATGGTGCGCTGGCTGGTGGAACAGGGGGCCGACATCACCATTGCTGACAAATACGGCGACCGGCCTTACACCGTGGCGGTGCAGAACAAAAATCAGGAGATGGCCGACTACTTAAAAGCCCTGGAACCGGAGGACTGGCACAACGAGCAGGAAAAGGCAAGGCAGCTCATGCCCTACAAGCTGCCCGCCAAGCTGGTGGAGTACCTCAAGACCGGCCCCCTGCGGTTGGAATTTCCGGAACAGAAATGGGTGAAGTGGGCGGAGCTTTACGCCTACATGGATGTGCAGGAAATGACGTGGAAGCGAAAAAAGCTGCTCTCCCTCATGGCGGCCATGGACAATTACAGCGACTACCTGCTGCTGTGGAGTCCCAGGGACAAAAAGCTGTGGTATCTGGACATCGAGCATGAGGAGTTCCACCCCCTTGCCAAATGGGAGGACTTTATCGCTGACCCCGGAACATATCTCAATGGGATGATCGAAGGTGAGTTTGAGGTATAAGGAGGCGGATGGATGCTAGACTTTGCAGAACAAATCGCCGACGCGCTGGACATCCTGAAATTTGATGGAGCCGTACAGGACACACTGGCGGAGCTTCGGAAAAAATGGGGCACACAGGTTCCTGCGCTGCTGGAGGAACGGTTTGACACCGTGGGCGTCCAGTATATGAAATTGCCCCACGAAAAAGGGACGGCGGCCTTGGGGCAGGAGCTGTCCACCTTTGGCTGGGCCCTGTATAACCTGGACGACGAGGACGAATACCTGTTTGTCCTGATTCCAGAGGAAGAGCGCAGCGAATGGGAACGCTACTGCAAAGAACAGGGGCAATATTGCCGCCTGATGAGACAGCCGGGGCGAAAATGGGGCGACCATGCCAGGAAGCAGGACCCCGGCGCTGTGATGCCCTGTGAAGAATACATTCTTGAGGATGAATACGACTATTTCTTCAATTCTCTGGCGGGAGACTTTGCGGCGGGGGAGTGGAAAACCAGTCATTCCGAGGAATGGAACTATGGCTGCGTAGCGGATCTGCGCTGCCGTCCGCCGAAGGTGACCCGCTCCAAGAGCCTGTACCATTTCGGATGCATTTCCCATTCAGATCAAACCGGGCTGTATGCCTCTTCAAGGGCCTCCGCCAGCGGACTGATGGGAAAGGCATTGCTCTGCAAAAACCCCAGTACCCTGAACTTTTTTGAGCCTTCCCCCATCGGATATGAGGGAGCGCCCCGCTCTCTCCGGTGGGTTGAAAACGCCCTCTGGGTGGGCGACCCCTGCAACGCCACACGGATCACCTTTACGGACCGGGGTACCTGTGAAGATGTACAGAACTGGCCGCTGCCCAAGGATGACTGGGGCGGCGCCTACCACTGCGGCATTACGGCGGACGGGCTGGGCCGGGTCTACTTTTCCAATGAGTGGTACAAGGGACATATTTACCGTTGGGCGGACGGTCAGGTGACAGAGCATCCGTTCCCTCTGGATGGATACGACCATCTCTCCGAGGCCGTTCCGGTTCCCGGCACAGGCCGCATCTATATGATCCACGCCGTCAGCGGCAAGGGGCGGATAAAGGAATGCCTGCTGGAGCTGGACATGGACACCGGGCGCTGCCGCATCGCCCCTCTGCCCGGCATGGGGGAAGATTTGAAGCTGCGCTGGTTCACGGAGGACTGGCTGCTGGTGCAAGGAAACGGCGAGATCCTCTCCGATGACTTTGCCCAGCTCATCAACATGAGTACGCGGGAGGTACTCCGCATCCGTCCGGGCATGTTCGGCGGAGAGAAGATGCAGCACATCGGGATGCTCACCGACGGCACCGTGGTCATCGTCACCCGGCGGAATGGTGTGGGGCCGGTGTTCCGTTACCCCACCGACTTCTGGGGCTTCCTGCGGACAGCCAACAACCCCCGCAGGCTGGAGCCCTGGCGGGAGTATCCGGAGACTTATCCCAATCTGCCCTTCTTCCTCCCGGGGGAGGAACCGGAGCCGCCGCAGAAGTGCGCAAATGACCAGGTGAACATAAGGGAAATGCTGCTTCGCCCTCAGTTCGACCGGCTCTCCCCCGAGAAAAAACAGGCCCTCATGGAGCAGATCGCAGCGAAGTATCACTTGAATTTTGTGCGGATGGAGCACTTTGACCGCTGGGGCCGGAGCTGCACCACCGGTATCTTCGAGAAAGATGGCCGGGAGTTCGTCTTTGTCCCCGGCGATACCGTCACCCTGGGCTGGGAACAGTTTGCCGTGGGACTGAATCAGGAGAGCCGGGAGGAATTGGAGTACCTGTTTCAGGAATGGGAACTGGAGCGGGACCCGGCAGAATTCATTGGAGAGAGCATGGCACCCGTCCGGCAGGCGGCCATCGGCCCCATGCTGGTGGGCCGGGAGCTGGAGGAACTCTGCTGGGAGCCGGTCAAGATGGACGATCCCAGGCTGACCGCCCACCCTGACTGGCTGAAGGCGTTCCGGGATTTTGCCTGGAGTGACAGCAGCAGCCTTACCTTGCATCAGTCTGCCCGCATTGAGCGGACGGAAAAAGGCTTTCAACTCTGGATCTATCACCCCACAGACTACGATGCGCTTCTTGCCGGACTGCAAAAACAGGGCTTCTCTCTGCCCACGGCGGACGAGTGGGCCTACCTGTGCGGCGGCGGGTGCCGCACCCTGTTCCCCTGGGGGGATGGGCTGGACTACGCCATGCGCCTGCGCTGGTTTGAGGATATGGAGGAGGACGAGAACCGGCCCTACGACATGGAGGAGCCCAACTTTTTCGGCCTGTCCATCGCCTGCGATCCCTATAAGCGGGAAATGGTGGAGGGAGAACTGTTGACCACCTGCGGTGGCGACGGCGGGCGCAATATCTGCGGCGGACTGGGGCCTTTGCTCGGCTATTTGCCCTGTTCCCCCCACTGCAGGCCGGAAGTACAGGAGAACAATGAGCTGAATGGAGACTATGACTTTTACCGGCCCATCATCCGGGTGGAGCTGGAGCCGAAAGGAGAGACCGATATGCCCACGACCGAATGGCTGAACAAATACGAATCCATCAAGGACAAGCTGGCCTGCAAAGTTGACTTGGAAGCCCATTTCACAGAAAAAGTGATCGGAACTATGGCGGTGGATGTACTGGACATCGGTGCCGTCCATTTCCCCACCGGGCAGATCTTCGCCTGCGATCCGCTGGTGGAGCTGGAGGACACTCTGCCGTTCCTTCAAACCATCCCCGCCGGAACTTACCCGGTGAAAATCTGCGTGGTGCCCAGCGAACAATACGGCGACCGCTACGCCTGTGTCAAGGTGGAGGTTTCTCAGGGAAAACCCGTCCGCTATGAGCTGGGCATGGTGGGTAACGAAGAACTGGACGCGGCGCTGGGAGATGACGACTACTTCGGCTTCGGCGTGGATGCCGGGATGGGGTGTATTGCGGACATCCAGACCCAGGCGGCCTTTAAGGCGTACTGGGCCAAGCGGCTGGAGGAGGACCCGGACATCGACCCCTACAACGACCTGTTCTGCGACTTGCTGGAGGAAAACGCCAAGGCCCACCCCAAATATCAGGGGGACTGCGGCGACTGGCTCAACTGGACGGTGCCGGACACGGACTGCAACCTGCCCATCTTTTCCTCCGGCTGGGGGGACGGCTACTATCCCGTCTACTTCGGCTATGACGCCAAGGGTGAGGTCTGCGCCGTGTATGTGCGGTTCATCGACATTGAAGCCTGTTATCGAGCGCAGGAGTGAGGAGGGAAACGATGGAATGGCCGAAACGGGCGCGGACAGCAGACTGGGAAAACGGTGTCCTGACTTTGGATGGAGAGAAGCAGTTGGAAGTCCCGGAACTGACCCCGGAGATTATGGAGCGGCTGGCCGGTTACACCCTGGTGGGTTTTCATGTGAAAGGCTATCCAGTGACGGATGAACTGCTTGCCCCCTTTGCCGGACATAAAAATATGGTCAATTTCGGCGTGGAGAACGGCGCGCTCACCGACGCCTGCTTTCCGGTCTTTTCCGCCATGCCCAAGCTGCGCTATCTGCTGCTGGACGGCAACGCCGGAATCAATGGCAGCGGCCTGTCCGCCCTACAAAGCTGCAAGCTGGACCTTCTGACTCTGAACCGCACCGGGCTGGACGACGCCGGACTGCTTCAGGCGGCCTCCATCCCCAAGCTCTCCCATATCTGGATTGACCACACTGCTGTTACTTACGAGGGCCTGCTGGCCATCGCCGGCAACAACTACATCCATCCGGTGTCCCATGTGCAATTCACAGAGGAGCAGATGGAACACTTCTCCCAGCTCCAACGGGAAAAGGCCCAAAAGCCCAACAAGCTGGACGAACAGACTGCGGAGGAATGCCGCAAAGTCCTGTCCGCGTTTTTCGTCGAGATGACCGCATGGGAGCAGTACATGGACCAGGCCGGGTTTGAGGAGGCCGAGGCAGTACACCGCCTGCTGGCCATCTGGGAGAAGTATGTGAGCGAAAAGCCCCGTCCGGGCTACCGGCCCCTGGGTCTCTCGTACAGTCCCCATGGTACCTACAATGGGGAAGAATTCCTTGACGCGGAGCAGATCACCAAAAACAAGCTCTATATCTACACCAGAGAGAAAAACACCGGTTTTGACCGCCGTTTCCTGATGAAGCGGGTGGGCGAGGGCTGGAAGATCGACGGGGTGCAGGAGCGATTGGTCGGCTGGCAGCGGGTAGGATTATGACAGGAACTACGATGACTTTTACCGCCCGGTGATCCGGGCAGTGAAATTAAAATGAATTTTCAACTAAAATGAGGAGGACAACGTTATGGGACTGTTCAGCAAACTGTTTAAGGAGCCGGAGCCGGATATGGAAAAGAGCGCGGCCAATGCCAAAAAGGTGCGCGCCCTGTTTGACCAGGCGGTGGAGCACGGCGAGGAGTACCGCCTGATCGTGGGCTATACCGAGGATGTTAGCCGCTTCAACTATGGCTTTGTCCACGGCAGCAAAACCAAAATCGGCAATTTGATCGTGGGGTGGAATGAATCTACCCGCACCATCGTGGTGGTGCCTACCGTTCCCGATCTCTCCGGCTATGGAGACCCCACCTATTACCGCCGGGAGGAGATCCACAAGGCGTACCGGAACAAATACCCCACCGACGCCTTCATCATCTATCCCGATCGAAAGGGGTACATCGGCATCAACGCCTATGAGTGGCTGGAGGATGAGAGTCTGTACATCTATCTCTATCAGAAGGAGGAGCTGGAAGCATTTACGGCCTTCTTCCAGAATGAATTTTCGACCAAATAAGCGGAACATACGGTGGGGCCGGTGTGGGTCCCATGATGGACAGAACCATAAAGGGAGATGCTGATATGGAATTATTGGAACAATGCCGGAAGTGGAATGAGGGCAGCGAATATCAAAAGACCATTGACGCGCTGGAGGCCATCTCCGCCGGGGAGCGCACCCCGGAGCTGGACAGTGAGCTGGCCAAGGCGTACATTGGCATTGCAGAGGTCGGAGAGGCAGGACGGGCGCTCTATGAAAAAGCCCTGGAGCTTCTGGAGCCCCATGAGGAATATTTTAACGGGGACCACTGCTGGAATTATCGAATCGCTTCCGCCTATTATTACCTGGATGAGGAAGGCCCCGCCATGCATTACTTTGAAAAGGCGCTGGAGGCCCGCCCCGGCGACGAGGACACCCAGGGATACATCGACGACTGCCGCCGCCGCTTGTCCCTGCCCCGGTTCGCAAAGAGCTTCCGGGAAAGGACGGAGGAGGCCTGGGCAGCCTTTTCTCAGATTGAGGGGTCGCTGCGCCGGATCATGGATACCGACGAAGCGCGCCGGCGGGGCGAGGAACTGATCGAAACCTGCGGCAATGCACTCAAGACCGCCCTGCGGGACACGTCCTTTGAGCTGGGCTTCAACGGCGAAAAGTATGAGTTGATCCTCAGCCCGGAGGGCCTTCGTTCCCGCCTGTTCCCGCTGGTGTACTTCCAGCAGCAGGCCCCGGAATCGGTGCTGGAGCACTGGAATATCCTGGTGGGCCGTCAGCCCAGTGAGGGCTTCGAGCTGCGGGCCGGAGACATCGAAGTTCGGGCCGAGGATGTGCAGATATGGGCAGAGAAAACAGAGAACAACCAGATGAACGTGGCCCTTTACTGTGAGAAGCTGACGCCGCTCTTGAAAGAGGAAGCGGACAGGGTCTGGTGGGCGCTCTCCATGCTGGTGGATCAAACCATCGGAGAGGTTTCCGCCATCGCGCTGCTTGCCGGTTTTGATGTCTGTGCAGAGCCGAAAGACGAGCCGGCCATGCCCCTTTCCAAACTGCCGGAGCTGGTGCAAAGCATGGGACTCTCCCTCTGGCGGGATGGCAGTGACTATCTGGAAAACAGCTATCTTGCCTATGAGCTGGAACCGGTGGAGGACCCGGACGCCGACTGGCGGCTGGATACCTATGTTGGAAGATGCCGTCTCCCGGTCATGATCAACGAATACCTGGCTGCCTGTACGGATACGGTGGACGAGTACCACCGGGACGGCATCGCGGCCGGATTCCTCCTGTACCCGCTGTCTGGTTTTACCGGCGAGGAGCGGAGCAAAAATATTCTGGATTTCCGGGATGCACTGCAAGAAGCGGTCTTGAACAAAGCCGGAGCGGAAGCCGTCGCCTTCCTGGGCGGGGCCACCGGGCTGTACTATGGGTATCTGGACTTCCTCGCCTGGGATCTGCCTGCCGTGCTGGACGCGGCCAGAGATTTCTTTGCTGACTCCGGCGTGGCCCAGGGCGCGTTCCACGTATTCCGCCGGGATGTGGGGGCGGTCCGCCTGTGGGAGCAGGAAACGGAGCCGGAGGTGGACCCGGAGACCGGCTCCCTGCTCTCAGCGGAGGACATCCGCACTTTGGAGGGCTTCTGCGGGGACGTGTCCAGCTATTTTGGGAAGATGTACCGCTGGCTGGAGGACTTTATGGAACGGGGCGTGCAGGAAGGCAGGTTCACCCAGCGGCAGGCCCAGCGGGACCTACAGATCGCCCTGTGGTACTCCTTCGCCTGCAACAATCTGGATGAGTACCGGTGCTACTACAAGGCGGCAGATTGGATGAAAGCTTCGGAGAAAAACGCCGGGGGCTGCGCCACCTGGTACTACCGCTATTCGGTGGCGCTGATGTACTGCGGCAGGCTGGAAGAAGCACTCGATTACGCAGAAAAGGGTGCCCGGGAGGAGCCGGACTACCCCTGGATCTGGCTGCAAGTGGGCAAACTGCGGGCGCATTTTGGTGATAAGACTGGTGCGCTGGATGCCGTCAAACAAGGATTAAAACTGGAACCGGGTGATTATGAGTTCCTGACCTTGAAAGAAGAGATCGAGGCCGGCGAACCTCTGGAGCGGATGGAGTACCACTGGATCGATCCCGGTGCCGATCAAACGCTCCAGCAGGGGCTGGACGCGGATGCCGATGATAAACAGCGCGCCATCTCCTGTATCACCGTCGATCAGGAGGGAATGGAACGCTTCTGGGCCATCTTCGGCCCGAAACCGAAGCAGTACACCCCAAACGCGCCCTATACGCAGTTCCCGTATCTGGTAAACGACCGTCCCGTGGATCTGGTATTCCAGATGAACGAAGCGGGAATGTCCAAGCTGCACACGGACTGGCTGGAGCAGCTAAGGGGCTGGCTCCAGAGCGGGCGGTGGCTGGAACGAGCGCACCCGGACGGCAGAGCGGCCCGTCTGGATACGGTGCTGGTGGGGCTGGACTACCACATCGGTCTGCTCTACAAGCTGACGGAGGGGGGCGGATACTTCCAGATCTTCCTGAATCCAGACGGAACAGAGGTGGAGGACGCCTTCTGGTCCTCCGAGGAGAGCCGCGAGCCGGAGCTCTACACTGAGGAGGAGATGACGGCCGTCGAGGGGCATATTGAGCAGTATTTCGGTGAAGTTGAGAATGTGTTCCATGAGCTGGTCTCTCCCGACATCCATGTGGACATCTGCATGGTACCGCCCACTGAGGAGCGGGACTACTACACCCTGGTGACCATGGGCATGGGCGCCCACCGGATGAATGTGCCGGAGGAGCTGGCGGAGTACAAGCTGGAGCGGGCGGAGCTGGCCATCGCCCTGCCTGCGGACTGGAAGCTGGATCAGGAGTCCATGCAGGACGAGCGGTGGTACTGGCCCATCCGGCTGCTGAAGGTCTTAGCCCGCCTGCCCATCGCCAACGACACGTGGCTGGGCTTTGGCCATACCATAGACAATAAGGAGGACTTTGCAAAAGGCACAAAGCTCTGCGCCGGTCTTTTGACCGGCCCCCAGGACATGGACATGGGAGGAGTCGGCGAGGTCTGCACGCTGCCCGGCGGCGAGGAGGTCAACTTCTATCAGGTCATCCCCCTGTATCGGGAGGAACTGGAGTACAAGCTGGCGCACGACGCAGACGCCCTGCTTGAGCGAATGGCGGAGGTCAGTTTTGTGGTGCGTCCGGACCGGCCAAACAGTTTTATGGACAAACAGCCGGAGCAGTAAACCCTTGCCCGCATACCGTCCGTCCCGCCGCGCCCCGGAATGATACCGCCGCTTCAAAAGACATACGGGTTGAACCACCGGTTCAATGACAAGTGGCATGGAGCAGGCTATGATAGGGGCAGAACAGAACGAGCAGGGGAGGATGGCTGTATATGAACTTAAAGGAAGCGTTCCGGTTCCAGAACAAGCTGCAAAGCCTGATGGACGAGGCAGAGATGCTCCTGGAGGACGACCGGAACATTACGGAGATCAAGGTGACGGCGCTCCACAAGAAGGTCATGCCTGAAAAGGAAAACGAGACCACTGTGGAGGTGGCGCCCAGCGAGTACGCGGACCGGATCAATGATGTGGCGGCCTTTCTGCTTGATTTGCTTTCCGAACGGGAGAAACTCTCCAGAGCGATTCGCGCCGCCAAGAGTCAGCAGCCGGTGGACATGGACAGCGAGGTCAGTCTCAACGGAAAGCGTCAGGCCATTGCCGCGGTGTTCCGCCACATGGTGGACCTGCGGAATTCCGAGCAACTGCTGGCGGGCGGCGCTACAGGCTACCGGTTCAACGCGGACGGCAACCAGGTCTCCTACCGCTGCGACGCCAAGCGGGTCGTCACGATCAACTACGACCGCAACCAGATCCGGGCGGCGTTGAAGCGGCTGTCTGAGAAGGCGGACGCGGTGAGCGCGGAGCTGGACCGCTGCCTGATCAATTCCGAGGTGGCCTACGAGGCGCCTTTTGATGTGAATGACAGCTTTGCGGCCATTTTCAACGATCGCATGGGGAGCCGGACCGCCTGACGTGCGGCGCCGGCCGCCCCGGATGCAGCAGAGACGGAACATGCGCAGACCGGTTCAGGTGCAGATGAACCATAACGCTGCACACAAAAAATACTGAGCAGAAATGCTGACCTGGTACATCACCCTGGTTTGTGAGAGGAAACATTCTGTGCCTCTGCCAGCGCCAGACGCTGCTTCGTGAACGCGATATCCCCATATCCGCTGTCTCGCCGATCCGCATCTCACATCTCCATCTCTGACGAGCTTGAAACTCGAAACAGTTGGCCATTGTGCCGCCCATAGAAATAGACCGCCGCCCTGGTCCCTGTGCGCCGCGTTAGGCGGCGCCGGGCGGAAGCGCCGGTCGAAATGGTTTAAGCTGTTTTCGTGTTCTGCTGCATCCGGGGCGGCCGGCCTGTAAAAAGGTGAGCAGCAGGCTTCCGCCTGCTGCTCACATACCATAAGATCGATCGTTGGCCGGGATGAGACAAGGATCTCATTCATAGGCACTTCAAGCAATGCGCTGAGCGCATACAGGTTATCGACTGAGGGAAGGCATTTTCCCCACTGCCACTTGTAGATCGCCTGCGGGTCCTCAAAACCGAAGAACGACTGGAGGTCTTTGACGCTGAGTCCCCGCTCCTTCCGCAGCCGCAGGATATTTTTCCCGGTTGCAGGGAGGTCGATGGTCGGATACAGACACATTTCGCTTTCCTCCGTATTGGTATTTCCCCAGCGGGATATTACAGAATAGCGGAGCGGAGGAGAAAAAGCAAGTGGGAACCGGGGATTGTAAGGAGAATGTCACATTGAGAAGGGCAGACTGGACCCCTGTAAGGAGGCTGATCCCAGTGCAGAAGATAGTCCCGCTGAGC
Source organism: uncultured Flavonifractor sp. (assembly GCA_963557075.1). Taxonomy (GTDB): domain Bacteria; phylum Bacillota; class Clostridia; order Oscillospirales; family Oscillospiraceae; genus Flavonifractor. Next base: position 3,605 of record CAUWDA010000050.1, on the reverse strand, counting down.
AAGCGGAGCAAAAAAGAACAGAAACGCTATCATGATAAGCAGCGGGGCTCCTGGTACGGACTCTGCCCGGTCACCAGGACCGTGCCCAATAAGAAGGCCTATGACAGAAACCGTGTGAAACGAAGTCATACCGCGGAGTGAGCGTGATGGCCGGTCACCGCTCATAGTGCGCGCCGCACCGGCTGCCGGATGACGGTTTTCCGTTTTTCCGGCTTGCACCGCCGCGCGTCGCTCAAATAGATCTCGTGGTGGAACCGGCCCTGGCTGAAATCCAATTCATAGCCCTGCCCCCTGGCATACTCCTCCATGGCGGCCACGGTGACGGGCTCGTCGTCGTACGGGCCCAGGTGCATACACTGGACGCACAGCCCTTCCTCCCAGGAGAAGGACTCCACAGCCGAGAAGTCCCGCCCTTTCTTTTCGGCGGCCTCCCGGATGGCCCAGTCAAAAGCCGCTTTTGTCACAAACTCCGGCAGGCGGATGAGGGAGATCCACCGGAAATCCGCTTTGCGGGCGTAGTCCACGCCTTGCGTATCCTCCTGCCACCATAAGCCTTCCAGAGGTGGCACCACATAGTCAAAGTACCCCTCCAGCCTGTGCCTGCCCAGTTTGCTCATTTTGATGGTGTAGGCCACGGCATAGAGCAGCTCCAGAGCCTGCTTATAAGCCCCGCCTTCCTCGTTGGGGTCGCCATGACCACGCACGGCCAGGAAGTTCATGGCAGGCACGGTGACGATGCCCGGCGTTTTGGGGGGCAGATAAAATTCCTTATATGCTTTCTTGTAGTCAAAGGCCATGGTCATTTCCTCCGCTTTTGGGGCTGTGCCTGAAGTGCCAGGCAGGTGATGCGGGTCAGCTCTGTCATCCGCTCCCGGTCCTCCACATCTTCCACCAGAAAGGAGTCCCTGGCCCCCTCGTAGGGCGGGGCCTTGGGCAGGTCGGGGAACGCCGCTTCCCCCTGGGGGGTGACCTTGACGAAAAGCTGGTCGTCACAGATGACAGCGAAGAACACACCGTCGCAGTACAGGCCGTATTCGCCGAACATCTTCCGGCTGCGGATGGCGCCTGCCTCCCGCAGCTGCTCGGCCACATAGTTCACAAAATCCGGATGAGACGCCATGTCAATTCCTCCTGTAGCGCTCGGCCAATGCTTCCGCCAGCTTTCCAAGCTGCTCCCGCAGCTCTGGCGGTTCCAGTAACTCGGCCTTATCCCCGAAGGTCAAGACCCAGCTGAGCGCGCTGTCCCCGTCGGGAAAGCCGCCGGTAAAGCGCAGCCGGCCGTCCGGCTCCACAGTGAAGCGGTCTGCCCCGTATTCCTCTACCAGCCGCCAGCGGCAGGCGGGGTCAAAGAGAACGGTGAGCTGATATTTGATCGGAAAGACCCGCTCCGGCTCCAGATCGGGCAGAGGGACAGAGCGGGGGGCGAAGGGCTTGCCGGTGGTAAGCTCCGTCATGCGGTTCAATTTGAACAGGCGGAGATCCTTCCGCGTCTGGCACCAGCCCCACACATACCAGGCAGACCAATGAAACACCAGGTAGCAGGGCTCCACCGTCCGCACGGTCTCCACTTTGGGGGAGAAATAGGTGAAGCGGATGGTGTGGTGCTGTTCAATGGCGTCCTGGATCAGTTCGATCTTGGGGGGCAGACTGGTTTTATACCAGGAGGAGAGGTCGATAAGCATATGGGCGCCGCTGGGCATCAGTCTGCCTGTTCCGGCGGACAGCTTTTCCATCAGCTGGGTGTAGCGCCGGGTGCCGCTGACGCTGTCCAAGCTCCGCAGCCCCGCCAGGATGGCCTGCATCTCCGGAGCGGTGAGCACCGTGCGGTCCACCCGGTAGCCCTCCATAATGGAGATGCCGCCCCCCGCGCCCTGGGCGGTGGAAATGGGAATGCCCGCCCGGCACAGGGCCTCAATGTCCCGCTGAATGGTCCGGCGGGACACCTCGAACTGCTCCGCCAGCTCCGGGGCGGTGACCTTCTCCCTCTGGAGCAGGATGGACAGGATGCCGATGAGCCGCTCCAGCTTCATGGAGTTCACCGCCTTTCGCATGTCTGCCTGCATTATAGCACAGAAACACGACAACGGTCTGTCGTGTTTCTTTTTTTTCTTGTGTTTTTGGGAGCGCTTGAGTACAATAGGGGCAATGGAGGGGATGCTTGTGGGAAAAATCGTGTTGTATCTTGCCGTGAGCGTGGATGGGTATGTTGCGGACGAGCAGGGCGGCGTGAGCTGGCTGGCGGGTGACGGCAGCCAGCCGGATGCCCCTGGCAGCTACCCGGCATTTTATGAGACGGTGGATGCCGTCATGATGGGCTGGACGACCTACCACCAGATCGTTACGGAGCTCTCCCCGGGCAGCTGGCCCTACGAGGGCCGCCCCTGCTATGTGGCAACGCACCGGCAGGAAACAGCTCGGGAGAACATTTTCTTCTGGAACGGAGATCTGACTGATCTGGCAGAGCGTCTGAACGGGGAATATGAAGGGAATATCTGGATCTGCGGCGGCGCGTCCGTAGCCGGGCAGCTGCTGAAGGCGGGGCGCATCGACAAGCTGTGGCTGTCGGTCATCCCCACCGTGCTGGGCAAAGGCGTGCGGCTGTTCCCCGAACTGGGGCAGGAGTTTCCGCTGAAGCTGGTGGGAACGGAATGTTATAACGGGATCGTGGATCTGGTGTACGAAAAGCGGTGACAGACGTTGGAAATCAGAAAAGTGGAGAAGGATAAAAAGCAGTACCTCTCGCTGCTTCTGCTTGCGGATGAGCAGGAGGATATGCTCGACCGCTATCTGGAGCGGGGGACCATGTATGTGCTGGAGGACGACGGAGTCAAGGCGGAGTGCGTGGTGACCGACGAGGGCGGCGGGGTCCTGGAGTTAAAAAACATTGCCGTGGAGCCGGGGGCCCAGGGCAGGGGCTATGGAAAAGCCCTGGTGGATTTCCTCATCCGGACCTATGGGAGGAGATATACCGTGTTGCAGGTGGGCACTGGGGACAGCCCCGCCACCATCCCGTTTTATGAAGCCTGCGGCTTTCGCAGGAGCCACCGGGTCAAAAACTTTTTTATCGACCACTACGACCACCCCATCTATGAGTGTGGGGTCCGGCTGGTGGATATGGTCTATCTGCAAAGAGAGCTGTCAAAAGCGGAGTGCTGGTAAGCGCTCCGCTTTTTGTCTGCCTTGCGAAAGTTGCTCCGGTGCCGAAATGGCAACCAAGTGCATCATTTCCCTCTGCTGGTGGGTATCCTACCAATACGGCAAGCGGGACAGCATCGCAACAAGCCCACAGCGGTACTTGCCGCTGTGGGCTTTGCTTTGCCCGTAAAATAGCCGTATAGAACCATCGAGGAGGGCTACCATGAGCGAACGGAAATTGACATCAGAACACGTCCGGCTGTACGAAAATCATCTCCGGCTGGAAGAAAAAAGTGCGGCCACCATAGAGAAATATCTGCATGACATCCGCGCCTTTGCCCGCTGGCTGGGGGACAGTCCCGTAAGCCGGGAGGCGGTGACGAGCTGGAAGGAGTGCTTGCTGGCCCAGGGCCGCGCCCCGGCCACGGTCAACGGGGCGCTGGCCGCCCTCAACGGCCTGTTCCGCTTTC
>CAUWDA010000049.1:0-15326 GCA_963557075.1 uncultured Flavonifractor sp. | reverse complement strand
CTTATCCTTCATCTCTTTCTTATTCAACTGTCCAATATGTATTGTACTCCTACACGGGCCCTTTTCTGCCCCCGTCCGCCTTCCTTGACACGCCGGGCGGGGATGGGGTAATATAAAATATGACTTAACACTTGACGCCGGTCTCCCGGGAGACCGCTGTCTGATGATACGAGGAGAGGCCCATGGCAAGAAGTTCTTCCCCCAAAAGTTACGGCAACGACTCCATTTCGTCTCTGAAGGGGGCGGATCGGGTGCGTAAGCGCCCGGCCGTCATCTTCGGCTCCGACGGACTGGAGGGCTGCGAGCACGCGGTGTTTGAGATCCTGTCCAACGCCATCGACGAGGCCCGGGAGGGCCACGGCAATCTCATCACCGTCACCCGGTATGAGGACAAGTCCATCGAGGTGGAGGACTTCGGCCGGGGCTGCCCGGTGGACTGGAACGAGAAGGAACAGAAGTTCAACTGGGAGCTGGTGTTCTGCGAGCTGTATGCCGGCGGCAAATACAACAACAACTCAGGCGACGTCTACGAGTACTCCCTGGGCCTCAATGGCCTGGGCTCCTGCGCCACCCAGTACGCCAGCCGGTACTTTGACGCGGTGATCCACCGGGACGGATATGAGTACACCCTCCACTTTGAGCAGGGCGAAAATGTGGGCGGCCTGAAAAAGGAACCCTACGCCGGAAAAAAGACCGGCTCCAAGTTCCGCTGGCTGCCCGACCTGGAGGTGTTCACCGACATCGACATCCCGGTGGACTACTACCTGGATGTGCTCAAGCGGCAGGCGGTGGTCAACGCCGGCATTACCTTCCGCTTCCGCAACCAGGTGGGGGGCAAATTCGAGACTACCGATTTCAAGTACGAAAACGGCATCGAAGACTATGTGAAGGAGCTGGCGGGGGAATCCCCCCTGACTCAGCCCGTGTTCTGGCAGACCGAGCGGCGGGGCCGGGACCGGGCGGACAAGGACGAGTACAAGGTAAAGCTGAGCATATCCTTCTGCTTTTCCAACACGGTGCAGGTCATCGAGCACTACCACAATTCCTCCTGGCTGGAGCACGGCGGCTCCCCGGAGAAGGCAGTGAAGTCGGCCTTCGTAGGCGGCATCGACGCCTGGTTGAAGGCCCAGGGCAAGTATCAGAAGAACGAGAGCAAGCTGACCTGGGCCGATGTGGAGGACTGTCTGGTGCTGGTGAGCAGCAACTTCTCCACCCAGACCTCCTATGAAAACCAGACCAAGAAGGCCATCACCAACAAGTTCGTCCAGGAGGCCATGACCGAATTTTTGCGCTCCCAGCTGGAGGTCTACTTCATCGAAAATCCCTTCGACGCCGCCAAGATCGCCGAGCAGGTGCTCATCAACAAGCGCTCCCGTGAGAACGCCGAGCGCACCCGGCTGAACATCAAGAAGAAGCTGTCCGGCAACGTGGACATCTCCAACCGGGTGCAGAAGTTTGTGGACTGCCGCACCAAGGACACCACCCGCCGGGAGCTCTACATCGTGGAGGGCGACTCCGCTCTGGGCAGCGTCAAGCTGAGCCGGGACGCGGAATTCCAGGGTATCATGCCCGTCCGGGGCAAGATCCTCAACTGTCTGAAGGCCGACTACGCCAAGATCTTCAAAAGCGAGATCATCACCGATCTTTTGAAGGTCCTGGGCTGCGGCGTGGAGGTCCACGACAAGCACGCCAAGGATCTGGCCGCCTTCGATCTGATGAGCCTGCGCTGGAACAAGATCGTCATCTGTACCGATGCCGACGTGGACGGCTTCCAGATCCGCACCCTGATCCTCACCATGCTCTACCGGCTGACCCCCACCCTGATCCAGCGGGGGTATGTGTATATCGCAGAGTCCCCCCTGTACGAGATCAACTACAAAGATAAGACCTGGTTTGCCTACTCCGACGCGGAAAAGAACGAGATCGTAAACGGCGAGCTTTCGGGCAAGAAGTGCTCCATCAACCGCTCCAAGGGTCTGGGCGAGAACGAGCCGGACATGATGTGGCTCACCACCATGAACCCGGAGACCCGGCGGCTCATCAAGGTCATGCCCGAGGACGTGGAGCGCACCGCCGCCGCCTTCGACCTGCTGCTGGGCGACAACCTCCAGGGAAGAAAAGACCATATCGCCGAAAACGGGTATAAGTATCTGGAGCTGGCCGATATTTCGTAAAAGAGACGGGCGGCAGGTTGCCGCCCCTACAGGGATGCCACGGAAGAACAACTGCCAAAGCGGAAATCTTTGCGCTTGAAATCCCACGATTACAGCCGGAACGGCTATTATTTCGTCACCATTTGTACGGCTGTGCGCCACCAGAACATCCTGTGCACCCTTGTGCCTGCCGTAGGGGCGATTACCAATCGCCCGCCGGTACAGGCGACGTTGACCACCTGGGGGAACCACTGTGGAGCGGGCTATCCGGGAGATCCCCAGCCGCTACCCCGGCGTAACAGTGGATTGCTGCGCCATTATGCCTGACCATGTGCACCTGGTCCTGGCTATCCAGCAGCCCGGCCCGGACGGGCTGCTGGTTGCCGCCCCTACGTCCCTCTCCACCATCGTGCAGCAATTCAAACGGGCGGTGAGCCGGACCATTGGCGTGTCCATCTGGCAAAAATCCTACTACGACCACGTCATCCGCAGCGACGCAGACCCGGCGGAGGCCCGGCAATACATCCAAAGCAACCCCGCCAAAGCGCTGGAGGAGCGCGTCTGAACACCCTCCGCCTTTCTGCAAACGACCCCTTCCGCGGGCCGGGATCTCTGTGATCCCGGCCCGCATTTTGTTGCAAACCAGGCGCATCCTTGCTATAATCAAGATACATCGTATTCGACAGAATACAAATTGAATACAGGAGGGATCATTGTGAGAAAACTGCTTTCCCATGTCCTCGCGCTGGCTCTCTGTGGGACCCTGATCACCCCCGCTTTTGCCGCCAACGAGGGGCTCACCCGAGGGGAACTGGCCCAGCAGCTGGTCGAGCTGTGCGGCTACACCCAGGAGCTGGACGCCTATGAGACCCGTCCCAGCGCCTACGCCGACGTGGCGGAGGACGCCCCCTGGCAGGCAGCGGTCAGCCTGCTCCACGACAAAGGCCTGATGCAGGGCGGCGGCAGCAGCGCCTTCCAGCCCCAGCGCACCGCCACCCCCCTGGAGGCCGCCACCGCTCTGATGCGCTGGATGGGCCTGAGCGACAAGCAGATCGGCGCCTGGCCCGGCGACTACAGCGCCCTGGCCGACAGCCTGCTTCTCGCCGGAGGCGACACCCTCACCGGGCAGACTCTGGCGGACATGGCGGCCCTGGCGGCCCGCTATCGGGAGGTGGTACAGGCTGAGACCCCCGCGCCCCTTTTCGTGAATGGCGAGGCCCAGCCCATCTTCTCCTATGATACCATCATCCGCGAGGTCGTATATGTGGAGACCCCGGTGGACACCGACAGCGACGGCAGGGCCGACCTGGTCAAGGTGCTCATCCAGCGTCCCGCCGCCACCGCCGAGGGCATGAAGGCCGCCTCCATTTTTGAGGCCCGGCCCTACTCCGCCGGCTGCACCGACGCCTACGATCTGGACACCTGGAACGGCCACATCGTGGACGCCAAGCTCACCCAGGCCCAGCAGTCCACCACTACCACCAAGGCCGACTGGGACTGGACGGCCGGTGAGACCAAGCCCGCTGCACCGACCCGCCAGACCGTCACCGGCTCCGGCGAGGCGGGGGACGGCGGCGACGTGTGGGCGGCCACCGAGAACGTGGATTCCTATGACTACTGGCTGGTCCGGGGCTATGCCTATGTGTCCTGCGCCGGTCCCGGCACCCTGGGCTCCGACGGCTTTGAGACCTGCGCCAGCGCCGACGAGACCGCCGCCTTCGCCGCTGTGGTCCAGTGGCTGGCAGGGGACGAGAATGTGAAGGCCTACACCGACAAGACCTCCGGCATTGAGGTGAAGGCCGACTGGTCCAACGGCAGCGTGGCCATGAGCGGCCAGTCCTACGCCGGCTCCACCGCCTTCGCCGTGGCCTCCACCGGCGTAAAGGGTCTGAAGACCATCGTGCCCCGGGCGGGCATCGCCAGCTGGTACGACTACTACCGCTCCCAGGGCGCCGCGGCGGGCGGCCTGTACTATCCCGGCGACGACTGCAACATCCTGGCCGATTACTGCATGTCCCGCCAGCTGGACGAGGCGGACTACAGCCTCATCCAGGCCGACTATGAGGCCTTCCAGCAGCAGATGATCCGGGAGCAAGATGCCCTCTCCGGCGATTATAACCGGTTCTGGGACGAGCGCAACTATACCAACGGGGCGGAGGATTTTCAGTGCAGCGCCCTCATCATCCACGGGCTCAACGACTTCAACGTGCGGCCCAAGCAGTTCGCCCTGATGTACGACACCCTTGCCCGCGCCGGGCAGGAGGGCAAGCTGGTCCTCCACCAGGGCGCCCACATGACTCCCGACCAGATCGACGGCCTGGATCTCAACGGCATCCTGGGCCGCTGGTACGCTCACTACCTCTACGGCGTGGACAACGGCGCGGAGAGCGAGCCTGACGTCCGGGTCCAGAGCAACACCGACCTGACCTGGCACAGCTATGACAGCTGGGGCGGCAAGGACACGGTCCGCTTCGACGCCGGCAGCGGCCGGAAGACCTTCACCAGCGACCTGTCCGTCACCCGCTTCGACACCTCTCTGGCCGACACCGGGGATGGCTGGATCGAGTACTGCACCGACATGGCCTATGCCTGGGAGGACGACGTGATCTCCGGCAGCACCGGCGCCAGCGCGGTGTACACCTTCGACCTGGCGGAGGACCTGCACATCAACGGCACACCCACCGTCACCGTCAAGGCCAGCACCGACCGGGCCACCGGCATCCTCAGCGCCATGCTGGTGGACGTGGCCCCCGAGGGCGGCATGAAGGCCGTCATGCTGGAGCAGTACGGCGAAGCCGTGACCGCCGACACCCTCCAGCCCGGCGCGGTGTGGCAGGGCGGCGGCCTGGCAGCCAAGGACCTGCAGCAGTTTGCCCTGACCCAGACCGACCGCAAGATCATCACCCGGGGCTGGATGGACATCCAGAACCGCACCTCCATCTACAACGTGGACACCGTGACCCCCGGCGAGTTCTACACCTTTACTCTGGAGCTCCAGCCCATGGACTACACCGTGGAAGCCGGCCACCAGCTGGCCCTGGTGCTCTACTCCACCGACCCGGAGGTCACTTACTGGCCCGCCGATGTCACCAACTTCACTGTGGACGGCTCCGGCACCAGCGTCACTATTCCCACGCTTCCCTGAGTCATTTTAAGACGGCGGCCCGCGCGATGCGCGGGCCGCCGTCTTTGTTGTTATTTATTTTCTCCCGTCTGGGTCCAGCGTGGTCCATAGACCAGCGGGCGCGCATCGGTGCGCCCCTGCAAGCTGTTGTTGGCGATCCGCAGGGGCCGGTCTGTTACAGACACACGAACCTTGAAAAGAGCCTTTATTTTGCGCTTTACGGTGATGAATTGCGTTTTTTTGAAAAAAATGATATAATTCCAATCACTGAATATCATCAGCCGGCACGGACAAAGGAATGATTCGATTTGGCAAAAAAGAAGGCCCCCCAGGAGGGGGCGAAGAAGGTCAATAACCCCAACGTCATGGGCCTGCGGCCTGAGGTGCTGGAGCAGCCCATCACCCAGACCCTGGAGCTCAACTATATGCCCTACGCCATGAGCGTCATCGTCTCCCGGGCCATCCCGGAGATCGACGGCTTCAAGCCCTCCCACCGGAAGCTGCTGTACACCATGTACCAAATGCATCTGCTGGGGGGCAACCGCACCAAGAGCGCCAACGTGGTGGGCCAGACCATGAAGCTCAACCCCCACGGCGACGCCGCCATCTACGACACCATGGTGCGCCTCTCCCGGGGCTACGGCGCCCTGCTCCACCCGCTGGTGGACTCCAAGGGCAACTTCGGCAAGGTATACTCCCGGGACATGGCCTGGGCGGCCAGCCGTTATACCGAGGTGCGGCTGGACCCCATCTGCGCCGAGCTGTTCCGGGACATCGACCAGGACACGGTGGACTTTGTGGACAACTACGACGGCTCCATGCAGGAGCCCACCCTGCTGCCCACCACCTTCCCCAACGTGCTGGTGAGCGCCAACCAGGGCATTGCCGTTGGTATGGCCTCCAACCTGTGCGGTTTCAACCTGGCGGAGGTGTGCGACGCCACAGCGGCCTACCTGAAAAACCCGGAGATCAACCTGCTGGAGTATCTGAAGGCCCCCGACTTTCCCACCGGCGGCCAGCTGCTCTATGACGAGGCGGCTCTGCGGCAGATCTACGCCACCGGCCGGGGCTCCTTCCAGGTGCGGGCCAAGTGGCGCTATCTGAAAAGCGAAAATCTCATCGAGGTGTACGAGATCCCCTACACCACCACGGTGGAGGCCATCATGGACAAGGTGGCCGAGCTCATCAAGACGGGCAAGGTCAAGGAGATCGCCGACATGCGGGATGAGACCGACCTGAACGGTCTGAAGATCACCATCGACCTGAAGCGGGGCGCCGACCCGGACAAGCTGATGGCCAGGCTCTTCAAGTCCACCACCCTCCAGGACGCCTGCTCCTGCAACTTCAACATCCTCATCGCCGGAATGCCCCGGGTGATGGGGGTGGGGGAGATCCTGGAGGAGTGGACCGCCTGGCGGATGGACGGCGTGCGCCGGCGGACCTACCACGTCATGAAGAAGAAGGAGGAGAAGCTCCACCTGCTGAAGGGTCTGAAGAAGATCCTGCTGGACATCGACCGGGCCATCAAGATCATCCGGGAGACCGAGGAGGACGCCGAGGTGGTGCCCAACCTGATGATCGGCTTCGGCATCGACAACATTCAGGCCGAGTATGTGGCCGACATCAAGCTGCGCAACATCAACAAGGAGTATATCCTCAAGCGCATCGAAGAGGTGGCCGGGCTGGAGGAGGAGATCGCCGACCTGCGGGACATCGTCTCCAATCCGGGCCGCATCAAGAAGATCATCACCTCCGAGCTGGCAGCGGTGAAAAAGAAATACGCCGCCCCACGCCGCACCGAGATCGTCTACGACTACCAGAGCGCCGCCGCCGGGGAGGAGGAGGACGAGACCCCCGACTACCCGGTCCACGTCTTCTGCTCCAGGGAGGGCTATTTCAAAAAGATCACCCCCCAGTCCCTGCGCATGAGCAGCGAGCAGAAGTACAAGGAGGGGGACGGCCCCTGGCTGTACTGGGAGGGGAACAACCGGGATATGCTGCTGGTGTTCACCGACAGGCAGCAGTGCTACAAGGCCCCTCTCAGCGAGTTCGACGATACCAAGGCCAGCGTGCTGGGCGAATTTCTGCCCACCAGGCTGGGCATGGACCCCGGCGAGAGCGTCGTGTGGGCCTGCCTCACCTCCGACTATGCCGGACACCTGCTCTTCTTCTTTGAAAACGGTAAGGCGGCCCGGGTGGAGCTGAGCGCCTACCAGACCCAGACCCGGCGGAAAAAGCTGACCGGGGCCTACTCCGACAAGTCCCCTCTGGTCTCCGCCCTCCTCATCAAGGAGGATCTGGAGGTGGCCGTCACCTCCGCCGAGGGGCGCTGCCTGGTGTTCCACACCGCCGCCCTCTCTCCCAAGGCCACCCGGTCCACCCAGGGCGTAAACGTGATGACCCTCAAGCCCAAGTGGAAGGTGTCCGAGGTCCGCCCCCTGGCGGACACCACCATCGTCAACTCCGCCCGTTACCGGGCCCGGTCTCTGCCGGCGGCGGGGGCTCTGCTGAAAGCGGAGGACCGGGGCGAGGAGCAGATCAGTCTGCTGTAAGTCTGCAAAAGAAATGAGGAACCGCTATTGAAACATGATCTTCGTTACTATGTAAAGAGCTACGCCATCATCACCCTGGGCTCTTTGATCTACGCCCTGGCCTATAACATCTTCTACGCCCCCAACCTGGTCGCCATGGGCGGTCTCACCGGCCTGGGCCAGGTGCTCAACGCCATCTTCCCCGTGCTGCCCGTTGGCATCACGGTCTTTGTCATGAACGTCCCCCTGTTTATCATGGGCTGGAAACTCATCGGCGGCCATCTGCTGGTGTCCTCCCTGTACGCCATGACATTCAGTTCCTTCGCCATCGACGTGCTGGACATGATCTACCAGTTCCCCCCCATGGATACCATGCTGGCCGCCATTTTCGGCGGCGCGCTGCTGGGTCTGGGCATTGGCCTGGTCTTCTCCAAGGGGGCCACCACCGGCGGCACCGATCTGATCGCCCGTCTGCTCAAGCTGAAATTTGCCTGGCTGCCCATGGGCACCCTGGTGCTCATCCCCGACTTCATTGTCATCGCCCTGGCAGCCATAGCCTTCGGCAAGGTGGAGACCGCCCTGTACGGCATCGTCTCCCTCTATATCACCACCAAGGTGATGGACACCGTGCTCTACGGCATGGACAGCTCCAAGGTGGCCTATATCATCAGCGACGCCTGCCGTGAGATCACCGACGCAGTGATCGCCATGGACCGGGGCGCCACCATCCTTCACGGCGAGGGGGCCTATTCCGGCGACGCGAAAAAGGTGCTGATGGTTGCCTTCAAGCAGCGGGAGATCGTGCCCCTGAAGGAGAAGGTCAACGAGATCGACCCCCACGCCTTCCTCATCGTGTGCGACGCCCACGATGTGCTGGGCGAGGGCTTCCGCACCTACAGCAAGGACGACATCTGATCTGCCCACAGAAAAAGGGAGGGTTATTATGACCGATTTTACCAAAGTAAAGGCCAATCTGGAGCGGCGGGGCTTTGCCGTCACCTGCTTTGCAACGGCGGCGGAGGCGGCCAACTACCTGGACGGCAAGCTGGACGGCCGCACCATCGGCATCGGCGGCTCGGTGACCCTCCGGGAGATGGGCCTGGTGGAGCGGCTGAAGACCCACAACACAGTGCACGCCCACTGGGAGGGCGGCGCCAAGGAGGACGCCGCCACCGCCCAAGTCTATCTGTCCTCGGTGAATGGCCTGGCTGAGACCGGCGAGATCGTCAATATCGACGGCATCGGCAACCGCATCGCCTCCACCGTCTTTGGCCATCAGGAGCTCTACCTGGTGGTGGGGCGCAACAAGCTGGCGCCCGACTACGAGGGGGCGGTATGGCGGGCCCGCAACGTGTCCGGCCCCAAAAATGCCATCCGGCTCCAGCGGCAGACCCCCTGCGCCGTCAAGGGGGACCGGTGCTATGACTGTGCCAGCCCCCAGCGGCTGTGCCGGGGCATGACGGTGCTGTGGCAGTCCTCCAACGGCATCGGCCGCACCGAGGTGGTGCTCATCGACGAGGACCTGGGCTTTTGAAGAAAGAGAGGGGGGCGGGGCCTGTGAAAAAGTGGATACCGGTCCTGGCGCTGAGTTTGGCCCTGCTGCTGCCGGGCTGCGTCTCCCTCAACGGCCTGGCCTATACCGTGGTGGAACCCCACGCCGAACACCCGGTGCTGGGGGAGGATTCCTCCACCATCAAGGCCAGCACCTATTCCGAGCTGGTCAACGGCGTGCTCTTTTTCATCACCCAGGGTATGGAGGAGGGGGTCATCCAGCTCACCGACTATAAGGGCGATGTGAAAGAGGACCTGAACCGGGCCTGTCTGGAGGTCGCCAAGGACGACCCTCTGGGGGCCTATGCGGTGGATTTCATCAAATACGACTATACCACCATCCTCACTACCTATGAGGCCACCATCACCGTCTCCTACCGCCGCACCCTGGAGCAGATCGGCAGCCTGGTGAACATCACCGGCACCAGCGCCATCCAGGATGAGGCGGCCCAGGCCCTGGCCGCCTTCCAGCCCGAGCTGGCCCTCCGGGTGGGCTACTTTACCGGCGACGCCGAGGCGGTGAAGGAGCAGGTGCGCCGGGCCTACTACACCGTCCCGGCCGCCGCCCTGGGTATGCCGGCGTGTACTGTCGCCCTCTATCCCGACACCGGCAGCCAGCGCATCGTGGAGATCCTGCTGGACTACCCCCAGGAATCCGCCGCCCTCCGGCGGCAGAGTCAGGAGCTCCAGGCCCAGGCGGAGAGCATTCTGGCCCCCATCCGCCACCAGATCGAGAGCCGGCGGCTGGACCTGCTGATGGACGCTGTAGTCGGGGCAGTGAAAGTTGACCCCCACGGGGGAACCACCCCATGGGACGCCCTGCTGGGGGAGGGCGCCAACCACGAGGGGCTGGCCCTGGCCTTCCAGCTGCTGTGCGACGGACTTGGGCTGGACTGCACCGTGGTGGAGGGCTCCCTGGCGGGAGAACCCCGCTTTTTCAACCAGGTGGTCCACGGCAGATCCACCCTGTGGGTGGACCTGAGCCGCAGCACCAGCCAGACCTTTTCCACCACCCAGATGACCGAACTGGGGTATCAGTGGGAAGGACAGGGGCAGTAGGCAGAAAAAATAAAGAATTTGAAAAAATGTAGGTTTGTCAAACATATTGGACAGTAAACTCAGAAGGCGAAAGCCAGGCGAGTGGCCTCATGGGGAAGTTATTGGAGCGGCGGTTGTAGACAGCGAGCTGCTTTGCGAAGTCGTCCAGGGAATAAAAGCAGTGGCAGGCGTAAAAGCGTTTCTGGTCCTCCCGGTGGCTGCGCTCCACCTTTCCGTTGTGGCGTGGCGTGTAGGGCCGGATGAGCTTGTGGCGGATACCCAGTTTCTCAGCAGTGGCCTCAAAAAGCGTTGGCAGGTCCTGCTTACTGCTGGAAAAGCGGTTGGTGAACTCGAAACCGTTGTCGGTCTGGACACATTCCACCCGGATGCCCCGGCGGGCATACCATTTGGTCAGCTTTTTCAGGAAGTCTGCGGAGGAATAGGTGCTTTGCTCCGGGTAAGCGGCCAGGAAACGCAGGCGGGTGAACTCGTCGATCGCGGTATATTGGAACAGGCGCAGCTCCTGGCCGGCAATGCACCTGCGGGGCACCACCTTCACATCTACCTGCACCCGCTAGCCGGGATAGGTCATCTGCTCGTAAGGCCTGGGCTTGTAGGCTTTTTTCTTCTCCGCCGTTGGGAACAACCCCAGCTTGCGCATCACCCGGAATAGGCTCTCCGGGCGGCGGGTATAGCCCCGCTGCCGCAGCCGGTGCCACAGCTCTATCATGCCCAGGCTTGGGCTGCGGCGGCGCATGTCCTGGATCAGCTTCAGCTCCGCCTCTGTGTGCTGGTTTGGGTGGCTGTGAGGCCGCCGGGACTGACAGGCCAGGGATTGTACCGAGCCGTCCCAGCGGGCCTTCCAGAAGTAGATGTAGGACCGGCTCTTGTTGTACTTGCGGCTGGCGCGGATGACGCCATATTTCTCTGCATATTTCATCAGGGATTGCCGATACGCCATGTCTTGTGTTATACTTTTGCTCATGAAGGATATGGCCCCCTCTCGTTACGTTGTTGTCCGCAACTTCAACTATAACCGATGAGGCCATTTCCTTCATCCTTTTTATTCACTTGTCCAATATGTATTGTACTCCTACACAGAAAAAATAAAGAATTTGAAAAAATCCCTTGACAACTGCGATATGAGTTGCTATAATAGCATCCGTCGCTTGCAGGTGTAGCTCATCTGGTAGAGCGCCACCTTGCCAAGGTGGAGGTAGCGAGTTCGAGCCTCGTCACCTGCTCCAGAAAAGAAAGACACAACGAAAGTCGTGTCTTTCTTTTTTTGTTCCGGCCGCCGGGGGCGGCCTTCATCCTTCGGAATCAAAATGCTCGGGGCCGGCAAAGCCGCCCCTGTGAAAAAACAGCACTCCATTTGGAGTGCTGTTTTCTTACGCTCAAGAGGACCCGCTGCCGCCATCCAAAACGCGGTGTGGCCGCGTTTTTTATCTCCCGATCCGCTTTCGTATTCCCGTCGGAGAATTACACATACCCCAGCAGGCCCCGGACAGATACCTCGCCGGAGGAGAGGGTCTCCCGGGTCCCGTCGTCCCACTCCACCACCAGGGCGAAGGCGTCGTCCACCCCCACCGCCGTACCGGTGCGGGCCCCGTCGCCCCGGAGCACCTTCACCGGCCGGCCCACAGTGATGCAGTCGGCCCGGTACCGCTCCAGCCACCGGTCCCATTGCCCGGGAAAGTCTCTGTCCAGCCGGTCCAGGGCGTCCAGCAGGGCGGAGGCCAGCTCCGCCCGCCGGGGGGCCTTCCCCAGCGCCTGGGCCAGGGAGATGGCCACCGGGGCCACCTCCGGGCCGAAGTCCTCCTCAGTCTGCGTCAGGTTCACGCCGATCCCCGCCACCACATAGCGCAGGGCGGCGGTCTCCCCCTCCAGCTCCAGCTCGGTGAGGATGCCGCACAGCTTGCGTCCCTCCAGGATCACGTCATTGGGCCACTTGATGCCGGGCCGCAGGCCGCACACCTGCTCCACCGCGTC
Source organism: uncultured Flavonifractor sp. (assembly GCA_963557075.1). Taxonomy (GTDB): domain Bacteria; phylum Bacillota; class Clostridia; order Oscillospirales; family Oscillospiraceae; genus Flavonifractor. Next base: position 2,937 of record CAUWDA010000049.1, on the reverse strand, counting down.
GCACACCGCCACCGCCGACCAGGCGGTGAGGGCGCTGACCTGCTTCAGGGGGCAGTTCGGCCGCAGCAGGGCGGACAGATACAGCCCCCCCGGCGGGGACACAAAGCTGCGGCCCCGCCGGCCCCGGCCCCCGGTCTGGCTGGCGGCCACCACCACCAGCCCCTCGGGCACGGTCTCCACCGCCCGCCGTTTCACCTCGTTGTTGGTGGAGTCCACCGTATCCAGACACACCAGCGTGCGTCCCACCCGCCGTCCCGGGTCCATCAGCTCCCCGGGGGAGAGCAGGTCGGGGGACTCCTCCAGCGCATATCCCCGGCGGGGAGCAGAGGAGATGGTGTATCCCTCCTGACGCAGGGCCTCCATAGCCTTCCACACTGCCGCCCGGCTCACGCCCAGCGTCCGGCTCATAGCCTCCCCCGACAGGGGGGCCCCCTCCTGGGCCCGCAGCAGGGCCAGCACCTCATCCCGCAGCATGGTCATCCGTCCTTTCTGTCTCCTGGGCGGGGCCGGCCGATGTCCGGCCCCTGGGGTTTTCTCTCTTGTAATGCGTACTGGAGAAAATCGTCTAAAACCCTCGCCCCTGCCGCACCAACAGAGATACCCATTGCAGTTTATTCAATAGACAGTATTGTAGTCCGGCTGGAAGCCATTTGTCAACCGTTCTTCACTTTTAGTTGACATTCTCCATATTGTAAACTATACTTAAAATTAAGTTTACAATTCGGAGGGACTACCATGAGAGTTAACGCACTGGTCCGCGCCGCCGTCATGGCGGCCCTGATGGCGGTATGCGCCTGGATCACCATCCCCGCGGCGGTACCCTTTACCATGCAGACCTTCGCCGTTTTTCTGGCGGTGGGCGTGCTGGGGGGGCGGCTGGCCACCCTGTCGGTAGGGGTCTACCTGCTGCTGGGGGCGGTGGGCCTGCCGGTGTTTTCCGGCTTCTCCGGGGGACTGGGACGCTTTGCCGGGGCCACCGGCGGCTACCTGCTGGGCTTTCTCCTCATCGCTCTGGTGATGTGGGGAGGGGAGGCCCTTCTGGGCCGGAGGCCCGCGGTCTTTCTGCTGTCCGGCGGGCTGGGTCTGGCGGCCTGCTACGCCTTCGGTACCGCCTGGTACGTACTGGTCTACACCGTCTCCGGCGGCCCCGTGGAGATGATGTCCGTTCTGTGGGCCTGCGTGTTCCCCTTCCTGCTGCCAGACGGGGGAAAGCTGGCTCTGGCCCTGATGGTGAGCCGGCGGCTTGCCCCCGCCCTGGCCCGGGCCTGACTCATATCTTCCGCCCCTGTCCCATATAGTAGCGATGAGACTCTATGGGAAAGGGGCATCACTATGCCGTATGAAACTGAGCGGGGCATGCCGGAGGCGGCCCACCACCTGATCCTGGAGGACCGGGAGCGCCTGTCGGTGTCCGGGGTGGAGGAGGTGGAGAGCTTTGACGAGACGGCCATCGTCATGCATACCACCCGGGGCACCCTGGTGATCCGGGGGGAAAACCTCCACATTGAAAAGCTGAGTCTGGACGGGGGAGACCTGAAGGTGGAGGGCGATGTGGACTCCCTCACCTATGAGGACAGCCGGGACCGGGCCTCAGGCGGCTTTTTCGCCCGGCTCTTCCGCTGAGATGGAGATCTCGGTCTCGGAACAGGCCCTCTTTCTGGCGGGGGCGGTGGCGCTGGGCGCCGCCATTGGCCTGGTGTACGACGTGCTGCGGGTCCTGCGGGTCCGTCTCCCCCTGCCCCTGGTAGGCGGTCTGCTGGATCTGCTGTTCTGGCTGGTGGTGACGGCGGGCATCTTTATCTACTCCACCGTAGCGGGCCGGGGACAGGTGCGGCTCTACCTGCTGGCCGGCATCGCCCTGGGGGGCGTGGTCTATTTCCGGGTCCTGAGCCGCTTTGCCCTGTGGCTGGGCTACCGGATGGCCGATCTGCTGGGGGTCGTCTGGCGCATTGTTACACTACCGGTTGTGGTCCTGGGTCGGCTCTGTAAAAAAATCGGAAAATCCGCAAAAAAAGTCTTTCATTATCGGCCAAAGTGGTATAAAATAAATCCAATATCCGATGAAACGGAAGACACCCACCGGGCAGACGGGGAAGGAGACACCCATGAAAGTCAAAAAAGCATCCCTTCTGACCAAGCTCGTGGTCCTGGCTCTGCTCATCGGCTCAGCCACCGGGCTGCTCACCATGCGCAGCCAGCTTCAGAACGCCCAGGCCGATCTGGCCGACGCGCAGCGGCAGGTGGAGGAGCAGAAGCAGATCAACGCGGATCTGGCCGACGCCGTGGAAAACAGCGGCGATCCGGACCGGCAGGCCGATCTGGCCCGGGATAAGCTGGGCCTGGTAGAGCCGGGGGAATATGTGTTCCGCTTCACCGATTGAATTTTGAAAGAGAGGATTTTTCAGGCAAATGGAGTTTGGTGTTGGTTCGATTGTGGAAGGAAAGGTCACAGGCATCACGAAGTTCGGTGCTTTCGTCTCGCTGCCGGAGGGCAAGTCGGGGCTGGTGCACATCTCTGAGATCGCCTATTCCTATGTTAACGATGTAAAGGATCATCTGAAGGAAGGGCAGGAGGTCAAGGTCAAGGTCATCGGCATCGACGAGAACGGCCGTATCAACCTCTCCATTAAAAAGGCGATGGATCCGCCCCCCCGTCCCGCCGGTCATGCCGGCGGCCATGGACAGGGCCGTCCCGGCGGCCGCGACCGCGGCTTCAACGGCGGTTTCCGGGGCAAGCCCGCCCCTGCGGAGCCCGCCACCTTTGAGGACCGTCTGAAGCAGTTCATGGCCTCCTCGGACAGCAAACTCTCCGAGCTGCGCCAAGCCGAGCGCCGCAGCTCCCGCCGCGGCGGCAGAAAGTAAGCCTGTCTGCATAGAACCAGAAAAGGGCCTGTTGCAAAATTGACATTCTGCACAAGTCCGTCATTGCGAGCCAGT
>CAUWDA010000048.1:0-15347 GCA_963557075.1 uncultured Flavonifractor sp. | reverse complement strand
AAGGGCTATGCCCGCATAGTGACAACCACCAGCTTCGCTGGTGGTTGTGTTCATTCGTTATGACAGCCGGTGTCCCTCCAGGGAAAACTGCCCCATGCCCAGGGCGGTGGGGAGGGAGAAGGGCTTCACCGTGCCGTCGTCAAAGCGGACGGTGATCCGGTCGCCCTCCCGGGCGGTGAGCGTGCCGGAGCCGTAGCGGGCGTGGCGTACCCGGGTGCCGGGAATATAGTCCCTGGCGGCGGCGGTGAGCTGTGCGGCCAGGGCCGCCGGGTCGGGGCTTTTCCGGGCGGGAGCCTGTTTCTTTTGGGGGTCCTTCTGGGGGAAGAGAAAGGAAGAAAAGCTGGAGGTCAGCTCCGGCTTGCGGAAGGTCATGACCCACAGCTCCTGTCTGGCGCGGGTCATGCCCACATAAAAGAGCCGCCGCTCCTCTTCCCGCTGGTCGCGTTCCTCCTCGCTCTCCTCGCCCCTGGGGGCGGGGGGCAGCTTGGGCAGCAGGCCGTCTGCCACGTCCATCAGGATCACCCGGTCGTATTCCAGACCCTTGCTGGAGTGGATGGTGGACAGGATGAAGGGGCAGTTCGGGTGGGCTGAGCCCCGGCGCACCACCTCGGCCAGCACCTCCAGCCGGTCCAGCAGTCCGGTGGGGGTGTCCTCGCCCGCCCCCAGGGCCTCCAGAATGGGCAGCTTTCCGGCGTCTGCCCCCCGTTCCTCCAGGTAGGCCCCGTAGCCCATGAAGTGGATGATGCGGTACACCGCCTTGTCCGCCCGCTCCTCCAGCAGGTTGTTCATGTGAGTCTGAAGGGCTTTACACTGCTTGCGGCTCCATGGGGAGAGGGTAGAGCAGCCCGCCAGATACTCCAGCAGGGTCTCTCCGGTGGGGGAGCAAAAGCGGACCGCCTCCTGGGCGGCGGCCCGGCTGATGCCTGCCCCCAGTTTGTAATAGAGGTCCAGGAACAAGTCGCCGTTCCAGGGATTTTGGGCCAGCCGGATGATGTTGGTCACGTCCCGCACCACCCGGTGGGTGAAGAAGCCGCTGTCCACCTGGCGGCAGCGGTAGGGGGTGCCGGAGCGCTCCAGCAGGTCGATGAGGGGGAGGGCGCTGTCGTTGTCCCGATAGAGCACCGCCGTCTCCTGCTCGCAGGACTGGGCCACCTTGGCCAGGTACTGGTACTGCCGCTGTCGGTCGTATACCTCCACCTGCCGCAGGGCGGGGCCGTCGCCTCCGGCGGCCCGCATGGTCTTGGGGCGGCGCTGGACGTTCTGACGGATGAATCTGTCTGCCGCCGCCACGATCGGACGGGTGGAGCGGTAGTTCTGCTCCAGCAGCAGCACTCTGGTGCCGGGGTAGGTGGCCTCAAAATCGTGGAGGGCCTGGGGGCAGGCCGCCCGGAAGCCGTAGATGCTCTGGTCCTCGTCCCCCACCATAAAGAGCTGGACCTGCTCTCCCGCCAGCAGGCGGATAATGGCGTGCTGGATCTGGGAGGTGTCCTGGGCCTCGTCCACGCAGAGGTAGGGGTAGCGCCGCCGCCACTCCTGGAGGATCTGGGGGTAGCGCCGCAGGATCTGCCAGGCATAGCCCAGCTGGTCGTCGTAGTCCATCAGCCGCCGCTGCCGCAGGGCCTGGTTGTAGGCCTTGTAGACGGCGGGGAAGTCCACGCCCTCCACTTCCACCTGGCTCAGGTCGGTCTGGCCGGGGAGCCGGTTTTTCACATAGGTGATGGCGGTCTGAATGGCTTTGACGGTGGCCTCCGGGGTATATTCCCGGGTGAGATCGCGGCAGATCTCACCGATGAGGGCGGCCTGCCGCCCGGTGTCATCCAGCAGGGCGAAGGCCTGCTGTCCTACCAGCTGTTCGCACCGGCGGATGACCGAGCTGCACACCCCGTTGATGGTGCGGAAGGCCAGCCGCTCTGCCAGCTCCGGACCGAAGAGGGCGGCGAAGCGCTGGCGCATGTCCCGGGCGGCGGAGACGGTGTAGGTCATGGTGAGGATGCGGTCGGGGTCCACCCCCATACCCAGCACCAGGTAGCCGATGCGGGACACCAGCACGGTGGTCTTGCCGCTGCCCGGCACCGCCAGCAGCAGCACCGGGCCGTCCACGGCCCGGATCGCCTCCTCCTGCTGTCTGTCCAGGCTGAGGCCGTAAGATGCTTTGAATTGGTCGAAGGTCATGGTCACGTCCTCCTGTAGGCGGGTGATGGGGGCAAAAACCGGGCCTGCTGCGGTGCGCAGCAGGCCCGGCTCGTGTCTGAGACGCTCAGGCCTGGGAAGGTCCGTCTTTGCCCAGGGCGTGCGCCTTGATCTTTTGAAAGGTCTCCTCGCTCAGGTCGTGCTCGACCTTACAGGCGTCGGCGGCGGCCACCTGCGGACTCACCCCCAGGGCAGTGAACACCTGGGTAAGCAGCTGGTGGCGCTCGTAGATGCGCCGGGCGATCTCCTCCCCGGCGGGGAGCAGGGAGATAAGCCCGTCCTTGTCCATCTCGATATAGCCGCTCTCCCGCAGCTTTTTCATAGCGACGCTGACACTGGGCTTGGAGAAGTGAAGCTCGTTGGCGATGTCGATGGAGCGGACAGAGCCGTTCCGTTCCCGGAGGCTGAGAATAGCTTCCAGGTAGTTTTCCGCAGATTCGTAAATGTTCATAGCTTGCTCCTTCCGGTCCGTGCCTTTCCTATTAGAATAGCACAGAACCTCCTGTTTGGCAAGCCGGGTCAGATCCCCGCGCCGTCGTTCCACTTCCAGTCCCGGATCTCGGGCAGATCCCGCCCGTGGGCGGTGATATACTGCCGGTGCTCCACCAGCTTGTCCTTCATCAGCTGGATGAGGAAGGCGCCCCGGTTGCCCAGCTGGGGGAGGCGCTTGACGGTGTCGATGACCAGGTCGAACCGGTCGATGTTGTTCTGTACCCGCATATCGAAGGGGGTGGTGAGTCCGCCCTCCTCCTTGTAACCACGGACATGGAGGTTCTTGTTGTGCCGCCGGTAGGTCAGCTCGTGGACCAGTGAGGCATAGCCGTGGAAGGCGAAGATGATGGGCTTATCCCGGGTGAAGAGCACGTCGTAGTCCTCGTCGGTGAGGCCGTGGGGGTGCTCGGTGTGGGGCTGTAACTTCATCAGGTCCACCACGTTGACCACCCGGACCTTCAGCTCGGGCAGATGCCGCCGCAGGATGGTGACGGCGGCCAGGGTCTCCAGGGTGGGAGTCTCCCCGCAGCAGGCCAGCACGGCGTCGGGCTCGGCGCCCTGGTCGTTGGAGGCCCACTGCCAGATGCCGATGCCGTGGGTGCAGTGCTTGATCGCCTCGTCCATGGTGAGCCACTGGGGCCTGGGGTATTTGGAGGTCACCAGCACATTGATGTAGTTGCGGCTTTTGATGCAGTGGTCAAAGCAGGACAGCAGGCAGTTGGCGTCGGGGGGCAGGTAGAGCCGCACCACGTCCGCCTTCTTGTTGGCCACATGGTCCAGGAAGCCGGGGTCCTGGTGGGTGAAGCCGTTCTGATCCTGCTGCCATACGTTGGAGGAGAGAACATAGTTAAGGGAGGAGATATCCTGCCGCCAGGGCAGGCTCCCCGCCACCTTCAGCCACTTGGCGTACTGACTTACCATGGAGTCCACGATGCGGATGAAGGCTTCATAGCTGTTGAGGAAGCCGTGCCGCCCGGTGAGCAGATAGCCCTCCAGCCAGCCCTGGCACATGTGCTCGGACAGCATGCCGTCCAGAATGCGGCCGCTGGGGGAAAGCCCCTCGTCGGAGGACAGCTGATCGGCGTTCCACCGGCGGTCGCTGGCCTCCAGGGCAGCCCACAGCTTGTTGCTCATGGTCTCGTCAGGAGAGAAGATGCGGAAGTTTTTGGCCTTCTGGTTGAGCTTGAGCACGTCGCGGATGTATTTTCCCAGCTCGGCCATGTCCTCGGCGTCCACCGCGCCGGGGGCGGGGACGGAGACGGCATATTTGGAGAAGTCGGGGGTACGCAGGTCCCGCAGCAGCAGGCCGCCGTTGGCGTGGGGGTTGGAGCCCATGCGGCGGGTCCCCTGGGGAGCCATAGCCCGCAGGAAGGGAGCGGGTGCGCCCGCCTCATCAAAGAGTTCCTCGGGGTGGTAGCTGCGCAGCCATTCCTCCAGCAGGGGCAGCAGCTCCGGGTGGGCGTCGTCCACCGCCAGGGGGAGCTGATGGACCCGGCTGGTGCCCTCCAGGGCCGTGCCTTCGGCCTCTTTTGGACAGGTCCAGCCTTTGGGGGAGCGGAAGATCACCATGGGCCACCGGGGCCGCTCGGTCTCCCCGAAGGAGCGGGCGCTCTCCTGGATGCGCTGGATCTCCCGCACGGCCCAGTCCAGGGCGGCGGCCATCCGCTGGTGCATCTGGGCCGGGTCATCCCCCTCCACGAAGCGGGGGGTCCAGCCGCAGCCCTTGAAGTAGTCCTCCACCTCCTCGGCAGAGACACGGGCGAAGAGGGAGGGGGTGGCGTTTTTGTAGCCGTTGAGGTGGAGGATGGGGAGTACGGCGCCGTCTCCCACCGGGTCCAGGAATTTGTTGCCGTGCCATGCGGCGGCCAGGGGAGCGGTCTCCGCCTCGCCGTCGCCCACTACGCAGGCGGCGATAAGGGAGGGATTGTCCATGACGGCGCCGAAGGCGTGGGCCAGGGAGTAGCCCAGCTCGCCGCCCTCGTTGATGGAACCGGGGGTGTCCGGGGCACAGTGGCTGCCAACACCGCCGGGGAAGGAGAACTGGCGGAACAGCCGGCGCATCCCCTCCTCATCCTGGCTCACATTGGGGTATACCTCGCTGTAGGTGCCCTCCAGATAGGTCTGGGCCAGCACGGCGGAGCCGCCGTGGCCGGGGCCGCAGACATAGATCATATTCAGGTCGTACCGGGTGATGACCCGGTTGAGGTGGGTGTAAATAAAGTTCTGTCCCGGCACCGTACCCCAGTGACCCACCGGGGCGTGCTTGAGGTGCTCCGGGGCCAGAGGGACGCGGAGCAGAGGATTATCCTTCAAATAGAGCTGGCCTGCGGCCAGATAGTTGGAGGCCCGCCACCAGGCGTCCAGTTTGCGCAGGGCATCTGGCGTGAGGGGGCCTTTTTTGGACATACGGGCCGAGGTCTTGACGGTGACCTTGGTCCGCGCTCCTGGGGGATTTGCCAAAGAGATACACTCCTTTTCAGAGGGGATCCCCGCTGACGGCGGGAGGGTCACTGCTCATCCAGGGGCAGCGGTTCGGGGGCGGGGGGTGCGAAATCGGAGATACAGTCCTGGGACAGTTTGCGCAGATGGGCGTCCTGGGCGCTGAAGTGGGAGGACAGCTCCTCTGTCAGCTGCCGCAGCTTGTCCAGGTCCTGGGTGGTGCGGGAGACGGCGCTCTCCATGTCGGTGCGCAGCAGGTCGTAGCCGGCCTGTACCTTGTGGAGCCACTGGGCCACCTCGGTGTGGGCCCGGCGCACCCGCTCCTCCGCGGCCTGCTGTACCTCCTGGGCCCGGCAGTGGGCCTCCAGCTCAATGCCGGCAGTGCGGTCCTTTACCTGCTGATAGGCGACGGCGTCCGGCTCGGTCTGGGAGAGCCGGGCGTTGGCCTGGGAGAGCTGGTCGGCGGTCTGGGACAGGCTGGCGCGCTCCACCTCCAGGGCGCGGCGCAGCTCCTCCATCTCGCTCCGGACGCTGTCCAGCTGGGCGGTGAGCTCTTCCTTTTCCTGGGTCAGGGCCTGGACCTGCTCCTGGGCCTGATTGGCCCTGGCTTCCAGCTCCTCCTTCTCTCGGGTCAGCTCGTCCCGCTCCCGCTGTAAGCCTTCCAGCTTTTCCGTATGGGTCTGGTTGGCGGACTCAATATAGCTCAGCACATCCTGCTTCTGAAAACCACCGAAGGCGGCGGTACGAAACTGAAGCTCTGTGGCGCTCATAAACGGACACCTCGTTTCCACAAATTCATAGCTATTTTATCACAGTTTTCTCTATAACACAATTTGCATTTGCGAAGATTCGACTTCAGACGCTACGGCGCCAGGATCAGCTCGCAGGTGCACTCCGGAAAGACCGCCGTCATCTCCCGGTTGACCGTCTTTGTCGCCTCCTCCAGGTCGTGTACGGTCAAAGTGTCCGCGCCGATCTGAAAGTAGACCGCGACCCAGAGGTGACGGCCGGTCCTGGTGACGTCGAAAAAGACGGGGGAGAACTGATACCGGTCCAGCACCGGGGCGCAGAGCGCTTTGATCTGCTCCATGAGGGACGGATCCGGGGAGAAAAGGAAGATGGTCCGCACGGCATCCCAAAGGACTTTGATGCTCTCAGGCAGCATAAAGACCATCACAAGGACGGCCACGATCTGGTCGAAGTAGGGCACCAGGAAGGAGAGGGGCGTCTGCTCCAGAAAGCGGGAGAGCAGAAAGGCGGCGGACATGCCCAGACTGTATACGATATCCAGCCGCCACCCCAGCAGCTCGGCGTCGATGGTGGGGGAGGTCAGTCTGCGGCTCAGCCGCCGCATGATCAGGAAGATGAAAATGCTGGCCACGCCCAGGGCGAATTGGAACAGAGAGACCTGGGCGTTGTTTACCGAGTTGCCGCCCGACAGTGCGGACTCGATGACCTCGGCGGAGACGCCCACGGTGACGGAGAGCATCATCACGCCTTTGATGATGACGAAGATAGACTCCACCTGAAAATAACCGTAGGGATGCTTTTCCGATACCGGCTTGTGGAACAGGGGCGTCAGGAAGATGAGCAGCGCGATGAACACCAGTTCAGACATATCGTAAACAGCGTCGGTCAGGGCTGACTGGGAGTGGCTGTAGATGGAGAAGATGAATTCCGCGACGGCAAAGGCCAGTCCGGAGAAAAAGGAGATCAGTAAAATTTGTTTTTCCCGTTTTTCGGTCATGATAAAAACCTCGCTGTAGTTTTAGCGCCGGCCTTCCGGCGCCCGGGGGAGCAGTCAGTATGATAGCACGGCGAAGGGACCTTTGCAACAGGGACCGTCGCCTCCGGATCAAGCAAAATGCCCAGCTCCGCTTGCGGAGCTGGGCATTTTGCGGGGTGAGAAAGGAGCGGCGCGGAAGCTCCGGGCCGCGGGAACAGGCTCAGTGCTGGCCGCACTCGTCGGCGTGGGCGTGCTCGTGGCAGATGGAGCCGGTAGACTTCAGCTCCCCGCGGAGATAAGCCTCTACGGCGGTTTTGGCGTCGCCCTGGGCGCCCAGTACGACCTCCACGCCGCGCTCGTTGAAGATATCCACAGCGCCGCCGCCCATGCCGCCGGAGATGATGACGTTGACGCCCTGGTCCGCCAGGAAGTTGGGCAGGAAGCCGGGGCGGTGGCCGGGGTTGGGAACGGACTGCTCGGAGGTGATGGCGCCGTTGTCTGCGTCGTAGATCATGAAGTTCTCACAGTGGCCGAAGTGGGCCCAGATCTGAGTGCCGTTGCAGGATACCGCGATTTTCATAGTGATTTCTCCTTTTATTATGATACAGATTGTGATGTTCCAACCGAAGCGGGGGGCGCTTAGCCCTGGTCCGTTTCAGGGGAGCCTTCCAACAGTTCCAGGACCGCGCCGTAGATCTCCCGGACAGCGGCCCCGGCGGGGCAGTCCAGGTCGGCCACAGTAAGGCCCTGGTTGGCGGCCTGTACCGCCTGAGGGTCAAAGGGGATGGTCCCCAGGAAGGGGATCTCCGCCTCCCGGCAGAAGCGCCGGATCTCCTCCGTGTGGACCGGGCTGACGTCGCACTTGTTGACGCAGACGGCCAGCCGGGCCTGAAAGGTCTCCGCCGTCCGGCACAGCCGCTTCAGATCGCTGACGCCGCTGCCGCTGGGCTCCGCCACCACCAGCACCAGGTCCATCCCGCTGACGGAGGCGATAACGGGGCAGCCGATGCCGGGGGAGCCGTCCACTACCGCCAGGTCACAGTCGGGGGCAGCCTTGAACATGGCCAGCTTGACCTCGGTCACCAGCTTGCCGGAGTTGCCCCGGCCCATCTTCAGGGTGGCGGTGGAAAAGACCTGCTCCCCGGTGTAGAGTTCCCGCTGTCCCGCCGCGTCCGGCCCCAGGGATACCGCCCCCTCCGGGCAGACGTGGCAGCAGACGCCGCAGCCCTCGCAGGCATATTCATTGACGGTGGCCCGGCCCTCGCGGACCTGGATGGCGCCGAAGCGGCAGAGCGCCTCGCACTTGCCGCAGCCAACGCACCGCGCCGGGTCTACGGCCGCCTTTTCCCCGCCCATAAAGGCAAAGACCTGGGGCTCGGCCGTCTGGGGCAGGACCAGGTGGAGGTTGGGGGCATCCACATCGCAGTCGGCCACAGCCCTGGCCTGGGACAGCTTCATAATGGCGGAGGATACCGTGGTCTTTCCGGTGCCCCCCTTGCCGCTTAGAAGAAGGAGCCGCTTCATACGCACCCTCCAATCTGGGCCAGAATGGCCCGGAACCGCTGCCGCTGGTCGGGCAGCTGCTCCACCGCGATCTGGGTGTCCGCCAGGCGGGCGGCCAGCTCCGGATCATAGGGGATCCGGTCCAGTACAGGCAGCCCCTTCTCCTGGCAGAACTCCTCCAGCGGCCCATAGGGCGCGGTCTGCTTGTTGATCACCACGCCGCAGGGTTTGCCCAGCAGTGCGGTCAGCTCCCAGACCATCTGCAAGTTGTGGAAGCCGAAGGCGGTGGGCTCGGCCACCAGTACACAGTAATCGGCGTCCATGATGCTCTCCATAACGCTGCACGCGCTTCCGGGGGGACAGTCGAGGATGGTCAGGCCCTGACCCGCCTGGGCCAGCGCCTGCCGGATGACGGGGACGCCGGAGGCCTGCCCTGGGTCGAGGATGCCTGTGACCACCGTGACCGTCCCGTGCCTTCCTATCTCCAGCCGGCCGACGGGCTGCGGGATCTCGGTGACGGCTCCCGCTTCGCAGACGAGGCGGCACAGGCCGCAGCTGTGGCACACCTCGGGAAAGACCACCGGCTTCTCCTTGAGGTAGACCAGGGCATGGAACCGACAGGCATTGGCGCAGGCCCGGCAGCCGGTGCATTTTGCGGCGTCAAAGGAGGGCAGCAGGGTGCATACCTCGGTGGTCCGCACCTCCTCCGGCTTCCAGAACAGCCGGCCGTTGGGCTCCTCCACGTCGCAGTCGATGTAGGTGCACGTCCCGGCCGCCGCCGCCAGGTTCACCGCGACAAAGGTCTTGCCCGCGCCGCCTTTGCCGCTGAGACAGGCGATCTTCATTGGATCCCCTGATAGCCGCCGTGGAAGTGGGTGAGGGGCTCCAGCTTCCCCTCCCGGCAGGCGGCCAGGTCGTCCGCCGCGGCTTTGTGGGCGGAGTGATAGATCTGGATATCCGCGGCGGTGAATACGTCTGCGGCGTTCTGTCCGCAGCGGGGGGTGACCAGGGCGGTGACGGCCTGATCCACCAGAAACTGGGCGGCCTGGAGCCCCGCGCCGCCCTGGGCGCTGGCGGCGGGATTTTCTGCCACCGTCTCCGCCCCGTCCTCCCAGAACAGGAAGAAGGGGGCGCGGGCGAGGACCATACAGACGTCCTGTCTGTTCTCATCCAGCGGGATGGCGATTTTCATGTGTGTTCCTCCTTGTGTCTGACAGGGCTGACGGCGGTGCCTCTGGCAGCCGCCGCAGCCGCAGTGGGTCTCATTTCCGTCGCAGAGCCGGTAATCTCCGCCGGAGATGCGGAAGGGCCGGCCCTCCACCAGTGCGTCTGCCAGCTTTTTTCTGGCGTTGGTGTAGATCTGCTGAACAGTGGCCCGGGCCACGTGCATGTATGCCCCGCACTCCTCCTGGGAAAAGCCCTCCCGGTCAATGAGCCGCAGGGTCTCATACTCATCCACGTTGAGGATGATGGGCTCCCGGGCCTCTCCGGGGCGGAGGGGGAGAAAGCCGTCGTTGTCCGGCAGACGGCACACCTTTCTGCACTTTCTCGGCCTGGGCATAACTTCACCTCCGTGGTCGGCGTGAGATTTATAGCATATGCTATTTATAACCCTATGGTAGCACTGCGGACAGCCGATGTCAACCGAATATTCGGCATATACCAAAAATAATTTTACAGAGGGACCGGGCTGTGGGGCCGGTGGGGCCTGTCCTCATAAAATACCCGCCCGTGGGCTCTGGTGTCAGAGCCCACGGGCGGGTGTTCCTGCTCTCCCTGTCTCAGGACAGACTTCTGCCATATTCCAATGGGGCCCGGACTTTTGGCGGCAGTTCAGGGCGTTGTGCTGGCGGCGGGCCCGGGCCTGCCGGACCGGGGTGTCTTGTCTCACTGCTCCGCCGCGTGGGGGATAGCGATCTTCTCCACCCAGATCTTGCCGTCCTCCACTTCTGCCGCCATCATGGTGATCTCCTGGTGGAACCGCCGGGGGCCGCAGGAGCCGGGATTGAGCCACAGTGCGCCGTCCCGCTCCTCCTGGACGTACTTGTGGGAGTGGCCGAATACCACCGCGTCCACCCCTGTCAGATCCGGCGGGAGCTCCTTTTTGTTGTGGACCATGTAGAAGGTCACCCCGCCCAGCGTCACAGTGAGGTGGTGGAGCAGGCCCTCCGCCCAATCCTTGTCGTTGTTGCCCCGGACGACGTAGAGGGGGGCATACTGCCGCAATTCGTCCACGATGTCCTGCCGGTTGATGTCCCCGCCGTGGAGAATGGCGTCTGCGGTTTTGAGCTGCTCTATGACCTGGGGCCGCAGCAGCCCGTGGGTGTCGGAGAGAATGGCGATCTTCATGTGGTTCCTCCTGACTGTTTCCGCCCGCTCATTCCGCATCCTCCTCCAGGGCCTCCACCAGGAAACTCACCGGGCGGAACCCGTCGTTGCAGGAGAGCATGGCAGACTTGGGGTTTTTCATCCAGCCGTCGTAAAAATCCGCTCCGCCGTGGCTCAGGGCCAGCACGAAGGGGGAGAGGGTATCCCAGGCGCTCTGGCAGAAGCCCTCCGGCTTTTCCCAGCCGTTGGCGATAAAGACCTGGCCCTCCTCCATGTTGCAGGCGTGGGAGATGGGGTTTTCATATTGGGCCATCAGATCCTGATACTGGGTGATCCTCATGACGGTGATTTTGCACTTTTTCATATAATGATACCCTCGCAGTGGTCGATCTCGTGCTGGATGATCTGGGCCGTCCAGCCGGTGAAGGTTTTGAGCCGCTCCTGGAACTTCTCGTTCTGCCAGCGGACTTTGATGGTGTTCCACCGCCGGGCGGGGCGGGTCCCAACGAGGGAGAGACAGCCCTCCTCCGTGTCGTAGGGCCCGGATTTTTTAATGATCTCCGGGTTGAACATGACCAGGTAGCTCCCCTCGTTGTCTACAGCGATTATGCGTTTGTTGACGCCGATCATGTTGGCCGCCATGCCCACGCAGCCGTCCTTGTGGTGCTCCAGGGTCTCCAGCAGGTCGGCGGCGGTGGACAGGTCCTCCGGTCCGGCGGGCAGAGCTTTTTGAGCCAGAAAGTCCTGGTCCTTGCAGATATCTCGGATCATAGCAGTCTCTCCTTTTTGCGGGTGCGCCGGTCAGGGCTGGGGCGCGGGGCCGTCAAAGAGGCCCTCGATGTGGTAGCGGGGCTGACCGACGCTCTTCTTCCCGTACTCGATGGCCTCTGTGGGACAGTAACAGATGCAGGCCATGCAGTGCGTACAGCGGTCCCCCCAGACGGGCTTTCCCTCCCGGAGGGAGATGTTGTTCGTGGGACAGAGCCTGGCGCATGTCCCGCAGCCGGTGCAGCCGTCCCCGGCGCGGAAAGCCTTTGCCTTGACGCACAGGCGGTAAAAGGCGGGATTGACCGGGCCGCTCATAAAGCGGTCGTAGAGATTGCGGCGGGGCGGGGGAAATTCCTGTCCCGCCGCGATGAGCGATGCGGCGCGCTGGATGGCGGGATCGGCGCGGGCGACGATCTCCCGCGCCTCGTCGGCGTCCGGTGCATGGAACATGGCGATATAATTCTCCGGCATGACGATCCCCGCCGTACCCATATAGGGGATGCCCATCTCCGCGCACAGGGCGCGGTTGAACTTCGCGGCGTTGCCGATCTCGCTGCCGCAGGTCATCACAAACCAGACCTGAGCCGTGCCGGGAAACGGGGTCCGCCGCAGCCAGTCCTCCACCACTCGGGGAATGCGCCAGGCATAGGTGGGAGTGACGATGATCAGCCGCCCCTCTGTCTGCACGGGGCTGACGTCACCGGCTTTGATGCGGTCGTTGACGCAGACCAGCTGGTCCGAAAGCCGCGCGGCGATCCTCTGTGCCGTATGCCGGCTGTTGCCGGTACCTGAAAAAAACAAAACCATAGGCGTCCTCCGATTCCTGTTTCTTGTGCCTATTTTACCAAGAAAGCACATGCCGTGCAAGCGCCCGCTGTCTCTTTGCGGCGGCCCGTTTGCCGGCGGTTTGATTTCGCAAAAAAGAGCGGAAAAGGGATTGCATCTTTGACCGCCCTTGACTATAATATAAACACTAATTTTTAATTTTGTATTTTATAAGTGGGAGGGGGCGCACCGGTATGGCGCGAAAAGCCTATACAGAGCAGGAGCGGGAACAGATACGGGAGGCTTTGCTGACCACCATGCTTCAGTGTATTATGGACCGGGGCCTGATCCACAGCAGTATTGATATTCTGTGTAAAAAGGTGGGTATCTCCAAAACCTTTTTCTATACCTTTTTCCCGTCCAAGGAGGAACTGGTATTGGAGGCCCTTCGGTATCAGCAGCCCAAGCTGCTGCAATACGCCGGGCAGCTGATGGACGATCCTGCGCTCAGCTGGCGGGAGAGCGTCAGGACGTTTTTGGAGACCTGCGCTTACGGTGCGAAAAAGGGCGTCGCGGTGCTGTCCATCGAGGAGGAACAGGAGGTATACCGCTGTCTCTCCCCGGAAAGCTTCCAGACCTTTCGGGAGGATCAGGTCAAACTGTATCAGGACCTGCTCACGATTTTCGGCATCCCGGTGTATGGCCTTGACCCGCGTCTGTTCGGCAACCTGGCCCTGTCCATGATGATGGTCTACAAGGCAATTCCAGACACCATGCCCTTCCTGTTCCCCGAGGTGGCGGAGGATATGGTGGCGTTTCAGATCAATGCCCTGCTGGATGAAATGCAGCGGGCAAAAGAAAGCGTAAACAGAGTGAGCGAAGATGCACAGAAATAATCCGTGTGTCCCCGTGGGGGTACCGAACAAGTCAATGATTCAAAGTGTGGGAAAGGGCCGATCCTCTGCGACCAGCTCCTGGTCCCGCGCGGTCTTTTCGCGCCCTGCGTCAGCCTGTCCTTATGACAGTATGTCGCAGGGCGTTTTTCTATTTTCAGAAAGGAGCAAAAAATGATGCGTTTGAAATATACCTGCCCCGGCTGCGGGACGCCCTTGGGCTATGAGGGATTGTGCTGGAAATGCAAGTGCGAACAAGAGAGACAAGCTGCGCTGGCCTGGACGCCGGAAGAAATCGCGCAGAAGCAGAAAAACCTGATGCAGAACATTCAGCGGCTGGCTGATATGGAGGACCCAGAGTTCGCCGACTTTTGGCAGCTGCTTGGCTACCATGATGCCATCACCCCGGAGATTCAGCGCTCGGCCCTGGCCGCAGAGGTGTTTTACCCCGGTGAGATCTATTATCACGCACCAGCCGATGTACGGGATGGCCTGATCCACGCACTGCTTTCCACAGAGGATTCCGGCGAAGCCTCCTACCTGATGTGCTGCCTTGCTTTCCAGGGGGACAGCAGGGCAAAGGAGACTCTGCTGGAGCTGGAGCGAAATCCCCGCCCCTGGCGCAAGGGCCTCTATGTGGACCCATCCAGCTACGCCCAGTGCGGCGGCTGGACCTTCGACAAGGAGGGCCAGAAAATCCAACTGAACTTCGATACCTGCTATCCCATGGTCAAGGGAACCACCGGCGAGAAATCTCCCGTCCGCATCGGTCGGGCACGGGAGGATACCTGCCCCCACTGCGGCGGACACATGGTGGATATTTTGGCGCTGGATGGCCGGGACGAACGGCTGAAATTCCTGGGGCTGGACGGTATTCTCACCGCCACCTGCTGCCCCAACTGTGTGGGATTTTTGAAAGACCCGGCCTTTAACCGCTTTTCTCTGGACGGCGGCGTGGAGGTCTTTCCCTCAGAGCTATTTGACGGGGCGGAGAAGATGGATTGCTATGTCCGACCGGAAGAGTACAAGGAGCTTACCGGGAATCCCTTCGTCCTGGGCAAAGCGCCGGTGCCCTTGTTCTACGGCGCGGCCTGCGAGGATGTGAACACAGTGGGCGGCTTTGCCAACTGGGTGCAGGATTGGGAATACACCGTTTGCCCCCACTGCGGCAAGCCCATGAAGTATCTGGCCCAGATCCAGTGGGATACCCTGATGGACGGCACGGAGGGAACCCTCTATGTGGAGTTCTGCCCGGACTGCCACATCGTATCCATGCAGCACCAGCAGACCTGAGAGGAGAGTCGATATGAACCTGCCAAAGCGCAATAGTGCGGACGGTCGCTGTTACTGGATGAAGCCCGAGGTACAGGAGGAACTGCAGCCGCTCTTTGACCAGTGCATCCAGGATGCCATTGACGGGAAGATCACGCGGCTTGATGATTCCCACTGGCCGCCGGTAGTGGTCAGCAGTCAAGGCGCGCCCTTTGAGGTGTACGATCTGGTGAGAAAATGGATTGAAACCCAGCGAGCGGAAACCATGGATGCGGAAAAAGCCATCGCCTTCAGCGAAAACCTGCGCCGCCAGAGCCGCTGGGGTGAAATTGACTATTATTTGTTTGACCTGCTGAAACGGGAATTACAAGAGAAGTATTTTGTCGTGACAGGCAACGAAGATGACTACTGGAAAGAACAGGAGTATTCCCTGGAACCGGGGATCCGTGCGGAGGAGGTGCCGGAGCCGCTGCTGCGCTTTGCCTGCTATGTGGCGGTGAGCTATAAGATATATGGAGCGAACTATGAATATTTGTCAACCAATTACCTCTTTGGCTTGGTGGAGAAAGTCCGTCCGGATATGGTGAAAAAGCTCCGGGACCATGGAACCGGCAGGCTGCCGCTCAACCTGCAAAAACGGAAAACAGAGCACTTCACCGCATCAGCCAACGATGCCTTTGCCGTTATCCGCATCACTGCCAAAGACAACACGGAGGAATGCTGCCATGAAGTGCTGAACTACCTGTGTGAGCTTCTGGAGCAGGAGGAGTTTCCCCGCAGCTACGCCCTGGAGTTCAAAGGACCGGAAAAGAGCTATCTTCCCATCACAGGCCTGCCCAAAAAGGGAGTGAACCAGCTCTTTGCCTGTGCCGTGCAGTACCCAAATCTCCACCCCTTGATGGAACGGTACGCCCGGCTTGCCATGCGGCAGTATGAGCAGTACACCAATCTCAGCGATGAGCAGTGCGCGC
>CAUWDA010000047.1:0-15492 GCA_963557075.1 uncultured Flavonifractor sp. | reverse complement strand
GACGCAGCGCCCCGCCGGCGGTTCAGTCCTCGATGTAGGCCCGGATGCGGAGGGTGACCCCCAGCTCCTCGGTGATGGCCCGGCAGCGGTCCACCTCCTCCTGGGTCTTGTCCTTGTCCACAATGGTCATGACCACATGGGGCACATGGGCCTTGGCCTTTTTGGCGAAGTCCAGCATGGCCTCCCAGGCCTTTACCCCGTCCCTGGGCTGGGTGACGGCGCAGTACTCCTCCGGCGTGGAGCCGTTGAGGGAGATGGACACGGTGTCGATGCGCCCCGCCAGCTCCGGCGTTACGTCCCGGCCCAGGATCAGGTTGGCGTGGCCGTTGGTGTTGATGCGGATGGGGGGCAGGCCAGGTACCTGCTCCTTCAGCCGGTCCACCAGCCACAGAATATCGTCGGTGCGGTACATGGGCTCGCCGAAGCCGCAGAACACCAGCTCCCGGTACAGGCTGTAGTCCCGGGCCAGCAGATCGTCCAGCGCCTCCTGCCGGGTGGGTTCATGCTCCAGCCACAGGTCGTCGGCGTAGATGGATCCCTTGTGGCCGTTGTGCCGCAGGCAGAATACGCACCGGCAGTCGCACCGGTTGGTCAGGTTCACATAGAGGGCGCCTTCATACTCATACGAAATGGTCATCATGGGACATTACCTCCATTTTATAGAATCGTATCACAATCGCAGGGGCCGCCGTCCCCGGCAGAAACGGGGCGTCGGTCAGCCGCCCCCTGCAAATTTTGGCTCAGTCCGCAGTTAGCCGATACCAAAAAACCGTTTTCCATTCTCCAGGGTAATAGCCAGCACCTCCTCGGTGGTCAGCCCCTTCAGCTGGGCCACCGTCTGGGCCATCAGGGGGATGAGGGAGGAGTCGCACCGGCGGCCCCGGTAGGGCTCGGGGGCCATGTAGGGGGCGTCGGTCTCCAGCATGAGCCGGTCCATGGGCAGCCAGCGGATCACCTCAGGGGCCCGGCGGGCGTTTTTGAAGGTGATATTGCCGGTGAAGGAGAGCATCCAGCCCCTGTCCACCAGCACCTTGGCGTCCTCGATGCTGCCGGCGTAGCAGTGGAACACGCCCCGGGCATTCGGGTGGGCCCGGACGATCTCCACGCAGTCCTTATGGGCGTCCCGGTCGTGGACGATGGCGGGCAGATCCAGCTCCTCCGCCAGAGAGAGCTGGGCGTCAAAGAAGTCCCGGGAGTTGGCCCGGTCCTCGGGGGTCTTGACCCAGTAGTAGTCCAGGCCGATCTCCCCCACCGCCACGCACTTCCGATGGGCGCACAGGGCGCGGATCTCATCCAACCCGTCCATGGTCACCCCCTCCAGGTTCTCCGGATGGAGGCCGGCGGCAAAGTAGAGGTAGCTATACCGCTCCGCCAGAGCCATGGACTGCCGGGAGGACTCCAGATCACAGCCGGGGCACACCACCAGGTCTACCCCCTTGTCCGGCAGCTCAGTCAGCAGGGCGTCCCGGTCGGCATCAAAGGCCTCGTCATAGTAGTGGGCATGGGTATCAAAAATCATAGGGCAGACCTCGCAGTTTTTTGATGGTTTCTCCCCCTATGATAGCGCGAAACCGCAGAAAATACAAGGAGGGGGCGCGGAAAACCGCGTCCCCTCCTAAGGCAGGGTCAAAATAAGTGCCGCCCGGGCTCCCCGCCCGGTGTTGGACAGCTCCAACGTCCCGCCGTGACGGGCCGCCACCCGACGGGCAAAGGTCAGGCCCATACCCATGTGGCCCTCCCGGGGACGGCCCTCGTCGCCGGTATAGAAGCCCCGCCCCGCCCGGGCCAGGGCCTCGGGGGAGAAGCCGGGGCCGGAGTCCTCCACGGTGACGGTCAGCACCTTGCCTGTGACCGCCGCCGTCAGACGCACCTCGCCCCCCGCCGGGGTAAAGCGGGCGGCGTTGTCCAGCAGGTTGAGCACCGCCCGGTCCACCTCAGCCCGGCAGAGGGAACACGGAGGGCCGTCGGGGCAATCCAGCCGGAAGCCGATCCCCCGCGGGGCGCAGAGGTCCCGCCCGGCAGCCGCCCAGCCCTCGGCCAGCTCCGGCAGGGGCACCGGCTCCGGCTCCGCCGGGTCGCCGCTTCCCGTCCCGGCCAGAGCCCGCAGCTGCTCCACATAGTCCCAAAGCCGTCCGGCGCTGCGGAGAATGGCCTCCACCTGCTCCCGCTGGTCCGGCTCGAGCTCCTCCTCCCCCAGCAGCTCGGCGTTTCCGCTGACGATGGACAGGGGCGTTTTCAGGTCGTGGGCCAGGGCGGCCAGGGACTGGGTCCGCTCCTGCTCCATGGCCCACTGCCGGGCCAGGGACTGGGCCAGGGCCTGCCGCAGCTGCTCCATGGCCTCCAGCGTCTCCCCCAGCTCCCGCACCCTGGCCCCGCCGTCCAGGGGGACGTCCAGCCGCTGTTCGGCGATGGCATCGGTGGCCGCGGTAAGCAGGGCGGCGTCCCGCCGGAGCAGCCCGGCAAAATGCCGGGTGGAGAGGACGGCGGCGGTCAGCCAGGCCGCCAGCAGCACCACCGTGGCGCAGGTCTGGAACTCCGGCAGCCGCCCCTGGAGCGCCGGGTCCCCATAGGGCATGGAGTAGTCGAACTGGATCAGACAGACCGTGCCGTCCGGCAGCTGGGCCGAGCGGTGGTACTGCTGGTAGGGGAAGCCCCGGGGGGTGCGGTCCCCCTCCAGGATCGCCCGGACATACGCCATGTGCCGCTCATCCAGGCCGCGCTGCTCCACCACCCGGGCGTACCGGTCAAAGGTGCCCCAGCGGTAATAATGGGGCAGCTCCGCCGGGGTCAGCTCCCCGGCCTCCAGCGCCCGGGTCAGCTCATCCACCTGCCCGGCGGCGGTGTTGGCCGGCAGGATGAAGCCGGAGCCGAGCAGCAGGGTCAGGCCCCCCCACCAGAGGACCGCCAGCAGCACCACAGCCCCGCCGGTGGTGAGCAGATAGCGCCAGAACAGGGCGGTAAGCCCCGTCTTTCCCCTCACTCGCTTTCCCATTTGTAGCCCACCCCCCACACGGTCTGGATGGGGGCAAGCCCCACCGCCCGCAGCTTGGCCCGGATGTTCTTGACATGCTCGGTGACGGCGGAGGCGTCCGCCGTGCCGTCGAAGCCGAACACCGCCTCATAGATCTGCTCCTTGGTAAAGGTCTGGGCGGGGTGGGCCGCCAGGTGCGCACAGATGGCGTACTCGCTTTTGGTCAGCCGCAGCGGCTCCTCCCCGCAGTAGACGGCCCGCTCCTCCAGGTCGAAGTCCAGCCCGCCCCGGCGGATGCGGCTGTGTGGGGTCCGGGTCTCCCGCCGCAGGTGGGCCGCCACCCTGGCCCGCAGCTCCGCAATGCGGAAGGGCTTGGACAGGTAGTCGTCCCCGCCCACCCCCAGGCCGGTGAGCACGTCGCTCTCCTCCGTTTTGGCGGTGAGAAAAAGGATCGGGCAGTCGGCCAGGGCCCGGATACGGCGGCAGGTGGCAAAGCCGTCCTCCCCCGGCATCATCACGTCCAGCAGGATGCAGTCGGCCCAGCGGCAATGGGCCTGGGTCACCAGCCCGCCCCGCTCCAGCTCCGTCACCTGATGGCCGTCCCGCTCCAGAGCGGTCCGGAGCAGGGCGCGGAGGTCCTTGTCGTCGTCCACCACCAGAATATGGGCCACAGATACCACCTCAGTTCAACAGCAGATACAGCCCCCAGGACAGGGCGTAAAAAAGCGCGATATGGGCGGGGTAAAAGACGTAAAACAGGGTCTTGTGGCCCCCGCCCCGCTGTCCATTATAGCACAGCATGAGGGGCGCCGCCAGAATGCCGTAGATCTCATAGTAGTCGGTGAACAGCTGGGTCCAGACAAAGCCGGGCATCATACGGGAGGCCATAAAGCCCATATACACCACGCCGTACAGGACATAGAACAGGGCGAAGGCCGCCGCCTGGACCTTCCGGCGACGCCGGAACAGGTAGAGCACCAGCCCCATGGCCAGCACCGGCCAGCTGCTGTCCCCGGTGATCCCCCACATGGGGACCAGGGAGTAACACAGAAAGCCCAGGGGGTTCATCAGTGCGGGCACCGCCATGGACAGACAGTTTGCCAGGATGGGCCAGGCCAGGGGGAGGAGCAGCGCCGCCAGGCCCCGGACGATACGCCGCTGACCCAGCCAGTCGATGCCCTGGAACATCACCATCAGGATGACAAAGGTGGTCATCATGCCATTGGTGGGGTAGAACCCGTCCGGCCGCACCAGTATGCCGCCGAAGGCCATGAAGAACAGCAGCCCGCCCATCAGGGCGGAAATGAGGTATACTTTCGCAAAGTATTTCTTCCGGCTTCTGGTGTGGGTGAACCCCTCCACCAGGCAGAAGAGGAACAGGGGCGCGCCCAGGCGGCCCACCATGCTGAACCACGCGGGGATCCACCCGGTAAAGCCGAAGAAATAGTGGATGTGGTCCAGCACCATGGCCGCCAGGGCGATCCATTTCAAGCCGGTTTCTGACAGGCCCCGGGCGGGGGCCGGCGTATGTGTTTCCATCTTGGACAGCTCCTTCTTTTTCGTCTGTCCACAGGATAACAGGCAATTCTAAGGAATTTCTAAGGTTCCGAAAAAAAGTCGGCCTTGACAGGGCGGCGCGGCCTGTGGTAGGATGGCAACCGAAATACGGGGATGAGGTCCGCCCGGGGCACAGGCCCGAACCGCCGTCTGGCTGATGACTTCTGCAATTTTTGCAGGGGGCATTGGCTCTTTTTTTGCCCTCTGGAGGAGTGATTTATGTTATGTTAACAAGTTTGGGATTCGTGCTGCTGCTGGGCCTGGGCCTGGGCGCGCTGGCAGCCAGGCTGCGGCTGCCCTCCCTGGTGGGGATGCTGCTGGCGGGCATTTTGCTGGGCCCCTGCGTACTCAATGTGCTCTCCCCCAGTCTGCTGGGGATCTCCGCCGACCTGCGGCAGCTGGCCCTGGTCATCATCCTCACCCGGGCGGGCCTGAGTCTGGATGTGGACGACCTGCGCCGGGCGGGGCGGCCCGCCATTCTCATGTGCTTTGTACCCGCCGCCTTCGAGGTGCTGGGCATGGTGCTCCTGGCCCCCCGGCTGCTGGGGGCGAGCACCCTGGACGCCGCCATCATGGGGGCGGTGGTGGGGGCGGTTTCCCCCGCCGTCATCGTACCCCGGATGCTGAAACTGATGGAGGAGGGGTATGGTACCGCCAAGGGCATCCCCCAGATGGTGCTGGCGGGGGCCTCGGTGGACGACGTATTCGTCATCGTCCTGTTTACCTGCTTCACCGGCATGGCCCAGGGCGGTTCCTTCTCCCCCGCCGCTCTGGCCGGGGTGCCGGTTTCCGTCCTGCTGGGGGCGGCCTTCGGCCTGTTCATCGGCTTTGTTCTGGCCAGGCTTTTTGCCAGGTTCCACATGCGGGATTCCATTAAGGTGGTCATTCTGCTGGCCCTGGCCTTCCTGCTGATGGCGCTGGAGGATGCGCTGCCTCTCCCCTTCTCCGGGCTGCTGGCGGTGCTGGGGGCCGGCCTGGGCCTGCGGCGCCGGCGGCTGGTGGTGGCTCAGCGGCTCACCGCCAAATTCGGCAAGCTGTGGGTGGGCGCGGAGATCATGCTCTTTGTGCTGGTGGGCGCCCAGGTGGACCTGAGCTATGCCGCGGCCGCCGGTCTGGCCGCTGTAGCCCTGGTGCTGGGGGTGCTGTGCTTCCGCGCCCTGGGCGTGCTGCTGTGCATGGCGGGCAGCCGTCTCAGCAAAAAGGAGCGGTGCTTTGCGGTGCTGGCCTATCTGCCCAAGGCCACCGTGCAGGCCGCCATCGGCGGCGTGCCCCTGACCATGGGATTGGGCTGCGGGCAGCTGGTGCTGACCGTGGCAGTGGTCGCCATTCTGGTCACCGCGCCCCTGGGGGCCTTTGCCATTGACTTCTCCTACAAAAAGCTGCTCACCAAAGAGAGGTAAAAAACCGCCTGCCAAATGGCAGGCGGTTTTTCAGGACTTCTTGCCCAGCTTGTGCTTGGTGCCGTCAGGCTCCACGATATAGGTATTCTCCAGCTGAGCCACCAGACTCTCCCGGTAAGCGGCCACATACTCCTGGCGCAGCAGGTCCCGCTCCACCATCTCCTCGGGGGTCAGGCCCTCCTCGCTCTTGGCCTTTCTGGCCAGCTCGTTGATGCGGGCAATTTTCTTCTCATCCATCATACATATCGCTCCAGTAAAATCATGATTCGCCCTTTTTTGGACGGGCCGCCCACCTCTTTGAGGACGCATTTGCCCAGCCCCCGGCAGCTCATCACATCCCCCTCCGCCACAGGGCGGTCGGGCTTGAGGCACTCCCGGTGGTTGAGCTGTACTTTGCCTGCGGCGATGAAGTCGGCCGCCTTTCCCCGGGACAGCGAAAACCCGGCGGCGGCCACCGCGTCCAGCCGCAGGGAGCTGACGGTGTCCCGGATGGCTTTCACCTTCACCTCCGGGGGCTTCAGACCGGCCAGCTCCATGGGGGCGGTCTTCAGCCGCACCCGGCCCGCCTGATCCAGGTTCATCACCAAAAAGTCGGCCACATCCTCCAGGGCCAGGATGTGGCACTCCCCCTCCCCCACCAGCAGGTCGCCGATCTTCTCCCGGTCCAGACCCAGGCCCAGGATGGAGCCCAGGAAATCCCGGTGGCTCAGGCTGCCGCCCGACCAGGTACAGCGGACGGCACGGATGGGGCAGTCGCTCTCCAGCCACATGTCCTCCTCCTGCCAGTCGGGGAGAAAGGCGCACACGGTCCGTTCCGCCCCATCAAACCCGCCGCAGAACAGGTGCCGGGGATGGCCGCAGGCATTGAGCAGGTTTTCCACACTGACCCGCTCCTGTGGGGATAAAAAGCCAATATGGCTGGGGACCGACCGGGTGCGGGCCAGCTCCAGCCTGTCCATGGCCCGGGCCAGCAGCAGCCGCTCCTCCCCGTCCCGGGCCAGTTTGTTCAGCAGTTCGGTCTTGGTCATATCCTTCCTCCTGTCCCTCAGGACCTTGTCTGAGCACAGGATAGCACACTTTTGGCCATCCGGCAACTGCCGCCGCCCTTGACAGCACTGCTATACTGGTCATAAGCAGGAACGGGGGCGCCGCCGCGCCCGGAGCCGGAGGGAGGTCGCTATACCGTGCTGAACTGGATCGCCTTGTGGGTCCTCCTCTGGAGCATCCTGGCCTTTGTGCTCATGGGTGTGGACAAGTGGAAGGCCAGGCGGGAGCGCTGGCGGGTGCCGGAAAAGACCCTCTTCCTGGCGGCGGCGCTGGGGGGCTCCCCCGGAGCCATCCTGGGCATGTACGCCTTCCGCCACAAGACCCGCCACTGGTACTTCAAGTGGGGCCTGCCCGCCATCCTCATCGCCCAGCTCGCCCTGGGCCTGTGGCTGTACCGGCACTTCTTTCTGAGCTGAACATGCGGAAGCCAGGGGCTTCCGCATGTTTTTTTGCAAACATGAAGAATCCGGCGTTCCTCGATCGTATTCTGAGTGAAAGCGCTTTTGAACCCAACCAAAAAGGATGTGACAGCCATGCGCCCCACACTGGACCGGGCGGAGGCTCAGCGGCTGGTGGAGACCTACTCCGACCTGATCCTCCGGCTGAGTTTCACCTACCTGGGCAGCACCGCCGACGCCCAGGACATCTGCCAGACGGTCTTTCTCAAGCTGCTGCAGCACCCCCGGAGCTTTGAGAGCAGCGAGCACGAGCGGGCCTGGATCATCCGGGCCGCCATCAATCTGTGCAAGGACCAGCTGAAAAGCAGCTGGCGGCACACCACGGTGGCCCTGGAGGCGGCGGAGCAGGTTCCCGCCCCTCAGGCAGAGGAGGGCAGCCTGCTGGCCGCGCTGGAGGCCCTGCCCCCCAAATACCGCACCGTCATCCATCTCTATTATTACGAGGGCTATTCCGCCAAGGAGATCGCCGTCCTGCTGGGGGAAAAACCGGCCACCGTCTTTACCCGGCTGGACCGGGGGCGGCAGAAGCTGCGGACCTATCTGGAACAGGAGGAACCTACATGAAAAGCTATCGGGATACTATGGACGAGCTCCGTTTCACGCCGGAGCAGAAGCAGCAGATGACAGAGCGGCTGATGGAGAGCGAGTCCCGGACCAACCGCCGCCCCCTCCCCTTCCGCCGCCTGGCGGCAGTGGGGGTGGCCGCCGCCCTGGTCCTCAGCGTAGGGGTGGCGGGAGCCACCGGCGCGCTGGACAGCGCCGGGACGGTCTTTTCTTCTCTCTTCGGCGGCTCTCCTGCCCAGACTGAGATCATCGACAAGATCGGCTATCCCATCGGGGCCAGCGCCACCGACAACGGCGTCACCATCACCGCCGACGCCATCATGGGGGACGCCTACAGCTACGCCGTGGTCTACTCCATCCGCCGGGACGACGGCCAGCCGCTGGTAAGCGACGACATTCTGGCCGCCGGAGCCGGAGAGAACGGCGCGCTCCCCCTCCACTTCCGGAACTACGGCACCCAGGTGCGCGCGCACTCCGGCGACGGGTCCCACGGCACCGCCTGGTTCTACGACGCGGACCCCACCGACAGCGCCATTCAGTTCGTTGAGATGCAGACCCAGAACGCCCCCCTCCAGCCGGGCACGGCCTCCGTCAAATTCCAGGACCTGTCCGCCTATACCAACGACGATTACAGCGGCCACCAGCTGCTGGCAGAGGGCACCTGGAAGCTGAAGTTCGACTTTGCCTTCGAGAATACCTCCCGCGCCCTGCCCGCCGGGCAGGACTTCACCTTCAACGGCATGGCCGCCACCCTGGACGCCGTCACCCTCTCCCCGCTGTCCATCCAGGTGGACTACACCGTCCATCAGGAGGCCCAGTGGAACGAAACTCAGGAGAGCGGCCGGGAGAGCAGCCACAACCGGGCGGAAACGGACCGGTATCTCCACAGCCTGCCTGTTCTCATCACCTACCGCGACGGCTCCGTCCTGGACCTCACAAATTCCGGCGGCAGCATCCGCCCTGAACATGGCGAGACTCACTGTCAGAAGAGCAGGATCTTCCATTCCATCCGCACACTGGACGAGGTGGTCTCCGTCACCGTAGGGGAACTGGTCATCCCTGTGACCGCCCCGTGACCGCCTCCCCGGGAGACACGCCCCTTCGCTGACCCGCAGAATAAGCAGCAAGCGGCCTGCTGCAAAATACGCAGACCGCACAAAAGACCCGTCATTTTGAGAAAAACGGCCGCCCACCGGGCGGCCGTTTTTCTCGGGATTCTGTCTTAATCTGCTGTGAAAACGGATCGCCGCGCCAGCGCCTCTGGGCGGCCTCTCTTGTCCCTCGTTTCAACAGGATGCTCTGCCGTTACGGCTCCTCCAGCGGGAAGGTGACCTTCCAGCTTCCCTCCGTGCTGCATCCGCTGCGCCAGAAGTTCCCCGTCAGGCGGCAGCCCGCCAGCTCCGCCGGGGCAATGTCAAAGACATACTCCTCATAGCTGTCTCCGCTGCCGTCCTCCGCCCAGAAGGAATAGGTGGCCTCCGGCTCCGCCGTGATCCCGCCGGACCCAGTCAGGCAGAGCTGGGCGTGGTTGTCGTTGTCCAGCAGGTCGTCCACCCGCAGCTGGACATGGAGCTTGCCCTCCACCCAGCCCAGACCGGTGAGCCGGAACCCCTCCACCGGGCAGACGTCCTCCGTCAGGTTGGGGATCAGGGCCCGGAAACGGTCGGGGTCATAGGCATCCCCGCTGCCGCCCCGCAGCTCCACGGCCCTGGTATCCGAAGCCTGGGGGAGACCGGTCAGGCCGGCGGGCAGCTCCACCTCTGTCAGTTCTTCCTTTCGGCTCAAAAATTCCCGGAGGGAAAAGGTGATCTTGTCCCCCGGCATGGCCTGTCCCTCCAGATGGGTCAGGGTGACCAGGAAGGCGGCGGTGCGGGTGCGCTCATCATATCCCACCCGCTGACAGGAGCCCACAGTGTCATAGGGGGTGCGGATGGTGTAGCTGTCGTACAGGTCGGTGGTCTCATCCACCCGGTCCCCCTCCAGATCCCGCAGGGTCAGGCAGATCTCCGCCGTGTCCCCCTGGATGCGGGCGGATGTCACCTCCATGCGCACCCCGTTGTCCTCATCCCCCAGCCGCACCAGCTGAAAGGACTGGGCCAGGGCAGGGGCCACCTGATACATCAGGTCGTAGACCGGCTCCACATGGGCGGCCAGGGCGGGTACGGCCAGGGTAAGGCAGAGGGCCGCCGCCAGCACAGCGGCAGCAGGCCGGGTCCAGCGGGCAGGGCGGCGGCTCCCGCCGGCGGCCGTCAGGCTCTCTTTCACCCGCTCCGCCATATCCCGGGGCATTTCAATGGTCTGCACCGCCGCTTTCAAGCGGCTGTCTTCCAGTTTCATTCACAGATACTCCTTTCGATAGATCTCCTCCAGCAGCCTGCGCCCCTTTTGCAGGCGCATCTTCACCGCGGAGACGGAACGCCCGATGATGCGGGCGATGTCCTCCATCGGATATTCCTCCACATAATAGAGCAGCAGCACCACCCGGAACCGGGGCGGCACCTGCATCAGCGCTTCCAGGACCCCGCAGTCCTCCGGCTCCGGGCCGCAGGCCCGCAGGGTCTCCAGCGGAAGCTGAGGGTGCCGGAGCCAGCCCCGTCTCATATCCCGGCAGCGGTTGGCCGCCACCGTGATGAGCCAGGCCTTTTCGTGTCCGGCTCCGGAAAACGCCGGGGCTTTTTGCAGGTATTTCAGCATGGTATCCTGTACCGCGTCCTCCGCGTCGCTCTCGCTGCCCAGCATCATCAGGCACAGGCGGAAGAGGATCGTTCCATAGGTGCGCATGATACGGTCCGCCTCATCCGCCGGCCGCACGGATGGGTGTTCCATCGCCCTCACCTCCTTCTGACTATAGATACGCTCCGACCGGGCTGCCGGTCAATTTTTTCTGCGGTTATTTTACATCCCGGCCCCTCTGTCCGCCACCCGGGAAAGAGCGGGGACCGCTTGACAGTCCCCGTCCGCCCCGTGTATCATAGAGGGACAGATCGTCCACCACATGAGAAAGGGGCGCGTCGTTATGGAAGAAAAGAAACCCTACTGGGAGGGCAAGCACTTCTCCTTCTATACCAACAAGGAGTGCGAGTACTACCCCTGTCACAAAGTCCCCGAGGGCCAGGACTTCAACTGTCTGTTCTGCTACTGCCCGCTGTACATGCTGGGCCGCAACTGCGGCGGCAACTTCAAGTACATGGAGAACGGGGTCAAGGATTGCAGCAGCTGTACCCTCCCCCACAAGCGGGAGAACTACGGCTATATCTCCGCCAAGTTCCAGGAGATCACCCAGGCCATGGCCCAGCGGGAGCGGGAGGCCCAAGAGGACTGAACCGCCGGGCGCCGGTAACCACAGACAGAACTCAAAAAATTCCGGGGACCTGTTCCCCGGAATTTTTATATTTCCGCAGGCTCTGCCCATATAGGCCTGTACAAAAATCCGGCGCGCAGCATCCCCGCTTTCCGTCTCGTCTGAACATAGGATTTTTCACCGGGTCATGATATAATAGCTGATATTCTCAGGGCAGGCCATCCCTGTCCATTCTCCGGCGAAGGAGCTGTTTGTATGAAGATCATCGACATTTTGAACCAGGGCCGCCCCACCCTGTCCTTTGAGGTCTTTCCCCCCAAGACCAGCGGCACCTATGACTCCGTGGCCAGGGCCACCCAGGAGATCGCCGCCCTGCGGCCCGACTTTATGAGCGTCACTTACGGCGCCGGCGGCGGCACCAGTGACTACACCGTGGGCATCGCATCCGGCATCCGGCAGCAGTACGGCGTAGACGTGCTGGCCCACCTGACCTGCGTCTCCTCCACCCGGGAGCACGTGGCCCGTGTGCTGGAGCAGCTGAAGGAGCAGGGCATTCAAAATGTGCTGGCCCTCCGGGGCGACATCCCCGAGGGGGGCGCGCCCGCCCACGACTACCAGTACGCCGCCCAGCTGGTGCGGGATATCAAGGCCCAGGGGGACTTCTGCGTCGGCGGGGCCTGCTACCCCGAGGGGCACCCGGAGGCCCCCACCAAGGACGCCGATATCGACCACCTGAAGGCCAAGGTGGAGGCGGGCTGCCAGTTCCTCACCACCCAGATGTTCTTCGACAACAACATCCTCTATAACTTCCTCTACCGCATCCGGGAGCGCGGCATCACCGTGCCGGTGGTGGCGGGCATCATGCCGGTGACCAACGGCAAGCAGATCGCCCGCATCTGCAAGCTGTCGGGCACCTATCTGCCCCAGCGGTTCAAGGCTATTGTGGACAAGTTTGGAGAGGACCCCGCCGCCATGCGCCAGGCCGGCGTGGCCTACGCCGCCGAGCAGATCATCGACCTCATCGCCAACGGCGTGGAGCACATCCACATCTACTCCATGAACAAGCCCGAGATCGCCGCCTCCATCCAGACCAGCCTGTCGGAGGTGCTCAAGTGATCCATGTCCCCCGCCCGGAGGCCCTGCGCTATCTGGGCTGCCATGGAAGAGAGCCCGACGGGGCTGCCGCCGCCCTGCTGGACGCGCGCATCCAGGCGGTGGAGGAGGCCGCCGACCCCCGCTGGACCGCCCTGGAGGTCCCGCTCTCCCTCCGCCCCGGCGGGGTGGAGCTGGGAGACTGGTCCATTCAGAGCGAAAAGCTGCGCTCCCACCTGGAGGGCTGCACCGCCGCCCTTCTCTTCGGGGCCACCCTGGGGGTGGGGGTGGACCGGCTCATCGCCCGCTCGGCGGCGGGACAGGTGGCCCGGGCGGCCATGGACCAGGCGGCAGCCGCCGCCCTCATCGAGGCGGTGTGCGACGACGCCTGCGACCAGCTGGCAAAACAATATCCCGGCCGCTATCTGCGGCCCCGGTTCAGCCCCGGCTACGGGGACTTCCCCCTCACCGCCCAGCCCGAGCTGCTGCGGCGGCTGGACGCCCCCCGGAAGATCGGTCTCACCGCCACCGATTCCTGCCTGCTGGCCCCCATCAAGTCGGTAACGGCGGTGATCGGACTGGCGGACGCCCCGGGCAAATGCCACGCCGGTGGCTGCGCCACCTGCTCCAAACCAAACTGCGCCTTTAGGAGAGATACCACATGAAATTCATCGACGCGCTGCACAATCAACGTCTGTTTTTCGACGGCGGCACCGGCACCCTGCTCCAGGCTCAGGGTCTGAAAGGCGGCGAGCTGCCCGAGACCTGGAACCTGCTCCACCCGGAGCGCATCTCCGCCCTCCACCGGGCCTACCTGGAGGCGGGGAGCAACATCCTGTGTACCAATACCTTCGGGGCCAACGCCCTGAAATTCCCCGCCGGCGGGGCATTTGATCTGGAGGAGCTGGTGGCCGCCGGGGTGCGGCTGGCCTGCGAGGCCAGGGACGCCGACCCCCGGCCCGACGTGTTCGTGGCCCTGGACATGGGCCCCACCGGCAAGCTGCTCAAACCCATGGGCGACCTGGACTTTGAGGATGCGGTGGCCCTGTATGCCCAGGTGGTGCGGGCGGGGGCCGCCGCCGGGGCCGACCTGGTGCTCATCGAGACCATGAGCGACTCCTACGAGGCCAAGGCCGCCGTCCTGGCCGCCAAGGAGAACTGCGGCCTGCCGGTGGTGGTGACCACGGTCTACGGGGAGAACGGCAAGCTGCTCACCGGCGGCACCCCCGCCTCCACCGTGGCCCTGCTGGAGGGCCTGGGGGTGGACGCCCTGGGCGTCAACTGCGGCCTGGGCCCCGCCCAGATGCTCCCCATCGTGAAGCAGCTGCTGGAGTACGCCTCGGTGCCCCTGGTGGTCAACCCCAACGCCGGTCTGCCCCACGCCTGCGACGGCTGCACCGTCTTTGACGTGGGCCCGGCGGAGTTCGCCCGCCACATGGGGGCCATTGCCGACCTGGGGGTGCAGATCCTGGGCGGCTGCTGCGGCACCACCCCCGACCACATTCGTGCCGCGGCAGACCTGTGCCGGGACAAGCCCTTCACCCCCGCCGCGGACAAGGGCCGCACCCTGGTGTCCTCCTACGCTCAGGCGGTGGAGATCGGCCCGACCCCCGTGGTCATCGGCGAGCGCATCAACCCCACCGGCAAGAAGAAGTTCCAGCAGGCCCTGCGGGACCACAACATCGAGTACCTCCTCAACGAGGCCTTCGCCCAGGAGGAGGCAGGCGCCCAGGTGCTGGACGTAAACGTGGGTCTGCCCGGGATCGACGAGCCCGCCCTGCTGACGGAGGTGATGGAGTCCCTCCAGGCGGTGCTCCCCCTCCCCCTCCAGCTGGACACCTCCGACCCGGAGGCCATGGAGCGGGCCATGCGCCGCTACAACGGCAAGCCCATGCTCAACTCGGTGTCCGGCAAGGCCGAGAGCATGGCCGCCCTCTTCCCCCTGGTGAAGAAGTACGGCGGCGTGGTGGTGGGTCTGGCGCTGGACGAGAAGGGCATCCCTCCCACGGCGGAGGGCCGGCTGGCCATCGCCAGAAAGATCTGCGACACCGCCGCCCAGTACGGCATCCCCAGAAAAGAGCTCGTCATCGACCCCCTGACCCTCACCATCTCCTCGGAGCCGGAGGCCGCCAAGGTCACTCTGGAAGCGGTGGGCCGCATCAGGAGGGAGCTGGGGGTATCCACCATCCTGGGGGTATCCAACGTGTCCTTCGGTCTCCCCAGGCGGGAACTGGTAAACACCGCCTTCTTCACGATGGCCCTCCAGCAGGGGCTGGACTGCGCCATCCTCAACCCCAACAACGCCGCCATGATGGGAGCCTGGCGGAGCTATCAGTCCCTCATGGGTCTGGACAGCCAGTGCGGCCGCTACATCGCCGCCTACAGCGGGCAGGAAGCCCCCGCCGCCCCGGCGTCCGCCGGAGAAGGCCCCTCCCTCGCCGACTGTGTCCTGCGGGGCAGCAAGGAGGGGGCGGCCCAGGCCGCCCAGGCCGCGCTGGACAGCGGCAAGGCCCCTCTGGAGCTTGTGGACAGCGTGCTCATCCCCGCCCTGGACCAGGTGGGCCAGGGCTTTGAGCAGGGCACGCTCTTCCTGCCCCAGCTGCTCATGAGCGCCGAGGCCGCCAAGGCCGCCTTCGCCGTGGTGCAGAACGCCATGTCCGGCGAGGACCGCCCCAGCCAGGGGACCGTGGTGCTGGCCACCGTCAAGGGGGATATCCACGACATCGGCAAGAATATCGTCAAGGTCCTGCTGGAAAACTACAGCTTCACCGTCATCGACCTGGGCCGGGACGTGTCCCCGGAGCGCATCGTGGAGGCCGCCGGACAGCCCGGCGTGAAGCTGGTGGGTCTCAGCGCCCTGATGACCACCACGGTGGTGAGCATGGAGGAGACCATCCGGCAGCTGCGGGAGAACTGCCCCCAGGCGAAGATCGTGGTGGGGGGCGCGGTGCTCACCCCCGCCTATGCCGCCCAGATCGGGGCGGACCGCTACGCCAAGGACGCCATGGCCACCGTCCGGTACGCCAAAGAAGTATACTGCTGAACGCAAAGGGCCTGTTGCAAAATTGACATTCTGCACAAGTCCGTCATTGCGAGCCAGTG
>CAUWDA010000046.1:0-15778 GCA_963557075.1 uncultured Flavonifractor sp. | reverse complement strand
GCCGCGCTGGAGTCCAAGGTAGATCAGGCGGGGGACAGACTGGGGGATACGGAGGACAATTGACAGAAAGGTACAGGTGCTGAATCTCAGCACCTGCCCCTCTGGTATATAGGACGTTATATCTTCCTCTTTGCAGGAATCATAGATCTTTTTGGTGTGTATGCAGACGGCCTCCCGGATGCAGGCCGCATCCTGGACCGGACCGGGCATCATCTTGTCAGGCATTGCGATACCTCCTAGTTGAAAGTGAAGGGACGTTCCCTTCCGCTCCATTCTATGTATGCCTGACAGTTTGGTGCGGCCCGCCTGCCGGACTATCCCTGCTCCAGCCCGACCAGGGCAGACTGGGCCAGCAGGGCGGCGGCCAGGGGAAGGGCGCTGTCGTCGGTGCGGAACTGTTCGTTGTGCCAGCAGGGATTGTGCTGTCCGGGAACGCCGGAGCCCAGCCAATAGAAGAAGGCGGGCACATCCTGGGCAAAGACGGCGAAGTCCTCCGACCCCATGTCGGGAGCGGGGGAGACCACCTGGTCCTCCTCCACCAGAGCCAGGGCGGCCCTCCGGGCCAGGGCGGTCATAGCGGGGGAGTTGACGGTGGCGGGGACGCCGGGGTGGAATTCCACCTCCGCTGTACAGCCGTAGGCGGCGGAGACCCCCAGGGTCAGCTCGCGCAGCCGCACCTCGGCGCGGCGGTGGGCGGCGGCGGAGTGGGCCCGGATGCTCCCCGTCATGGTGAGCACATCGGGTACAAAGTTGTCCGGGGTACCGGCGTGGACGGACAGGACGGAGCACACCAGGCTGTCCAGGGGATCGGTGCTGCGGCTCACCACGGTCTGGAGAGCGTTCACCACCGCCGCCCCGGCTACGATGACGTCGGTGCATTTGTGGGGCGAGCCGCCGTGACCGGCGATGCCGTGGAGGGTGAGAACAAAGTGGCTCTTGCCTGCCATCACCGGGCCCTCCATCACGGCGATCTGCCCGGCGGGCAGTTCGGGGCGGTTGTGCAGGCCGAAGAGACAGTCCGGCCGGGCGGGCAGCTTGTCCCAAAGACCGTGGTCGAGCATGGCCTGGGCCCCCTGGGTGACCTCCTCGGCGGGCTGGAAGAGAAAGACCACATTCCCCGCCAGCTGGTCCCGCCGCTGAGAGAGCAGACAGGCCGCTCCGTACAGCCCCGCAGTGTGGAAGTCATGGCCGCAGCCGTGCATCAGCCCCGCCTGCCGGGACACCGCTCCGTCGTGACCGGCCTCCTGCTGGGCGATGGCGTCGATGTCCGCCCGGAGGGCCACGGTCCTGCCTGGGCGGTCCCCCCGCAGCATGGCCACCACGCCGGTATCCATGCCCAGGTCGATGAGCTCCAGCCCCAGAGCGGTCAGCTTTTCCTTTAAAATCCCGGTGGTGCGCACCTCCTGAAAGCTCAGCTCGGGGTGGCGGTGGAGATCGTCTTTTAAGGCCCTCAGCTGGGGCTCCAGCGCCTTTGCCTGCTCCAACAGTGTCAAAGAAATCAAACCCTTTCCGTTGCCTGTGTTTGAAAAATGGCGTATAATGACTCCGGTTTCTCTCTGCCGGAGCGGGTGGAGACGGTGTCGTTTCCAATATAGGTATACTCCCGATCCGGAAAAATTGCAAGAGAAGAGGTGAGGGGCCGTGGAGGTCCGGGGACAGAACGACTTTTCCAAGGGAAGCATGGCCCGCAACATCATCCGGATGGCGGTGCCCATGACGGTGGCCCAGCTCATCAATATCCTTTACAATGTGGTGGACCGGATGTACCTGGGGCGGCTGCCCGGCCACCTGGCCCTGACGGGGCTGGGGCTGTGTCTGCCCATCATCTCCATTCTGATGGGCTTTGCCAATCTGTGCGGGATGGGGGGCGCGCCCCTGTGCTCCATCTGCCGGGGCAAGGGGGAGCAGGAGGAGGCGGAGCAGATCCTGGGCAACTCCTTTGCCCTGCTGCTGCTCTTCGGTGCGGGACTTACGGCCCTCGGGCTCCTCTTCCGCCGGCCCATCCTCTATTTATTCGGGGCCAGCGACCTCACCTTTCCCTACGCCAACGACTATTTGACCATCTATCTCCTGGGTACTCTGTTCGTCATGATCAGCCTGGGCATGAATCCCTTTATCAATGCCCAGGGATTCAGCCGCATGGGGATGGTCACGGTGGCGGTGGGGGCAGTGGTCAATATCGTGCTGGACCCCATCCTGATCTTCGGCCTGGATATGGGGGTGCGGGGCGCGGCCCTGGCCACGGTGCTCTCCCAGGGGTGCTCCGCCCTGTGGGTGCTGCGCTTTCTCACCGGGAAGCGGGCTCTGCTGAAGCTGCGGCTGTCTGC
This sequence comes from uncultured Flavonifractor sp., assembly GCA_963557075.1. Taxonomy (GTDB): domain Bacteria; phylum Bacillota; class Clostridia; order Oscillospirales; family Oscillospiraceae; genus Flavonifractor. Next base: position 13,451 of record CAUWDA010000046.1, on the reverse strand, counting down.
CCTGCGGCTGCGGGCGGCGCGGGTGAAGCAGATCCTCAGCCTGGGCGCCTCCGGCTTCGTTATGTCCATGACCAACAGCCTGGTCCAGGCTCTGTGCAACGCCACGCTGGAGGCCTGCGGCAGTGAGCTGTATGTGGGTGTGATGACGGTCATCAATTCGGTGCGGGAGGTCATCTCCATGCCGGTACAGGGCATCACCCACGGCTGTCAGCCGGTACTGGGCTACAACTACGGCGCCGGAGAATATGACCGGGTCCGAAAGGGTATCCGCTTTACCACGGTGCTCACCATCGGATACTCGGTGGCGGTGTGGCTGCTGGTGCTTCTCTTCCCGGAGGCCCTCATCCGGATCTTCAACGACGAGGCAGACCTGATCGCCGCCGGCATCCCCGCCTTCCGGCTGTATTTTGCCGCCTTCTTCTGTATGTCCTTTCAGTTTGTGGGGCAGTCTGTCTTTGTGGCCCTGGGCCGGTCCAGGAACGCCATCTTCTTCTCTCTGCTCCGCAAGGCCTTTATCGTGGCGCCCCTGACCCTGCTGCTGCCGGCGGCCGGACTGGGGGCGGACGGAGTGTTTCTGGCCGAGCCCATCTCTAACGTGGTGGGCGGCCTGGCCTGTATCCTTACCATGTATTTTGTTGTGTATCGCCCGCTGGGGCAGAGATAAATTTTTGGACGCCGGACCGGCGTCCAAAAATTTTTTGCCACCGGGTGAGATTTTTTGACGCTCTGAGGGATATTCCTGGTGAAAGGCCTTTCAAACCAAATCCAAAGAAAGGGAGTAGTCATGACCGACGAGACATTTGAACAGGTGGCCCGGAGGTATGGGGATATGCTCTACCGGGTGGCTTACCACGCCCTGCGGGTCCGGGCGGATGCGGAGGATGTGGCGCAGACCGTACTCCTCAGGCTCTACCAGCAGGATGGCGGATTTGAGAGTGAAGAGCACCTGAAGCACTGGCTGCTGCGGGTAACGGTCAACGAGAGCCGAAAGGTGATGCGTTCCTTCTGGCGCCGCCGGGAAGTGCCGCTGGAGGAGCGGGATGAAAAGCCCTTTCCGGCGGAGGACCGCCGGGAAGAGGTGTTTCAGGCGGTGATGGCACTGGATGGAAAGTATCGCGTGACCATCTATCTCTATTACTACGAGGGCTGCTCCGTCAGGGAGACGGCGGCAGCCATGGGGGTCAATCCCTCTACCGTACAGACCTGGCTCCAGCGGGCCCGGGCCAAGCTGCGCCGGATGCTTTCGGAAGAAGAGGAGGAGAACGCTGATGTTCGACCACAACGCGTACCGTGAACGATGCTCGGAGCTTCACATCTCCGAAGAAGCCCTACAGGAGGTTATTGAAATGGCAGAACAGAAACAGAAAAAAACAGTCCGCCGCCCGATGCGGGTGGGCCTGATCGCCGCCGCGCTGTGCGCGCTCCTGATCGTGACAGTAAGCGCCGCCAACCCCGAGCTGTTGGAGGGCCTGCTGGTCTCCATCCGCAGCTCCGTGTCGGTAGGCGATTACCGGGAGGATCTGACCATGGAGAGCGGAGAGCAGGTCATCGCTCTGCGGGAACCGGAGGCGGCGGTAGAGGAGCGGGACGGACGGATGTTCCTCGTGGTGGACGGGGAAGAGACCGACATCACCGAGGCCATGGCCGAGGACGGGTCCTATCACTGGGAGCGGAGAGATGAGGGCGCGGTGGTCCGGGTGACCGTGACTCTGGATGAGAACGGCCAGCCTGTGACGATCTCCAATGTGGAGCTGCCTGATACCGCCGGGCAGGATACCGGTATGACTATGGTGACAGAGTCCCGCGTAGGGGAATAAAAGGAGCAGGACCCGGACGGCGCTGCCGTCCGGGTCCTGCTTTAGTTTCCTGCCAGAAAGGCCCGCACTTCGTCCAGCCGGGCCATGCCCTCGTCATAGCCGTCCTGCCACAGGGCGCGGATCTTGGCTACGTCCCGCTCGGTGCGGCGGAACCCCTGGGTGTTGTGGGGGGCGAAGAGGAGGGCTTTCCCCTCCCGCTCCAACTGAAAGAGCTTCTCCCGGGCGGCGTTATAGGTCTCCGCCCGGCGGCGCATGGTGTCGCAGAAGCTGGGGTATTTCCGATAGACCCGGTTGATGAGGGGCTGCAGCTTTTCCGGCTGCCGCCGGAAGTCCCGCTCCCGGGTGAGCACCACGATGACCCGGTCGCAACCCTTTTCCAGGGCCCGCTCAAAGGGGATGGCGTCGGAGGCGCCCCCGTCCAGAAAGGGCTTGCCGTCGATGTGGAAGATGGGGAAGAGGAGGGGGAGGGCGCAGGTGGCCTGGAGGATGGTGAAGCTCCGGTCGGCCCCGCCCACCGGCAGATATTCCGCCCTGCCGGTGTCCAGATTGGTCACCGCCGCCTCCACCTCGCCGGGGAAGGCATTATAGGCGTCAAAGTCGAAGGGAATGAGCTCGTTGGGGATGGTCTCATATACGAATTTCAGCCCGAAATAGGCCCGGTTGTCCCGGCGGAGCAGATTGCCCATCCCCATGTAGCGCTTGTCGTTCGCGTAGTTTACCATAATATCGAGGTTACGCCCGATCTGCCTGGAGACATAGCTGACGCCATAGGCGATACCGGCGGACACGCCGTTGACATAATCCGGCATAATGCCGCCGGTGAGCAGGGCGTCGCACACGCCGGAGGAGAAGATGGTGCGGATGGCGCCCCCCTCCAGCACGATCCCGGTTTTCATAAAGACCACGACCTTTCCTGAGCCGCTCACGTGGAGCGCGGATGTTTGCATCTCCAGGCCCCGCTGTGCCGGCGCGGCAGAACGCGCGCACCCACGGCGATGCACAGCCGAAGGGGCGGGAGCGGCGGCGTCCTGCTCCATGGGAGAGCTCCGTTTCAAAGGAGATCAGAGATGCTGAAAAGTACGATATCAGTATAAAACCTTCCGCCCAAATTGCAAGAGGGGAAAATGGCGATCTTCCTGTTTTGAGCGGAAATGAGCCGCCGCCCCTGCGGAGCGGGTCAGATCAGCGCCAGACATTTGAGCAGGTAGAGCCACAGCGTGAGGGTGAAGGCGCTCAGTCCGGTGGTGAGCATCACGGTGCTGGAGGTGAGGGTGCCTTCGTGGCCCATGTTGCGGGCCATAACGAAGCAGCTGACAGTGGTGGGGCTGCCCAGCATGGCCAGGGCGGCCACCAGCTTGTCGTCCCGGAAGCCCATGGCCACGGCCACAGGCAGGAAGAGGGCCACAAAGACCACCAGCTTGAGGGCGGTGGCGGAGAGGGCGGGCTTGAGACGGCCTGCCGCTTTCTCCCAGTCGAAAGAGGCCCCCAGGGCCATCAGTCCCAGGGGGGTGCCGGTGGCCGCGATGCTGTTGACGGTTTTGGTGAGGATGGCGGGCTGAGGGATGCGCAGCAGGGTCCAGACCAGGCCTGCGGCGATGCCCAGGATGATGGGGGTGGTGAGGATGCCCCGGACGACTTTTTTCAGCGCGCCCCTGGTCAGCCCCGGCTGGCTGGGACTGGTGAGGGAGAGCACCGCCACCGCCGCGGCGTTGTAAAGGGGGACCGCGCCGATGATGATGAGGCTGGCGGCCCCGGCATTGCCGTAGAGGTTCTCCAGGAAGGCGGCCCCCAGCAGGGCCACGCTGCTGCGGTAGCCCGCCTGGACGAACTCGCCCCGCAGGGGCGGCTCCTTCAGCAGGCGGCTGAGCAGGGCGGTGAGCAGGATGGAGGCCAGGGTGGCCAGCAGGCAGAACACCACAAAGGAGGTGTCCCATACCTGGAAAAAGTCGGAGCCCGTCAGGTCCTTAAAGAGCATCACAGGCAGGCCCACTTTAAAGACATAGCTGTTGAGCTTGTCGGCAAAGTCCTGGCTGAAAAAGCCGATCTTCCGAAACAGCATCCCCAGCAGCATGAGCAGAAAAACAGGCACAGTGCCGTTGAGACAGTAGATCAGGTTGTCAAGCATGGCGGTCCCCTCCGTAAACAGCGTCTCTCTGTCCTTATTATAGACTCCGCTTCCGGGCGGCGCAAGATTACCGGCGGGTAAGTGCGCCGGGGGCATGGGTCAAACCGTGGGGCGCATAGAGATGGGAGAAAGGGGGGGTGCCCAGTGGAGAGCCGGGGACAGGAGCTGCGCTGCAAGGAGGTCATCTGCGTCACGGACGGCAGCCGGTTGGGCTATGTGGGGGACGTGGCGGTGGACCTGGAGACGGGAAGGGTGACCGCCCTGGTGGTGCCCGGGCGGCTGCGTCTGCTGGGGCTGCTGGGCCGGGAGCCGGATGTGGTGATCCCCTGGGCGGCGGTGCGCCGCTTCGGCGCGGACGCCATCCTGGTGGATGGGGCGGAACGCAGAGAGAGACGGGGGCGGGCAGAGTGCTAATTTCAGCTGTTCCGCCATTGTTTTGGGTCCGGTTCCGTGCTATACTTCTACTTTAAGAACCCGTGCACTACGGCGCTCTGCCGGAGGAACAGAGGGTCCGGCGGCGGTGAAGGACGAGAAGAGACGGAAGAGAGGAACGACATGAAACGACTGATGGCATTGCTGGCGGCGGCTGTTCTGGCTCTGAGCCTGTCGGCCTGCGGCGGAGGGGGAGAGACCGGGGAGCAGATCACGGTGCGCTGCGGTATATCCAACGCCTGGGACACCCTGATGCCCTACAACAGCCCCTCGGGCAGCAACTACACCCGCATCGTGTGCGACAAGATCTACGACCGGCTGGCCTATGTCCACGCCGACGGCGCCCTGGACCCCAGAGGGGCCGTCAGCTGGGAGAGTGCCGACGAGGGCATGGCGGTGCTCTTCCACCTGGATCAGCGGGCCACCTTCCACGACGGTACTCCGGTGACCGCCCGGCACTGGGCGGATACCATCGCCCTGATGACCGACCCCGCCTGTCCCGCGCTGGGCCGCTCGGTGTTCAGCGTACTGGCCGGCACCGACGCGGGGGGCGCCGCCACCGGGGAAGGCCCTCTGGGGGCGGAGGCGGTGGACGACCTCACCCTGAAGCTGACCTTCAAGGCCCCCACCACCCCGGAGGACTTTCTGCTGGACCGCAACCGGGAGTTCTATGTGCTGCCCACCCACCTGCTGGAGGGGACGGACCCAGCGGAGGTGCTGGATCTGGAGCTGTGGACGGCCCCTGTCGGCTCCGGCCCCATGAAATTCGGCGCGGAGGTCCCCGGCAGCCAGCTCACCCTCCACACCAATTCGGACTATCAGCTGGGCCACCCCGACTTTGACACCATGGTCCTCACGGTGATGGACAAGTCCAACCTGCTGCCCTCCCTGATCGCAGGGGACCTGGACTACTACGCCTTTGGCGGCAACGTGTCGGTGGACGATGCGGCCACCGCCCGGGCCGCCGGTCTGGAGACGGTGGAGGGGGAGGTGCCCAACAGCTTTTACGAGCTGATGCTCAACTGCGGGACCATCCACAGCCCGGAGGTGCGCCGGGCCGTCGACCTGGCCCTGGATAAGGCGGCGCTCTGCCTTCAGTCCGCCCAGGGGCTGGGGACGCCCGCCGCCTCCGACGTGACCCCCGGCACCGAGTACACCTGTGCCCAGACCTGGGCGCGGGACGTGGAGGAGGCCCGGAAGCTGCTGGCGCAGGGGGAGTATGACGGGCGGACCTATACCCTGGCCTGCACCGCCAACCGCGCCGGTCTGGCCGCCCTCATGCAGCAGCAGCTGGCCGAGGCCGGTCTGTCGGTGCTGATCGAGACGGTGGACTCCGCCGCCCTCTTCTCTGGCATGACCGAGGGCAAGTACGACATGGCCATCGCCAGCCACACCCCGGGCGCGCTCCCCCTGTGGTTCACCGGCAGCCGCCTCAGTGAGCGCAACAACATCTTCCATGTGGCCGACCTGACGGCCTACACCGGTCTGATCCGCCAGATCGAGACCGCCCGGGACCGGGAGACCAGACAGGCCCTGCTGGATCAGCTTCAGGCCCTGCTGGCCGAGCAGCGGCCCTTCATCCCCCTGTGGTTCGGGCGGACCACCCATGTCCAGTCCCCCACGGTGGATCACATCGACTACCCCTCTTCCAGCTTCTCCAATGAGAACGTCTGGCAGTGGCGGATGAAAGCGGCCTGAGGCCCCTTCCAAACCAACAGAAAAAACCTCCGTAGGGCCGCCGCCCATAGCGGCCCGTGCCCCGTTGGGGCCGGAAGTGCAGGAGGAAGCAAACAGAATGGGACACTATTTCCGCCGCCGTCTGCTGACGGCTATCCCGGTCTTTTTCGGGATCACGATCCTGGTATTTGGTATGCTCAACCTGGCCCAGGGCTCCATCCTGGACCTGATGGGGGAGGGGACCGCCGCCACCGACGCCGACCGGGCGGCTCTGGCCGCCTCCCTGGGGCTGGATCAGCCCCTGCCCCAGCGCTATCTGAACTGGCTGGGGGGTCTGCTGCGGGGGGACCTGGGGACCTCTTACGCCAACGGCAGGCCGGTGACTGCCCTCATTGCCCAGCGGGTGGGCCCCTCTCTGCTGCTCACGGGCACCGGCGTGGTGCTGGCGGTGGCCATTGCCCTGCCCCTGGGGATGCTGGCGGCCTGGCGGCCCCGGTCCGGCTGGGACCGGGCGGCCTCCGCCCTCAGCCTGCTCAGCTTCGGCGTGCCCGGCTTTTTTCTCTGCCTGGCCGGCGTCTTTCTCTTCTCCGTCACCCTGGGCTGGCAGCCCGCCAGCGGGATGTACGGCGCCGGGCGGTTCACCGGTCTGGCCGATCTGCTCCGCCATCTGATCCTCCCCGCCGGAGTGGTGTGCCTGAGCAGCGTGGGGGAGCTGGTGAAGCAGACCCGGGCCGCCTGCCTGGAGGCCCTGGGAGAGGACTACATCCGCACCGCCCGGGCCAAGGGCCTGACGGACCGGGTGGTCATGGTGCGCCACGCCTTCCGGGGGGCGCTCATCCCGGTGCTCACCACCATTCTGGGCCACATTCCCCACATCCTGGGGGGCTCGGTGGTGGTGGAGCAGGTCTTTGGCTGGCACGGCATGGGCAGCCTGCTCTTCTCCGGCATCTCCGGCCGGGACTATCCCGTGGTGATGGGGGTCACGGTGGTGATCGCCCTGACGGTGCTCCTGACCAACCTGCTCCTGGATCTGGTCTACGGACTGGCGGACCCCAGGGTGCGCTACGGAAAGGAGCGGGACTGTGGCTGAACGACAGATACTGCGGAGTCCCTGGGCCCGGTTCCGGGCGGACCGGCGGGCCATGGTCTGCCTGATGATCCTCTGTACGGAGGTGCTGGCGGTGCTGCTTCTGCCGCCGCTGCTGGGCCTGGAGCCCAACGCCAGCGATCTGGAGGCCGGTTTCTGGGCGTCTCCCTCCAGGGCCCACCCCCTGGGTACCGACGATGTGGGGCGGGACCTGCTGGCCCGGCTGCTCTGCGGGGGGCGGGTGTCCCTCTTCATCGGCCTGTCCGCCGCCGCCATCAGCGCCGCGGTGGGGGTGCCTCTGGGCCTGCTGGCGGGCTACCGTCGCGGGGCCTGGGAGTTCTGGATCATGCGGCTGGCCGATATCTTCCAGACCTTCCCCTCCATTGTGCTGGTGCTCTGCCTGGTGACGGTGGCGGGGCCATCCGCCCTTAATATCGTGCTGGTGCTGGGCCTGCTGGGCTGGACGGGCATCGCCCGGCTGGTGTACGGCAACACCCTGGCGGTGCGGGAGCGGGAATATGTGCTGGCGGCCAGGGCCCTGGGGGCCCGGACGGGCACCATCCTGCGGCGGAATGTGCTGCCCAATGTGGTATCCCCGGTGTGGTGCGCCATCCCTCTGCGGGCGGGGCGGGCCATCCTGTCCGAGTCCAGCCTCAGCTTTCTGGGCTTCGGCATCCGCACGCCCCAGGCCTCCTGGGGGAGCATGATCCAGTATGCCAGCAATCTGACGGTGCTCACCGGCCGGCCCTGGGTGTGGCTCCCGCCGGGGCTGTGCATCATTCTGACGGTGCTCTGCCTGGCGGGCGTCGGGGACGGCCTGCGGGACGCTCTGGACCCCAAATATCAAAGTACGCCAGGGCCGAAGCGCAGGAACAAAAAGATGTGAGCACCGGCGCTTTCCAATTCAAAATGACCACAGGGACAGAACTTCGCATACCGACGCCGCTCCTTCGGGGCGGGAAACTGGGGTAAGCCGGAAAAATATGCGAAGAGAGGGAAAACCTCTTGCCATTACCAAACGGTAAGTGTTATGATACAGGTAATGATGATGTCAGCTGCGGAGGCGCCGGTTACCCATCCGGATGGTCTGGTCCGCAGCTGCAAAGGGGGGACCACGGGTGGACAATACCATCGACCTTGTGGAGAAAAGACAGTTTCGGGTCATGCTCAATCCGGTGCGGCAGGAGATGATCCATCTGCTTCGGCTGATCGCCAGACCTGTGTCGGCAAATTATGTGGCGGAGCGGATGCAGCTCTCGCCCAGCGCGGCCTATGGGCACCTGAACAAGCTGGTGGACCTGGGGCTGGTGTCCGCCCGGGAGGGGACCCGGCGGGATGGAAGCAAAACCACCTATTATCAGGCCCGCAATGTGAAGCTGCGGCTGTGCCTGGGGCGGAAGGACGCCTTCCAGGGCGAGCGGGAGGCTCTGGCGGCCAATCTGGTGGACAGTACCTTCCGCCGGATGCTGGATAATGTATACCAGTATGATGAGGAGATCGTACCCAACTACAGTATTCTCCGCTTCGGCGCGCTCCACCTGGATACCGCCCAGCGGGCGGAGCTGATGGAGATCGTGGAGCGCTATCTGAAGGAACACGGCGATTCCCGGCCCGAGGCGGAGGAGCACTGGGAATATGTGCTGATGGCCTACCGGTCCTGCGACGAATGAGGGATTGGATGAGCGGGGCTTCCCGCCTGCCCTGGATGGAATGAAGCAGCCCCCGGACGATACCGTCCGGGGGCTGTGTTCTGTCTCATCCTGAATATCAAACGGCGCTACAGCTCGATGATATCCAGATCCAGGCCCTGCTTCATGGCGTAACTGATGGTGTACATGGTCCCGCCCAGCATGCCGTCGTAGACGGCGATGAGCCGGGCGGCGTGATCCACCAGATAGCGGTTGCGGCGGAACATGCAGCCCCGGTCGTAGTGGCGCTGGACCAGAGTCTCGCCGTCGCAGGCGGAGACCAGGGCGAAGTAGCGGTCCCGGTCCCGCTCGCTCCAGCGGGCGGCCTGCTCCTCGCAGGGGATGACGGCCTCCAGCGTAACGTCGCCCTTCTGCCGGCGCAGGGCCAGTACCGCCTCGCAGAAATAGAAGTCCGAACCCCGGGCCATGCCGCAGAGAAAGTGGCGGCAGCCCGCCTCATAGGCCGCCTCCGCCGCCGCAGACAGTCTGGCTTTGATCTCCAGACAGCGGGGGTCCTGCTCGTTCTCCCCCCAGGGCAGCTTCTCCGGCCGGTGGCCGGTAAAGCTACAGCACAGATCCCGTCGCATGGCTTGTCCCTCCTCTTGCGGTGTCGGCCGGTCCTGCTGTCATTGTAGTATATCCGGCGGGGCAAGTCAATGGAAAATCGAACGTCTGTTTTTAATAAAAAACAGTTGCAAAGCTGTGGAAAATGTGTATAATAAAAGTGACAACTGAATGAATGTCTTCAGGGCAGGGTGAAAATCCCGATCGGCGGTAAAGTCCGCGAGCCAGTTTGGCAGACCCGGTGCAACTCCGGGACCGACAGTGACGCGCGCAAGCGCGAAGTCTGGATGAAAGAAGATGTGTTGAAATTGCGCATGCTCCTTTGATTTTAACACCTGGAAGACATGATCTTTCGGATGTTAACAATTTAAAAGGAGTGTTTTTTATGTCCGCAAAGTCCGAGAACGTCAAGAAACTGGCTGTCATGGCTATGTTCACCGCCATCGCGGCGGTGCTCATCACGCTGGTCCACTTCCCGCTGTTCCCGATGGCCGCCTTCCTGCAATATGACCCGGCGGATGTGCCCATTCTGGTCACTGCCTTTGCCTATGGCCCTGTGGCCGGGCTGGTGGTGACGGTGCTGGCCTCCTTCATCCAGGCCTTTCTGCTGGGAGGCGACGGCGCCTACGGCTTCCTGATGCATGTGATCGCCACCGGTATCCTGGTGCTGGTGTCCAGCGTGATCTACCGGAAGCTCCATACCCGCGCCGGCGCGGTGGTAGGTCTGGTAGTGGGCACGCTGGCCATGGGCGTGGGCATGATGGCGGCCAATCACTTCATCACCCCCTTCTTTATGATGGTCCCCACAGAGGTAGTGGACGGCATGCTCCTGCCGGTGATCCTGCCCTTCAACCTGCTGAAAGCCGGTATCAACTCGGTCATCACCTTTGTGGTCTATAAGGCCATTTCCCGCCATATCGTCCACGGCAAGGACTTTACCAGGAACGCCCGGCCCACCGGACAGGTGGGCAGCGAGAGCTGAATATCTGAACAACCCATCCCCCGTCTCCGATCTGATCGGAGGCGGGGGTTTTGCTTCCGTATGACCAAACAGTTGAAAACGAATAGAACGGTTGTTTGACTTCCCGGCGGAGAAGGCATATAATATGGGAAAGCGCCGTATTCTTTTGGAGAAGGGAGGGGCGGGCATGGACCGGGTCATTCTGCACTGCGATCTGAACAGCTTCTATGCCTCGGTGGAGCTGCTGGACCACCCGGAGCTGAGGGGCAGGCCGGTGGCGGTGTGCGGCGACCCGGAGAGCCGCCACGGTATCATCCTGGCCAAAAATGAGCCGGCCAAGAAGTATAAGGTCCAGACCGCCGAGACCATCTGGCAGGCCAGGCGGAAGTGCCCCGACCTGGTGCTGCTGCCCGCCCACCACTGGAAGTACCGGGACTACTCCCAGAAGGTCAACGCCATTTACGAGCGGTACACCGACCTGGTGGAGCCCTTTTCCATCGACGAGAGCTGGCTGGATGTGACGGGGACCCTCCACCTCTTCGGCGGGGAGGGGCGGGGGCTGGCCGACGAGATCCGCCGGGTGGTCCGGGAGGAGCTGGGCCTTACATTGTCGGTGGGGGTATCCTTCAATAAGGTTTTTGCCAAGATGGGCAGCGACTACAAAAAGCCGGACGCCACCACGGTCATCACCCGGGAAAATTTTCAACAGCTGCTGTGGCCCCTGCCGGTGACCGACCTGCTCTTCGTGGGCCGGGCTGCGGCCCGGGTGCTGGCGGGGTACGGGATACACACCATCGGGGACCTGGCCCGGTTCGACCGGGACAGCCTGGGGGAGATCCTGGGGAAGGGGGGCTACACCCTCCACGACTATGCCGCCGGGCTGGAGCGCGCCCCGGTGATCCCGGCCCGGGATATGCCGGGTCCCAAATCGGTGGGCAACGGCCTCACCTTTCCGCAAAATCTGGTGGGCTGGGAGACGCTGCACACCGCGCTGGCCGAGCTGGCCGACGAGGTGGCCGCCCGCCTGCGTAAGCATGGCTTGAAATGCACCACGGTACAGCTCACCGTCCGGGACCCCAATTTTAAGGATATCTGCCGGCAGAAGCGGCTGCGGGCGCCCACCTATGTGTCCCGGGATCTGGCCGACGGGGCCATGGAGCTGCTGCGGGCCTGTTGGAGCGAGAAACAGCCGGTGCGGGCCCTCACCATCACCGCCCAGAACCTGGTGGAGGAGGGGGAGGCGGGGGAGCAGATCGACCTGTTTGCCGCCGGAGCCATCCCCCGCCGCGATAAGCTGGAGAAGCTGGAAAAGACGATGGACGCCATCCGGGATAAATACGGGCGGGGGGCGATCTCTCTGGCTTCCGCTGTCCGCCCGGAGCCGGAGGGGGAGCGGGAAAATCAGCGTCTGCCCCCCACAGAGTAATATAATATACAAAATTAGATAATAATGTAATAAATATTAGATAAAAGAGAGCGGGGAAAAGGGGCGGTTTTTAAGCAAACTGCCGTTTTTGTCTAGAGTTTGGACAGGATTCAGGTTTTGTCTATTTTCATTTCCTATCGCGGACGGTATTATGTCCACAACGTAAGGTATTGATATGCCAGAAAGGGGAAAAAGAAAAATGAAAATTCCTGATACACTGAAGCGCTACGGTCTGGCCAAGGTGTTTGATTATTTGGACAAAGATCCCATGAACAACATGAGCAAGGTCATGGACCTGGTGAACAAGTTTGCCGGCGATACCCTGGCGCTTCAGCGCGCCGCCTTTGACAAGGTGATCAACGATAAGGATTCCTGCTGGCATCAGCTCATTGAAAAGGTCTGGACCCAGACCGATCCCGACGTGCTCAAGACGATGTTCAATAACTTCTTCGTCAACGCCAACCTGGTGGGCTGGCCCAAGCAGGAGGAGATGCGTAAGAAGTATAACTGCAACATCCCCTGGGCCATCCTGCTGGATCCCACCTCTGCCTGCAACCTGCACTGCACCGGCTGCTGGGCGGCCGAGTACGGCAATAAGCTGAACCTGACCTTTGATGAGATCGACTCCATTATCACCCAGGGCAAGGAGCTGGGCATCTATCTCTATATTTACACCGGCGGCGAGCCCCTGGTGCGCAAGAAGGACCTGATCGCCCTGTGCGAGAAGCACAGCGACGCGGCCTTCCTCTCCTTCACCAACGCCACCCTCATCGACGAGGAGTTCTGCCAGGATATGCTGCGGGTCAAGAACTTCATCCCCGCCATTTCTCTGGAGGGCTTTGAGGAGGCCAACGACTCCCGCCGCGGCGAGGGCATCTACAAGAAGGTCACCGAGGCCATGGCCCTGCTGAAGAGCCACAAGCTGCCCTTTGGCATCTCCACCTGCTACACCAGCGTCAACTACAAGGACATCACCAGCGAGGAGTTCTACGACCAGATCATGGACCTGGGCGCCTACTTCATCTGGTTCTTCCACTATATGCCCGTGGGCAACGACGCCGCCCCCGAGCTGATGCCCTCTCCCGAGCAGCGTGAGGAGGTCTATCACCGCATCCGTGCCATGCGCTCCACCAAGGGCATCTTCGCCATGGACTTCCAGAACGACGCCGAGTATGTGGGCGGCTGCATCGCTGGCGGCCGGCGCTACCTCCACATCAACGCCAACGGCGACGTGGACCCCTGCGTGTTCATCCACTATTCCGACTCCAATATCCGGGAGAAGACCCTGCTGGAGTGCCTGCAGTCCCCCATGTTCATGGCCTATCACGACAACCAGCCCTTCAATGAGAACATGCTGCGGCCCTGCCCCATGCTGGAGAACCCCGAGTTCATCGAGAAGATGGTCCACGAGACCGGCGCTCACTCTACCGACCCCCAGTCCCCCGAGACCGTGGAGCACCTGACCTCCAAGACCCATCCCTACGCCGACAACTGGAAGCCCACCGCCGACAAGCTGTGGGCCGAGTCCCATCCTCAGTGCGCCGGCTGCACCGCTTGCAGCGATCAGTGACCGAAGCGATAAAAAATCCTCCGTCCAACCGGACGGAGGATTTTTTGTCTTGGCGGAACCAAAGGCAACCCCCGGCTATGCCGGGGGTAAAAAATAGCTTATAG
>CAUWDA010000045.1:0-16012 GCA_963557075.1 uncultured Flavonifractor sp. | reverse complement strand
AAACAGGTCTTATGCGCTTTTTCCTTCGTGTAACACATCATTGACAAACCTACACTTTCCCCTCCGGCGCTGTCCGCTTATTTTAAAATTATGATAAAGGAGCGTTTTCAATATGGATAAGTATGTCTGCGATCTCTGCGGCTATATCTACGATCCCGCCGAGGGCGACCCCGACAATGGCGTGGCCCCCGGCACCGCCTGGGAGCAGGTCCCCGCCGACTGGGTGTGTCCCCTGTGCGGCGTGGGCAAGGATCAGTTCTCCAAGCAGTAAGGTTTTCTGCCGCCGCTTCCGCCTGTCCGATGGTCTTTCCACCGGACAGGCGGTTTTCTTTTTGCAATTTTTTATCATCATCTTTCATTTTCGTTTTTTCGCGCGCCGCATCCCATCCGTTCCCGCATGGTCCTCCCCCTGTTTATACTCCTGTTATTCGTATATTTCACCCTCTATATTCCTTTTTGTTATTACATTTCCCCTTTGTGCTCTTTGACCACACGCTCTGTTTCACCCTCATTCTGCACGATACGTCCTCTTATCTTTCATTTTTCACTCCTGTCTCCTGCTATGCGTCCTCGCTCGGAATTCGGCGTCCCCCATTGACAGAACCAATGTGGCCCTCTTATAATGGCCTCAATGACGCTGAAAAAGACCCAATTTTCCTGTGGAAGGGAGGCCCTATTTTGGAACATCTGTTAGCGCCGCTGGTGGGGGATGCCTCCCCCGTCACCGTGATCGGGCTGTGCAAAAATGCGGGCAAGACCACCGCCATGCGCCGCCTGATGGCCGAACTGGGTGAGGAGCGGCTGGCCCTCACCTCGGTTGGCCGGGACGGAGAGCGTACCGACCTGGTCACCGGCACGGAGAAGCCCGATCTGTACCTGAAGACCGGCGATCTGTTCGCCACCGCCCGAGCCATGCTCACGCTGTGCGACGCCACCCTGGAGGTGGTGGATCTCACCGATGTGATGACCCCGCTGGGCCCGGTGGCCATCTTCCGTACCCTGTCCGATGGGTACGTCCAGCTGGCGGGACCCTCTGCCGCCGGGCAACTGCGGCCCCTCACCGCCCGCTTCATGGAGCTGGGAGCCCAGCGCGTCCTCATCGACGGCGCCGCCGGGCGCAAGTCCCTGGCGGGCGCCGGTGTGGAGGGCGTGGCCCTGCTGTGTACCGGCGCGTCTCTGGACCGGGACATGGATCTGGTGGTGGCCGAGACCGCGCACACCTGCTGGCTCTTCGCCCGCAAGGCCCCGGAGGACCCCGGCCTGCGGACCGCCCTGGAGGGCCTGGAGGCCCGGTTCGCCCTCTTCGAGCTGGACGGCTCCCCCCTGGAGCTGCCCCTGGACGAGGCGGGCGGCCCCAAGTGGAACAAGCTGCCCCGCCGGCCTCTGGCCGTATGGGCATCGGGCGGGATCACAGACCCGCTGCTCAAGACCCTGGCCCGCCGCGGCGCGCCCACCACGCTGATCACCGAGGACGCCACCCATGTGCTGGCGGGCCGCTCGGCCCTGGACCTGTTCCTGCGCAACGGCGGCCAGCTGGCCGTCCGCCGGGAGCTGACCATCGCCGCGGTGACGGCCAATCCCTGGTCGGCCTACGGCTGGCACTTTGAACCGGACAAATTTATCTCCGCCCTGCGGCAGGCCATCGACCTGCCCGTGGTCAACGTGAAGGAGGATCCCTATGGAACTGACGCATGAATTGCGGGAACACGCCGGCCTGCAGTGGGTACTGGACCGGCTGAGTCCCATGTCGCCCTTCGGCAAGCAGGCCGCCCGCTCTCTTCGATGGTACGGCCCCGGCAGCGAGGCCGCTCTGGAGGAGGAGCTGAACAACGTCGCCCTGGCCATGGAGCTGTGGAACGCCGGCAGCACCGCCCCCCAGGAGGACCCCTGCGGCTGCAGCCCGGTCCGTCTCTCTCCGGCGGAGCGGAAGGACGCCGCCGCCGCTTTGCGGGGCGTGACCCGCTGTCTGCCCCTGTTTCACGACATCCGCGGCTCTTTTGACCGGGACCCCGGCGCCCCCTTCGACCTGGTGGAGCTGTTTGAGATCAAGCACTTTCTGGTCACGCTGGAGCAGCTGACCCAGGCCTATGCGGCGCTGCCGCCCATGGCCGGCCTGTCCTTCCCCTCCCTGGCCGCCGCCCTGGACCTGATGGACCCGGAGAGCCGCCGGCTGCCCACCTTCTCCATCGTCAACGCCTATCACAACGACCTGACCCCCCTGCGGGCGGAGAAGGCCAAGCTGGAGAAGGCTATCCGCATGACCCAGGAGGACAAGCGGGGCCCGCTGATGGAGAAGCGCCGGGTACTGGCAGTGGAGGAGGACCGGCTGGAGCTGGAGGTCCGCCGGATGCTCACCGACAAGCTGATGGTCCACCGCCAGTCCTTCCTGGACAACATGGAGTCCCTGGGCCGGCTGGATCTCATCGTGGCCAAGGCCAAGCTGGCCCTGCGCTACCGCTGTGTCCGCCCCACCCTCAGCGCCGACCGGTCCATCACCCTGCGCGGGGTGCGCCATCCCCAGGTGGAGGAGGATCTGGCCCAGCGGGGCGAGGCCTTCACTGTGCTGGACCTGGACCTGAAGCCGGGCTGCACCGTCATCACCGGCGCCAACATGGGCGGCAAGACGGTGTCCCTGCGCTCCACGGTGCTCTCTCTGCTGCTGTGCCAGTGCGGCTTCTTTGTCTTTGCTCAGTCTGCCGCCCTGCCCCTGTTCCACCGGGTGGCCCTTATCCTGGCTGACAGCGGTCCGGGCGCCGGCGGCCTGTCCTCCTTCGGCAGGGAGGTCCATCTGCTGGACCAGCTGCTGCGGGAGACCAAAGATCAGTTCTTCTTCGTGGCCCTGGACGAGTTTGCCCGGGGCACCAACCCCCAGGAGGGCGCCGCCCTGGCCCGCGCCCTGGTACGCCACCTGGGCAGCCTGGACTGCGTGGCCCTCATGACCACCCACTACGACGGAGTCTCCGACGTGGCCGGCGCCCACTATCAGGTGGCCGGCCTGGTGCGGGATATCAAGGGCGACGAGGGAGATGACCCCCGCAAGCGCATCGCCCGCCGGATGGACTACCGGCTCCTCCCCGCTCCTCCCGGCGCCCCCTGTCCCCGGGACGCACTGCGGGTATGCCGTCTGCTCAAGCTGGACGACACCCTCATGGAACTCTTCCAGGCCGATCTGTGATCTCATCCCCGTCAGGCGGTCCGCTCCGCCTGACGGGGCTTTTTCTCCGGATAGGCCGCCGGTTACCCTCCGGTAAGCGCTGTCCCTATGTAGCGTACAAAAGTGCCCATCCGGTAGAAAAATTTTATCCCCTAAAATTCTCAAAAAATAGTTGACAAACCATTTCCCCTGCGTTATATTGAATTTGTCAAAAGTGAATAACATGCATGGATAGAGGCGCGGAGCGCAAGGTAGCAGAGCAATGACAAGGGCAGGCGGGCCCAATGTGTTTTGTGAATGTCCGCTTCGCCGAAGGGGGATGTGTATCGCACAGCCCTCCCCCTGAGCCGTAGGCCCAGTGCTTACGGATTGTCATGAGTTACATGAAGCGCTATTTGTGTCTGAACGAGAGTTATCCCTCCCGCGGACATGAGTAGTGTTTTTTGTTCATGAAGCGCTATCCCGCTGGGAGAATAACCTCTTCACCCGGCGGGATAGCTTATTTTTTCGAGGAGGCGTGTCATGGAAAAGCTTATCATTACCGCGGCCATCTGCGGCGCAGAGGTCACCAAGGAACACAACCCCGCTGTCCCCTACACGGTGGAAGAAATGGTCCGCGAGGCCAAGAGCGCGTTCGAGGCCGGCGCGGCGGTCATCCACGTCCACGTCCGCGAGGACGACGGCACCCCCACCCAGGACCGTGAGCGGTTCCGCGTGGTGCTGGATGCCATCAAGGAAGCCTGCCCCGGCGTCATCCTGATCCCCTCCACCGGCGGCGCCACCGGCATGACCCCGGAGGAGCGTCTGCAGCCCACCGAGCTGATGCCCGAGATGGCCACTCTGGACTGCGGCACCTGCAACTTCAGCGACGACATCTTCGTCAACGATATGCCCACCATGCGGGCGTTCGGCAAGCGGATGCTGGAGAACAACATCAAGCCCGAGTACGAGTGCTTTGAGATCGGCCATCTGGACACCATCGTGAACATGGCTAACAAGGGTCTGGTCCCCGGCGCCCCCATGCAGTTCAACTTCGTGCTGGGCGTCAACGGCTGCACCCCCGCCACCGTGGGCAACCTGGACTACCTGGTCAAGCAGATCCCCGCCGGCTCCACCTGGACCGTCACCGGCGTAGGCCGCGGCGCCTGGCCCATGGCTGCCGCCGGTATCGTCATGGGCGGCAACGTCCGTGTGGGCTTTGAGGACAATATCTATCTGGAGCGGGGCCACAAGGCCGCTTCCAACGGCGAGCTGGTGGCCAAGGTGGTCCGGCTGGCCAAGGAGCTGGGCCGCGAGGTCGCCAATCCCGACGAGGCCCGCAAGATCCTGGGCCTGGCCTGAATCCCGTCAGTACGTATCTCCCCAACCATATATCTCCCCAACCAAACCAAGCCAAACAAAATAGGAGGAATTCGTTATGCAGAAGAAAGGCAATAAGTACGGCACTCACCGCGTGATCGAGCCCCAGGGGCTGCTGACCCAGGCTGCCAAGAAGATCGACAACACCATGGAGTGCTGGTCCAACGAGATCCTGGTGGACGTGTCCGCTCTGAACATCGACTCCGCTTCCTTCACTCAGATCTATGAGGCCTGTGAGAAGGACCTGGCCCGCACCGAGCAGATGATCCTGGACATCGTGGGCGAGCGCGGCAAGATGCAGAACCCCGTGACCGGCTCCGGCGGCATGTTCATCGGCACCGTCAAGGAGATCGGCGAGGACCTGCAGGGCAAGATCGACCTGAAGGTGGGCGACAAGATCGCTTCTCTGGTGTCCCTGTCCCTGACCCCCCTGAAGATCAACAAGATCAAGGCCATTCACCCCGAGATCGACCGCGTGGACGTGGACGCTCAGGCCATCCTGTTTGAGTCCGGCCTGTATGCCAAGCTGCCCGACGACATGAGCGAGGAGCTGGCCCTGGCCGCTCTGGACGTGGCTGGCGCTCCTGCCCAGACCGCTAAGCTCGTGAAGCCCGGCGACTCCGTGCTCATCCTGGGCGGCGCCGGCAAGGGCGGCATGATGTGCTGCTACGAGGCCATGAAGCGCGTCGGCCCCACCGGCAACGTGGTCGCTCTGGTCATCTGCCAGGAGGACGCCGACCTGCTGAAGAGCATGAACCTGTGCCACCACGCCATCGTGGGCTCCGCCACCAACCCCACCGAGGTTCTGGAGAAGTCCCTGGCTGTCAACGACGGCAAGGAGTTCGACGTTTCCATCCTGATCGTCAACGTGCCCGCCTGCGAGATGGCCGCCATCCTGCCCGTCCATGACAACGGCGTTGTGTACTTCTTCTCCATGGCCACCGATTTCGCCAAGGCTGCTCTGGGCGCCGAGGGCTGCGGCAAGGACGTCACCATGATCGTGGGCAACGGCTACACCAAGGACCACGCTGAGATCACCCTGTCCGAGCTGCGCGAGAATCCCCAGCTGAAGGCTTACTTCGAGAAGAAGTACCTGTAAGGTATCCTGAGCATCTGTGCTGCTCGGACACCGGCGCAAGCCGGCCGCGCCTTTTGGCGCGCTGAACGCGCAGCGTTCCCGCAGGGGCAATTCATTTGCCCCGAGGATGTAAGATCATGGGGTCCCCGCGCAAGGTCTCCTTGCGCGGGGACTGCACGAAAATCCCCAAGCAAAATAAACCCTGTTTCTTCGGCCAAACGGCCACCCCTATCCCCTCTGTGTCTTATCTGTCCCCGCGACAGGTGAGCTGATTGATGTAATCGTTCTGTGGCTGCTGGTCCCGGTCCCGGTCCCGCGGGAGAACCTCTCCTCCCCAACCCTTTCTCCCCGTTCCGGTTTCTCGGCCCCCCACATCCGCAGATGGTGCATCCCTACATTGATTCAGAAAGGATGACCTTGTTATGGTAGAGTCCCGCCGTAAGATCCTGTTCCCCAACGTGACCGACGAAGAGTGGAATGACTGGCACTGGCAGGTCAAGAACCGCGTCGAGACCCTGGAGGACCTGAAGAAGTACATCGAGCTGACCCCCGAGGAAGAGGAAGGCGTTAAGGCTTGCCTGGGTACCCTGCGCATGGCCATCACCCCTTACTATCTGTCCCTGATCCAGCCCGGTGATCCCCACGATCCCGTCCGTCTGCAGGCCATCCCCACTGCCAAGGAGCTGCATCAGGCCGATTCCGACCTGCTGGACCCCCTGCACGAGGATGAGGACTCCCCCGCTCCCGGTCTGACCCACCGCTATCCTGACCGCTGCCTGCTGCTGATCACTGACCAGTGCTCCATGTACTGCCGTCACTGCACCCGCCGCCGCTTCGCCGGTCAGAACGACGCCGGTCTGCCCGTGGATCAGGTCGATCAGGCCATCGAGTACATCCGCAACACTCCCCAGATCCGCGACGTGCTGCTGTCCGGCGGCGACGCCCTGCTGGTGAGCGACGAGCGCCTGGAGTACATCATCGCCAAGCTGCGTGAGATCCCCCACGTGGAGATCGTCCGCATCGGCTCCCGTACCCCCGTGGTGCTGCCTCAGCGCATTACCCCCGAGCTGTGCAACATGCTGAAGAAGTATCACCCCATCTGGCTGAACACCCACTTCAACCATCCCAACGAGATCACCCCCGAGTCCGCCGCCGCCTGCGCCCGTCTGGCCGACGCCGGTATTCCTCTGGGCAACCAGTCCGTGCTGCTGGCCGGCATCAACGACTGCGTCTTCACCATGAAGAAGCTGGTCAACGAGCTGGTTAAGATCCGCGTCCGTCCCTACTACATCTATCAGTGCGACCTGTCCATGGGTCTGGAGCACTTCCGTACTCCCGTCAGCAAGGGCATCGAGATCATCGAGGGCCTGCGCGGCCACACCTCCGGCTACTGCGTGCCCACCTTCGTGGTGGACGCCCCCGGCGGCGGCGGCAAGACTCCCGTCATGCCTCAGTACGTTATCTCCCAGACTCCCTCCAAGGTCATCCTGCGCAACTACGAGGGCGTTATCACCACCTACACCGAGCCCGAGCACTACACCGACTGCAAGTGCGACTACTGCACCGGCAAGAAGAAGGTGGAGCTCATAGGCGTGGCCGGCCTGGAGCGCGGCCAGCAGCTCTCCATGGAGCCCGCCAACCTGGAGCGTCATAAGCGCTCTCACCACGAAGAGTGATCTGAAACTAAACAGCGGATCGCCGCCTCTGTGCGGCGATCCGCTTCCCCTCGAACTCACAAAGATTGGAAGTGATCGCTGTTGGAATCCAAGCTGAATCTTGATTTTAAGCTGGTAGAACAGGCTCGTGCCCACGCCTCCCGCGTAGCCGACGATACGCAGCGCTTCATTGACGGCTGCACCACCGTAGCCGTGGAGCGCACCATCTGCCGCCTGCTGGGCATCGACGGTGTGGACGCCTCTGACGTTCCCCTGCCCAACGTGGTGGTGGATCACCTGATGGAGAAGAACGCTCTGCCCCAGGGCGTCGCGTTCTGGATCGGCAATGCCATGCTGGAGACCGGTAAGGGTCCCCAGGCCATCGCCGAGGACGTGGCCAGCGACAAGCTGGACCTGACCACCCTGCCCACCCACGGCGAGGCTGAGATCCACGCCGCTCTGGACCCCATCGTGGAAGAGAGCCTGGCCAAGATCCGCGCCCGCCGTCAGCGCCGCGAGGACTTCATCGCCACCCACGGCGGCGAGAAGCAGGGCCCCTGGATCTACCTGATCGTGGCCACCGGCAACATCTATGAGGACGTTGTGCAGGCCACCGCCGCCGCCCGCCAGGGCGCCGACGTCATCGCCGTTATCCGTACCACCGGCCAGTCCCTGCTGGACTACGTGCCTTACGGCGCCACCACCGAGGGCTTCGGCGGCACCTACGCCACTCAGGAGAACTTCCGCCTGATGCGCGAGGCCATGGATAAGGTGGGCGAGGAGCTGGGCCGTTACATCCGCGTGTGTAACTACTGCTCCGGCCTGTGTATGCCCGAGATCGCCGCCATGGGCGCCTTCGAGGGTCTGGACGTAATGCTGAACGACGCTCTGTACGGCATCCTGTTCCGCGACATCAACATGCAGCGTACCCTGGTGGACCAGTCCTTCTCCCGCGCCATCAACGCCTATGCCGGCGTTGTCATCAACACCGGTGAGGACAACTATCTGACCACCGCCGACGCCGTGGAAGAGGCCCACACCGTGCTGGCCTCCCAGTTCCTCAACGAGGCCTTCGCTCTGCGCGCCGGCCTGCCCGAGGAGCAGATGGGTCTGGGTCACGCCTTTGAGATCGATCCCGACGTTGAGAACGGCTTCCTGTACGAGCTGGCTCAGGCCGAGATGGCCCGCGAGATCTTCCCCAAGGCTCCTCTGAAGTACATGCCTCCCACCAAGTTCATGACCGGCAACATCTTCCGCGGTCACGTTCAGGACGCCCTGTTCAACATGGTGACCATCCTGACCGACCAGAAGATCCATCTGCTGGGCATGATGACCGAGGCCATCCACACTCCCTTCCTGTCCGACCGTTTCCTGGCTATCCAGAACGCCCAGTACATCTTCCGCACAATGCACGACCTGGGCAGCGAGATCGTCTTCAAGGACGGCGGCATCATGCAGAACCGTGCTGCTGACGTGCTGCACAAGGCTACCGATCTGCTGGGCCAGATCGAGCAGCTGGGCATTTTCGAGACCCTGGAGCGGGGCATCTTTGCCGACATCAAGCGTCCTCGCGACGGCGGCAAGGGCCTGGACGGCGTCGTGACCAAGGCCGCCGGGTACTTCAACCCCTTCCTTGAGCCCATGATGAAAGGGGGTGCCGGCAAATGAGTTCCGGACTGTATCAGATTCGCGATAAGGACCTTGACACCACCCTGGACCTGACCCGGCTGAAACCCTATGGTGACACCATGAACGATGGCAAGGTGCAGCTCTCCTTCACCCTGCCCGTTAAGGACGACGACAAGGGCGCGGCTGCCGCCGTGCTGATGGCCCAGAAGATGGGCCTGGCCGATCCCAACGTGGCTCTCCGTCAGAAGCTGGACGAGGCCTTCACCTTCTATGTGGTGTATGGCTCCCTGACCCACTCCATCAACTACAACGAGATCGTTGTGCAGACCGTGGCCGACGAGGCCATGGGCATGGACGAGACCGACGAGTTCCTGAAGGAGCGCCTGGGCCGCAAGCTGGTCGTGGTGGGCGCCTCCACCGGCACTGACGCTCACACCGTGGGCATCGACGCCATCATGAACCGCAAGGGCTTTGCCGGCCACTATGGCCTGGAGCGCTATGAGATGATCGAGGCCTATAACCTTGGCTCTCAGGTGCCCAACGAGGAGTTCCTCCGCAAGGCCGCTGAGGTCAACGCCGACGTGCTGCTGGTGTCCCAGACCGTGACCCAGAAGGACGTCCACATCCAGAACCTCACCGAGCTCATCGAGCTGGCCGAGGCCGAGGGCGTCCGCGAGAAGTACATCTTCTGCTGCGGCGGCGCTCGTGTCACCCACGCTCTGGCCAAGGAGCTGGGCTATGACGCCGGCTTTGGTGCCGGTACCTATGCCGACGACGTGGCTACTTTCTGCGCCAAGGAAATGGTTCGCCGCCTGGGCAAGTAATTCATCTGCGTATCCCCTCTTTCTCAAAACAGCGGGGCCCCGTTACGGGGTCCCGCTGTTTGTATCTCCCGGTCTCTCAGTCTGTCCTGCCGCGCAGGATAGAGCAAGGGCCTGCCGCCGCACAGCTGTGCGGCGGCAGGCCCTTTGTTTGTTTCCACATTTGATCCTTTTGATCTGGAGATGCTCAGAGACCCAGCCACTTCTTCAGCGCCCACAGGTCCTCCGCCAGATAGTCCACCGGCAGGCCGCTGTCCTCAAAATCCCGCCGGCTGGTGGTTCCATTGAGCACCGCACAGAAGCGGGTCCCCGCCCGGAAGGCAGTCTCGGCGTCGATAAGGGTGTCTCCGCAGTAGAACACCTCCGCCGGCTCTGCGGCCAGCGATCCCAGGGCCGCCAGCAGCCCCTGGGGGTCCGGCTTGGGCCGGTCCACCTTGTCCCCGCCGGTGACGGATACCAGGTACTGCCGCACCCCTCTGGCCTCCAGCACCGCGTCCAGGGTGGAAGTCCGTTTGGTACTCACCACCCCCGCCGGGATCCCCGCTCCGCTGAGGGCGGCCAGCAGCTCCTCCGCGCCGGGAAAGAGCCGGGTCACCTCCACCTGGAGAGGCCCCGCCTTCTCCACATACAGCTGCCGGAACTGGGTCCGACGTGCCGGGTCATTGTCCCCAGTGAGGGTGGAATAGCCATTCTCCAGAGTCATACCAATGGTGCGGCGCACCGCCTCCCGCTCCGGCTCCGGCAGGCCCATCTGCTGAAACCCATACAGGAAACCCGCCACGATGGCCTCTGTGGCGTCCCCCAAGGTGTAGTCGAAGTCAAAAAAGATGGCCTTCATGCCCATGCTCTCCCATCTATTCGTATTGCTTGCGGCCTGTGGTGCTGGGGATGTGAAGCTCGTCCCGGTACTTGGCCACGGTGCGCCGGGAGAGGGGACAGCCCTGGGCGCTCATCTGCTCGCACAGCTTCTGGTCGGACAGGGGCTTTTTCTTGTCCTCCCCGGCGATGAGCTTTTTCAGCAGGGCCTTGGCCGCGTCGGGGGAGGCGGCGTCCTCGCCGGTGTTTCCCAGGCTGCGGGAGAAGAAGTAGCTCAGGGGGTACACCCCCATGGAGCACTGGATGTACTTGTCCTTCACCGCCCGGCTCACCGTGGATTCGTGGACGCCGATACGCTCCGCCACATCGGCCAGGGACATGGGTACCAGGTGACCCGGCCCCTGCCGGAAAAAGGCCTCCTGCAGCTCCAGAATGCACCCCGCACAGGACATAAGGGTGGACCGGCGCTGCTCAATGGCGTGGACCATCCACTTGGCCTGCTTCACCTTTCCTGTTAAGTAGTCCTTTACCTGCCGGTCGTCGCTCTCCTTCAGCAGACGGGTGTAGTATCCGCTGATGCCCAGCGAGGGAAAGTAATAGTCGTTGGTCAGCAGCTCGAAGTGGTCAGGGAAACTGACCACGATGATATCCGGATTGATGTACGTCAGGTTTTCCCGGGCGGCAAAGCCGGTGCCCGGCCGGGGATTGAGGGCGCGTATATGCTCGCAGGCAGCCCGTACCTCCTCCTGGGAGACCTTCAGCTCCCGGGCAATGAGTCCATACCGGCTCTTGGACAGGGCGTCCAGCTGGCTCTCCACGATGCGTACCGCCACCTCGTCCACCGGGGCCCGGCGGACAAGCTGGAGCCGCAGACACTCCGACAGATCCCGGGCCCCCACTCCGGCTGGCTCCAGGGACTGAACAGCGGCAAGCCCCTGCTCCAGCAGCTCCTTCGGGTATCCGCTGTCCGCCGCCAGCTCCTCCAGGGATTCGTCCAGCCAACCATTGCCGTTGAGGCTCTCCACCAGAAAGGCCCCCACCGCCATCACCTCCGGCGGCAGATCCATCGTCTTCAGCTGGGAGAGCACATAATAATAGAGATTGTCCTCCCGGTCCTCCATGGTACCGTAATTACCCAGCCGGTCGTCCTGTTCCTCGGTATCCTGCTGATGGTAGTAGCGGTTCTGGGGATCGGTGGACTCCAGCCACTCCAGCTTGCGGCGGAGCTGATCGGACTCGTCCGCCCGGTCATACTGCTCCTCCGGCTCCAGCACAGGATTCTCCTGAACAGCCTCTTCAATATACTCCAGCAGCTCCTGAGACCCCATCTGCAAGATCTCCATGGACTGCATCATCTGGGGAGAGAGGGTCTGTATCTGCTTCTGTGTCAGGTTCAATTCCAAGGCAACGCACTCCCTTCGCCCACCTTCACAACACTTCCGGAAGAGAGTATATCACGGAATCGGGCCTGATTTCAACATCCCCCTCTGTAGAAAATCGCCTACTCGCCGGGGCGCAGCAGCTGCGCCGCCCCGTACCGCAGGCAGCGGCGCAGCCGTTTCTCCCCCCGTTTGATGGTGCGGGAGACGGTGGACTTGTCAATGCCCATCTGCTCGGCGATCTGCCGCATATTGAGTCCTTTTTCATAATAGAGCAGCATGCACTCCCGCTGCCGGGGCGTCACGTCCTCCCGGAGGGCCAGCGCCACGTTGCGGCGCAGGCGGCTCATCTGCTCGGAATTGTCCTCCGCCATGGCCATGGTGTAGGCCGCCATATCTGCCGCGTAGCTCTTTCCTCTTCTATATCGTGTACCGGACATTGCAGTGATACCCCCTGTCGTAATAGTGTTCGCACAGCACCGCCAGATCCCTGGCCTCCCGCCGCATGGTCTCCAACCGGTGGATCCGCTCCTCCAGCAGCCGGCGGCCCTGCTCGTCCGGCTCCGACGCCCGCAGTTCCTCCAGCCGGCGCACCCGCTGGCCCAGGGTCTCCGCCCCCGTCCGATATTGTACCGATAGCTCCCGTAGTGTCATGGTCCTTCCCTTTCTCTCTGTCGCTGAAGTCCGCCCGGCAGGCGGGGCAAAATCCCCCCTCCTCCCCGTACAGCTCTCCGCCGCACCGGGAACACCGCCCTGCCGGCGGGACCCGCTGCATATCCCGCAGCGGGTCTGTCCACACCCGTGGCCGGATGATCGCTCCCCCCTAAAAAATATTTTTAAAAAAATTCTATTTTCCTATTGACAAAATCGCCCCTCCCTGATAAAATAACATTCGCTGTGGACGAGCTGGTATGCTGGTGTAGCTCAGTTGGTAGAGCAGTTGATTTGTAATCAACCGGTCGGGGGTTCGAGTCCGTCCACCAGCTCCATCAAGTTCATATGGAGGAGTTCCCGAGTGGCCAAAGGGGGCAGACTGTAAATCTGTTGCGATTCGCTTCGGTGGTTCGAATCCACCCTCCTCCACCAAGTCGGAGCAAACGATATCGTTTGCTCCGACTTTTTTCTTTTTCTCACGGCCTGTCCCTTCCACAACCAGCTCCCCCCCTGCCAGTGATAGAACGTTTGTTCTATTCCGTGATTATAATACCACCACGCCATGCGAAAAGTCAATCCATTTCCAATACTTTCATGTCACGTTTGGAGAGAAATCGCACCAGAATAGCCCCACAAATTGGACAGGCGTGAACCAATACACATAAAAAAACGGCGGACGCCTCGCGTCCGCCGTTTTTATTGTTCTCACCGCTCCTGACGGTACTGCTCCATCTCCAGCTGGTCCCGGATCTCCAATCCCCGCTCACCGGCCAGGCCCTCCACATGGTGGGTAAACTCATGGGCCAGAGTGGTGTACAGCTCGTCCTCCCACTCCTCCTGTGTCCAGTCCTCCTGTTCCGCCAGCGCGGCAAAGGAGCCGTAATAGAGGTTGATGTACCGGCCCATCATATCGTCGCAGTACTCCCCCATGATATAAAGATCTTCACCCTCCGGGTCCTCTACTGCCTGAGGCAGCAGGGAGATGCCTCCGTTCAGCTCCTGATAGAATTCCTCCGGAAATTCCTCTGCCATCCGGTCCAGCAGGTCCCCCGCCTGGTCAAAGCTGAGGATCATACCACTGCCTCCCTGGGCTTCTTCATGGTGAGGGAGATGCGCTTTTTCTTCTCATCTACCTCCAGCACCCACACGGTAACGATATCTCCCACGGCGCACACCTCCGAGGGGTGGCGTACCCTGCGATTTGCCAGCTGGGAGATGTGGACCAGCCCATCCTGATGGACGCCGATGTCCACAAATACGCCGAAGTCGATGACGTTGCGTACCGTTCCGGTGAGCTCCATTCCCGGTTTCAGGTCCTTCATCTCCAGCACGTCGGTGCGCAGGATGGGACGGGGCAGTTCGTCCCGGGGATCCCGGCCCGGCTTGCGCAGTTCCTTCACGATGTCCTCCAGGGTGGGCAGGCCCACGCCGCACAGCTGCGCCAGCCGCTCCCAGCCCAGTTCTTCCACCTCCCGGTCTAACCCAGACAGGGAACCCACATCCGACAGGGTGTGGCCGCACAGCTTCAACAGCTTCTCCGCCACCTGATAGCTCTCCGGGTGGACGCCGGTATGGTCCAGCACGTTCTTGCTCTCAGGCACCCGCAGGAAGCCGGCGCACTGCTCAAAGGCCTTGGGTCCCAGCTTGGGGACCTTGAGCACCCCCTTCCGGGTCGCAAAGGCCCCATTCTCCTCCCGGTACTTGACGATGTTCTTGGCGGTGGTGTTATTAAGCCCCGCCACATAGGCCAGCAGAGGCGCAGAAGCGGTGTTTAGGTCCACCCCTACCGCATTGACGCAGTCCTCCACTACACCGCCCAGCGTCTCGTCCAGCCGCGCCTGGGGCATATCGTGCTGGTACTGCCCCACGCCGATGGACTTGGGGTCGATCTTCACCAGCTCAGCCAGAGGGTCCTGGAGCCGTCTGGCGATGGACACAGCGCTTCTCAGATTCACGTCGTACTCAGGGAACTCCTCCGCCGCCAGCTTGGAGGCGGAATAGACACTGGCCCCCGCCTCGTTGACGATCATGTAGCTCACCCCGCCCCCCAGCTGACGGATCATCTCCACCGTCATCTGTTCGGTCTCCCGGCTGGCAGTGCCGTTGCCGATGGCGATGTGGACCACGCCGTGTCTGCGGATGAGCCTGGACAGGGTGTCGATGGCCTCCTGTTTTTTCTTCTCGCTAAAGGTGGGATACACCACTGCCGTGTCCAGCACCTTGCCGGTGCCGTCCACCACCGCCACCTTGCAGCCGTTGCGGTATCCCGGGTCCAGGCCCATGGTAACAAATCCCCGTACCGGAGGCTGCATCAGCAGGGGCTTCAGGTTCAGCCCGAAGTTGTGGATGGCTCCCTCGTTGGCCTGCTCGGTGAGGGTGTTGCGGATCTCCCGCTCCAGCGAGGGCTTCAGCAGCCGGTCCCAGGCGTCATCCGCCGCCGCCCGCACAAACTCCATAGCCGCCCGGCCGGGCACCACCGCCCGGCGCACCGCAATGCGGGCGGTCTCGCCGTCCAGCTCCACCCCCGCCTTCAGGACGTTCTCCCGCTCCCCCCGGTTGATGGCCAGCACCTGATGCCCCATAGCCTTCCCCACCGGGGTACGGAAATCGTAGTACAAGCGGTAGACACTGTCCGCCGGCTCCTTGTCCGCCGCCCTGGAGACCAGCATGCCCCGGCGGAGGTACAGCTCCCGCAGACTCTTGCGGACACCGGCGTCGTCGGAGATGGTCTCCGCAATGATGTCACTGGCCCCCTGGAGGGCGTCCGCCGCCGTCGCCACCCCCTTTTCCGGGTCCACATACCCCTCCGCCAGGGTCTGGGGATCCACCGGGTCGCCCAGGGCGAAGAGGGCCTCGGCCAGGGGCTCCAGTCCCCGCTCCTTCGCCATGGTGGCCCTGGTACGTCGCTTGGGCTTGTAGGGCAGGTACAGGTCCTCCACCTCCGCCAGGGTGGCCGCACCCTCGATGGCGGCGGCCAGTTCCTCCGTCAGCTTGCCCTGCGTCTCGATAGCGGACTTGACCTCCGCCCGCCGCTTGTCCAGGTTTCTCAAATATTGCAGCCGGTCAGCCAGGGTCCGCAAGGTGGTATCATCCATGGCCCCGTGCAGTTCCTTACGGTACCGGGCAATAAAGGGGATGGTGTTGCCCTCGTCGATGAGGTCCACCACGTTTTGAATATATGTCTCTTTCTGGCCCAGTTCTCTGGCCAGAATTTGGATCACAGTACCCATAGTGCGCTCCTTTCCATCGGATTGTAACCCATATTTTACCCGTTTTTCCCCCGTTCGTCCAGCAGTTTTCCTTGCCCGTCCTGGCCTAAACCGCTGCAAATCTCGCCTGCCGCACACCGCGGCAGGCGCTCTTTTACCCCTCAATTTGGCTACCTGGCGGCTACCGGTAGCCAGTTGAAATACCGGAAGCGGCTGGGGCGCAGCGGGTTGCCGGTTTCTCAACAACTTGTTCCCTCT
>CAUWDA010000044.1:0-16177 GCA_963557075.1 uncultured Flavonifractor sp. | reverse complement strand
GCGCAGGTCATGCCGGTCACGTCAAATTTCTGCTTCATTCTCTCACCTATCTTTCAAAGCCCGGCCTGCTCCGCCTATTCCGCGCCCCCTGGCGCGTACAAGCGGTTTGCGCAGCAAACCCTTGATGCCGGGCGAATTCATTTCGCCCGCGCAGATCCAAATATGGGGTCCCCGCGGCATACTCTATGCCGTGGGGGACGGAGCAGGCTGCGCAGGTCATGCCGGTCACGTCAAATTTCTGCTTCATTCTCTCACCTATCTTTCCACCAGGACGCGCTACTTTAAAATGCGCCCCAGGGTACTGATAAATTCGTCGATCTTCTCGCTGCGGGCCTCCGGCGTATCCGCCTCCTGCACGCAGTGCTTCAGGTGGGCCGCCAGGATTTCCTTGTTGGTCCGGTTCAGAATGGCCTCGGTGGCCATCACCTGCTGGGAAATATCAATGCAGTAGCGGTTTTCCTCTACCATTTTTATAATACCGTCGATCTGTCCCCGGGCGGTACGCAGCAGCCGGAGGACGGTTTTCTGGTCTGCCATCATATCAGACACCCCCCTGGGGTGTAGTATACTACCGCCAGTTAGCCATGTCAACCTGCCGCGATCTATTTTCCCAGAAAAAAAGTAGGAAAAAGGGGTTGACATATTAGAATATTTGAATATAATAATATACAGATCAAGTCAGCGAGGTGATACGATGGAAGATCTGGAAGCCCTTTATCTGGAGAAAGCGGAACTGCTGAAAGCGCTCTCCCACCCCATCCGGCTTCGGATCGTCCGCGGTCTGCTCCACTGTGGCTGCCGCAACGTGGGGTGCATGGAGGCCAACATTGGCCAGTCTCAGTCCTGTATCTCTCAGCATCTCATGCGCCTGAAGGCGGCCGGGGTAGTCCGGGCAGCCCGCTCGGGCAACGAGGTCTATTACGAAGTCTCCGATCCCCAGGCGGCCTGCGTCATTGCCGCTCTGTTCGGAGATCAGGAGGAGGAATACCATTGTACGACATCGCAGTGATCGGCGGCGGTCCCGCCGGACTGTCCGCCGCTGTCCAGGCCCGGGTGCGCAACAAGTCTGTCGTGGTGATCAGCGGCAACAGCCGGGATAACCCCCTCTACAAAACCGCCCGCATCGAGAACTATCTGGGTGTCCCCCAGATCAGCGGCCCGGAGCTGCTGGAGCGCTTCCGGACCCACGCCCAGCAGCTGGGCGCCGCGCAGAAAGAGGGCCGTGTGCTGAATATCATGCCCATGGGCGGCACATTCTATCTCAGCATCGGCAGCGAGATGGAACAGGTCAAGGCCATCGTCCTGGCCACCGGCGTGATCTGGGCCAACAAATACCCCGGCGAAGAGGCCCACCTGGGCCGGGGCGTCAGCTACTGCGCCACCTGCGACGGGATGCTCTATCGGGGCAAGAGCGTGGTGGTGGTGGGTAAGGCCGCCGATTCCCCCCAGGAGGCCAACTACCTCCGGGAGCTGGGGTGCCTGGTCACCTACGTCAGCGACAAGACTCCCGACGGACTGCGGCCCGATATCCCCTTCGTCAAGGCCGCCCGGGTGGAGATCACCGGCGGCGGCAGCGGGGTGGAAGCCCTGCGGGCCGGCAGCGTCACCCTCCCCTGCGAGGGGGTGTTCATCCTCCGTCCCTCGGTGGCCCCCGCCGACCTGCTTCCCGGTCTGGCTCTGGAGGACGGATACATCCGGGTGGACCGGAACATGGCTACCAGCATCCCCGGCGTCTTTGCCGCCGGCGACTGCACCGGCCTCCCCCTCCAGGTCTCCAAGGCCGTGGGCGAGGGGCTGGTGGCCGGACTCCGGGCGGCAGAATACACTGACCACATCTAAATAACCATTCAATCTGATCTTGCTACAATGAAAGGATGTTTTTTATGGCGATCATTCATCTGACCAACGACGGTTTCGACAAGGCTGTTTCCAACGGTATCTCCATGGTGGACTTCTGGGCCTCCTGGTGCGGTCCCTGCAAGATGCTGGCTCCCGTGATGGAGGACCTGGCCGGCCGGTATGAGGGCAAGGCCCTGGTGGGCAAGGTCAACGTGGACGACGAGCCCAATCTGGCCATGCGCTTCGGCGTGATGAGCATCCCTACCGTCATCTTCCTGAAGGACGGCAAGGAATTTGACCGCAAGGTGGGCGTGATGCCTCCCCAGGCCTACACCGCCGTTCTGGACGCCAATCTGTGACCCTTCCTTTCTTTCTCCCCTTTCCTCCCTAAAAAAGCATGGGCCTGCCGCAACACGCGGCAGGCCCATGCTTTTTATTTTGCCGGAGGTCAGTCCAGAACGACCGCAGTACCTGAGACGCTGATCATCAACATCCCATTGTCGGCGCCCAGCACCTCGTAATCCACGTCCACGCCTACCACGGCGTCGGCGCCCAGCGCCTCCGCCCGGCGGCTCATCTCTGCCAGGGCCGTCTCACGGGCAGCCTGCAATTCTTCCTCATAACCGGCGCTCCGCCCGCCGAAGAAGTTGCGCAGTCCGGCGCCGAAGTCCCGAAGAAAGTCCACGCCGGAGACCACCTCTCCAAACACCAGGCCCCGGTACGACAGAATCCTTCTGCCCTCCACATGGGGCGTTGTGGTAACGATCATTGGCCGCTCCTCCTCATTTTTAGTTTGTCCCTTTTCAAGCTCAGCGTACCGGCACCATTGCGGCGGACCGGCACAGAGGCCGGCCCCTGCGAAAAACCATCAACGGCTTATACTGGCGGGCAGATGCGCGCCCACTGGTCCA
The DNA here is from genome assembly GCA_963557075.1 of uncultured Flavonifractor sp. Lineage (GTDB taxonomy): Bacteria > Bacillota > Clostridia > Oscillospirales > Oscillospiraceae > Flavonifractor. The sequence continues at coordinate 13,427 of CAUWDA010000044.1, read as the reverse complement.
GGAACAGCACGGAACTCAAAAGGTCGTTTTTCTCAGGGCGGACGACCGCCCTTTTTGCAAGCATACTACCCCCGGCCCAATTCGTCAATAGCCGGTTATGATGTCCGGTCCAGCGTTTCGATCCGGGTACACAGGCGTTCCAGCAGCGGAGCATTGTGGCTGACAATGAGCAGCCCCAGCCCGCGCCGCTCTGCCTCTTCCAGCAGGACGGTCCAAATCTGGACCTGGGTGATGAGGTCCAGCATGGCGCTCGCCTCATCGCACAGCAGGTAGCGCACCCCGGGCCGCAGAGCCCGGGCGATGCAGAACCGCTGGAGCTCCCCTCCGGACAGCTCCGCGGGGTAGCGCTCCAGCCAGGCAGGCTGGATGTGCAGCGCTTCCAGCAGCTGTTTCTCCACCGGCCCCCCCTCTTCCAGGGTGTCCCCCAGCTTCATCAGCGGGTCCACCGCCGTCTCCGGGTGCTGCCAGATCATCTGTACCGGGCAGATACCCCGGTACTCCTCCAGCGGCCTGCCGTCCACCAGCACCGCCCCCCGGTCAGGCCGCTCATAGCCCGACAGAAGCTTGCACAAGGTGGTTTTTCCCCGCCCGCTGGGGCCGGCCAGTCCCAGCCGCTCCCCCGGCTCCAGGGTCAGGCTGAACCGGTCGATCACCGGCGTCCGCCCCCGGCGGCGGTAGCCAAAGCTCAGTTCCCGTGCTGTAAGGCTCACGGCTCCTCCCCTCCTTCCGGATACAGGCAGCGCACCAGGCCGCCGCCCCAAGTCCGGTAGGGCACCGGCCCCAGGCAGTCCGGTCCTCTCCTGGGGCATCGGGGCCCAAAGGGGCACCCCTCCCCCGCCTCGCCCGGCCCGGGCTGGGCCCCCGGTATGGGCACAAATCCGTTTTGAGGCAGCGCGTTCCACAGGGCTTTTGTGTAGGGGTGGCGCAGTCTGCCCGCCGCGAAATCGGCGGCATCGGCCTCCTCCACCGTCACCCCCGCGTAAAAGACCGCCACCCGGTCGGCCACTGTGAGGGCCAGCTCCAAATCGTGGGTGATGAGAAGCACCCCCGCGCCCCCGTCGGCCAGCTCCCGGAAATGGCCCAGCACCCGCTTGGCGGCCCGGGCGTCCAGGCCGGGGGTGGGCTCGTCGGCAATGACCAGCCTGGGGCTCTCCACCGCCGCAGTGGCAATGAGCACCCGGCGGGCCATGCCGCCGGACAGCTCAAAGGGGTAGCGCTCCTCAGTGTCCGCCCCCAGGCCGTACCGCTCCAGCACCGCCCGGCTGGCCTGCCGGGCGGTGTGGTCCCGGCGGCCCTTCCGGATCTGCGGCCCCACCTTCATCAGCGGGTCCAGATAGGTCACGCCCTGGGGCACCAGGACGATCTCTTTGCCGCGCACCGCTTCCGCCCGCTTGGGTGTGAGGGGCTCGCCCAGGAAGGAGAGCTCCCCCGCCATGCGGCTGTTGTAGGGCAGAATACCCAGGATCCCGTGGGCCAGCAGGCTCTTGCCCGAGCCGCTGGAGCCCACCACCGCCACCACCTGTCCGGGACAGATGGTGAGGGACAGCCCCCGGATCACCGGCAGCAGCCGCTGCCGCACCCCCCGCTCGTACTGAGTAAAGGAGATGGACAGGTCTTTTACTTCCAAGATCGGCTCCATGTCCACCCCTCCTCACTGATGTACGCTGGCCGGGTCCAGCAGTTTCCGCAGCTGCTCCCCCACAGCGGCAAACAGCATTACCACCAGCACCAGGCTCAGGCCGGGAAATACCGCCAGCCACCACTTCCCGGTGGTGAGATAGCTCATGCTCTCCGACAGGATGACCCCGACGGCGGGCTGCTCCGGCGACAGGCCGAAGCCCAAAAAGGTGACCCCCGCCTCGTGGAGGATGGCGTGGGGAAACTGGAGCACCAGTCCGGTGAGAAATTGGGGCAGCAGGTGGGGCAGCAGGTGCCGCCGGATGACGGTCAGCCGGGACACCCCCAGCTTCTCCGCCGCCCGGACATAGACCGCTCCCTTCAGCTGGAGCACCTCCCCCCGGATGACCCGGGCCAGGGCGGGCCAGTGGCTGAGGGCCACGCCGGCCACCACGCCCACAAACCCCTTGCCGAAGGCCAGGGAGATGAGCATGACCAGCAGGATATGGGGGATACCCATCACCAGGTCGATGCACCAGGAGACGAGGGCATCCACCCAGCCGCCGCAGGCGGCGGAGAGCACCCCCAGCACCAGGGCGATGACGGCGCTGACGGCGGCGGTCAAAAGACCGATGCGGATGCTGAGGGACAGGCCGGTGAGGGTGCGGGCCAGCATATCCCGGCCCATCCAGTCGGTGCCGAAAAGAAAGCGCCCACAGGGAGCCAGATTCTTGCGGGCAAAATCGGTGACCATAGCCTGCCCGCTCAGCAGCCCCCCCGCCGCCGCCACGGCGCACAGCACCAGAGCGGCCGCCGCCAGCAGGAGCAGGGCCTTTTTGCGTCCGTTCCAGCCGTTCATGTCCGGGCCGCCCCCCTTCTGATCCTGGGGTCCACCACGCCGTAGAGCAGGTCGGCCGCCAGATTGCCGCCAAAGACGATGGCGGCGCTCACCACCGTGATGCCCAGCAGCAGGGGCAGGTCCGACCCCAATCCGGCATTGACGGCGGCCTGTCCCAGGCCGGGATAGGAAAAGACCTGCTCCACCAGTACGGAGCCGCCGAAGATCTCGCTGATGGAGGCAAATTGCAGGGTAAGGGCGGGCAGGGCCACGCTGCGCAGGCCGTGGCGCAGGACGATGGACCGGGCGGACTCCCCCCGGGCTTTGGCGAAGAGCACATAGTCCCGCTCCATGATGTCCGCCATCTTCTCCCGGGTGTGCATGGCGATGTTGGCCACTCCGGTAATGCTGAGGGTGAGGGCGGGGAGAAAGGCGTGGTAGAGCCGGTCGGCCAGCGTGACGCTGGCGGCCTCCGCCCCGATGGGGACCGACAGGCCTATGGGAAACAGCCCCAGCCACACCGAAAAGACCACCAACAGCACCAGGGCCAGCCAGAAGGCGGGGGTGCTGGAGATGAGCCAGCAATAGCCCCGGATCAGCTTGTCCACCCAGCTCCCCCGGTTGGCCCCGGCGATCACCCCCAGAGTCAGCCCCAGCACGCCGGAGATGACCCAGGCCAGGGCCATGAGCCACAGGGAGTTTTGCAGCCGCTGGCCGATCACGGCGCTCACCGGCTGGCGGTAGAGCAGCGAGGTGCCCATGTCCCCCCGTACAAAGTCCCCCAGCCAGCCCAGATACCGCTCCACCGGCGGGGTATCCACCCCCCAGTAGTGCTCCAGCTTGGCGATCTGCTCCGGGCTCATGGTCCCCAGCGCCGCCTGCCCCACATTGGTCCGCAGCGGGTCCAGGGGGGAGGCCGACATGAGCAGAAAGGCGGCCAGACTGACCCCCAGCAGCAGCAGGGCCATGCGGACCAGTTTTTTACCTGTGAAGATCAGGCGGTGCTTCAAAAGGATCCCTTCTTTCCGGCGGGGTATCAGTTCCAGCTCCACCGGTCCACGTTGTTGACGATGGACCAGCCGTGACCGTGGGGGTGGATCTTCTGCTCCGCCACCTGGAGTCCGTCCCGCACCCAGTACAGATGACTCACATTCACCAGCCACACCCAGGGGATATCCCCCTCCTGGGTGACGCCGGTGGCGCCGTCCCACTGGGCCTTCCGCCAGAGCGCATAGGACTGCTCCAGGTCGGAGGAGCGGAGGGCCTGGTCCATGTAGGAATCCACCTCGGGGTTGGCATAGGGGGAGTACTGGGCGGAGCCGGTGTCCCCGGCGGTGTGATAGATGTTGTAGAGCTCCATGGGGGTATGGGCCCCCCAGCCCCAGATGAGAGGCTCGGTGAGGGCCCGGTCATAGGCCGTGTCCCAGCCCACGCCCTCAATGGTGCAGGCGATGCCCAGCTCCCCCAGCTGGTTGGCAAAGTCGGCGCACAAGGCCTGCCGCACCGAGTCGCCGGCGGAATAGAGCAGGTTCAGCTCGGCCTTCACGCCGTCCTTCTCCCGGACGCCGTCAGCCCCCATGACCCAGCCCGCCCCGTCCAGCAGGGCGGCGGCCGCCGCGGGGTCATAGGTCACCTGGGAGGCCGGCTCGTACCAGGGCAGCTGATCGCACACGCTGTAGGCCGGCGTACCGTAGCCGTTGAGCACGTTGTCGATCATCTCCTGCCGGTCCACACCTATGTTGATGGCCCGGCGCACCGCCACATCCCCGGTGAGGACCCCTTCGACCACCGGCAGGTTGAAGCCCCGGTTGTCCACGCTGTCACAGGCCAGCAGGGTATACCCGGCGGGGCTCTGGTCGGAGTAGGTGGCGGAGGTGTAGGCCAGATCCACCTGACCGGCCTGGACCGCCAGGAAAGCGGCGTCCTCCTCCATGAAGAGGATGGTCACCCGCTCCATTTCGGGCGCCTGGCCGTAGTAGTCCGGGTTGGCCTCCAGGATCACCTGCTGGCCCTTGTCCCACTGCTTCAGCACATAGCGCCCGGAGCCGATGGGAGCGGAGCCGTAGGTGGCCGCATCATAGGCGTGCTCGGGCACGATGCCCACGATGGCCATGGTGTAGGGCCAGATGGAGAAGGGGGTATTCATGGAAAAGACTACGGTGGTGTCGTCCACCGCCTCGGCCCGGTCCAGCATGGTGAAATCGTTCACCGAACTGGCCTGCTTCACCGTGTTGTAGGTAAAGGCCACATCGGCGGCGGTCAGCGGCTGCCCGTCGGTAAAGCAAACGTCGTCCCGGAGCTTCACCGTCCAGGTCAGGCCGTCGTCGCTGACCTGAATATCGGTAGCCAGGTCGTAACCGATGGTCAGGTCGGCGTTGGTCACCGTCAGCGTGGACTGGATGAGCGGCTCGTGGACGTGCTCGCCCGCACCCCAGCCATAGGCGGGGTCAAACCCGGCCTCCGGCTCGGAGGTGGTGCCCATGGCGATGACCACGCTCTTTTTCTCCCCGGCGGGGGTGGGGGACGGCTCCGCCTTTCCGCCGCCGCAGCCCGCCAGCATACCGGCGGCTAGGGACAGGCAGAGGATCAGCGTCACAATGCGTTTCATGGCTCTTCCCTCCGTCACAGCTGTTTTTTTACCGCTTCCATCACCGCCGACAGCGGCAGGCCGTTGGCCCGGGCCAGGGCGGCGGCGTCCTCATACTCCGGTTTGGCGTGGGTGACGCCAAAGCCCTCCGCCGTCTTGACCCGCACCGTCCCCCAGGGGGTGTCCACCGCCCCGCTGCCGGGGGTGAGGAAATACTTTCCGCACCGGCGGACCCGCAGTCCGTTGGAGGTGGTGTGGCGCAGGATGGCCCGGGCCAGCGCCCCCTCCTGCTCCACCGTGCACAGCACGGTGAGCACATGGCCGGGGCGGCCCTTCTTCATGACGCCGGGGGTGGTGTAGACGTCCAGGGCTCCCGCTGCCAGCAGCTGCTCCCTGGCAAAGGCCAGGGCCTCGCCGGTCATATCGTCGATGTTGCACACCAGTTCCACGATCTCCCCGTTACCTCCGCTCTGGCTCTCCCCCCAGAAGGCACGGACGCAGTTGGCCTGCTCAAACTGCCGCTTTCCAACACCGTACCCCACCTTTTCCACCTGAAGCACCGGCATGGGGCCGAATTCCTGCACAAAGTGGGCCAACAGCGCCGCCCCGGTGGGGGTACACAGTTCGCCTTTGATCCCGCCGCCGTAGGTGGGCACGCCGGAGAGCAGGGCGGCGGTGGCAGGGGCGGGCACGGGCATGATCCCGTGGGCGCAGCGGACCGTACCGCTGCCCACATGGACAGGGGAGGCCACGATGCGCTCCGGCCCCAGCAGATAGAGGGCGTAACACACCCCGGCCACATCGGCCACCGCATCCAGCGCCCCCACCTCATGGTAGTGGACCTCCCCCACCGGGCAGCCGTGGGCCTTTGCCTCCGCCTGGGCGATGGCGTCATAAACCCCCTTGGCGTGGGTCCGCACCTCCTCCGGCAGAGGCAGGTGGTCGATCAGGTGGGCAATGTGGCCGGGGGTGGCGTGGTGATGATGGTGATGCCCGTGGTCATGATCGTGGTCATGATGATGGTCATGGTCATGATGATGGTCGTGGTCATGGTCATGGTCATGGTCGTGCTCATGGTCATGCTCATGGTCATGCTCATGGTCATGGTCGTGGTGGTGGTCGTCCTCCTCCGCCCCATGGACGGTGACCTTCATGTGGGTCCCGGCGATGCCGCTGGTAACGGCGGCGTCCGCCTCCACCCGTACGCCGGGCAGACCCAGGCTGTTCATGGTGTCCAGAAAGCCCTGTTTATCCTCCAGCAGTTCGTACAGGGCGGACATGAGCATATCCCCCGCCGCCCCCATGTTGCATTCCAAATACAGCGTCTTCATTGTAACCCCTCCATCTGATTGATCATGCTGGCCAGATAGCCCGCGCCGAATCCGTTGTCGATATTCACCACACTGCACCCGGAGGCACAGGAGTTGAGCATGGCCAGCAGGGCGGACAGGCCGCCGAAGCTGGCGCCGTACCCCACGCTGGTGGGCACCGCCACCACCGGGCAGTCCACCAGGCCTCCCACCACAGAGGCCAGCGCCCCCTCCATGCCCGCCACCGCGATGACACAGCGGGCGCTCATCATCACGTCCAGGTTGGACAGCAGCCGGTGGAGCCCAGCCACCCCCACGTCGTACAGCCGGGTGACCTTGTTGCCCATCACCTCGGCGGTGAGAGCGGCCTCCTCCGCCACCGGCATATCGCTGGTGCCGCCGGTGGCCACCACAATGTGTCCCAGCTCCTTCCTCGGGCCCGGGAAGGCCACACCCAGGCGGGGAATGGGCCGGTAGTCCAGGGGGACCGCCTGCTCCACGATGTGCGCGACCTCCTCCCCCATACGGGTGATCAGGATATTGTGACAGCCCCGCTCGCCCATAGCGGCGGCAATACCGGCGATCTGCTCCGGCGTCTTGCCCGCGCCGTAGATCACCTCCGCCGCCCCCTGGCGGACCGAGCGGTGAAAATCCACCTTGGCGTAGCCCAGGTCCTCGAAGGGCTGGGTCTTGAGCGCCAGCAGCGCGTCCTCCGGGCTGGTCTCCCCCGCCCGGACCGCCCGCAGCAGGGCCAAAATCTCATGCTTGCTGTCCATTTCTCTACCTCCCCGCCAGGTCCAGCAGGACAGCGGAAAAATCCGTCTCCAGGGCCTGGTTGATCTCGCTTCTCATGGAGACAGCCCGCTCCATCTGCTCCGCCGGCAGCTGGAGCCGGGCGGCTTCCCCCAGCAGCCGCAGACGGAAGTCGGTGAAGCCCAGCCGGAAGAGAGCTTCCTCCCCCCGCTCCACCTTCTCCAGCGCCTCCCCGGTAATGGCGTCGCCGGTGGGCACCCGGGTGGCCAGGCAGGCATAGGCCGGCTTGTCCCAGGTGAACAGCCCCGCCTCCCGGGACATCCGGCGCACCTCGGACTTGGAGATGCCGCACTCCCGCAGGGGGGAGCGCACCTTCAGCTCCCGCAGCGCCGCCATGCCCGGCCGGTTCCCCGCGTCATCCGAGGCGTTGGTACCGTCCAGCAGCACGGGATACCCGTCCTCCGCCGCCCGGGCCCGCAGGGCGGTAAACAGGGCCTTCTTGCAGTAGTAGCACCGCCGGGGCCCATTGGCCGCCGCCTGGGGCACTGCCAGCACATCCACCTCTACCACCGTCAGCGGGACCTCCAGCTCCGCCGCCAGCTTTTGGGCGTCGGCCAGCTCAAAGGCCGGCTGAAAGACGGTCTTGACAAAATAGGCCCTCACGTCGCAGCCACAGGTCCTGGCCGCCCACAGCAGCAGCGCCGAGTCGGTCCCGCCGGAAAAGGCCAGCGCCGCCCGGGGCACCTGTTGAAAAAACTCCTTCAGCGTCATATTCCCGCTCCCTTTTTCCACATCTCCTGCCCACACAACAAAAAAGGTATCTGTCTCCGAAACAAAGACAGATACCTTCCTGGCATCGTTACAATACATCTCTTCCTATGGCAGGCCAAACACGCCCCAGTTCTCCCACGCCTGCCCGGCTCCGGCCGGGGCGCTCCGGCTTCCTGCCGGAGATGGGGTGGCGCGCCTGTTGCCGTCTCAGTTTACCATATCCCCCCGGCCATTGCAAGGCTTTTCCCGCCCCCGGATCAGCTCCCGCCGCCCAGCCAGTGGGTGAACTGCTCCCACAGCTCCATGGCCCGGAACTTCACCACATGGCCCTGGTCCTCGCCGGTGATGAGGGAGATCTGGTCCTCCGAAAAGCCGCCGGCCAGGGCGGTCTGAGCGGTGGTCTCGCTGACCGCCCCCAGGCACAGGGGCGGGAACACCACGCACCACCAGTTCTGCCCGGCCCCCTCGCCGATCTCCACCCGCAGGGCGGTATAGCTGCCGGCGGGCAGGGCAAAGTCGGCGTACTCCTTGGTGGGGAACCAGATCTGGTCCGCCAGAGAGACCGTCACCGGGTAGCGGTATCCCTCCAGGGCCACCTGCTCCGCCGCCGCCCCGGCCAGGTCGGCCAGGTGGGCGGTCACCGTGTCCCGGGTCTCCTCCAGGGAGGCCCCCGGCACAAAATATTGGGCGGCCTCCTCCAGCACCCGGTCCCGCACCCGCAGCTTCAGGGCCTGATCCTGTTCCGAATCGGAGTTTGCCAGCACATGCAGCCGGATGACCCGGTCCGCCAGCTCGGCCTGGCTCCGGTCCAGCCACACACCGATGAGGGCGGCGATGGCCACCCCCAGCAGGAGGGCCAGCTCCCACCGGCGCAGATTCTTGCTCTGAGTCATAAAAAATCACCGTCCACAATGGATTACCTCCATTGTGGACGGCGGTTCTTGCTTTTATACCTGCTCCAGCAGGTTTCCCATTGTCTCTGCCAGAAATGTCTCCGGATACTGGGCCCGCAGCGCCTCCCAGGCGCTCCGGGCGGACTCCTGCCGGTCAAACAGGCCGAATACCGTGGGGCCGGTGCCACTCATGGAGGCCCCCAGGGCCCCGTGCTGGATGAGCACGTTTTTGATGGCGTCGATCTCCTGGGCCCGGCGGGGGGGCAGGGCATCTTCAAAGACGTTATACATCCGCCGGGCCACCTGGTGCAGATCCCCCGTCTCCAGCGCCGCCAGCAGGCCGGCGGTATCGGGGCGGCAGCGGATGCGGCAGCTGTCGATGCGGGCAAAGAGCTCCGGCGTGGACACCGAAAAGGCGGGTTTGCACAGCACCACCACACAGCGGGGCAATGGGGGCAGATCGGTGAGCACCTCTCCCCGGCCCTCCGCCAGAGCGGTCCCTCCCCGGACGCAGTATGGCACGTCGGAGCCCACCAGGGCGCCGATCTCTTCCAGCCGCGGACCAGGCAGCTCCAGCGCCAGCATCCGGTTCAAGCCCCGGAGCACGGCGGCGGCGTCGGCGCTGCCGCCGGCCAGCCCCGCGCAGACGGGGATGTGCTTTTCCAGGTCGATGGACAGACCGCCGAGGTCCACCCCCGTGACCTCGCACAGCCGCAGGGCGGCGGCGGCGGCCAGGTTGCTCTCGTTGGACGGCAGGAATCCCAGGCTGCTCCCCATGTGCAGGGGCCGCCCGGTGCCGGTCTCCAGACGGATGCTGTCGCTGAGGCTGACGGTCTGCATCACCATACGCATATCGTGATAGCCGTCAGGCCGCTTTCCCAGTACATCCAGGGACAGATTCAGTTTGGCATAGGCCTTGACCTCCAGAACCGCCATTGGTCCCCTCCTTATCGGATCTTGCGCGCCTCCAGGTAAAAGCGCTTGTCGTGGGCCTCCCCCATAGAGAAGGTCTTGCGGGGAAGCGCGCCGTCGTGGATCACGGTGGGGAAGAGCTGTTCCTTCCCCATGGCGGGCAGCAGGAAGGCCAGGTTGCCCGGCCGGGCCGCCAGATCCCTGGCCACATCGGCCCCGTGTATGTAGTCGATGCGCCCGCCGTACTCCTTCACATAGTCGTCCAGGAAGGACTGGAGGGTACCCACCTCCAGCTGGGCGGCAGGATGGGTGACCGTCACCGCTCCGTGTCCTCCGGCATGGTAGTAGCGCAGGACATGCCCGTCCCCCTCCCCCCGGAAGGCATCGGGGAAGCACTTGAGCAGGGCCTCCACCACCTTCTCCGGCTCCACGCCGAAGAGCACCCGGTGGATGGCCTCAAAGGTCAGGGCCGGGTCGTGGAGATTGACCAGCTCGCACAGGGCGAAGCGGGCGGGCAGGCTGTCCCACTGCTCCTGGGGGACCAGCTTCTTCTGCCGCTCGTAGCACTCCTTGGCAGTAGCCAGGGAGTGGTTGCCGTCCCCCACGGCGAAGGCCATCACCTCATCCGAGCCATACCTGGCCCGGAAGGTCTCGGGAGATGCCAGCGCCGCCAGAGCGTTGGCCACCAGGGCCTTGCTCTCCTCGTCCAGAAGCCAGCCGGTAATGTGCCCGCCCCGCTCCATCAGGTCGAAGTCGTATACCTTCTGCATCTTGTCCCTGCGGGCCGCCAGGGGCTCGATGACCGTCTTGCCGGGGTCGTCGGTCAGCAGCATGATGTGGGGCAGCTCCAGCGGGGCGTTCTTGCGCACCGCCACCCGGGGCGGAATGCGGGACATAACGGTCCCCTCGGTGGCCCGGACGGCAGCCCCGGAGCCCGGCTCATAGTCGTACCGCTCCAGGTCCACCATGCCCACCAGGCCCCGGCGTACCTTCAGGTCGTCCAGCCGCCGCTCCACATAGATGAGGGCGTCGGGGTACTCCTGAAGACGCTCCTCCCGCAGGTAGCGGGTCATGGTATTGTTGACCTCCATGATATCGGTCTCCACATTGGGGCCGTCCAGGCAGCTCTCCGGCAGGATGAGCCGCAGGGCGGAGGGGGCGGCGCCCACATATTCCTCCACCCGCTGCCAGTACTCCGGCTGGGAGGTATACTGATCGCAGGCCACCACCGACCACTTGTCATACGCGCAATCCCTGGGCAGCAGGATATCAGCCGGCCGGAAGGCCAGATCGTCAAATTGCCGCAGCATATCGCTCACTCTCTTCCTGACTTGAAGTAGGGCGCTCAGGACATCGCCCCGCGGATGGCGGCCAGCAGGTCGCCGAAGGATTCATAGGCGGGCAGCTCCGGATGGGCCGCCTTGATCTGGTCGGTGCTCTTGAACAGGAAGCCCGCCCGGCTGGCCTGGATCATGCCCAAATCGTTAAAACTGTCCCCGGCGGCGATGGTCTCGTAGCCGATGGACTGGAGGGCCTTCACGGTGGTCAGCTTGGACTGGGGGCAGCGCATCCTGAAGCCGGTGATCTCGCCGTCAGGGGCCACCTCCAGGGTGTTGCAGAACAGGGTGGGCCAGTTCAGCTTCTTCATCAGGGGCTGGGCAAACTGTTCAAAGGTATCGCTGAGGATGATCACCTGGCTGAAGGAGCGCAGCTCGTCCAGAAACTCCCTGGCCCCGGGCAGGGGATCGATGCCGGAAATGGTCTGCTGGATCTCCTTCAGGCCCAGGCCGTGCTCCTTCAGGATGCCCAGGCGGAACTTCATCAGCTTGTCGTAATCGGGCTCGTCCCGGGTGGTGCGGCGCAGCTCGGGGATCCCGGCGGCCTCCGCGAAGGCGATCCAGATCTCAGGGACCAGAACGCCCTCCATGTCCAGGCAGGTGATGTACATATCCTCTCCTCCTCAGTCGTTTTCTTCCCTGGCCTGTTTCTTTTTCAGATTGGTCAGGAAGTTGTCCATACGGGTCAGCGCTTCGGCGATGTCCTTCATGGAGGTGGCGTAGCAGCAGCGGACAAAGCCCTCGCCGCCGGGGCCGAAGGCGGAGCCGGCGATGACCGCCACCTTCTCTTCCATCAGGAAGCGCTCACAGAATTCGTCAGAGGTCAGCCCGGTGCCCCGGATGTCGGGGAACACATAGAAGGCCCCTCTGGGCTCGAAGCAGGGCAGGCCGATGCGGCGCAGGCCCTCCACCAGATAGCGGCGGCGTCCGTCGTACTCGTCCCGCATGTGCTCGATGTCCTTATCCCCGTTGCGCATGGCCTCGATGGCGGCGTACTGGCTGACGGTGGGGGCGGACATGATGCCGAACTGGTGCAGCTTGAGCATCTGCTGGATGACAGGGGCGGGCCCGCAGACGTAGCCCATCCGCCAGCCCGTCATAGCGTGACTCTTGGAGAAGCCGTTGACCACGATGGTGCGCTCATACATATCGGGCAGGTTGGCCATGGACACATGGTGCTGCCCGTAGGTCAGCTCGGCATAGATCTCGTCGGAGAGCACCATGATATTGGTGCCCCGCAGCACGTCGGCGATGGCCTCCAGATCCTGCCGGTCCATGATGCCGCCGGTGGGATTGGAGGGGAAGGGGAGCACCAGCACCTTGGTGCGGGGGGTGATGGCGGCGCGCAGCTGCTCGGGGGTGAGCCGGAACTCGTTCTCCGCCTTCAGCTCCACATAGACGGGGGTGCCGCCCGCCATGGAGGCCAGGGGGCCGTAGCACACAAAGGAGGGCACCGGGACGATGACCTCGTCCCCGGGGTTGAGCAGGCAGCGCAGGGTCAAATCGATGGCCTCGCTGCCGCCCACGGTGACCACGATCTGCTTGGCAAAATCGTAGTGCAGGTCGAAGCGGCGGGCCAGGTAAGCGGCGATCTCCCGCCGCAGCTCCGCCATACCGGCGTTGCCGGTGTACTTGGTAAATCCCTTCTCCAGGGAATAGATACCGGCGTCCCGGATGTGCCAGGGGGTGACGAAGTCGGGTTCGCCGATGCCCAGGGAGATGGCGTCCTTCATCTCCTCCAGGATGTCAAAAAAGCGCCGGATGCCGGAGGGCTTCACCGCCTGGATGCGCTCACACAGGATCTCGTCGTAATTCATGAGAAAATCCACTCCTTCGGCTGCTTCTCCTGCTTTTCAAAAATCAGGTGCTTTTCCTTATATTTATGCAGGATAAAATGGGTGGCGGTGCCGGTCACGTCCTCCAGGGTGGACAGGCGCTCCCCCACGAACTGGGCCACTTCCTTCATGGTGCGGCCGGAAATGATCACGGTCAGGTCGAAGGCGCCGCTCATCAGGTAGACGCTCTCCACCTCGTCGTACTGGTAGATCCGCTCGGCCACCCGGTCAAAGCCCTCGCCCCGCTGGGGGGTCACCTTGACCTCGATGAGGGCGGTGACCGCCTCCCGGTCGGTGCGGTCCCAGTCCACAATAGCCTTATAGCCCAGAATGATTTTTTCCTCCTCGTACCGCTTGATCGCCGCCTTTACATCCTCTACGGACATATCGGCCATAGACGCCAGCTGCTCCGGAGTCAGGGTACAATCTTGTTCCAAAAGCTGGAGCAATTTCATAGCTGTGCTCCCTCCTTCATTGTTTCAGCAATTCGACAGACCCTTAAAAGGTCTATTAAAAAATATTATATACTGATGATACTGGAAATACAATAGCGCAGTTTGCAAAGTCTGCGGCG
>CAUWDA010000043.1:0-16618 GCA_963557075.1 uncultured Flavonifractor sp. | reverse complement strand
TTGCCGAGTGGTGGAAGCAGCTCTATGGCGAGAGCGAGGGCAAGGAGGGCAAGGGGCTCTTCCCCGCCAGCGTGGAGTTTACCGCCGATCTGCACTCCATGGGTCAGTACATCCAGCAGGGTGAGCGGCTCATGCTGGAGACAGTGGTCCGCTTCCAGTCCTCCCGCGCCGCCATCACCATCCCCCACGACCCGGACAATGTGGATGGACTGAACTTCCTGGCCGGAAAGGACCTGGCCTTCGTGGCGGAGCAGGCCATGCGCGGTACTCTGCTGGCCCATGTGGACGGCGGCGTGCCCAATCTGGTGCTCACCCTGCCCGGCCGGGATGCCAAGAGCGTGGGCTGGCTGATCTACTTCTTTGAGTATGCCTGCGGCCTGTCCGGCTACCTGCTGGAGATCAATCCCTTCGACCAGCCCGGCGTGGAGGCCTATAAGAATAATATGTACGCCCTTCTGGGCAAGCCTGGCTACGAGGACAAGAAGGCCGAGCTGGAGGCCAGACTGTAAGGCCTCCACAACAAGCGTTTTGCCGAAGGCAAAACCTTGATGCCGGGCGGATCTATTCCGCCCGAGCAGATCAAAAGAATGGGGCCCCCACGGAACGAAGGGTTCCGTGGGGAAGGCCTATAAAAATAATATGTACGCCCTTCTGGGCAAGCCTGGTTATGAGGACAAGAAGGCCGAGCTGGAGGCCAGACTGTAAGGCCTCCACAACAAGCGTTTTGCCGAAGGCAAAACCTTGATGCCGGGCGGATCTATTCCGCCCGAGCAGATCAAAAGAATGGGGCCCCCACGGAACGAAGGGTTCCGTGGGGAAGGCCTATAAGAATAATATGTACGCTCTTCTGGGCAAGCCTGGCTACGAGGATAAAAAGGCCGAGCTGGAGGCGCGGTTGAGCTGAGACAGACGGCCTTTTTGGACTTGTAGAACTGCGCCGCGGCGGCGCCCCTTCGGGCATACCGCCTGTCTCCAAATAAGACGTGTGGGAATTTTTTGTGAACTTGAGCAAATCAGTTGCAATCCCGGCGTAAAAATGGTAACATAAATGCACTAGGCCGGGGTGGTCCCGGCGGACTAAGAAGGAGTGATAACTATGGTGAGAGTGATCATGGGGGTCAAGGGCACTGGCAAGACCAAGCAGATGATCGAGCTCATTAACTCCGCTGTTCACAGCGAGAACGGTAATGTGGTTTGCATTGAGCGCGGCCCCAAGCTGACCTATGACATTCATTATAAAATTCGCCTGGTGGAGGCCAGCCACTTTGATGTGTCCAGCTTCGACTTCCTGAAGGGCTTCATCAGCGGTCTCTACGCCGGCAACTACGATATTACCCATGTGTTTATCGACAGCCTGACCAAGATCGTGGCCACTGATGCCACCGATCACGCGGTGGAGGAGTTCCTGGATTGGCTGAACAGCTTCTCCGAGAAGAACAACATCAAGTTCACCGTCACCATCAGCGCCGACGCCTCTCTGGCTACCGAGGGCGTTCGGAAGTACTTCTGATCCAAGCAAGCGTGTTTGAAAAAGGGCCTGCCGCATCGCGGCAGGCCCTTTTTGACGTTATCAGGAACAGTGGGAAAGAAAAAGAAACGGCCCATTCCGATGAGGAATGGGCCGTGTAGGTGTGATCTGCTTATTTGCCGCCCTTCAGCGCCTTCATGCGGTCGGCATGGCTGAGGATGCGTTTGCGCAGACGCAGGTTCTGGGGGGTGACCTCCAGCAGCTCGTCGTCGGCCAGGAACTCCAGGCACTGCTCCAGGGACATCTGGCGGGGCGGGGTGAGGCGGAGCGCCTCATCGGAGCCGGAGGCCCGCATGTTGGTCAGCTGCTTCTTCTTGCAGATGTTGACGGAGATGTCCTCCTGCTTGGGGGTCTCGCCCACCACCATGCCGGCATAGACGGGTACGCCGGCGCCGATGAAGAGCACGCCGCGCTCCTGAGCGTTGAACAGACCGTAGGTCACGCTCTCGCCGCTCTCGAAGGACACCAGAGAACCGGAGTTGCGGCGCTGGATATCGCCCTTCATGGGGGCGTAGCACTCAAAGACGGAGGCCATGATGCCCTCGCCCTTGGTGTCGGTAAGGAACTCGTTGCGGTAGCCGAACAGGCCGCGGGAGGGCACCAGGAACTCGATCTTCATCCGATCGCCCACAGGCGTCATCTCCAGCAGGTCGCCCTTGCGGGAGCCGATCTTCTCGATGACGGCGCCCACGCTGTCGGAGGGCACGTCCACCACCAGGCGCTCGACAGGCTCGCACTTCTTGCCGTCGATCTCCTGGAAGAGCACGCGGGGGGGAGAGACCTGGAACTCATAGCCCTCGCGGCGCATGGTCTCGATGAGGATGGACAGGCTCATCTCGCCCCGGCCTGCCACGTTGAAGGCGTCGGTGGAGTCGGTCTCGGTGACCCGCAGGGACACGTCCTTCATGGTCTCCCGGAACAGACGCTCCCGCAGCTGGCGGGAGGTGACAAACTTGCCCTCCTTGCCGGCGAAGGGGGAGTCGTTGACGGAGAAGGTCATCTCGATGGTGGGGGCGGAGATCTTGACGAACTCGATGGGCTCCACCGCGTCGGGGGCGCAGATGGTGTCGCCGATGGTGATCTCGCCGATGCCGCTCATGGCGATGATGTTGCCGGCGTCGGCCTCGGTGACGGGCACCTTGCCCAGGCCGTCAAACTGATAGAGAGCGGTGGCCTTGGCCTTCTTGGGGGCGGCGTCGGGGTCGTGGTAGTTGCACACCGCGATCTCCTGATTCTGGGTCACGGCGCCCCGCTCGATGCGGCCGATGGCGATGCGGCCCACGAACTCGTTGTAGTCGATGGAAGAGACCAGCATCTGGAAGGGGCCGTCCCGGTCGGCCTCGGGGCCGGGGATATAGTTGAGGATGGTCTCAAACAGGGGCACCAGATCGGTGCCGGGCACGTCGGGGGAGTAGGAGGCGGTGCCCTGCCGGCCGGAGCAGAACAGGGTGGGGGACTCGAACTGCTCCTCGGTGGCATTCAGGTCCAGCAGCAGCTCCAGCACCTCGTCCATGACCTCGTGGATGCGCTGGTCGGGGCGGTCGATCTTGTTGACCACCACAATGACCCGGTGGCCCAGCTCCAGGGCCTTGGAGAGCACGAAGCGGGTCTGGGGCATGGGGCCCTCGGCGGCGTCCACCAGCAGGATGACGCCGTTGACCATCTTCAGGATGCGCTCCACCTCGCCGCCGAAGTCGGCGTGACCCGGGGTGTCCACGATGTTGATCTTCACATCCTTGTAGTGGACAGCGGTGTTCTTGGCCAGGATGGTGATGCCGCGCTCGCGCTCCAGGTCGTTGGAGTCCATGACCCGGTCCACCGTGGCCTGGTTCTCCCGGTAGATGCCGCCCTGCTTGAGCATTTCGTCCACCAGGGTGGTCTTGCCATGGTCGACGTGGGCGATGATGGCTACGTTGCGTAATTTCTCGTTCTGCATGTAAACTTTCCTCCCGATATACTGGCAAGACCGCCGGTGTCTGAAGGACCCGGCAAGTATCCCGCAAAAAGGCATACGCCTGGACGTATGCAATATCTTGATAAGCTCGACTCTTAATTATACCGCATGCTATGCGGTCGATGCAACCGATTTTCGCAAAAAAACCGACAAAAACCCGAATGTTTTCCGCTGCTGACGTTGACACTGCGGAAAAATTGGGTTACAATAGTCCGGTATCTACAGAGAACAAAATGGAATAGAGCATGAATACGCGCCAGTAGCTCAATAGGATAGAGCGCACCCCTCCTAAAAAACGAATCGTTCGAATCCTGGAGCCCTGCAAAATTGAATAATTTCTGTATAAGCCCCCGTAGCTCAGTTGGATAGAGCGGTCGCCTCCTAAGCGACAGGCCACTGGTTCGAACCCAGCCGGGGGTGCCAAAAATGACCGCTGTAAGCCGTTTTTTTGATGGTTTACAGCGGTTTTTTGTTATCATTTCATTGGAGCGTTTTTGCCGCTCCGCCGGAACGATTTTATACATTTTCCGCTGTATGCCTGCTAATTGGCTTCGAACTATTTTTCCGGCCTTGCTAATAAAAAACGCCGATTTGCTAATACGATTTTCCCGCCCTATTTTTCGGATGGGGCCGACGCCAGCAATGCGGCCAGTGTGTTGACCAGTTCCGGCGACTTGCGAAGCTGTTCCACCAGGGCCTCCAAATCCAATGTGGCGGGCGCCGGTTCCTTTGGTTCCTCCGGGGGACGAACCGAACGCAGGTCGGGATTGGCATAGAAGGCGCTTTCAAACTTCTGGGCATTGATTTTGCGATCCTCGTCCAGAATGTGCGCATACACGCTGGTGATCATGTCGATCTGGGCGTGGCCCGTATCGCCCTGGGTGGCCTTCAGGTCGCCGTGGTTGAGTTTCAGCTTATAGGTCGTGCTGGAATGGCGGAGGGAGTGAAAGACTACTTTAGGAAGCCCCGCTTTCTCCCGCAGCTTCTCAAACGATTTCAGGATGATACGGTCCTCACAGGGGCGGCCATTGGCCAGCGCCACCACCAGGTCGTAGTCCTGATACTCGTCACGGAGCAGCGCCCGCAGCTCGTCTTGCGCGGATTTCCATTCTCGCAGGATATAAGCCAGGGTCTTGGGCAGCCACACCTTGCGGATGCTGGAATCGGTCTTGGGCTTCTTCAAGATGATCCTGGTGCTGGTGTTGGGGAACAGAGGCGTAAACACATGGTAGATGTCCTTTTGCCCCAGCATCTCAATGGCCCGCTTTGAGGCCCGTGCCAGTTCCTTATCAATGTAGACATATTGTCCGGGAGATAGTAGATAAATTTCGAGTTCCTGTGGCAATTTTTACTGGGACACCGGATACCGAACACGGCGATCCTATAAGGGTTTATAAAAAAGGTGAGGCAAGGCATGAAGAAATACTTAACGATTTGCGTGCTGTCTCTGATACAGGATTGTTCAATGTACTTGGCGGAACCGGAATCATCGAAAAGGTGATGACCCAAGTTTTTTGGAAAAACTTGTACCCTCAAATTGAGTTGTGGAAGTCCAAGAAAGCGCAAGGTATAGAGACCGAAAAAGTTCTTTTGCGCTATGCCGTATCGCATATTCAAGAGCTTATCGATAGCGAAGTCCCCGGATACATTACAGAGGAAATGTACATTAAACCTCCAATTTCGCAAGATATCAAAACGGGGGCCATCTACAAATCATCAAAAGATGGACTTTTTTGCATTGTTTTATCACCACCATGCGATTTGGCTATACACGGTGGGAAATTTAAGACAGACCGAATTCTGGTTTGTGAAATTGCTAATCACGACGAAGTCAACAAAAAAGTAGCGAGTAAATCCACAAAAAGAAAGGATAAGAAGGCGGATATACAAGATGCAATAAAAAACAATTTGACAGAATATTACCATTGGCTACCATGTAATACACTTTTCTGTGGCGGATACATAAATTTCAGAAATGTTATAACATATCCTCCAGAAGAGTTCATTGCTGAATATGGCTCGCCTGTTGTGAAAGTCCAAGAGTACTTTGTGAAAAATATTTTGAATCGGTTTTCCGCTTATTATGCTCGACAGGGACAACCTGACTTTGACTTTAAAGCGGAAGCGACTTTAATTTTAGACAAAATTGAACCTGCGGAAACAACGTAAATAAGGGGGGCACCATCACAGGACGTAATGTCCAATGATGGTGCCCCCTCTTTTTACTTGACCATAGATGGAAATTCGTCATTTCCTCTACGCAGAAGCGCCCTTCCGCCCCACATAGAAATCATACTGCCCCCACACAGAAAAGCCGACACAGGCGGTTTCTTGACCCGTTTTGAACCCTAATTCCTACACTTTTTGGAACGGCGGGAAAGATAGTGCGGACAGGACACCACCACCGCCCGGAAGCTCTGCTTACAGGAATGGACACAGCCCTTGCAGAGCTTGTTATACTGGCGCCTGCCGTTCTCGCCCAGGAAGAACGCCCATTCCAGACGCCATTTTTTACTCCGGCTCATAAGTCGCCCACCTCCGGGGGCTTCTTCTGCGGGGCAGGCTTGTCCGGGGCTTTTCGCGTCCCACACTCCCGTTTTGCGTCCTCCAGCCGCTCCCGGATGGAGGGCTTTTTTTCCGGCGTGGTCCTGCGCGCCTCGGCCTGGGCTTTCTCCAATTCCTCACCACGGCGGCCATTGTTGATAATCCCGTCGATCATGCCGTAGTCATCCTCCAGGGTCATTTCCGCCGTGCGCAGCGGGTTTTCCGGCTCCACGGGAACGGATACGATCTGCCCGTTGATGCTGGCGAACAGCTCCGGCCGCTTGAATTGCTCGGTGTATTTCTGGATCATGTCCGGGGGCAGGGACGCAAAACTCTCCGGCCCCAGGCCCGCCACCAAGAAGGTGCCTGCCACAATGTCGTAAATCTCCCCATGCTCGTCCCGGAGAGAGCGGTTCAGGTCCAGACCGATGAGCTTGCCCTCGTCGTTCAGCACCAGCCCCACCGGATCGTCAAAGGGATAGGAGGCGGCAATGTCGCCGCCCACCTCCGCTTGCAGCGCATGGAGGCCGGGGTCGATTTCCTTCACATAGGGTTCCTTCATGGGCTCCACCACCAGAACAGTCAACTTCTCCGGCGCGGTATGTTCGGGTGCGTCTCCGCTGGGGATGGCAAAGGCGCGGCTGCCGTTGGCCATGATGAGATACTTTCCGTCCTCGGACTCGTGGTGGAAACCGTATCCGGCTGCCTCCATCTGTTCCCGGCTCATATCCGTCACATGGAAGGTGCCCCTGGGGGTCCGCACCGTCTCGCCGGTCTCTCGGTCATCCGGGGTAGGCGCCGCTTGCTGCCCGTACAACTCCGCCTCATACTCCCGTTTTGCCTGCTCCGCAAAGGCCAGCATCTCGTCCACATGGGACTGATCCGGGTTTTCAATGGCCTCCCGGATTGCCTGGGGGTCCACATCCAGACATTCCTCATAGCCGGTGGCATCCTTGAACTTCTCAATCTCCGAAGGAAGATAGTCCTCCTGGGTCTGCCCCAGGGCGGCCAGCTTCTCGTCCAGGGCGGAGATGCGCCCGGCCATCAGGTTTTCGTAGATTTCTTCCTTCGCCGCGTGTTCCTCCGGGTGCTCGGCGGCGTACTGCGGATCGTGCTGCCGGAAAAACTCGTCCATATCGTAGGCAAGATCCATAGCCCACTCCGAAATTTCTTCTTTGGGGATATCATCCTGGAAGGTCATCACCCGGTATTCCTCCGGGATGCTGCCGCGCTCGCCATCGTAATACTCATGGAAACTGTCCCCGGTGTCCCGCACATAGCCCAAGTCGGTGAACTGGCCGCTTTCCTCCAGGGCGATGTCCCGCCCGTAGGCCTCATAGTCGATGTAGTTGCGCAGATGCTCCGGCACCTGCATGGCATCCAGTTCCTCGATGTAATACCGGCCCAGATCGTCGTGGTCGTGGATGTCGGGGTAAACGTCGTAGCAGTCCAGGTTCTCCGTCAGGTTGATAAGCTCCTGAATGCTGCCCGTGTGGTCGCCGATCTCCATGGCCGCCTGGAACCGCTCATATTCGTCCTGGCTCATGTCGTCCAGCTTGGAGGCCAGATAGTTCAACTCGTCCAGGTTGGCATACTCACCCAGCAGGTCATAGAGACCGTCCACATAGCAGTCGTAGTCCGTGATGAACCATTCCTCATAGGTCTGCCCAAAGTCGTCCTTCGCACCAATCCCGATGCGCTCAAAGACCTTTTTCAGTTCTTCCGCCGTGGTGGGAAACTTCACCCATTCGCCCACAAGGGTGCCCTCGTTGTATTTCCCCAGGTTGGTGATGAAGGCGGCAAAGGGATAATCTTTGTCATAATCATAATGGGGCATGGCGACACCTCCTTATCGCTCCGGCGCAGGCTTTTCCCGATGGGGCTGCGCCTTGCTCTGATTGGCACATTCTTTCCGGCTCTGTTCCAGCCGTTCCTTGATGGAGGGCTTTTTCTCTATCTGCTTCTCCCTGGGGCGCTCATGCTCCCACTCGTCGCCGGAGAGGGTGAGATACCCTTTACTGGTGAAGCACCCCTGTTCCTCCTGCATGGCATGGTTGCCAAAAGGAACGGGATCAATGGCGTCCAGCAGCTCCGGGGGCAGAAGGACGTCCAAATGCTGCGCCAGATAGCGCCAGCCCACATCCTCCACCTTGCTGATGTTGGGCTCCAGGACAAAATACTCGGTGTTGGCGGGGAACTCCCGGAACTGTTCCAGGGTGGTCAGGCGATAGGGCGACTCCTGAACAGCGGCCAGGAGGTCACGGTCCTCCGGGGAAAGTCCGGCAAGCGCCTGGGCCGCTGCCTCCAGCTCGCTTGCGTCACCGCCCGCGGGGAGCAGCGGTTTCAAATGCTCCATGAAATTGGTTTCGGTTTTGCTCAAAGACATCATCCTTTCTGAAAATGGGTAAAAGAAAAGCAGGAAACCCGGAAAGGTTTCCTGCTCGATGTTGCTGTTGGAAAGTGGCTGATATTTTTGGATCGCTGATAGAAGAGTAATTGGTTGAGAGGTCTATTTCTCAATAAATTTGCTTGCCAGCTTATAAACTTGGTGAATCTCTTTGGATGACAAGTCCCATGCGCTTAATTCAGCTGCAACCAGCGCACCATGTTTTTTGCTTATATCCCGCAAGGCATTACCAACTGATTTTCTGACATACTCACTGGGGTCATTTTTCAGATCGGCCAATCTTCGAATTGCTTCTTCGGGATTTTCCTTGAAATATGGCCTTGAGGTCCATATTCTTAAGCCTTCTGTAACTGCCCTTCTGGTATTGGAATTTTTGTCTTGCAACCATGAGTCAATCACTGGAAGAGACTTTTCGAATCCGGTCCTTTTGCAGAATTCATCAAAGGCCTTTGCTAAAACCTCCTGAACCCTCCAATTTTCATCTTTGGATACACTCTCCCGCATAAAATTCAGGATTTCTACATCCTCTGATAAATGTCCAAAAAGAAAGACACCATACATTCTGACCTGATAGACCTCAGACTGATAAGCTGCGTAAGCGAGTTCTTTTATATAGGATTTGTCATTGGTATCAAAATCGGTCTTGGCTCTCTGTTCTTCATTTTTGAAGCCATTGGATACTTGCGAGAACTCTTTTTCCAACTGTTCAATATACCGATCCAACTACGACCACCCCCTGCAAATGTTCAGTTTTATTATACTTGCAGGTCCCGGCTTTTGAAACAGATAAATTGTAAACTTGTCGAATCCATGGATGGAGATGACCAACAGATGTTATCATCCCTGTTTCTCGATGCGGTAATTCACATACTTCCCGCCGGTGTCGGCCAGAACGATGGTCCCGTCATAGGTTTTCCCGGTTCTCAGGGAGCGCAGCCCTTTGACTTTTGCCTTTCCGTCTTTGAGCAATGCGGCGGCGATTTTGGAAGTAAAAACCTTCCCGCGCTGCTCGAAAAAGCGGTCATTCTTCCACATGACAAACTGACAGGCACGATCCGAACAGGCGAAGTTCTTCTTGCCCTCATAGACCGGCTTGCCGCAGCGGGGGCAGATACCCACCGTCTCCTTCTCCGGCTGGAACAGCTTTTGTCCATCCTCGGAAATGTGGGAGTATTTCCGCATCAGCTCCGCCGCCATCGCCTCGATCCCGTCCATGAAGTCCTCCGGCGACGCCTGGCCCTTTGCTACCTCGTTCAACCGCTGCTCCCAATCCGCCGTGAGTTTGGGGGAGGTCAGCAGCTCCGGCAGCACAGTGACGAGGTTGACGCCCGCCTTTGTGGGGATCAGGTTCTTGCCCTTGCGCTCCACGAATCCGCCGGACACCAGCTTTTCAATGATGGCCGCCCTAGTCGCCGGGGTGCCCAAGCCCTTGCGCTCTGCCTCGTCCGGCATATCTTTCTTGCCTGCGTTCTCCATGGCCGACAGAAGGGTGTCCTCCGTGTAGGGCTTGGGGGGCGAAGTGAAGTGCTCGGTGACGGAGGCGGCGACCGGCTCAAAGACCTGCCCCTCGGTCAAGGCCGGAAGGACGCCCTCGGCATCTTCATCCTCCGCCTTCTCCTTCAGGGAGGAACGAAACACCTCCTGGATGGCCCGCCAGCCCTGGGAAAGCACCTGCTTTCCTTTTGCCGTGAAGGTATGTCCGCCGCAGTCAAAGGTAGCCGTGACCGCCTCATACACGAAAGGCTCCGCCGCCGCACACAGCATCTTGCAGCAGACCAGCAGAAGGATATTGCGCTCGCCCACAGGCAGCCCCGGAACGTTCGCTTTCTCCAGTTCCAGCGTCGGCAGGATCGCGTGGTGGTCAGATACCTCCTTGTCGTTCACCAGCGCCAGAACATCGGGGAAAAACTCCGGGCAGGCGTCGAAGGGCGGCACCCGCGCCGCCAGATGCAGGACCACGGAGGCGGTCTCCGCCATATCGCCGGTCAGATACCGGCTGTCCGTCCGGGGATAGGTCAGCAGCTTCTTTTCGTAGAGCGACTGGGCGTAGTCCAGGGTTTGCTTGGCCGTGTAGCCGAACACACGGTTTGCCTCCCGCTGCAAGGTGGTCAGGTCGTACAGCTTGGGGGGCTTCTCCACCTTTTTCTCCCGCGCCACGGATACACAGGTTGCTTTTTTACCATCGTAGGCATCTCGGATGGTCTGGGCATCCTCCATAGCCGGGATTTTTTCAGAAACCGCCTCGGTTCCCTCCAGCGCCAGCCGCACATGATGGTATTTCTCCTTGCGGAACAGGACGATCTTGCTGTCCCGGTCAGCCAGCATCGCCAGGGTGGGCGTCTGCACCCGCCCCACATTCAAAGTACGGTGGTAGAGGACAGAGAACAGGCGGCTCGCATTGATGCCAATGAGCCAGTCCGCCTTTTGACGGCAAAGCGCCGATTGATACAGAGGATCATAGTCCCTGCCGGGGCGCAGGTCAGCAAAGCCCTCCCGGATCGCCGCGTCCTCCATCGAAGAAATCCAGAGTCGGGAGAAGGGTTTGGTGCATCCGGCGGCTTCATAGACCAGCCGGAAGATCAGCTCGCCCTCGCGCCCCGCGTCGCAGGCGTTGACCAGTTCCGCCACATCGGGGCGTTCCATCAGAGAACGAAGAATGTAGAACTGGGCGGCCTTTTCCTCGGACACCACATAGCGGAAGGGGGCGGGCAGGATGGGAAGGTCCTCATACCGCCACTTCTTGTAGCGGTCATCGTAGGCGGCCGCGTCTGCCAGCCCCACCAGATGCCCGATGCACCAGGAAATGAGCCAGCCACTGCCTTCAAAATAGCCATCGGCCCTGGATGTGACACCCAGGGCCGACGCGATACTCTTTGCTACACTCGGCTTTTCGCAGATCACCAATTTGCTCAATTCTGGTCCTCCTGTTCTTCCTGTTCAGGAACATCCTCGTTTTCGTATTCCTCGTCCTCGAACTCATAGTCGTCCGGGTCGGCGCTGACCTTTGCGCCCTGTTTGGGCTTGATGAACTTGATGTAGGCGAAGGCTCCGCCGCCGCCCAGGACCGCCAGCAGCAGGATCAGCACCAGGGCGCCGCTGCTGCCGGATTCCTTCTCCGGCTCCGGTTCGGGCTCCGGCTCCACCTCCGGCGCTTTCCCGGCGCACTCGCTCATATTCACCGCACAGACAGGACAGGCGGTATTCACCGCACCGGCCTGGCATTTCTCGGCGCAGGTACAAGCCGCGGGCTTTTCCTCCGTCTGTCCATCTTCCATCAATGCCATCAGGTCGGCTTCATCCACCTGGTTCAAGAAGTGAACGGCGGTCTCCTTGGCCTCGTTGGCACGATCGATCAGGATGTAGAAATAGTTGCCCGCTTTCGTGATTACGGTGATAAGTTGCTTGTCACCGTAATAATCGTCCACCAGCGTGGCATTGCCCTCCGGGGTAAGGGGCTGGTCTTCCGGCTCCATGCCCCCGGTGGCGGGTTCCTCGGTGGGTTCCGGGGTCGTCTCGGCGGACTCCCCGGTGTAGTAGTCGCCATCCCCGCCGCCCGCAAAGGCGGTGACGGAGAAGGCCGTCATGCACAGGACCACCGCCAGCATCGCCGTAAACAGCCGGATTACTTTCTTATTCTTCATGGTCGCTGTCCTCCATATCATCGTTAGGGTCCGCCGCTGCCTCCGCCTCCATCATCCCGTCGGGCAGAGTGATCAGGCCACTGGCGTAGGCCTTCAGGAAGGCGGTCAGCTCCTTGTTGTCCATGCGCACCGCCTTGACCATGCGGACGATCTCCAGGTTTTCTTCCTCGGTGAGCTGTGCCTCCAGCTCCCGAAGGCGCTTCTGCTGGGCGGAAATCTTCTCCTTCGTCTTTTCGATGTCTTTGCGGATTTTTTCAACCGTTGCCATGTGTGCAAAACTCCTTTCCAAATCGTTCTCTCCAGGAATAGTTCCGCCCCAGGCCCTTGACTGTTTTCAGGTTTTGCCGGGCATTGTCCTCCAGCGCCAGGGCGCGGCAGAACAAATCGGGATGCTGCTCCCGCAGGGCGGCGATCTCGTCGGGTTTCATACTGGGGCAGAAAAAACAGGACGATTTTCCCGGCTGGGGCAGCCCTGCCGCCTCGATCTGCCGGATGCAATCGTCCCGCGTCCATCCCCATTCCATCAGGGGATACCACTTGCTGTATTTTCGGTCGGCGAGGTCACCCAGCAGCACCTTGTCGCTGCGGTAGCCCTCGTCTGCGTCGTAGCCGATGAACTTGACCACTCGCTTGCCCGCTGCCCAGGTTCGGCGGCATGGCGCGTAATGGTTGCAGAACTTTTCCTGCGGCCCGATCTTGTGCTTCAGGGAACACCGTTTGAAGCCGTAGGCGATGGACGGTAGGCTGCAACTTTGCAGACATTCATCTTCCAGCGTCAGCCGTTTGCCGTTACGGGTGGTCTTATACACTCTGGTAATGGGCGGCATCCCGTGGTCCTTCAGCCAGGAATCCATTACCTCCAGATAGGCGTAGGTGTGGGGATGCTCCGCCCCCGTATCCGCAAAGAGGATCAGGTCCACCGGGATATGGTGCTGGTGCAGACCAATCAAAAGGGCGGTGCTGTTGGCGCCGCCCCCGTAGGAAACCATATTGATGCTTCATCACCTCCATCAGTTGTACGGCGGTCTGCCGTATGCGTAGAAATGGGACTGCCAGTAACTTGTGTTCAGGTTGGAATACTGGATGGGATCACCGCAATGCAGCATCATCCCGTCGCCCACATAGATGCCCACATGGGACACGCCGCTGGTATCATAGGTCCCCACGAAAAACACCAGATCGCCGGGCTGGGGATCGGATACCGGCGTGGAAATGTTGTAGAGCCCCTGGGCGCCCAGCCGCCCGGTATTGCACAGGCCGCTGTTGGTCAGCACATAGCTGACAAAGCCGCTGCAATCAAAAGAGGTGCTGGGGCTGCTGCCGCCCCACACATAGGGATACCCTAAATACTTCTCTGCCTCGGTGATAAGGGTGTTGAACCGCTCGTCCGTCAGGTATTCAGCGGGAATCTCCCAAGCGGTGGGCGGGTTCTCGATGTACTTGTTCACATACCCGGAGGACGGGAACAGGTCGGGGCGGTTGCCCAGGGTGGACATATAGGTGGCGTACAAGGAAAGCTGTCCCTCGCCCATCATGTAGACAGGCACATGGGAGAGGTCGAAGTTCTCCAGCGTAACGGTGCAGATGGTCCAGGTATAGGGCACTTGGACCGTGTAGGTGTTGCCCTCGCTGTCCGTCCGTGTTTCCGTCCGATACCGGGTTTCCGTAGTTACGGTTTCGGTGAGGATATATTGCTTGTCAAAGAGAGTTTGAAGGTCGCCCTGTACCTGGTCGATGGTGAACACTCCTTCATGGAGCGCCGACAAAATGGAGATCAGTACATAGGGATCATGCTCGATCTCGTCCAGGTCGAAGTGATACTCGTCATAGTTGTGGGTGGCCTCGTAGGTATCCAGGTATTTCCGCAATTCATCTTCTTTGGCGCAGTAGGTTTCTTCCGCCGCCAACATATCGGCATCCTCGGAGAGATAGGAGGACGCCATGATGTTGGACACCCCGCCGCCGAACATGGAGGAACAGGATTGCAGGGAGCCCAGCAGCATCACCAGCAGAAGGCTGATGCCGCCCACGATCAGCGCACCTTTCCAATGCCGTTTCAGGAAAAGGGTGGTGCGCTTGGACTCCTGGGCGGTTTTCTTGGCCGCTTTTGCCGTGGCCTCCGCTGTTTTCCCGGCCTGGGCGGTCTTGCCCGCCGCCCGGTATGCCGCCGCATATTGCTTTTGCAGCTTCCGTTTCTGCCACAGGCGGGAGATGGGATTGGATGCAAGCTGGGGGTTCTCCGCCACGGCTTTCCGATAGTAGAAATCCGCATTGGCCTTGCCCGCCGCCTGCTCCGCCTTTGCCGCGTCTTGCCAGGGTTTCAGCTTGCGTTCCGCTCGCCAGTTCCGGACACGGCGGTTCCCGTAGCCCACAGCCTTCTCAATACCGCGTTCTCCCAGGTGGCCTGACTGGACGCCGGAATTTTCCTGCTCCACCTCCCGGACCTTGCCGTGGATCGCCGCGCCCGCCTCCTGGATGGGGCGGGACAGCGGATTGGCGTGGGGCTTTCCCGGACTCTTATTGGGGAGCGCGTCCCTGGCGGCATCCAGCCGGTCCGCCGCCTTGTCCGACTTTCGGATGGCCCCTTGCAGCTCCGGCGCCACCCGGTCTGCCTCGGAAAACTGCAATCGGGAGGATGGGCGGCTCGCTGCCGCCCGGCCCTCCCGATAGGCCCTGCGCTGTTTCCGGCGCTTCTTTTTGGCTGCTGCCTGTTCCCGGTGCAGTTCTGCACGGTCCACAGCTTTCCCGGCTGCGCCCGCCGCGTCGCCGGATACAGAATGGTCCTGCTCCGGCATCCGGTCAGAGGGATAGGTAGTCTCGCCCGTGACCAGATTGACGGATACCGCCCCGTCACGGGTCATCTTCTGCGCCTCCTTTTCGGGGGCTTTCCATTCTTTCAAGGTGCGTCACCTCCTGTTCCATAGGGGCAGATGTTAACACAGGCCCCGGTTTCGATCATGGCAATGTACTGGAAAATGGGATAGGCCTGGGGCGGGCAGACCGCGTTCCCCAGGGTTTTCAGCCGCAGCGCCCGGTTGTCGGTGTCCTCGGTCATGCGGGGGACTCCTTCGGGCTCGGCACGCCATAGGATGCGTCCGTCCATTTCGGGGGGAATCCCATGAGCCATTCCACCCAGTCCGGGTTCAGCGCCGCTTTCTCGGAACGGGGCTGCTCCTGCCGGATCACCTGGGCCGACAGGTTGGAGGATGGGGATATGTCCCGAAAGGCCGCCGGTTTCAGGGTGGAACGGTAGCCCTCCGACGCTGCCGGGGTCAGATAGAACACCGCTGCCGACAGGCTGAGGCTCCAGATCGACCCGTCCTTGTTCCGCTTGCGGAATATCCCATTGTCCGACAGGAACACATCCAGGTTGGCAGCGTCCCGCCCTGTGGATTTGTCGGAGGCAAGGGGTGTGGGAAACATCAGCCGCGACGATAAAAGTTCGCTGGCGCTCATGCCATGCGCCGACGCCGCAAGCCGGAAATACGAATGGGAGAACAGCGTATCCCGCTTTTGCCAGGTCAAAAATCGTTTTGTCGAGCCCCATATTGATGAAGCCAGCAACATTTTCCCCAAGCACCCAACGGGGCCGCAATTCGGTAATAACGCGGCACATCTCCGGCCACAGGTAGCGTTCATCCGCAAAGCCCCGCCGCTTTCCTGCGGTGGAGAAGGGCTGGCACGGGAATCCGCCGGAGAGGATGGTGACGGTTTCAAGTCCTGTTTTCTCAAAAAACGCCTCCTTCGTGAATGTGGTGATGTCCCGAAACTTCGGCACATCCGGCCAATGCTTTTGCAGGATGGAATAGGGATAGTCCGCCCACTCGCATTGACAGACCGTTTCAAAGCCCGCCGCCTCTGCCGCCAGGTCCAGCCCGCCGATTCCGGAAAAGAGGCTGACATGGGTTAATCGAGTAGCAATTATTTGCTCACCTCCTGGTTAGAGAATATAAAGAAGCCCATTTCTCAGTGAAACGGGCTTCATCTGTCGTGCTTATTTTTCTCAATTAAAGTTGCTACATCGGGAACTCCCTCTCTAAAGTCTAAAATTGTTGGATTACATGGCTTTCTAGGTAACTTTAAATAGAGTTGAACGCGATCATTGTAACCATACTTCAGGAATTCGAGCAGCGGATACAACTCATTCAACACCCGGTACGATGTCATTTTACGGTCAATTACGCAGATAAAACCAAATGGAGGATACGCAAATTCACTGCCAACAAATTTTTCTCCTGTAAAGGGGTTCATTTGACCAGACACCTTATCAATCTTACTTCTGCCATTGCTCTGCATATACATTCGGATGTCTATATTGCTAGGAAAACGCCGCTCCTCGGGATTCAACAGGAACTCTTTTATGCTTGGGTGTTCTTGACACCAAAAGGGGCCATTTGCACTTGCAAAACAGGAAACAACCTGCTTTAAAACCCGTAGGGGATAAATTGTATATGGAACGCTTAATAGCCCTTGCGCTTTGTGCTTATAATAATGAAGCGCTGAACGGTTGGCACTTGGGAAAGGTCTGAAGAAAAGGTCCTGCG